>NZ_LRUJ01000043.1 GCF_001548475.1 Bordetella hinzii LMG 13501
TGCCTGCCGGCGCATAAAAGCCGATCCAGATTTCGGTTTCGTAGCCAGGCACGCCCTGTTCGGCGATGGTGGGCACATCGGGCAGCATGGGATTGCGCTCGCGGGTGGACACGGCGATGGCGCGCAGCTTGCCGCTTTGCACATATTTGATGGCTGTCAGCGCGTCCACGAAAGACGCCTGGATCTGGCCGCCCAGCAGGTCGTTGAGGGCCAGCGCCGTGCCCTTGTAGGGCACGTGCAGCAGCGGCGCGCCGGTGCGCGCGGCCAGCAGTTCGCCCGACAGATGGGTGGTGCCGCCCACGCCGGAGGAGCCGTAGCTCACGCTGCCGGTCTTCTTGGCATAGGCCAGCAGCTCCTGCAGATTGTTGACGGGCAGCTTGGGATTGACCACCAGCACATTGGGCGTTCGGGCCAGCAGCGCCACCGGCGCGAAGTCTTTCTCGGTGTCGTAGGGCAGGGTCTTGGTGATGGCCGGGTTGACCACGTGGGCGGTCGTCGTGACCAGCAGGGTATGGCCGTCGGCCGGCGAGCGCGCCACCTTCTCGGCGCCGATCACGCCGCCGGCGCCGCTGCGGTTGTCCACGATGACGGACTGCTTGAGATCGGCCTGCAGGGTCTTGGCCAGTTGCCGCGCCAGCACATCGGTCATGCCGCCGGCCGCGAAGGGCACGACCAGCGTGATCGGCGCATTGAGGGTGTCCGCCGCCGGCGCGGCGGCCGCGGACATCGCCAGGCCGGCGCCGGCCAGCCAGGCCGCTATGCGGCTCAAAGTCTTGTTCATGGTGTTGTCTCCTCGTTGTCGGGTCAGGCGCGCTGCTGCTTGCGTTTGAGCAAGAAGGCTTCCATGTAGCGCTTGGGTTCGTCGCTGTCGTAGGCCGACACCAGCGCATCCACGCCGATGGCGATGGCCTCGGCCAGGGGCAGGCGCTCCCAGTCGCGGATCAGTTTTTTCTGGATGCGCATGGCCAGCGGGCCGCCTTCGAGCAGCATTTCCTGCCAATGCGCGGCGAGCGCCGGCAGCCCGCCCTCGGCGGCCACGTCGGTGATCAGCCCCCAGTCGCAGGCCAGCCGCGCCGGAATCATGCGGCCGCTGAGCAGCAGGTCGCGCGTGCGCGTCCAGCCGATCATCCCGGGCAGCATCGCGCCATGGATGACCGAGGGCACGCCCAGGCGCACTTCGGGCATGCCGAAGCTGGCGTCGGCCGTGGCCAGCTTGATGTCACAGACCGCCGCGACCTCCATCCCGGCGCCCAGGCAATAGCCCGACACCAGGGACATGGTGGGGAAGGGCAGGTCGCGCAGCTGCTCGCACAGGGCATGCACGCCGCGGATGTAGGCATCGATGTCGGCCTTGCCGGCATCTTTCAGGAACTTGATGTCGGCGCCGCCCAGGAAAGCCTGGGCGCCGCCCTGCACGATGAGCAGGCGGATTTCCGGGTCGCGCGCCAGTTCGCGCAAGGTGCTGGTGTAGACCGCCGCGGCCTGCGAGGTCAGCAGGTTGAGGCGGCCATTGTCGAAGGTGATGGCCACCACGCCGCCGTCGCGGCGCTCGATATGGCATTGGGGAGTCTGCATAAAAGCCTCGTGGGAAGAATGCGAGGCATGATAGGTTTCGGACGATTGATGAGACAATGGAATTCTTAGACTTCACCCAGTCCATAACGGCATGAATATCCGCCAGTTGCGCGTCTTTCTGGCCTTGTACGAGACCGGCAGTTTCACGGCCGCGGCCGCCCGCATGCACGTCACGCAGTCGGCCGCCAGCAAGATGGTGGCCGAGCTCGAAAGCCAGCTAGGCCTGGTGCTCTTTGACCGCAGCACGCGCCGCGTCGCGCCCAACGACGCGGCGCGCGAGTTCCACGCCTATGCGCTGGAAGTGGTCGCCACCATGCAGACGGCCAAGCGCAGCGTCGAGGAACTGCTGGCGCTGGACCGCGGCAAGGTGAGCATCGCGGCCTCGCCGCTCATGATCTACGGCCTGCTGGCGCGCGTGATCGCGGACTACCGGGCGGCCCATCCCGGCATCCATTTCGAGCTGCACGAACTGTCCACCGACCAGACCGTCGAGAGCGTGCGCGCCGGCACCGTGGATTTCGGGCTGGCGGCCGTCGACGCCCGCCTCTCGGGCGTGCGCACGGAGGTGGTGCTGCGCGACAGCATGCGCGTGGTGGTCGACGCCGCGCACCCCTTGGCCGCCCGCGCCAGCGTCAGGCTCAAGGACCTGGCGGCTTGGAACCACATCCTGCTGCGGAATTTCTACAGCGTGCGCCGCAGCCTGGACGGCATCCTGGCCGAGCAGGGCGTGCGGCTCGACAGCGCCATCGAGGTCGGTTCGCTGACGGCCGCGCTGGGCCTGGTGCGCTGCGGGGCGGGCGTGCTGGTGCTGCCAGGCTATGCCTCGGCCATCGCCGAACAATGGGGCATGCACAGCCTCTCCATCCGGGGCGTGCCGGACACGGTGCACGAAATCTCCATCATCCAGCGCAACCAGACCCGCCCATCGGTGTCGACGCGGCGTTTCCTGGAGACCTTGCTGCCGCGTCTGGGGAAGGACGCGCCGCCTCGCGGCTCCAATCCTGCGCCTGGAACCAGCCGCGCAGGTGGTCGACGAAAAGCCGCACCTTGAAGGGCTGGTAGCGTTTGCTCTGGACGATGGCGTAGATGTCCAGCGCCTCGCAGCGATAGTCCGGCAGCAGCACTTCCAGGCTGCCGTTGCGGATGTCTTCATCGACCATGTAGCTGGGGTGCATGGAGATCCCGTGGTGCCCCTTGGCCAGGCGCAGGATGGCTTCGCCCAGGTTGGCGTTGAAATCGCCGCGCACGTGCACGCTGTGCAGTTCGCCGTCGGCGCCCGTGAACTGCCAATGGCCGGTGGCCGCCTTGAGCTGGTGGATCAGGCAGTTGTGCTGTTCCAGGTCTTTGGGGCGCCGCGGGCGGCCATGGGCGTCGAGGTATTGGCGCGTGGCGACCAGCAGCTGGGGGACCATGGCGATCTTGTAGGCGATCTGGTTGCTGTTGCGCAGCCGCGGGGCGATGCGCAGCGACAGGTCCATGTTTTCGGCGATGAGGTCGCCGCGTCCGTCGTCGATGAGCAGCGAGACCTGGACTTCGGGGTAGGTCCGCAGAAAGGCCTGCACGGCCGGCGCGAGATGCACGGCGCCGAAGGAGGGCGGGGAGCCGATGCGGATGCGTCCGCTGGGGCGCTGCACGGGGCTGCGCACCAGGTCCTTGAGGTTCTTGACGGCGTGGGCAAGGAGATCGGCATTCTGCAGCAGCACCGCGCCGCTTTCGGTGAGGCTGACGCGCTTGGTGTTGCGGTTGAGAAGCTGGGTTTCGAACTCGGCTTCCAGCCAGGCGATTTTTTTGGTGATGGCCGAGCGGCTGGTGCCCAGGCGTTCGGCGGCCTTGGAAAAGCTCAGGCCTTTGGCCACTTCGACGAAGACCTCCATGCACTCGATCGTGTTCATTGCGCCGCAACCTGTGTTTCTTTTCTGGAAAAACTGATTTGTCTTGAGCCCGCTATTCCTCATAGAGCTGCATTCCTAGAATAACTCCAATTCGAAACACTGGATGCGGACGTGCTGGGCACCCCCGATTTTGATTACCACCTCTATGGCACCCGGGTGCGCTTTGCGCAGGGGTGCGCCGGGCAGTTGGCCGCGACGCTGGCCGAGCTGGGCGGCCGCCGTCCGGTGCTGTTGATGCAGCGCCGCCTGGCCGCGTCGCCGGCCGGGCAGGCCTTGCGCGCCCAGCTCGAGGGGCTGGCGGCCGTGGTGCTCGACGGCGTGCCCGAGCATGGCAGCGTGGCTTATCTGGAAGCGGCGCTGGCCGGTCTGCGCGCCCATCGGCCGGATGTGATCGTGGCGGCGGGCGGGGGCAGCGTGGCCGATAGCGCCAAGGCGCTGGCCTTGATGCTGCCCGAGGGCGCGCGCCTGGCGGCCTATGCCGCCGGCCGGCCCGCGCCGCCGCGCCGCGCCTTGCTGCCTATCGTCAGCCTGCCGACGACGGCGGCGGCGGCCGAGGTCACGCCGTCCATCGGCCTGGCCGACGAGGGACGCAAGCGTTTGTTCTGGTGCCGCGACGTGGCGGCGACCGAGGTGCTGATCGATCCCGACTTGGCCGCGGGCCTGCCGCGGGAGCGTCTGTTGGCCACGGCCGTCAACGGCATTGCCCATGATCTGGAGGGGCTGTATTCGCGCCAGCGTTCGCCGGTGTCGGACGCCCTGGCCTTGCATTCGCTGGGCTTGTTCGCCGTGGCGCTGGCGCCGCGGGCCGAGCCGGCGGCAGCGCGGCGCCAGATCCTGGCCGCGGCGCATTTGTCGGGCATGGTGCTGTCTATGGCGCGCACCTGTCTGCACCACGCCATCTGCCATGTGATAGGGGCGCGCCACGGCGTGGCCCATGGCGCGGTCAATTGCGTGATGCTGCCCCATGTGCTGCGTTTCAATGCGCCGGCCGCGCCGCAGGCGCTGGCCGCGGCGGCCCAGGCTATCGGGCGCGCCAGCGGCGCCGAGGAAGGGATGTCCGCGGCGGACTGGGTGGCCGGCTTGCGCGCGACGCACGGGCTGCCGGCGTCGCTGCGGGCGCTGGGCCTGGCCGCCGCCGATCTGCCTGAGATCGCCCGCCTGTGCATGCACGAGCGCGGCGTGGCCTTGAATCCGCGCGCGGTGCCCGATGCGGACACCGTGCTGCATTTACTTGAGCAGGCCTACGGGCCGGCGCTTTCCCGGAGCACAGTATGAGAATCGAACCCAAGAACGCCGCGCTGGGCGCGACCATCCACGACATCGACCTGTCCCAGCCCCTGGATGAGGCCAGCTTCCGCGCCATCGAGCAGGCGCTGGGCCGGTATGGCGTCCTGTCTTTCCCGCGCCAAACGTGGACCACCGCCCAGCAGCGCGCCTTCGCGCAGCGCTTCGGGCAGCTGGAGATCAATGTGGCCAACACCAGCCAGGACAACGAGTTCCCGGACGTGATGATCCTCTCCAATATGGTGGAGAACGGCAAGCCGCTGGGCCTGAATGACGCCGGCCAGGATTGGCATACCGATATGTCGTATAGCCGGACCATCGCCTTTAGCAATGTGCTCTATGGCATCAGGATCCCGATGCGCGATGGCCAGCCCCTGGGCAATACCGAGTTCTGCAATATGCACGCGGCCTATGAAGACCTCCCGCAGGCGCTCAAGGACGAGCTTGACGGCATGACCATCACGCACGATTTCAACAAGTTCTGGGAGAAGATGCGCAGCCAGCCCGGCAGCCGGCGCGCGCCGCTTACCGAGGAGCAGCGCCGCCGCAAGCCGCCGGTGTCGCATCCCGTGTTCTTGCGGCACCCCATCACCGGTCGCAAGGTGCTCTACGCCAATCCCGGGTATTCGGTGCGCATCAATGAGCTGCCCGAGGCGCGCAGCGAGGAAGTGCTGGCCTTTCTGTTCGAGCACCAGTTGCAGGACAAGTACCGCTACCAGCATCGCTGGGCCGAGGGCGACGTGCTGATGTGGGACAACATGGGGACCATCCACAACGCCGTGGCCGATTACCGCCCCGACGAGCCGCGCTACATCCGCCGCTGCCAGGTCATGGCGGACCGTTATTTCCCCGAGCTGTACTGACCGCGGCGTCCAAGCCGGCGGCCGACAACACAATCACAAGAGGAGACTTTGCGATGCAACTCATGAAGAAACTGGCGCTGTCCCTGGGCGCCTGCCTGCTGCTGGGCCAGGCTTGCTGGGCCGGGGAGTACCCTGACCGGCCCATCCGCATGGTGGTGGGCTATTCGGCCGGCGGCCCGACGGATGTCATCGCCCGGATCGTGGCCAAGCATATGGGCGACCAGCTGGGACAGACCATCGTGGTCGAGAACAAGGCCGGCGCCAGCGCCCACATCGCCGCGCAGGATGTGATGAACGCCGCGCCCGATGGCTACAAGGTGCTGGCGACATCGCTGACCCTGACCGTCAATCCCTTGCTCTATCCGGACCGCTATCGCTACGAGGCCGACAAGGCTTTCGCGCCGGTGAGCAACTTCGCCAACCTGCCCATGGTGCTGGTCACCCATGCCGATTCCCCCTATAAAAGCCTGGCCGATCTGGTGGCCGATGCGCGCGCCAATCCGGGCAAGCTGACCTTCGGCTCGTCGGGCGTGGGGGGCTCGGCTCACCTGGCCGCCGAGATGCTGGCCGCCAAGGCCGGCCTGAAGATGCAGCACATCCCTTTCAAGGGCAATGGCCCGGCGCTGCAGGAGATGATCGCCGGGCGCATCGCCTTCATGTTCTATCCCAGCATCGGCATCGCCGACTATGTCAACAGCGGCAAGCTGCGGGTGCTGGCGGTGGGCGCGCCGTCGGGCTTGGCGGACTTTCCCGGCGTGCCGACCTTCGACAGCCTGGGCTACAAGGGCTTCGAGGACGGCGCGCCCTGGGTGGGCCTGCTGGCGCCGGCGGGCACGCCCCGGCCCATCGTCGACACTCTGAACAAGGCGGCCGTGGCCGCGCTGTCCAAGCCCGAAGTGCGCGACCAACTGAGCAAGCTGGGCGCCTATGTCATTGGCGATACGCCCGAGCAGTTTCGCGATTTCCTCATCAAGGACAAGCTGCGCTGGGCCGATGTGATCCAGCAAGGCGGCGTCAAGGGCGAGTAGGGCGCGGTCATGAGAAGCCAGCTTCACGCCTGCCACTCCATCGAAGGCTTGCGGCAGGCCGCCCGGGCGCGCCTGCCGCGCGGGGTCTTCGACTTCTACGATGGCGGCGCCGAGGATGAGATCACCTTGGCGGACAACCGCGAGGCTTTCCGCCGCGTGCGGCTCTTGCCGCGCGTCCTGCGCGACGTGTCGCGGCCGGACCCGTCCACCCAGCTGTTTGGCCGGCCGCTGGCCGCGCCCATGGCCATCGCGCCCACGGGCGCGGTGGGCTTTGGCTGGCGCGGCGGCGATGTCGCGCTGGCCCGCGCCGCAGCGCGCCATGGTATCCCCTATGCCTTGTCGACCTCCGCCACGGCCAGCATCGAGGAAATCGCCGATCAGGCGCCGGGCCGGCTGTGGTTCCAGGCCTATATCCTGCAGGACAAGGACAGGCTGCACGCCCTGGTCGAGCGCGCCCGCGTGGCCGGTTATGAGGCCTTGATGATCACGGTGGACCTGCCCGTGGGCGGCAAGCGCGAGCGCGATCTGCGCAATGGGCTGGGCTTTCCCATGAAACTCAATGCCCGCAACATCGGCCAGTTCTTGCGCAAGCCCGCCTGGTCGCTGGACATGCTGTTGCGCCGTCCGCCCGTCATGCCCAGCCTGGCCGGCCTGAAGGCCTTGCGCGCCGATGGCCGGCAGTCGCTGGCGGGGCGCAATTATGACCCGGCGTTCGACCTGCGGGCGCTGGCGCGCTTGCGCGAACGCTGGCCGGGCAAGCTCATCGTCAAGGGAGTGGTCCATCCCGAGGACGTGGAAGGCATCCTGGAGGCGGGCGCCGACGCCTTGGTGGTGTCCAACCATGGCGGGCGGCAGCTCGACGGCGGCGTGGCCACGCTGGACGCGCTGGGCGGCGTCCTGGCGCGGGCCGCCGGCCGCGTGCCGGTCTGGCTCGATGGCGGCGTGCGGCGCGGCAGCGACATCCATAAGGCCCTGGCGCTGGGCGCGGGCGGCGTACTCACGGGGCGCGCCACGCTGTATGGCGTGCTGGCCGGCGGCCAGGCCGGCGCCGACCGCGCACTGGACATCCTGAACGAAGAACTCATCCGCAGCATGCAGCTTTGCGGCACGCCGCGGATTTCCGACATCGACCGCCGGCTCATCGCCGGCTCCAACCCCGTTCATTCCCATGCAGGCTGACACCATTACCCTTTGCACCAACCAATGGCTGCGCATGTACCGTTGCCTGGACATGCGCGACTACGACGGCCTGCTGGCCACGCTCGGCGAGGAGGTCGTCTGGCTGCGCCAGGGCCAGCGCCTGCAGGGGCGGGCCGCCGTGCGCCAGGCGCTGGCGCAGCGCTCGCCCACCATGCGCATCCATCATTTGCTGACCAATGTGATGGCGCAGGACGGCGACGACCGGCGCTGCCGGCTGGCGGCCTATATGCTGGTGGTGCGCCATGAGCCGGGCCGGGAGCTGGCCGGGCCCGCGCCGCTTGCCGGCATCGAATCCGTGCGCAGCACGTATGCGGACTTCGCCTGGCAGGACGGCCAGTGGCGCATCATGGGGCTGCACAGCGACGACATCAGCTTCCAGGCTTGAGGAGACAGGGCATGAGATGGATACGCTATACGCTGCAGGGCAAGACCGCCTACGGCATGCTGGATGACAATGACCGCATCGTCCCGGTGGCGGGAGACCCCTTCGGCGGCTATGAAAAGCGGCCGCAGCGCCTGGCGCTGGCCGATGTGAGCCTCGAGGTGCCGGTGGTGCCGCCCACCTTCTACTGCGTGGGCCTGAACTACACCAAGCACATCAGCGCCGAAGGCATGAAGATTCCCAACAAGCCGGATGTGGGCTACCGCGCCAACAATGCGCTGCTGCCGCACGAGGGCGAGGTCATCATGCCGGCCGACGCCATGCGCGTGCACTACGAAGGCGAGCTGGTGGTGGTGATCGGCAAGAAGACGCGCGACATCGAGGTCGGCGAGGCCGCGGACTGCATCTTCGGCTACACCATCGGCAACGACGTGAGCGAGCGCAACTGGCAGGCGGCCGACCGCACCTTCTGGCGCGCCAAGAACAGCGACACCTTCAAGCCCATGGGGCCGTGGATCAGCACCCAGGCCGACATCGCCGCCATGCGCACCACCGTGTCGGTCAACGGCAAGACGACCACGGCCTTTGACACCGCCGACATGCTGTTCGGCGTGGAGGAGTTCATCAGCACCATGAGCCGCTACCTGACGCTCTATCCCGGCGACATGATCTGGATGGGCACCGACGGCCATTCGCCCGACCTGCAGGACGGCGACGTGGTGGAGGTCTCGCTGACCGGGCTGGGTACACTGAGGAACCGCTTCGTCCGCACAAGGAAGATCTGACATGCTTGCCGCCCGTTATCGATCCAATGGCGCCGCCCGCGAGGTGCTGGAGCTGGCCACGCTGCCCGACCCGGTCCCGGGGCCGGGCGAGGTGCGCGTGAAGGTGGCGTATTCCGGCGTCAATCCTTCGGATGTCAAGTCGCGTGCCGGCAGCCGGCCGGTCGAGCAGGGCTACGTCGTCCCACACAGCGACGGGGCGGGGGAGATCGATGCGGTGGGCCAGGGCGTGGATCCGGCGCGCCTGGGCCAGCGCGTCTGGCTCTGGAACGCCCAGTACGGCCGCCGCGACGGCACGGCGGCGCAATATGTCTGCCTGCCCGCCGGGCAGGCCGTGCCGCTGCCCGAGGGCGTGAGCCTGCAGGCCGGCGCCGCCCTGGGCATCCCGGCCTTGACCGCGGTCCATGCCTTGCGGCTGGCGGCGCTGTCGCCGGGCGAGCCGGTGCTGGTGACCGGCGCGGCGTCCAATGTCGGCTTTTACGCCGCCCAGCTGGCGCGCCTGGCGGGCGCGGAGGTCATCGGAACGGTGGGCGCCGAGGACAAGGCGCAATCCCTGCGCGCGCTGGGCCTGCAGCGCCTGATCGACTATAAGCGCGAGCCCGTGGCCGAGCGCGTGCGGGCGTGGACGGGCGGGCGCGGCGCGCACGCCCTGATCGACCTGGATTTTTCGCGCAGCGCCCGGCTGGTGCGCGAGGGCGCGCTGGCCGACCATGCGCGCTTTGTCTGCTATGGGTCGAACGACCGCGGCGACATTCCCATCCACTTCGCCTCCTGGCTGCCGCGGGCGATCTCCCTGCATTTCTTCCTGGTCTATACGCTCACGCCCCAGGCGCGGCAGGCGGCGATCGCCGAGCTGCAGGCGCGGCTGCCCGAGCTGCGGCATCACGCCGTGGAGATCTATCCGCTGGCCGACATCGTCGCGGCGCACGAGCGCGTGGAGAGCGGCCGTTTCGCCGGCAAGGTGCTGGTCGCGCCCTAGGCGGCGGCCCGCAGCGGCCGGAAGTGCTGGAAATCCCAGTGCCTGCCCGGCGCGGCGTCGATCAACTGCCGGGTGTAGGCCTCGCGCGGCCGGGTCAGCACCTCGCGCGCCTGGCCGGCCTCGACGATGCGGCCCTGCCGCATCACCACGATGCTGTCGCAGATCTGGGCCGCCACGCGCAGGTCGTGGGTGATGAAAAGCACGGCCGTGTCGGTCTGCTGGCGCACCTCTTCGATCAGCCGCAGGACCTGGGCCTGCACCGAGACATCCAGCGCCGAGACCGCTTCGTCGGCGATCAGCACATCGGGCTCCAGGGCCAGGGCGCGGGCAATGCAGATGCGCTGGCGCTGGCCGCCCGAGAACTGGTGCGGATAGCGGTCCATGGCCTCGGCCGGCAGGCCCACCACTTCCAGCAGCCGCGCGGCGCGCCGGCGGGCCTCGGGGCGCCGGGCGCCGTAGTTGAGCATGCCCTCGATGATGGATTCGCCCACCCGGATGCGGGCGTTGAGCGAGCGGTAGGGATCCTGGAAGACGACCTGCACCTTCTGGCGCAGCGGCCGCAGGGCGCGGCGCGAAGCCGTGGCGATGTCCTTGCCGTCGAGCTTGACCGAGCCGCTGCTCGGGTCGATCAGCCGCGCGATGCAGCGGGCAACGGTCGACTTGCCCGAGCCGGACTCGCCCACGATGCCGACGATTTCTTTCTTGCGCAGCGTGAAGCTGACATCGTCGGCCGCGTGGACCTGGCGCGCGCGCTTGAAGAGCGAACGCTCGGCATAGGTCTTGCCCAGGCGGGCGACTTCCAGCACGGCCGCGCCCTGGACCGGCGCGCGGTCGGCCGGCGCCAGGCTGGGCACCGAGGACACCAGCATGCGGGTATAGGCTTCGCGGGGCTGGGCCAGGATCTGCTGCCGGTCTCCCGTTTCGACGATGCGGCCGCGGTTCATGACGGCGATGTGGTCGGCGATTTCGGCCACCACGCCGAAATCGTGGGTGATGAAAAGCACGGCGGTCTGGTGCGCCTGCTGCAGCTCGCGGATGAGGGCCAGGATCTGCTTCTGGGTGGTGACGTCCAGGGCGGTGGTCGGCTCGTCGGCGATCAGCAGGCGGGGATTGAGGATGAGGGCCATGCAGATCACGATGCGCTGGCGCTGTCCGCCCGACAGCTGATGCGGGTAGGCGTCATAGACCCGCGCCACGTCGGGCAGATGGACCGATTCGAGCATGGCCAGGATGCGGCGTTTGCGTTCGGCGGCCGGCAGGTCGCTGTGGGTGCGCAGCACCTCGTCGATCTGCCAGCCCACGGTGCGCACCGGGTTGAGGGCGGTCATGGGTTCCTGGAAGACCATGGACATGCGGGTGGCGCGCAGCTCGCGCAGGCGCTCGGGCGTGGCGGCGAGCAGGTCTTCGCCCTCGAGCAGGATGCGGCCGCCGCAGGGCCGCAGCGCATCGGGAGCCAGCAGACCCATGACGGCAAAAGAGGTGACGGATTTGCCGGAGCCGGATTCGCCGACCACGCACAGGGTCTGTCCGGCGTGGATGTCCAGGCTGACATCCTGCACCACCTGCTGCGCGCCGCCGGTGAGTTCGACGCGCAGGTTGCGGATGCTGAGAACGGGGAGGGAAGCGGTATCAGACACGGCGGGCCATCTTGGGATCGAGGGCGTCGCGCATGGCGTCGCCCAGCAGGTTCACGCTGAGCACGGTCAGCGCCAGGAAAACGCCGGGCACCAGGATGAGCTCCGGCTTGAGGCGGAAGTACATGCGGCCTTCGGCGATCACATTGCCCCAGGAGGGGATTTCCGGCGGCATGCCCACGCCCAGGAAGCTCATCACCGCTTCGGCGAGGATGGCCGAGGCGAAGATGAAGGTGCCCTGCACGATGAGAGGGGCCACGGTATTGGGCAGGAGGTGGCGCAGCATGAGGCGCGGGGTGGGCGTGCCCAGGGAGACGGCCGCCTCGACATAGGGTTCGCCGCGCAGGCCCAGCACCAGGCCGCGCACCAGCCGCACCACACGCGGGAACTCGGGCACGGCGATGGCGATGAGCACGGTCAGGATGTTGGCGCCGGTCACGGCCACCAGGGCGATGGCAAGCAGGATGCCGGGCACCGACATGATGCCGTCCATGATGCGCATGATGACCATGTCGGCATAGCGGAAGTAGCCGGCGACCAGTCCCAGCACCAGGCCAGGCACCAGGGCCGCCAGGGCCGTGCCGGCGCCGATGAGCAGCGAGACGCGCGCGCCGTGGATGACGCGCGACAGCACGTCGCGGCCATAGGCGTCGGTGCCGAACCAGTGCGCGGCCGAGGCGCTCTTGAGGCGTTCCATGGGGTTGATGGCCAGCGGATCGGCCAGGCCCAGCAGGTTGGCCGCCAGCGCGACAAGCACGATGAAGGCGAGAAAGCCCGCGGCGAACATGACGGGGCCGCTGGACAGGGCGCGGCGCAGCGGCGATGCCGCCTTGGCCGCCGGCGGCGCGACGGCCGCCGGTTGTGCGGTGAAGGACATGGACGCCTCAGTAACGGATGCGGGGATCGAAGACGGAATACAGCACGTCGATCGCCAGGTTGATGCCGATGTACAGCAGGGAAAACAGCAGGATCAGGCCCTGGATCAGGGGATAGTCGCGCGCCAGGACGGATTCGACCACCAGCCGGCCCAGGCCAGGCAGGTTGAAGACGGACTCGGTGACGACGACGCCGCTGATCAGCAAGGCGATGCTGATGCCGATGATGGTGATGATGGGCACGGCCGCGTTGCGCAGGGCATGGGCGATGAGCACCGTGCCTTCGGTGATGCCCTTGGCCCGCGCGGTGCGGATGTAGTCCTCGTTCATGACTTCCAGGATGCTGCTGCGCGCGATGCGGGCGATGAGCGCGATGAAGCCGGTGCTCAAGGCCAGCGTCGGCAGCGCCAGATGGCGCGCAAACTCGAACACGCCGGCCGACAGGGGTTTGTAGCCCTGCACGGGCAGCCAGCCCAGCTTCATGGCGAACAGCAGGATGAGGGCATAGCCGGTCACGAAGATAGGCACCGAGAAGCCCATCACCGAGAAGGCCATGATGGCGCGGTCCACGCGGCTGCCGCGCCGCCAGGCGGCGTAGGCGCCCAGCGGCACCGCCACCAGGGTCGAGAACACGATGGTGCACAGGGCCAGGGCCAGCGAAGGCCCGATGCGCCCGGCGATCATCCCGGTGACGGGCGTGCCCGAGTGCAGCGACACGCCCAGGTCGCCCCGCATCACCTGGCCCGCCCACAGGCCGAACTGCGCCGTGATGGAGCGGTCCAGGCCCATGTGCTGGCGCAGTTGCTGCAGCTGCGTTTCGGTGGCCGAGTCGCCGGCCAGAATGATGGCGGGGTCGCCCGGGGTCAGCCGCAGCAGGCCAAAGACCAGCACGGCCACCGTCAGCACCACCGGGACGGTGGCCAGCACACGTTTGAGCAGGTAAGCCAGCATGCCTTTACTTCCCGGACTTGGCGATATTCCAGAACACCGGGGCGGGTGACTCGATCACGCCGCTCAGGCTCTTGCGGTAAGCCGCGGCGGTATTGATCTGCCCCAGGGGGATGGCCACGCCTTCATCGAGCATCACATCTTGCAGCTTGTCGGCGATCTCCTTGCGTTCCTTGTCGTCGCGCGCCACCAGGAATTTCTCGCGCAGGGCCTCGACCTCCGGCACGTCGGGCCAGCCGAACCAGGACTTCTCGCCATTGGCCGACACCCCGTAGTTGCGCAGCGGATCCATGATCTCGCTCATATGCCAGGTGGTCACGAAGATGCTCCAGCCGCCCTTGGCCGGCACGTCGCGGTTGGCGCGGCGCGACAGCATGGTCATGAAGTCCATGGCCTGCAGCTGGACATTGAAGCCGGCCTGGCGCAGCTGCTGGGCCATCACCACCGGGATGGCCGAGGCCATGGCGATGTCGGTGGCATGCAGGATGACCACCGGCGAGTTGTCGTACTTGGCTTCCTTCAGGAGGGCGCGGGCCTTCTCGATGTTGGAAGGCACGATCATGTCGGCGCGGATGTCGCTGGCATAGGGCAGGCCGCAACCGAAGACCGCGCCGCAGGTCTTGTAGTAGGCGGGGTCGCCGACCTGGGCCTTGAGGATGTCGGCCTGGCCCACGGCATACATCGCGGCCTGGCGCAGCAGCTTGTTGTCAAACGGCTTTTGCGTCTGGTTGAAGCGGTACATGGGTTGGTAGCCCATCTTGTCCAGGATGCGCAGCTCCACATCGGGCGCGCTCTTGACCATGGGGGTCAGGTCGAAGGGCACGGTCTCCAGGTAGTCGACCTCGCCTTCGAGCAGCGCGTTGACGGCCGTCATGGGGTCGGGCAGGGTGAGCCATTCGACGCGGTCGACCTTGACCACCTTGCCGCCGGCCGTGGCGCTGGGCGGCTCGTTGCGCGGCACATAGTCGGTGTTCTTGGCATAGACCGTCTTGACGCCCGGCTGGAACTCGGCCTGCACGAACTTGAAGGGGCCCGAACCGGTGTAGTCGCTGATGGCCTGGGAGGCGGGCGTGTCGGCCACGCGCTTGGGCATCATGAAACTGGGCAGGCCGCTGGGCTTGGCCAGCGCGGCCAGCACGTCGGCCGGCGTCTTGAGCACGATGGCGAAGGTCTTGTCGTCGACTACGTTCATGGCCTCGACCAGGGGCATCAGCTGCCGGCCCATCTTGTCCTGCTGGGCCCAGCGCTTGATCGAGGCCACGCAGTCCTCGGCCTTGACCGGCGTGCCGTCATGCCACTTCAGGCCGTCGCGCAGCGTGAAGGTATAGGTCTTGCCATCGGGCGAGATCTCCCATTTGTCGGCCATCTGCGGACGCACCTTGTTGTCGGCGTCGGTGGCCAGCAGGGTGTCGTAGATCATGTAGCCGTGATTGCGCGTCTGGTGCGAGGCGGTGAGCACCGGGTCGAGCACGGACAGCTTGCTGGCCATGACGACGGTGAGCTTGTCGGCCAGGGCCGGCGTGCTGGCCGCGGCGGCCAGGGTGGCGGCCAGGCCGGCGCGCAGCAGCCAGGATTTCATGAAGTTCTGCGATTGCATGGTGGTTCCCCTTGTCGGCCGGCGTCGCCGGCCTTTGTTGCGTGGCGCCGCGCGGGCGGCGGGCCGGTCAGACCTGATCAAAAGACAGCGGTGACATCTCCAGGGCGCTGCGATGCGCCACCAGGTCGCGCTCGGGCACCAGGGCCTCGGCGCGGCGCTGGGCGGCATCGACCTCGGCGGCCGCATGGCGGTAGTCCAGCGAGGCGACCTCACCCTTGTGCACGACGCGGCGGCCATCGATGTAGACGGTATGCACGGCGCGGTCGGCGGCGGCATAGACCAGGCTGCGCACCGGGTCGCGCGAGGGGCGCATGAGGTGGTGGGTCATGTCGACCAGCACCAGGTCGGCGCGCGCGCCCACGGCCAGGCGTCCGATGTCCTTGCGGCCCAGGGCCTGGGCGCCGCCCACGGTGGCCGCGTGGAAGACTTCCCCGGTCGTGGTGGCGCGCGGCGTCTGGGCCATCAGGCGGGCCAGATAGCCCACATGGCGCATTTCCTCGATCATGTTGTGCGGATAGGTGTCGGTGCCTATGCCCAGATTGATGCCGGCGCGGCGATAGCGGCCGAAATCGCGCAGCGCCATGCCGCGCCGCATGAACACCGTGGGGCAGTGGGCCACGCTGGCGCCCGTCTCGGCCAGGATGGGCAGATCGGTGGCGGTGCTCCAGTGGGTATTGGGATGGTCGTCGACGAAAATGCCGTGGCCCACGATGCTGGCCGGATCGAGCACGCCCAGGCTGTGCAGCCATTGCACCGGGGTCAGGCCATGGCGGCGCGTGATCTCGTGGAACTCGGGCAGGGACTGGGCCGCGTGGGTCTGCCAGCCGATGCCGCGCCGCTTGGCCTCGGCGCGGCTGTCGCGCAGCAGGTCGGCGCTGCAGGTGTCGATCTGGGCCGGACAGAGCATGCCCTGCAGGCGGCCGGATTCATGGGCCTGGGCGCGGTCGATGAGCTTGAGCGCGCGCTCCAGCCCGTCATAGCCGCCTTTCTCGTTCCAGTCGTATTCGACCACATGGCCGTTGCGCGTGTACCAGCGGGCGGAGCGGAACATGGGCGCCAGATAGGCGCGCAGGCCGCTCTTGGCCAGGATGGTTATCCATTCTTCGTGGAT
The DNA here is from genome assembly GCF_001548475.1 of Bordetella hinzii LMG 13501. Taxonomy (GTDB): domain Bacteria; phylum Pseudomonadota; class Gammaproteobacteria; order Burkholderiales; family Burkholderiaceae_B; genus Bordetella; species Bordetella hinzii. The sequence continues at coordinate 16,151 of NZ_LRUJ01000043.1, forward strand.
GACGGACATGTCGACCACGGTGGTCACGCCCGACATCAGCAGCTCGGCGCAGGCCAGCGTGAGCTGGTGCGGCGCGGCCTCGGCGTCGCCCTCCATGGTGGGCATGTACTCGTAGAGATTGGAGTTATACAGCCCGGCCGAGCCGGTTTCGTCGGTGTAGCCCTTGTTGATGGGCTCGTGCACCAGGTGGCTGTGGATGTCGACCAGCCCGGGCATGAGCATCATGCCGCGGCCATCGACGACCTCGCAGTCCGGGCCGGCGGCGAAACCGGCGCCGATGTGCGTGATCTGGCCGTCGCGGAAGGCGAGATCGGTGTTGCGCATATAGACATGGCGCTGGCGGGAGTCGTCCCAGGCAACGACGGTGTCGGCGTTCTGGATCAGGGTGGTGGTCACGTCGGAATCTCCGGGTTCAGGATTCAAGAGCCGCTTGCAGCCAGGAGCGGCGGCCGGGCGCGCGAGCGCCGATGGGAAACAGGGAGGGCAGGCCGCGTGCCAGGAAGCGGCCGTCGCCGGGCTTGCCGGTGAAGGACTGGCCGTCCCAGACGACCTGGCCGCGCAACAGCGTCAGGCCCGGCCAGGCGCGCAGGCGCCGGCCGGCATAGGGGGTGTAGTCCACCGCATGGTGCAACTGGGCGTTGTCCAGCACGAAGTCGCGCTCGTCCCAGACCACCAGGTCGGCGTCGGCGCCGATGGCCAGCGTGCCTTTGCGCGGATACAGGCCGTAGGCGCGGGCCGGCCCGGTGGCGGTCAGTTCGACGAAGCGGTTCAAGCTGATGCGGCCTCCCAGCACCCCCTCGGAGTACAGCAGCGGCATGCGGGTCTCGATGCCCGGGATGCCGTTGGGGATGTGCCGGAAGGGCACTTCGCGCCCGCCGGGATGTTTGCCGTCCTCGCCCTCCAGGCGGAAAGGCGAATGATCGGAGGAGAACACCTGGAACAGCCCATCGGCCAATCCCTGCCAGACCTGCTGCTGGGCGGCGCTGTCGCGCGGCGGCGGGCTGCAGACGCAGCGCGCGCCGTGATAACTGTCGTCGATGCCGAGGTCCTCGGCGCTAAGCAGCAGGTATTGCGGGCAAGTCTCGGCATTGATGTTCAGGCCCAGCGCGCGCGCCGCGCGTATCTGCTGCACGGCGTCTCCGCCCGAGATATGCACCAGCAGGATGGGGACATCGACCAGCTCGGCCAGCGCGATGGCGCGGTGCGCGCCCTCGCGCTCGACCAGGCCGGGGCGCGACACCGCGTGAAAGCGGGGCGCGACGCGGCCCGCGGCCTCCAGGCGCTCGGTCAGCCAGCTGATGCAATCGGCGTTCTCGGCATGGATCATGGGCATGCCGCCATGGCGGCGCGCCACGTCCAGCACGTCCAGGATCTGCCGGTCGGAGAGCCTGAGGCTCTCGTAGGTCATGTAGAGCTTGAAGGAGGTATAGCCCGCCGCGATCAGGCGCGGCAGCTCTTCATCGAGCACGGCCGGCGTGGGGTCGGTCAGGATGAGATGAAAACCGTAGTCCACGCAGGCCCGGCCCTCGGCCCGTCGGTGGTAGTCGGCGATGGCCTCGTCCAGCGTGCCGCCCTTGCGTTGCGCCGCGAAGGGGATCACCGTGGTGGTGCCGCCGCAGGCCGCCGAGCGCGTGCCGGTCAGGAAATCATCGGCCAGGCGCACCGGTGGCGCCATGGGCTGGTCCAGGTGGCAATGGGCGTCGATGCCGCCGGGCGTGACCACACGGCCCCCGACATCGATATTGCGCTGGCCATCGGGCAGATCGTGGCCGATCTGGGCGATGCGGCCGTCCCGTATGGCGAGATCGGCGGAATACGTGTCGCTTGCGCTTGCCAGTACGGCGTTACGCAAGACCAGATCGAAACCCCTTGTTGTCATCTGGACCCTTTCTGCGCTGCTGGGCTTTTTCCTCGTGGCGGGAAACTGAGCCTTGCGGGCATTCTAGGACTGACAACAACGATGAATACATTATCGTTAACCCTGCATAAAACATTTCGAATAAAAAATGTCTACATTTTTCAGGCATCATGTCGCCATGGCTGGACGGCGGCGATGAGGTATCGTGCGCCCAGCGACAATGCACCCGACGACATACATGCCGCAGATCAAAAAGCCCATGGCACCAGAAAAACGCGAAAGCACTGTCAACGAGGTCTATGAGCGGGTCTACTCCGCCATCCTCGACAACCGGCTCAAGCCGGGCACCAAGCTGGTCGAGGAGCGCCTGGCGGAGATCTTCGCGGTCAGCCGCCCGCGCATCCGCGAAGTGCTGGCGCGCCTGGCGCATGAACAGATCGTCGAATTGATCCCGCAGCGCGGCGCGTACGTGGCCAAGCCCACCATCGAGAAGGCCATCGACGTGTTCGAGGCGCGCCGCATCATCGAGCCGGCCGTGGTGCGCCGCCTGGTGGCCAACCTCACCCCCGAGAAACTGCAGCGGCTGCGCGAGCACGCCATCCTGGAGCAGGCCGCGCGGGAGCGCAACGACAAGCGGGCCATCATCCGCCTGGCCGGCGAATTCCATATCGTGCTGAGCGAACTGGCCGGCAACCTGGAGCTGGCGCGCACCATGCGCGAGCTGTCCACGCTCAGCTGCCTGGTGATTTTCCTGTACAACCTGCCCACGGCCACCAGCTGCCGCCACGACGAGCATGCGCTCATCATCGACGCGATCGAAGCCGGCGACACCAAGCGCGCCGAGACGCTGACCCTGCAGCACCTGGACCACATCGAGCAAAGCTGCAAGCTGGAGCCGGCCGACGAAGACGTGGACCTGGAAGACGTCTTCCGCGCCTGATCCCGCCGCGCGGCGATGCTCAGGCGGGCGGCGCGCTGTCCGTGAGGGGATCGCCGGGCGGCAACCGGGTGAGCAGGCGCGTGCGCGTGTGCTCGGAGTGCTCGCGGGTCAGGCGGACGAATGTTTCGCTGTCGCCCATGACAAAGGCCTGGGCCAGCTGGATGTGCTCCTGCTGGGCTTGGCGCAGGTCGCCCGTGAGCCGGGTCTCGGTGCGGATATATGACTCGATCAGGGTACGGGAATGCTCCAGGGCCCGCAGGTGGTGCGGGCAACCGGCCGGGTTCAGCATGGCCTTGTGAAAGCGGGTATTGAGATCGAACCAGCGCGCCAGACTGTCATCGTCGCGCTGCTCGGCCAGGGCGCCCATTTCGGAAGCGATGGCATAGACGGCGGCGATGTCGGCTTCGCTGCGCCGGCCGATGGCCCGGCGCGCGAGCTCGGTTTCCAGCAGGCATCGGAGATCGAAGACTTCGGTGATCTGTTCGGGATCCAGCGAGGCGACGGCATAGCCGCGGCGCGGGTGCAGCACCACGATGCCGTCGGCCTCCAGCCGGGGCAGCGCTTCGCGCAAGGGACTGCGGCTGACGCCCAGCCGGTTGGCGACCTCGTCCTGGCGCAGCATCTGGCCGGGGCGGAAGATCCCATTGAGGATAGCGTCGCGCACCTTCTGGTAGACCATGCCGGGCAAGGTCGGGTTGGGGGTTTCTGCGGATAGGGGATCGATAGCCATGGCCTGAGAGGCAGTCTCCGTTTGTTGGCAGATTGGATAAAAAATAAATCTGCTTTATACAATCCAAAAAATCGTGGTCCCGGCGGCTATTCTAAAGTAAATCCGCCCGAAATCATAGGTATTTATCCGTAGTGCCGCGCCCGGTTCAGGGTTAGCACCAATTCATACTTTTGGATTGGCGCTTAGACTTCGCTCCATTGAATTTCAAATTTTATACAATTTTCTGGCGGAGCCATCGAGAGCGCGTCCGCCCTTGAGCCGCATGACCCACACAGAGGAGCTTTCATGTCCAGCCAGGTGCAATACATCAATCCGCAAGAAGGTTGCCCCGCCCAAGGCCTGTATTCCCACATCGGCACGGCCGACGGCAAGCTGCTGTTCGTGGCGGGCCAGTTGTCCGTGGGCGCCGATGGCGGCGTGGTCGGCAAGAATGATTTCAAGGCGCAGTTCGAGCAGATTTTCCGCAACCTGGGCGCGGTGCTGCGCGGGGTGAAGGGCGATTTCAACCATGTGGTGAAGTTCACCACCTATCTGGTGCGTTCGCAGGATATCGAGCAGTTCATGAAGCTGCGCGCCGAGCTGTTTCCCTCGATCTTCAAGGGTCCGGATTTTCCGCCCAACACGCTCCTGGTGGTGGACCGCCTGGTCAAGGAGGATTTTCTGCTCGAGGTGGAAGCCGTCGTCCACGTGGCCTGAGAGGGCGCCAGCCGGGAGAGGGATGTGAAGACCGAATCGTTCGCGTTCGAGGGCATGAAGGTCCAGTACCTGCGCGCCGGGCAGGGACTGCCGCTGTTGCTGCTGCATGGCTCGGGCCCGGGCGCCTCCAGCCTGGGCAATTGGAAGGCCGTGCTGGGCCCGCTGTCCGAGCAGTACGAGGTCTATGCCATGGATCTCATCGGCTTTGGCGGCAGCCAGCGCAAGCCGGCGCCGCCGTTTTTCGATTATGCGCTTTGGCTGCGCCAGGCGCGGGCCATGCTGGCGCGCTTGCCGGGCGCACGGGTGGGCGTCGTGGCCCATTCGCTGTCGGCCTCCCTGGCGCTGTCGCTGGCCGCCGGCCAGCCCAAGGTGGCCGCCGTGCTTACCACCGGCGCCATGGGCGCGCCTTTCACGCTGCGCGAAGAAACCGCGCGCACCTGGACCTGTCCGCGCGACCGGCAGGCGCTGGTACGCGCCATCGCCGGCCTGGTGCACGACACCCGCGGGATCGGGGAGGCCTATTACCAGCAGCGCGAGGCCGTCATCTATGCCGAGGGCTATGCCGATTATTTCGACGCCATGTTCGGCGGCGACAAGCAGCAGTACATCGAGGCGGCGGTGCTGGCCGACGCGCTGCTGGCGCGCGTGACGCAACCCGTGCTGCTGCTGCATGGCCGCAATGACCGGGGGTTTCCGGCCGCCGGTTCGCTGGAGATCGGCGCCCGTCTGCCGCATGCCGACGTGATGCTGCTCGATGCCTGTTCGCATTCGGTGGCGGTGGAGCGCGCGCCGACCTTCATGGCCCTGGCCACCGACTTCTTTTCCCGCCATCTGACATAAGCAAGGGGAGGCCGCATGGCCAAGAAAGGATATTTGCTCAAAGGCAAGGTCATCGACGGCAGCCTGGACGCGCCCATCGAGCGGGGCGCGGTGCTGACCGATGGCGCCTTGATTTCCTGGGTCGGCGAGGCGGCCGCGCTGCCGGCCGATATCGACACGGCCGACTACGAGATCGTGGAGCTGCCCGGACGCAGCATCCTGCCCGGGCTGGTGGACGCGCACACCCATATTTCCTTCGGCGAATCGCGGGCCGAGGAAGAGAACGCGCTCTACACGCCGGTGGAATTCCGCGCCATCAAGGCGATCTACAACGCCAGGAAGATCCTGCAGGCCGGCGTGACCAGCGCCTTTGACGCGGCGACGACCTATGCCGTGGCGCAGGCCGTGCGCGACGCCATCGACAGCGGTATGTATCCGGGGCCGCGCTATACGGTGTCCGGGCGGCAGATCACCAACCACCAAGGCCTGGAAGACGCCTTCCCGAGCGAGATGGCTTTTCCGCCCGGCCAGGCGGCCGTGCTGGTCAAGACCCGCGACGATCTCATCGAAGCCGTGCGCCTGCAGGTCAAGGACGGCGTGGACGCCATCAAGGTGTCCGGGTCCAACGACAACCTGATCACCCCGGACGCCGCCGATGTGTCGGCCTTCACGCGGGAGGAGCTGCGCCTCATTGCCGACGAGACGCACCGGCTGGGCAAACTGTGCAGCATCCACGCCCGTTCGCGGGTGTCGGCGCGCGACGCGGCGTTGGCGGGTTTCGACAATATCTATCACGCCTCCTATATCGACGAGGAGGGCATCGAAGCCTGCCTGGAGTCGGGCAGCGTGATCACGCCCACGCTCACGCTGCTGGTCAACCTGATCGAGGCCAACCAGGCGCAGGCCGGCGCTTCCGGCTCTGCGGCCTTCGAGCGTGAGGTCGAGGCCGCGCGCAAGAACCTGCGCCGCGCCTACGATGCCGGCGTGCCCTTGCTGGCCGGCAGCGAGAGCGGCTGGTCCCCGGTGCCCTATGGCCAATGGCATGCGCGCGAAATGGAGATCTTCGTCGACCTGCTGGGGCTGTCGCCCCTGCAGGCCATCCATGCCAACACCCTGGCCGCCTCGCGGCTGCTCAGCCCCCGCTACCGGAACAAGGTGGGCAAGCTGGAGCGGGGCCGTTATGCCGACATCCTGGTGGTGCCCGGCGACCCCTGCCGGGATATCCGCCTGCTGCAGCAGCCCGGTCGCTTTGACTACATCCTGCAGGGCGGCCGCCCCGTGGACCGCACGCCGCCGCCGGCGCGCCGCCGCATGTGGTACGAGCGCAGCAAGACCTTCCTGGCCGGGCTTTATGTCTACGACGAAGGCCAAGGCCGGGGCAATTTCCTGCCCGAATGATTCCGCAACCCCCTCCGAGGAGGTCGTATGAAGCTGTCTGGATTCAAGCGTATCGCGGCAAGCCTGGGCGCGGTGTCCGCCGGCCTTGCCATCCTGGGGGCCGCTCCCGCGGCGGCGGCCCAGGCCGACCGGCTCAAGGGCATCGTCGAGCCGCTGAAGGCCGAAGAGCCGTTCACGCTGGGCGTGACCCTGGTTCATCTGCAGGATGATTTCTGGAAGGGCATCGCCTACGGCATCCAGGACGAGGCCAAGCGCAGCGGCGTGAAGGTGCTGCCGGTGGCCGTGGCTGGCGCCTATGGCAATGTGCGCGAGCAGTTCGCCCAGCTGGAAAGCCTGAAGGCGCGCGGCGCCGACTATATCGTCGTGGGCGCGGCCAGCTTCGACGGCTATGACGCCATGTTCAAGAACCTGAAGGACGGCGGCACCAAGGTGGTGGCCGCGGGCATTCCGGTCAACAGCGCCAATGTGGCCTTCGGCGTGGGCCAGGACGAGGGCGCCATCGGCACGGCGCTGGCCCGGGCGTTGTGCGCGGTCAAGGCCGATTCGACCACGCTGCCCATTCCCGGGCCGGCTGGCGCGGAATGGGCCCGGCTGCGTTTCGAGGCCTTCAAGGCCGAGGCGGCCAGATGCCCCGGGATGAAGATCAAGCCGGGAGCGTTCGGCGGCTCGCTGGACCTGGCCTATGGCATGTCCCAGGCTTCGGACCTGCTGCTGCGCGATCCCGGCGCGGACTTCATCTACACGCCGGTCATCGCCCTGGGCATGGGCGCCGCGCAGGCCGTGCGCCAGCAGCGCAAGAGCGTCAAGGTGGTCTCCAGCGCCATCGTGCGCGAGGCCATTCCCATGATCCAGGATGGGCGGCTGCTGGCGGTGGCTTCGGAGCCGGGCATTCTCATGGGCCGGCTGATCGTCCAATACGCCATCCGCGATCATGAGGGCAAGCCCATGGCCAATATGGTCAAGGATGCCTCGCTGAAATATCCCAACCTCATGACGCCGCCGCTGGTCATCACGCCGCAGAACATCCCGACCTATCCCTTCGAGGAGTACGACCTGCCACCCAAGGGCTGGAACATCAGTTCGGCGCCATGACGGCGGGCCGCTTCCATCCGGCAACATCCCCAGGGGGAAACCATGCAAGGCGTCAACCATGCCGCGGCCCGGCCACTGCTATCCCTGACAGGCGTGAGCAAGCGCTTTGGCGCGACGCTGGCCCTGGACGGCGTGTCGATCGATTTCCATCCCGGCGAGATCCATTGCCTGCTGGGCGAAAACGGGGCGGGCAAGTCGACCATCGGCAAGATCATCGGCGGCCTGTATACGCCGGACGAGGGCGAGCTGCGGATCGGCGGCGAGACAGTGATCTTCAAGAGCATCAAGGACTCTCGGGCGCGCGGGCTGGCCATGGTGTTCCAGGAGCTGTCGCTCGCGCCCGACCTGTCGGTGCGGGCCAATCTGCGGCTGGGCCGGCCGCAGGCGTGGCGGCTGCGCCATGCGCGCGAGGCCGAGGAGGCGCGGGAGATTCTGGCGCGCCTGGGCTGCCGCCTGGACGTTGAGCGGGCGGTCAAGTCCTTGCCGGTGGGCGCGCAGCAGATGGTCGAGATCGCCAAGGCCTTGCTGCAGGCGCCAGACCTGATCGTGCTGGACGAACCGACCGCCATGCTGGGCGCGGCCGAGAAAGCGCGGCTTTTCGCCGTGCTGCGCGGCCTGCGCGACGCGGGCAAAGCGTTGGTGCTGGTCACGCATCACGTCGATGATGTGCTGGCGCTGGCGGACCGGGTCAGCATCATGCGCAATGGCCGCCTGGTCGATTCCTTTGCCATGGTCCCCGGTATGCGGGCCGAGCAGGTCCTCGACCGCTTGACCGGCGGACGTCTGCCCAAGGCCATGGCAGCCGGCCTCCGGCTGGAGGAGCGCGGCGACGTGCTGTGCATCGAGGGCGCGCGCAAGCGCGGCGGCGGCAGCGAGCCTATCCGCGTGCGCCGCGGCGAGATCGTCGGTTTGTACGGCGTGGTCGGCTGCGGCGCCGAACGCCTGATCCAGGCCCTGGCCGGCGCGGCGCGGGACAAGGCATTGCGCCTGACCCTGGCCGGCCTGCCCTATGCGCCGCGCCAGCCGGCGCAGGCGGCCGCGCGCGGGGTGGCCTATCTGCCCGCGGGCCGCGCCAGCAATGGCATCTTCGCCTCGCTGTCCATCCGCGAGAACCTGAGCTTGTCCATCCTGCCCAGGCTGGGGCGCTATGGCTTTGTCTCCGGACGGGCCGAGCGCCAGGAGGCCGAGCGCGCGCTGGCGCGCTTCGGCGTGAAATACAGCGACATGGACGCGCCCATCACGGGCCTGAGCGGCGGCAACCAGCAGAAGGTCCTGATGGCGCGGGCCATGGCGGCGGCCCGCCATGTGCTGGTGCTGGAAGAGCCCACGGCCGGCATCGATATCGCCGCCAAGCTCAGCCTGCACGAGCGCGTGCGTGAACTGGCGCAAAACGGAGTGGCGGTGGTGATGCTGTCCAGCGATCTCATCGAGACCATACAACTGTGCGACAGCGTCATTACCTTCTATGAAGGCGAGGTGGCGCGGCGCTACGACCGGCCGACCCTGGACGACCAGGCGGACATCGTCGCCGACGTGCTGGGCCAGCCGCATTGATCAATCCCCATCTTCTTTCGAGATACAAGGCATGCAAGGTCTGAGAATGGAAGTCGGCAAGCAAAACCGCGTGGATCCGGCCCGGATCCGGCAGCTGGGCGCCAGCCTGATGCTGCCGCTATTCATCGCCGTGATGGCGGTGGGCACGGCCATCGTCGAACCCAAGTTCGCCACCTGGGACAATCTGCGCAACCTGGCCACGCAGATGATGCCGCTCTTGATCCTGGCGCTGGGCCAGGCCTTCGCCATCATCAGCGGCGGCCTGGACCTGTCGCTGGCGGCGGTGATGTCATTGGCCGGGGTGCTGGGCGTGCTGGCCATGGAGCCCTACGGGCCGGCGGCCGGCGTGGCCGTGATGCTGGCCACCGGCCTGGCCGTGGGCTCGGTCTCGGGTGCCATCATCGCCTGTTTCCGCGTCAGCCCGCTGGTGGTGACGCTGGGCATACTTTCGGTGGCCCAGGCCATCGCGCTCATCCTGTCCAGCGGCGTGCCGATCTACAACATCAACCCTGCCTACGCCGACGCCATCGGCTATGGCGCCTGGCTGGGCGTGCCGGTCACGGTGTGGATAGGGCTGGCCTGCGTGGCCGCGGCCAGCCTGCTGATGCGGCACACGGTCTTCGGCCGGCATGTCTACGCCATCGGCTCGAGCGTCTCGGCGGCGACCAAGTCGGGCATCAACGTGCGCCTGACGACCATCGGGGTCTATGCCGCCAGCGGCCTGTGCGCGGCCATCGGCAGCGTGGTCCTGACGGCCTGGGTCGGGTCGGCCCAGCCCGTGGCCGCGCCCAACCTGACCCTGGAGTCGCTGGCCGCGGTGGTGCTGGGCGGGGTGGCGCTGACGGGCGGGGCCGGCGGCATACGTCAGGTGGTCTACGGCGTGGTCATCCTCAGCATGTTGTCGAACATCATGAACATGATCGGGGTGTCGGCCTACTACCAGACCCTGGTGATCGGCGTGGTGATCATCCTCGCCGTCATCCTGGACCGTATGCGCGGCCGCTAGCCGTTTCTTGGCGCCGGCATTGCCGGGCGCGCCTACATCAGGAAGCTCTTGTAGCGCTCGAACCAGAGCCAGCCATTGCGCATGGTGGTCTTGCGCAGGGCCTCGGCCTCGTCGGCGTCGCCGCGGCGCAGCGCTTCCAGCAGGGCGCGGTGTTCGCGCAGCGCCTGCTCTCCGCGGCCGGGCAGGATGATGATGCGCCGCGACAGGAAAATGATCTTCTCGCGGATGCTGTCCAGCATGTTCTGCAGCAGCTTGTTGCCCGCGGCCTCGATGATGCGGCGGCGGAAGCCTTCGTAGCCGGTCTGGAAGCGCTCGTAGTCGCCGTCCTTTAGGTATTGCGCCATGGGGCCGTCGAAGAGTTCGACAAATTCGTCCCAGTCGCCGGGCCGCGAGCGCTGCGCGGCGGTGCGCGCGCATAGCGCCTCCAGGGATTCGCGCACCGCGAAGATTTCGGCCACCTGCTCATAGTCCAGGCGGCTGACGATGGCGCCGCGGTTGGGAATGCGTTCGATCAGGCCGCGTTGGGCCAGGGTGCTGAACGCCTCTCTCACCAGCGAGCGCGATACGCCGAACTGGTCGGCGATCTCGCTTTCCCGCAGTTTGCTGCCTGGCGGAATGCGCTGGGTGGCGATCTGGTCGCGCAGGAATTCATCGATGTTGATTTCCTTGCGCTTGGGTTGCGCGGCGCGGGTGGATTTCTTGGCGGCGGGCATGGCGGTATGTCGGTCCGGGGGAGCCGGAACTCTAACAGAGTCGCCGCTGGAGATGAGGTCATGACATTAAAAAAGACAAAAATGTCGACATAAAAAAATCCAATATCGACATGCGGAATCGGTCGTGGCCCGGGCCTCGCGCTTTGCTTACGATGGGCGCGTCATTCCAACCACGGGAAGAGGGCTGTCCATGCCGGCTGATCCAGGCGCCGTAACGCTCGATGCCGCATTGCTGATCGATTGGACGAGCGGTGTCCTGGCGCATTGCGGACTGGCGCGCGCCGATGCCCGCCTGGCCGCGCAACGCCTGGTGCAAGCCGACGCCATGGGGGTCGGCACACATGGCGTGGCGCGCCTGCCGGTGTACGCGGGCCAATTGCGCGAGGGAACGCTGAACGCGCGGGCGGCGCTGGAGACCGAGCGGGAATCGCCCGGGCTGCTGCGCCTGCGCGCCCACCGCATGCTGGGCCAGCTGGCCGCCATGCGCGGCCTGGCCCTGGCGGCCGACGCCGTCGCTGCCGGTCAGGCCATCGTGACCTTCACGATCAGCGAGGTGGGTCATCTCGGCGCCTTGCGCACCCATGTGGCGCCCCTGGCCGAGGCCGGGCTGGTCGCCTTCTTGTGCCAGTCCACACAGCCCGTCATGGCGGGCGAGGGCGCCAGGGGGCCGGCCATCGGCAACAACCCCTTTGCATTTGCCGCGCCCCGGGCCGACGGGCCGCCGCTATTGATGGATATGGCCGCCAGCCGGGTGGCGCGGGGTCATCTGCTGGCGGCGCGCCGCGAGGGCCAGGCGCTGCCCCCGGGCTGGGCCATCGATGCCCAAGGCCTGCCGACGACGGACCCGGCCGCCGGCCTGGCGGGGGCCGTCCTGCCGGCGGCCGGGCACAAAGGCCTGGCCTGGGCCATGCTGGTGCAGGTACTGGCGGGGGCCTTGACTGGCTCGCGGCCCGACCGCCAGGCCAGCGCGGCGGCCGGCGCCGGCGCCTATGGCTTTGTCATCGACCCGGCGGGTTTCGCGGGCCGCGCGGCCTACGACGCCGGCATGGCGCATTGGCTGGATGTTTATCGCGCCGCCTACGGCGCAGCCGCCCGTCTGCCGGGCGAGGGCAGCGAGTCGGCGCTGCGGCGCAGCGCCACCCAGGGCATCCCGCTATCGGGCGCCCTGGCCGGCGAGCTCGCCGTCCTCGGCCGCGACCTGGGTTTTTCCTTTCCTCATGGAGCATAGCGATGAGCAGGGCAATACAGCTGGACCCCAGCGACAATGTCGCAACCCTCGTCGGCGACCCGGTCGCCGACGGCGATCCCATCATCCTGGATGCCGGGCAGACGCTGCGCGCCCGCTCGGCGATCGCCTTCGGGCACAAGGTGGCGCTGCGGGATATCGCCGCCGGCCAGCCGGTGCTGAAGTATGGCCAGGTCATCGGCCGCGCCTCCCGGGCCATCGCCCCGGGCGAACATGTGCACAGCCATAATCTGCGGACAGAGCGGGCGCGGGGTGATCGCTTGGAGGCGGCGGCATGAGCGGGCAGAGCTTTCTGGGCTATGCTCGTCCCGACGGCAGCGTGGGCGTGCGCAACAGCGTGGGCGTGCTGTCGTTGATGGACAATTCCAATCCCATCGTCCGGCAGATCGTGGCGCTGGTCAAAGGCACGGTGCCCATCACCACGCTGTTCGTGCGGGGGCAGTACGGACGAGACCTGCAAATCACGTACGACACCATGGTGGGGCAGGCGCTCAATCCCAATCTGGCTGCCATCGTGGTCATCGGCCTGGAGCCCAAGGGCACGCGGCTGATCGTCGAGCGCATCCGCGCGGCGGGCAAGCCCGTCTCCAGCGTGGTGGTGCAGGAAGTGGGCGGCACGCTGACGGCGGTGGCCGAGGGCGCGCGGGCCGCCGCGCGCTATGTGCGCGAGGCCTCGCGCCTGCGCCGCACCCCCCAGCCGCTGTCGCGCCTGCGCGTGGGGCTGGAGTGCGGCGGCTCGGACACGACCTCGGGCCTGGCGTCCAATCCGGCCATAGGCCATGCGGCCGACCGCCTGGTGGCCGCCGGCGCCCAGGTCATCATCTCCGAGACGCTGGAATTCCTGGGCGGCGAACATCTGTTCGCGCGCCGCGCGGTGGACCCCGCGGTGGGCGAACAGTTCCTGGCCGCCGTGCGCCGCCTGGAGGCCGAGGCGCTCGCGCGCGGTGTCGATCTCACGGGGGTCAATCCCGCTCCCGACAATATCCGCGGCGGGCTGACCACCATCGAGGAAAAAGCGCTGGGCGCCATCGCCAAGGCGGGCAGCTCGCCGTTGGTGGAGGTCCTGGGCTATGGCCAGCCGCCCACGCGTCCCGGCCTGAGTTTCATGGACACGCCGGCCCCGGCGGTCGAGTCGCTCACGGCATTCGCCGCCGGCGGGGCGCAGCTGGCCTTGTTCTCGACCGGCGTGGGCAATCCGGTTGGCAATCCCATCATGGCTTCGGTCAAGATCACGGCCAATCCGCATACGGCGCGCGATTTCGCGGACAACGTCGATGGCGATATCTCAGGCATCCTGACCGCCGGGCTGAGCGTGCGGGACGCGGGCGATATCCTGTTCGATATCGTGGTGGATGCCGCTTCGGGCACGCTGACCACGGCCGAGATCCTGGGCCAGCAGGAAACGGCGATCAGCCGTTTCGAACCGTCTTCCTAAGGGCGGCCATGCACGACATCGTCATCACCGAGTTCATGGACGAGGCGGCGGTCGCGCTGTTGGGCGGACGCTATCGTGTTCACTACGATCCCGAGCTGCACGGCGATGAGCCGGCCATCCTTCGGCTGGCGGCCCGGGCGCGGGCGCTCATCGTGCGCAACCGCACGCGGGTCGGCCGCTCGCTGCTCGACGGCCTGGGCGGCTTGCGGGTGGTGGGCCGCCTGGGGGTGGGCCTGGACAACATCGATCTGCCTGCCTGCGCCGCGCATGGGGTCACCGTCGAGGCGGCGGTGGGCAGCAACGATGTCTCGGTCGCCGAGCACACGTTCGCGGCCTTGCTCTGGCTGCATAAACGCGCCCTGCGGGACACGGTCCGGGTGGCCGCCGGCGCCTGGCCGCGCACGCCCGATGGCAATTACGAGATCGCGGGACGCAAGCTGGGCATCATCGGCCTGGGGCGCATAGGCCGGCAGCTGGCACGGCGCGCGCTGGCTTTCGATCTGGATGTCCAGGCCTATGACCCCTATCTGGCGGCGGAGGATTTCGCGTCGGCCGGCGCGCGGCCGGCCGGCCTGGCCGAGCTGCTGGCGGACAGCGATATCGTCAGCCTGCACTGCCCGCTGAACGACGGCACGCGCGGCTTGCTGGACGCCGGGCGCCTGGCCAGCCTGAAACCGGGCGCCGTGCTCCTGAATACCGCGCGCGGCCATATCGTGGACGAAGCGGCTCTGGCGGCCCTGTTGCGCGAGGGCCGGCTGGGGGGTGTCTTGCTGGATGTCTATGCCGATGAGCCGCTGGCGGCCGCATCCCCGCTGGCCGGCTTGCCCAATCTTCTGCTCAGCGCGCACACCGCCGGGTTGACGCAGCAAGCCTTCAGCCGCGCCAGCCACCAGGTCGCCACCCGCGTGCTCGGCATCCTGGACCAGGCCTGAAATCACGGATGCGCATGGCCGCCGGCGCGAGCCGGCGGCCATGGCTTTGCACGGCTTACTTGGCGTAGGGATTGAATTCGTTCGTGTAGACGTCTTCGACCTTCACGCCGGCCTTGAGCTGACCTTGCGCGCTCAGCCAGTCCGCCCAGCGGCTGAACTCATCCCTGGAAATGACACCGCCCTTGTTGTGCACGGCCTGGGTATCCCATAGCTTGATCGCCGGCACCTGGTCGGCGCGGCCTATCCGGGTCAGGTAGTCGCTGTAGACTTCGATGACTTTTTCGCGCGGCTGGGTTTGCGACCATTCGATGGCGCGCGCCACGGCGGCCACGAAGTGATGCGAGGCCTTGGGGTGCTTCTTCAGGAAGCCGGTGTTCATGACGACACTGGCGAAGGTGTATTCGCCAAACAGGTCGTAGTCACTAAAGAGCAGCCGCAACCCGCCGCGCTGCTCGGCCAGTTGCTGGAAGCCGCCATTGAGGATGGCCACGTCCAACTGTTTCTGGCGCAGGGCCTGTTCGGCATTGGGCGGCGGGATGGGGACCAGCGTCACACGCTTCTGGTCGGCGGCGCTGAGCTTGCCCTGACGCAGATACTCATCCACATAAGCCTGGGCCGCCGCGCCCAGGGTGTTGACGCCCACTTTCTTGCCCGGCAGATCGGCGGCGCTTTTGATGGGGCTGTCGGCCAGCACCCAGCCGCCATAGAAATGCTCGCGGTTGCTGCCGTGATAGCCGATGACGGCCTTGATGGGCGCGCCCGCGGCGTAGGCATTGAGGATGGCGCCATTGAAGGACTGGCCGAAGTCGACCTGATCGGTGGCCGTGGCCTGGATGTCGGCCGGCCCGCCGGTGACGATGCCCAGGCGCTTCAGCTTCAGCGGCGCGAGATAGCCCAACGCGTCGGCCAACTCGGCAAAGACGACCTGGCCGCCGCTGAAACTCTGGTAGCGGATGGTGTCGACCTCGAGTCCGCCGGAGGGCTGCGCCGAGGCGGCCAGGGGCAGCAGCGAAAAAAGGAGTGAGGCGAGTCGTGTTCTTGCTTTCATGTTCCTGCCTGTGTGTCTAGGGGAGAAAAGGAGGTTTCAGGCGGCGGCCCGGCTGGCCGCCGGCGCCCGCGGACGGTCCAGGCCGAGGTGATCGCGCAAGGTGCGCCCGCTGTAGTCGCGGCGATAGATGCCACGCGCCTGCAGCAGCGGCACCACCTGATCGACGAAGTCCTGGATGCCGCCCGGCAGATGCGAGGACTTGATGATGAATCCATCGGCGCCGCCCTGTCCGAACCATGTCGAGATGGTGTCGGCGATGCGCTCCGGGTTGCCGACCACCGCCAGGTGGCCGCGGCTGCCCGCCAGCCGGCGCACCAGCTGCCGTATCGTCAGTTTTTCGTTCCAGTGGCGCACCAGGTGCTCGATGATGGCCAGCCGGCTTTTGATGCCTTCGAAGTCGCTGATGTCACCCAGCTTCTCGGGCAAGGGATCGTCCAGGTCGTGCTTGGACAGGTCGATGCCGTAGCCCGCCAGCAGGGTGGCGTAGACCGAGGGCACCAGCAGGTCGTCCAGCTGCTCGCGCAGGCGCGCGGCTTCCTCGTCGGTCGAGCCGATGACGGTCAGCAGGCCCGGCAGGATCTTGAGGGTGTCCGGCGCGCGCCCGAAGGCCGCCGCGCGCCGGCGCAGATCCTGGTGGAACGCCTGGGCGTAGTCCAGCGTGGGCTGAGCGGTGAAGACCATCTCGGCGTGGCGGGCGGCGAAATTGCGGCCGTCTTCCGAAGAGCCGGCCTGCACCAGCACGGGCCGGCCCTGCGGTGTGCGCGGCAGGTTCAGCGCGCCATGCAGGCGGTGGCGCGCGCTGTCGTGCGAGAGCGGATGAATGCGTTCGGGGTGGGCGTAGCGGCCGTGCTCGCGGTCGGCCGCCACGGCGTCGTCCTGCCAGCTGTCCCAGAGCGAAGTGATGATGTCCACGTACTCATGTGCATGGGCATAACGTTCGCCGTGCGGCACGACGCTGGCATGCCCGAAGTCCTGGGCCGTGGCCGGCTCCCCGGTGGTGACGATGTTCCAGGCCGCCCGGCCGCCGCTGATGTGATCCAGCGTGGCGAAGCTGCGGGCCAGGTTGTAGGGCTCGTTGTAGAGCGTGGAGCCCGTGGCCACCAGGCCGATATGCGAGGTGGCCGCCGCGATGCCGGCCAGCAGCGTGAGCGGTTCGAGTTCCCAGCGCACGCTTTGCCGGATGCGCGGCGTATAAGCCAGAAAATCAGCGAAAAACACGAAGTCCATCTTGCCGCGCTCGGCCTCCCTGCTCAGGGCCTGGTAGTAAGCGAGGTCGGTGCCGCGCCAGGGCTGGGCCGCCGGCATGCGCCAGCCGCCTTCGTGATCGCCGGATTGATGGAATTCCGCGCCGAGTATCAGTTGGCGTTTGTGGGTAGGCATCGTGGATTCAGTTCGGTGAGGGATGGGCGGGCCGTTGCAGCCCGGCGTGGGCGCGCAGGGTGACGCCGTCATAGTCGCGTCGCAGGCGCGTCCGGTGCTGCAGCTCCGGCACCAGGTAGTCGACGATGTCGTCCAGGCCGTCCGCGGTGATGGGCAGGGCCAGGCTGAAGCCGTCGGCCGCGCCGCTGTCGCGCCAGTGCAGCAGGGTGTCGGCGACCTGGGCCGGATGGCCGGCGATGAGCGGCCAGGGACTCGGTCCCGCGGCCTCGATGGCGGCCAGCAAGCGGGCGCGCCGGTGCTCGCTGGGGGAGCAGACCAGGCTGACCACCGGCCAGGCAAGCACGGGGCTGGGCAGGGCTTGCAGATGCCGGTATTGTTCGCGCGCCTCCCGCAGGTCCGCGGGATGATTGATGAAGATGTCGCAGTCGTCGGCGCCCGCTGTGCGCGGATCCCCCTGGCGGAGGATGGGCGGGTGGCCCTGCGGCGGGCGCGGGATGTCCATGGGACCGGCCACGCGGAAGGCGCGGCCTTCGTGGTTGATGGCCTGGATGCGTTCGGTGCGCACATAGTTGCCCGCCGCCTTGTCGGCGATGCGGGCCTCGTCTTCCCAGCTGTCCCAGAGCCGGCGCAGTACGTGCGCATATTCCTTGCCGCGCGCTAGCGCCTGGGGGTCTGCGTCCTGGTCGAAGCGCGGCGCCAGCGCGGCATCGTCTTTATCGTCGATCAGCCAGCCGGCACGGCCGTTGCTGGTGTGGTCCAGCGAAGCCAGGCGGCGCGCCGTGTTGTAGGGCTGGTTGTGCTGGGTGGGGACTTCGGCGATGAGACCGATGCGCTGGGTCGCCGCCGCCAGGGCGCCCAGCACCGTGAGGGGTTCGAGGCGCACGCGCCGCGGGCTGTCGGCCACGCCGTCGTCCAGGCCGCGGTCATCCAGCAGGGTGATGGCGTCGAACTTGCCGCGCTCGGCCGTGCGCGCCAGGGCCAGCAGCGGGTCCAGCGAGACCGGATCGTAGGGGCGCGCGCCCAGGCGCCAGGCTTGCGGCAGCGTGCCCGCGCCGGCGACGAGCAGATTGAGATGCAGGAGAGGATGGGACATGGGAGTCGAATGCGCTTATTGCTTCCAGGCGGAGAAATGTCTTTCCAGCGATATCAGGCCGTAATTGATGGCCAGCCCCAGCATGGATACCGAGAGGATGCCGGCGTACATGCGGTCGATCTGGAAGTTGTTCTGTGCGTAAGTGATGTAGTAGCCCAGGCCCGCATTGGCGCCCACCATTTCGGCGGCGACCAGCACCAGGATGGAAGTGGCGCCCGCCAGCCGGATGCCGGTGAAGATGGTCGGCACCGAGGCGGGCAACACGACCTTCTGGAACAGGCGCAGCGGGCCCAGGCCCATGGACTTGGCGGACTTGATCAAGAGCGGATCGACGCTGCGCACGCCGCTGATGGTGTTCAGCAGGATGGCCCAGGTGCAGGCATAGAAAACAATGGCGATCTTGGATGTCTCGCCGATGCCCAGCAGCAAGATGAAAACCGGCAGCAAGGCGAGCGTGGCGGTGTTGCGGAACACCTCGATCAGGGGGTTGAGCACGTCGCCGACGCTTTTGTACCAGCCGATGAGCAGGCCCAGCGGCACGCCCACCAGCAAGGCCAGGCCAAACCCCGTGGCCGAGCGGATGAGACTGGCCGTCAGATTGGCGACGGTGGTGCCGTCGCGCAGCATGTCCAGCCAGGCCAGGGCCACTTTGGAAAAGGGCGGCAGAAAGGCCGCGCTGACCAGGCCGGCGCGCGGCGCGGCCTCCCAGAGCAGCAGCAGGACGGCGATGGCGGACAGGCGCTTGAGCAGGCCCCACAGGGCCAGCAAAGGGATAGGGGCGCCGGTGGCGCGCGGGCGGACGGTCAGGGTGGGCATGGCAGGGGTGAAAAAATGAAGGAAGGGCAAGCGGCCTCAGGCCGCGGCCAGCGCGCCGTCGCGCGCGCGGCGCATCTCTTCGTGCAACAGCGTCCAGATGTGGTGCCGGTCCTGCACGAAGGCGGCGCTGGCGCGGACATCGCTGTCGGCGCCGCGGCCCCCGGCCTGGATGTCGACGATGCACTTGATGCGCCCGGGCCGCGAAGCCATCACGGCCACGCGCTGGCCGAGATAGACGGCCTCGTCGATGCCATGGGTGATGAAGACGATGGTCTTGCCGGTGGCGCGCCAGATGCGCAGCAGCTCGTCCTGCAGCTGTTCGCGCGTCTGGGCGTCCAAGGCCGCGAAAGGCTCGTCCATCAGCAGCACGCCGGGCTGATAGGCCAGGCTGCGCGCGATGGCGACGCGCTGCTTCATGCCGCCGGACAGCTGGTGAGGATAGTGGTTTTCGAAGGCCGACAGCCCTACCAGGGCCAGGCATTCGCGGGCGCGCGCCGCCCGCTCGGCGCGGGACAGCCCGGGCAGCGACTCCAGGCCGAACTCGACATTGCCGCGCGCGGTGCGCCAAGGCATGAGCGCGTATTGCTGAAATACGATGCCGCGGTCCAGGCCGGGGCGCGTGATGGGCTTGCCGTCGAGCAGCACGCGGCCGGCGCTGGGCTGGGCCAGGCCGCCGATAAGGTCCAGCAAGGTCGATTTGCCGCACCCGCTGGGTCCCACGATGACCATGAACTCGCCGGCCTCCACGGTCAGGGAGACATCCTGCAAGGCGGTGAAGGCTGCCCCCTTGGCGCGCGGTGCGGCGAAGACCTGGCTGACTCGATCCACGACGATGCGCGAACTGATCTGGTGGGTGCGGGAGGCAAGCGTCATGGTCTTCCAGGGCTATCGATGTGCGTTCGCTACTGTAGACCCTATGAAGCCGGCAGATAGGACAGATTTATCATTTGCATCTATCCCGTCGATATAAATGAAGACAAAAATGTCGACAAGAAAATGCAAAAAAAACCTGACACCGGGGCGCGGGCGCAAGGCATCGCCCACCGGTATCAGGCAGGCCGGAATTAAAGCGAGGACGCGGCCCGGGCCGCCTGGTCGTAGAGGCCGGAGACGGTGCGCAGGCGGCGCGCCACCTCGGCATGGGCGTCGCCGTCGGCCAGGTCGCCGTCGATGCCCGCCAGCAGGCAGCGCCCGCGCACGGTGCGGAAGGATTCGATCAATTGCGCGCCCTTGGGGGTGGTGCCGTAGAGCACTTCCTTGCCGGCTTTCTCGCCTTGCACCAGGCCCAGCGTGGAGAGCTTCTTCAGCGCATAGCTGATGACGTGGGTGTCTTCGAAATTGAGCGTGAAACAGATGTCGGCCAGTTTCTTGCCGCGCTGGCGGTGGTGCACATGGTGCAGGACCAGGATGTCGTTGAATCCCAGGTCCGGCTCGCCGGCGGCGGCCATGCAGCGGGTGACCCAGCGGCTGAAGGCGTTGTGGGCGATGATGAGGCCGAACTCCAGTTCGGACAGTTCGGCGTGCGGGCCGTGGGCCAGGTGGGCGGAAGACAGGATGCGCACCGGTTCCAGCGCGGCGGGGGAGTTCTCGGGAGAGGTGGGGGTCATGGCCGGGGTTCCGGTGGTGGCGGGCTTAGTCGTCGTCGCCGTCGGCTTCGGGGAAGAGCCGCTCTTTGCCGGGCGAGATGTCGGTGATCAGGTCCCGCAGCAGGGGCTTGTTGGGCAGCGGCGCGACCTCGTAGACGCGGCCGGCTTCCAGGCGGGCGGTACAGGCGTAGACGGTCTTGCCGTCGAGCCGCATCATGCACTCTTTGCAGGCGTTGGCGTTGATGCAGGCATAGCGCACGCCCAGCGTGGGGTCGAGGTGGCTGCGCACCCAGCGCAGGCCGTCGAGCAGCGAGGCGGCGGCTTCGAGGGGCACGTCGAAGGCATCGACGCGGCCGGGGGGGCTGCTGCGCTGGATGCGCAGCTGGAGGGTTTTCTGGGTCATGGCGTGGTCTGTTGCGCGAGGCCTTGCACGGGCTGGCTGGCAAGTGTCCAGTGGCCGTCGCGCCAGGCGATGGTTTGGTTGAGCGTCCAGGCCTCGTCCTGGACCGGATAGTCTTCGCGCTGGTGGGCGCCGCGGCTTTCCTGGCGGGCCAGCGCGCTGCGCGCGACGGCTTCGGCCACCAGCAGCATATTGCCGATGTCCAGCGCGTCCAGGCGGACCGGATCCTGCGGGCCGCCGCCCGGCAGCAGCGTGCCGGCGCGGGCCTTGAGCGCTTCGATGCCGCGCAGGGCCTGCCGCAGGCCGTCCGCCCGCCGGAAGGGGCCGACGTGCTGCTGCATCAGCGCCTGCAGGTCTTCGATGAGGGCGGCGTGGTTGGGCGAGGGCGCATCCGCCGGGGCCGCGCCGGCCAGGCGCGCGAGCCAGGGCGCGGCGGCGGCGCGCGCCGC
>NZ_LRUJ01000044.1 GCF_001548475.1 Bordetella hinzii LMG 13501
GGCCAACCCCGCGGGCGTGCCGATGAAAGACAGCGTCCAGGTGGCCTGGACCGGACGACCCAGGGGCTGGCCCGTGCGCGCCGACAGGCCGCTGGGCACGTCCAGCGCCAATACCGGCACCTGCCAGCGGTTGACGGCATCGGCCAGGCTTTGCCAGGGCTCGCCCAAGGGCCGCGCCAGGCCGATGCCGAACAATCCGTCGATGACCACGCCGGGCGCGGATCTGGGCAGGGCGGGATCCTCGACGCCGCCGGCGGCGCGCCAGCGCGCATAGGCCCCGGCCGCATCGGCCGGCAGGCGCGCGGGGCCGCCCGGCATCACGACCTGCACCGCATAACCCTGACGCAGCAGATGGGTGGCCGCGACCAGGGCGTCGCCGCCGTTATTGCCGGGCCCGGCCAGCGCCAGCACATGGCTGGCGGGCTCGTGGCGTTCGGCGATGAATTCGGCCGCCGCGCGGCCGGCACGTTCCATCAGGTCCATGCCCGCGCTTCGGGCGGCTGCCTCGATGCGACGCAACTGCTCCAGTGTGTAGACCGCCATGCCTGCGCCTCCCTACGAGCCGGAACCAGTATCGCACAGCCCGGAGACTGGCATAATCGATCCACTATCAGGCGCGGGCATCCATGCAGGACCTCAACGACCTTTATTACTTCGTCCAGACCGTCGAGCACCGGGGCTTCGCCCCCGCGGGCCGCGCCCTGGGCATGCCCAAATCCAAGCTCAGCCGCCGCGTGGCCATGCTGGAAGAGCGCCTGGGCGTGCGGCTGATCCAGCGCTCCACCCGGCACTTCCTGGTCACCGATATCGGCCAAAGCTATTACGAACGCTGCAAGGCCATGCTGGCCGAAGCCGAAGCGGCGCAGGAGGTGATCGACGCGGCCCAGGTCGAACCGCGCGGCGTGGTGCGCCTGAGCTGTCCGGTGGCGCTCCTGCACGTCTACGTCGGCGATATGCTGGCCGAATTCATGCGCCGCTACCCGCGGGTGGTCGTCCAGCTGGAGAGCACCAACCGGCGCGTGGATGTGCTGGCCGAGGGGGTGGATATCGCCATCCGCGTCCGCCCGCCCCCGCTCGAAGACAGCGACCTGGTCATGCGCATCTTCGCCGACCGCGGGCAATGCCTGGTCGCCAGTCCCGACCTGGTCAAGGCGCATGGCATGCCGGGCGCCCCCGAGGATCTGCTGCAATGGCCCCACCTCGCCCTGGGCATCCCCAACCAGCCGCTGCGCTGGCAATTGCTGGGCCCGCAAGAACGGCAGGCCACGGTGCCGCTTACGCCAAGGCTCATCACCACGGACATGATCGCGCTGCGCGATGCGGCGCTGGCCGGCGTGGGCGTGGTGCAGTTGCCCCGCCTCATGGTGCGCGAGCAGATCGCCGGGGGCCAGCTGGTGCAAGTGCTGCCGGGCTGGGAACCCCGGCGCGAGATCGTCCACGCCGTATTCCCCTCGCGGCGCGGCCTGCTCTCATCGGTCCGGGCGCTGGTGGACTTCCTGGCCGAGCGCTTCGCCGCCCTGGACGCGGATTGAATCAGGCCAGCGCCAGCGCATAGGCGTCGCTGGCCGCCGTCACGCGCAGATCCCGGCCGGCGGCGCCCAGCACGGCCAACTGCGGCGCGCGCAGGCGCACCTCGTGGTTCAGGCGCAACTCGCCGGCCAGCACCACCAGGCCGGCCGGCAGACAGGCCGCCATGGGCAACACGGCATCGCAGCCGCGCGCCAGGCTCAGCTGCACCAGCCTCACACCGGCAAAAACCAGAATTTCCGTCGCCCCCCGCCCGGCCCGCGGCCAGGGCCAGGACCGCGCCGCGCCGCCCGCGGCCAGGCATAGCCTCAGGCTGCGGGCCTCGGGTTGGCGCGCGGGGGACTGCCCGGCCGGCGTCCAGTCCATCCAGCCCTCTTCCCAGGCCAGCGTCAGTACGCCCAGCCCGTCCGGCGCGGCCGGTCCGGCGCCCGCGCCGGTCCAGACCCGCCTCACCGGTCCCAGTTCCGGGCCATGGCTGGCGGCGTCGAAAAGCTGCTGGGCGCCCGGGCCGGCGCCGCTTACGATGCGGGGGTTCTTATGTTTGTCATTCACATGGGCGATGGTAGGAGACGGATCCGCACGCCGCTAGCCTCGGGAAGGCGGACACAGCGTCCCAAATCCGGGCCCTCTCCCGCCTTCCAAGTATCGTCCTATTTTCAGGACGATGAAGGACTCGATTCTGGGCTACCGGCCTGCAAGACCGCCGCCTAAGATGGTTTGCACGGTCTTCAACCGCGGCAAACGCCGTCAAACCCAGGAGTGCATGATGAGCAAACCCTACGCCAAACTCGACAAGAACAATGCCGCCGTCTTGCTGGTGGACCACCAGGCCGGCCTGCTGTCGCTGGTGCGCGATTTCCAGCCCGATCAATTCAAGAACAACGTGTTGGCGCTGGCCGACCTGGCCAAGTATTTCAAGCTGCCGACCATCCTGACGACCAGTTTTGAACAGGGACCCAACGGCCCGCTGGTGCAAGAACTCAAGGACAGCTTCCCCGACGCGCCCTATATCGCGCGCCCCGGCCAGATCAACGCCTGGGACAACGAAGATTTCGTCAAGGCGGTCAAGGCCACAGGCAAGAAGCAGCTCATCATCGCCGGCGTGGTCACCGAGGTGTGCGTCGCCTTCCCGGCGCTGTCGGCCCTGGAAGAAGGCTATGAGGTCTTTGTGGTGACCGACGCTTCGGGCACCTTCAATGAAGTCACCCGCAACGCCGCTTGGGACCGCATGTCGGCCGCCGGCGCCCAACTGATGAGCTGGTTCGGCGTGGCGTGCGAACTGCACCGCGACTGGCGCAATGATATCGAAGGCCTGGCCGCGCTGTTTGCCAACCACATCCCGGACTACCGCAACCTCATGGCCAGCTACAGCGCCGTGCAGGCCGCGGGCAAGAAGTAGCATGACGGCGGGCGGCCTGGCCGCCCTGCCCGCCGCTAGACCTTCAGGAAGTGTTCGCGGTAGTACTTGAGTTCGTCGATGGACTCGTAGATGTCGGCCAGCGCCTCGTGGCGGCTCTTTTTCTCGAAGCCCTTGTAGACGGCGGGCGCCCAGCGCCGCGCCAATTCCTTCAGGGTGCTGACATCCAGGTTGCGGTAATGGAAAAAACGCTCCAGGTTCGGCATATAGGCGAACATGAAGCGGCGGTCCTGGCTGATGGTATTGCCGCACAGCGGCGACTTGCCGGCCGGCACATGCTGGGCCAGGAAATCGATGAGCTGCTGCTCGGCCTGGGCTTCGGTCAGCGTCGAGGCCCGCACCTTCTCGATCAGGCCGCTCTTGCCATGGGTGGACTTGTTCCAGTTGTCCATGGCGTCAAGCACGCTGTCATCCTGGTGCACGACCAGGACGGGCCCTTCGGCCACGACCGTCAGATCCGGCTCGGTCACCACGACGGCGACTTCGATGATGCGTTCTTTCTCAGGATCCAGCCCCGTCATTTCCATGTCGAGCCAGACCAGGCGATTTTCGTTGGCAGCCATATAATTTGCCTTTAAAACACGCGATTTTCGCACACCCCTGCCCGAGGCGCCCGCCAGTCCATGTTCACCCTGCTGTTCGTTGCCCTGCTGATTGCCGATACCGGCGTGCGCCTGTGGCTGGCCAGCCGCCAGATCCGCCACGTCGCCCAACACCGCGACACCGTGCCGGGCGAGTTTTCCGCCCGCATCGGCCTGACCAGCCACCAGCGCGCCGCGGACTATACCGTCGCGCGTGTGCGCCTGGGCATGTTCGAACGCATCTACGACGCCATGATACTGGTCGGCCTGACCCTGTTCGGCGGGCTGCAATGGCTGGATACCAGCCTGGCCCAGCTGACCCAGGTGGACTTTCTCCGACAGCTGCTGCTGCTGGTCTGCGTCGCCCTCCTGCTGGGGCTGGCCGGCCTGCCGTTCACGCTATGGCGCCAGTTCAGGCTGGAAAGCCGTTTCGGCTTCAACCGCATGACGCCGGGGCTTTTCGTTTCGGACACGCTCAAGGGCCTGGCGCTGGCCCTCTGTCTGGGCCTGCCCCTGGCCTCGGCCATCCTGTGGCTCATGGCGAGCGCCGGTTCACTGTGGTGGCTGTGGGCCTGGGGCCTGTGGACGGCCTTCAATCTGCTGCTCATCTTCATCGCCCCGACCTATATCGCGCCGCTGTTCAACAAGTTCACCCCGCTCGATGATCCCGAGCTCACCGCCCGCATCCGCGGCCTGGCCCAGCGCTGCGGCTTCACCCTCAACGGCCTGTTCGTGATGGACGGCTCCAAGCGCTCGGCCCACGGCAATGCCTATTTCACCGGCTTTGGCAAAAGCCGGCGCATCGTGTTCTTCGACACCCTGCTCTCGCGCCTGAACGCCGACGAAATCGAGGCCGTGCTGGCCCATGAGCTGGGGCATTTCAAGCGCCACCACATCCTCAAGCGCATCGGCCTGAGCCTGTTCATGGCCCTGGTATTTTTCGCCGTGCTGGGATGGCTGGCGCAGCAGCCCTGGTTCTACGTGGGCCTGGGTGTGCTGCCGCAGCTGGGTGGGCGCAATGACGCCATGGCGCTCATCCTTTTCTTCCTGGTGATCCCCGTGTTCACCTTCATGTTCACGCCGCTGGCCAGCTGGTATTCGCGCCGCGACGAGTTCGAGGCCGACCGCTACGCGGCCGTGCAAAGCTCATCCGGCAACCTGGTCTCCGCGCTGGTCAAGCTCTACGACGACAACGCCGCCACGCTGACGCCGGACCCCGTGCACTCGGCCTTCTACGACAGCCATCCGCCGGCTGCCGTGCGCATCCGTCACCTCCTGGCGGGTGCCACCGCATGAGCGCCGATCACGAAGGCCGCATTATTGCCGCCCACGGGCGCCATTACAGCGTGGAACTGGCCGACGGCAGCCTGCGCAAATGCTTCCCGCGCGGCAAGAAAGCCGGGCCGGCCGTCGGCGACCGGGTGCGCATCACGCCGCAAGGCGCCGATGAAGGCGCCATCGACGCCGTGCTGCCCCGGCGCAACCTGCTGTTCCGTTCCGACGAAATGCGGTCCAAGCAGTTCGCCGCCAATGTGGACCAGCTGCTCATCGTGGTGGCCGTCGAACCCACTTTCTCGGAAGATCTGCTCGGGCGCGCCCTGACCGGCGCCTGGAGCGCGGGCATCGAGCCGCTCATCATCCTGAACAAGATCGACATCGCCGCCGGCCTGCCCGCGGCGCGCGAACGCCTGGCCCCGGTGCGCGCGCTGGACGTGCCGGTCATCGAACTGAGCGCGCAGGACGCCCAGGCCGTGCATCGCGAACTGGCGCCGCGGCTGGCCGGCCGCGTCAACCTGCTGCTGGGCCAAAGCGGCATGGGCAAATCCACCTTGCTCAACACCCTGGTGCCAGACGCCCAGGCGGCCACGCGCGAGCACTCGACCGCGCTGGACATGGGCCGCCACACCACCACCAGCACCCGCCTCTACCACCTGCCGGCGCCGGGCGGCGATCTGATCGACTCCCCGGGCTTCCAGGCCTTCGGCCTGCAGCACCTGAGCGGCGAAGACATCCTGCGCGGCTTTCCCGAATTCAAGCCCTATATCGAGCACTGCCGCTTCTACAACTGCACCCACAGGCATGAGCCCGGCTGCGGCGTGGTGGGCGCGCTCAAGCAGGGGTTGGTCGATCCCGGCCGCTACGCGCTGTACGAACGCATCCTGGCCGAGACCGAGGCGGCGCGCCAGCGCTACTAGCGGCCGTGCGCCTGCCCCGGGGCCCTCACAGCGGCCCGCGAGCACGATACACTGCGGCTTTCAGGGTCATGGGAAGCCGACATGCCGCGTTTCGCCGCGAATCTTTCAACGCTCTATCAAGACATTGAAATGCTGGACCGTTGCGCCGCCGCCGCGCGCGATGGGTTCAGGGGGGTCGAAATGCAGTTCCCCTACAGCCACTCCACCGCGCAGTGGCGCGAGCGGCTGCAAAGCCACGATCTCGAACTGATACTGATCAACGCCCCGGCCGGCGACGCCCGCCAGGGCGAGCGTGGCCTGGCCTGCCTGCCGGGCCGCCAGGAGGATTTCCGCGCCGGGCTGGAGCAGGCCCTGGAATACGCCGTGTCGCTGATGTGCCCGCGCGTGCACGTCATGGCGGGCTGCCCGGCCAGCGGCAGCGATCCGCGGGCGCTGCGCGAGACCTATATCGACAACCTGGCCTATGCCGCCCGCCTGGCCGCGGCCGTCGACGTCGAGATCCTCATCGAACCCATCAATCCGCGCGACATGCCGGGCTATTACCTCAACCACCAGGCCGAGGCCCATGCGGTGGTCCAGGCCACGGGCGCGGCCAATGTCAAAGTGCAGATGGACCTCTATCACTGCCAGATCGTCGAAGGCGATGTCAGCATGCGCCTGCGCCACTACATCCCGCAGGGCCGCGTGGGCCACGTCCAGATCGCCGGCGTGCCCCTGCGCCAGGAGCCGGATCACGGCGAACTCAACTACCCCTATCTGTTCCAGTTGCTCGATGAGCTGGGCTACGCCGGCTGGGTGGGCTGCGAGTACCGGCCGGCGGGCGACACCCGCGCCGGACTGGGCTGGCTGCACGCCGCCCGGCGCGCCTCCACCCACTGACAGGCCGCGCGTTCAGCGCGGCGCCAGGCTTTTGTAGAGGTTGCGCAGCATGCCGGCGGTCGCGCCCCAGATAAAACGCTCTCCCCAGGGGATGGCGTAATAGCGGCGCACCCGGCCGTCGGGCAATCGCGCCTCATAAAGCCGGTGATTGGACGGATCCATCAGGAAGTCCAGCGGCACCTCGAAAATATCCGCCACCTCGAAGACATCCGGCGCGGGAGCGAAGTCCGGGCGCACCAGCGAAACCACCGGCGTGATGGAAAAACCTGTCGAGGTCAGATACTCCGGCATGCTGTTGAGCACTTCCACCCTGTCTTGCGGCAGGCCGGTTTCTTCCTGGGCCTCGCGCAAGGCCGTATCCACCGGCGTCGGGTCGGCCAATTCGACCCGGCCTCCCGGGAAGCTGATCTGGCCGGCATGGTCGTGCAGATGGGCGGCGCGCTGCGTCAGCATCACGCGGACCCCTTCGGGCCGCATCACCATGGGAATCAGCACGGCGGCCAGCACCGGCGGCCCTTCGCGGCCCGGATAGCGGTCTTTTTCCGTGCCCAGGGGGTCCAGCGTCCACTCGCGGGCGGGCCGCAGCGCGCCGCGCAGGGCATCGGGCGTGAGCAGCTCGGGATTGACCCGCAGCAGCCCGCTATCGGCGACCTGCCAGGGCTGCTCCTTGGGATCGAAATTGGGCCGGACGATGGGCCGGCGTGCAGGCAATGAGTCAGACATGAGCCCGGAAACAAGAAAAGTCCCCCCGGCGGCGCACGCCATGCGTGCCTGCTGCTCCCGA
The DNA here is from genome assembly GCF_001548475.1 of Bordetella hinzii LMG 13501. Classification (GTDB taxonomy): domain Bacteria; phylum Pseudomonadota; class Gammaproteobacteria; order Burkholderiales; family Burkholderiaceae_B; genus Bordetella; species Bordetella hinzii. The sequence continues at coordinate 7,384 of NZ_LRUJ01000044.1, forward strand.
AAGAGCGCTGTCTGCCTTGGGGCGGTCCGGCGGCGCAAGCGCCGCGCTGCGCGCGCTACTGCGAAAAACAAAAAAAGCACCCTCGCAGGTGCCTTTTTAACTCGGAATGCCCTCCAGGCAACGCCGGCAGGATGCCGGCGCGGCCTGGAGGGTCCGGGCAGCATTCAAGCCGGGGATCAACCCTGGGCGGCTTGCTTGCTGACCAGCTTTTCCTTGATGCGAGCCGACTTGCCCGAGCGGTTGCGCAGGTAGTACAGCTTGGCACGGCGCACGTCACCACGGCGCTTGACTTCGATGCCGGCGATCTGCGGCGAGTACAGCTGGAACGTACGCTCCACGGCCTCACCCGACGAGATCTTGCGGACGATGAAGGAGGAATTCAGGCCACGGTTGCGCTTGGCGATGACCACGCCTTCGAAGGCCTGGACGCGCTTGCGGGTGCCTTCGACCACGTTCACGCTCACGATCACGGTGTCGCCGGGGGCGAACTCGGTCACGGGCTTGTCGCCGGTCAGGCGCTTGATTTCTTCCTGTTCAAGGATAGCGATAAGGTTCATGAGAACTCCAGAGTCATCTTGTCTTTGCAGGCGTTTTTTTGCCGGGATAGTATCGATGCGCAAAGCCCGGCCCAGCCGAAGATGCATCGGGGTGTTGCTGGTCCGCCCACTTGGCCCGACCCGCCACACTCCCGCCGCATCCAGCCTGCCTTGCCTCGCGCATGTTTCGTATGCCGCAAGCAGAGGATGAGTTGGCAAACCAGCAATTCTACCTCAGTGCTCTTTTTTTAACCAGTCCAGTCATATGGGCTCCGCCCCCGTTTCGGGTACGCTTGCGCCTTTCCCAGGCGGTGCTCTGCTCATGACCTATACGTCCCTGCTTCTTGTCATCCTGGCCGCCATGGCCCATGCGACATGGAATCTGCTGGCCAAGCGCGCCGCCATGGTGGGGCCGGTGTTCGTCTTTGCCTACGGGCTGGCGGCCAGCCTGCTCTACGCCCCCTGGGTGATCTGGGTGCTGGCGCACGAGGGCATGACATGGAGCTGGCCGGTGGTGCTCTGCATCCTGGCCTCGTCGCTGTTGCACCTGGGCTACAGTCTTTGCCTGCAACGCGGCTATCAAGTGGCCGATCTCTCGGTGGTCTACCCCATCGCACGCGGCACCGGACCGCTGCTATCCACCCTGGGCGCCTTTACCCTCTTGAACGAAGCCGCCACGGGCACGGGCATCCTGGGCATGCTGTGCGTGGTGGGCGGGGTATTGCTCATCGCCACGCAAGGCCGGCTGAGCATGTTCCGTTCGCCGCAAGCCTGGATAGGCGTGCGCTGGGGGGTGCTGATCGGCCTGTTTATCGCCGCCTATACCGTGGTGGACGCCTATGGCGTCAAGAGCCTGCTCATCATGCCCGTCTTGTTTGACTGGTTCACCTGCGTGACGCGCACCGTCATGATGACGCCCCATGTGATACAACGGCGCGCCCAGTATTTTCCGGCCATGCGGGGTTACTGGCACCTGGCCCTCGCGGTCGGCCTGCTCTCGCCCCTGGGCTACATCCTGGTGCTTTATGCCTTGCGCATGGGGGCTCCGCTAAGCCTGGTGGCCCCCGCAAGAGAAATGTCCATGATGCTGGGCACGCTGGCGGGCATGTTCTTGCTGCGTGAGAAAGTCGGCCCCGGACGTCTGGCCGGCTGCGGCGCGATCTTGCTGGGCGTGGTCTTGCTGGGCTCGAGCTGAGCCATCCCGCCCGGGTTCAGAAACCTGCCGCCGCGCCCAGCCACATCAGCCCGGGGATAAGCGCCCCCCAGGACAGCACCATGACCACGTCCCAAACCATGCGGCGACGCATTTCCTTGGCCTGGGCATCGCCCTGGGCCCCGGTGCTGCGCCCGGCATCCACGGGAACGGGCACGGTCGGAGCAGGGAAAGGCCAGGCCGGCTTGCGGCTCGCACGCGGCGGGGGGCACGGACGCTGCGCCGCCGGGGCCAGCAATGCATCAGCAGAAAGCGAAACCGTCGTCATGATGACTCTCCTTGTAGCGCCTGCCGGGCTTGGTCCGGCAAAGCGGTCCGCTGGCGGACATTCTGGGAAAACTGTCTTGGTTCATTCGTCGAACAAGGCCATCTGGCCCGCCTGGCGCGCGGCTTCGCTGGCGCTTGCCCGCGCCCGGCGGGCCGCCGGCGCCGGTGGCACAAAGCGATCGATAGCCAACTCCGGCCGCCACCCGGCCAGGCCCAGATTGCGGGCGGCCACCTGAAAGCGCTGCCGCAACAGATCGGCCCAGATGCCTGTGCCGCGCATGCGGGTGTCGAAACTGCTGTCGTTGCGTTTGCCGCCCCGCATATCCTCGATGCGATGCAGCACGCGCTGCGCCCGGTCAGGGAAATGCGTATGCAGCCAGGTTTCAAAGACTTCTTTCACTTCCCAGGGCAGGCGCACGACCGTGTAGCTGGCCGAACAGGCGCCCGCGCCGGCGGCCGCCTCGAGAATCTGCTCCATGGACTCGTCATTGATGAAGGGGATGACAGGCGCCACCAGCACACCCACGGGCACACCGGCCTCGGCCAGCTTGCGCACCGTCTCGACCCGGCGCCAGGGCGCCGACGCCCGGGGCTCCAGCGTGCGCGCCATGTCGGCATCCAGCGTGGTGATGCTGATGAAGACCGTGACCAGGCGCTCTCGCGCCAGCGTGGTCAGCAGGTCCAGGTCGCGCTCGACCAGGGAATTCTTGGTGACCAGGGTCAGGGGATGGCCTGTCTCGACCATGAGCTCGAGCAGGCCGCGTGTCAGCCGCCAGGTACGCTCGATGGGCTGGTAGACATCCGTGGCCGAGCCGATATTGATGGGTGACACCTTGTAGCCCGGCCGTGCGAGCTCGGCCCGCAGCGCCTGGACCGCGTTGGCCTTGGCGACCAGCCGGGTCTCGAAATCCAGGCCGGGCGAATAGCCCAGGTAGGCATGGGTGGGCCGGGCGTAGCAATAGACGCAGCCGTGCTCGCAGCCCCGATAGGGATTGACGGCGACATCGAAGGGGATGTCGGGGGAATCGTTGCGCGACAGCAGCTTGCGTGCCTGCTCGGGCTTGACCGTGGTGCGGGGCGCGGCCACCACGGGGATGTAGCGCTGGGTGGCCGCCGGGGGCAGGCCCACCGCTTCGGGCGAGGCACCGGCCGGCAGGGCGGCCGCGGAGACGGCGGAATGCGCATCCTCCCCGCCCTCCGGGTCGTCCGAGGCCGGCAGGCGCCGGGGCTCGTCCTGGATGTCATCGAGGGACACATCGAAGGCGGCAGGCGCGTCATGATCGCCGCCAAACCAGCCATCGTCGAAAGCCTCACGCTCGGTTTGCTCGAAGCGGTGGCGAACATTAGTAACCGCACCCCGACCGCGCGAGGCGGCGGGGGCGGCAGCCGGGGACCCAAAACCGGCGGAAAGCGAATGTTCGGTGCTCATCATGGAAGTACTGTACAAAAACACAGTACTTTTGACAAGCCCCTAAGTCCCTGGGAGGACCACGTTTCGACTGTACCGCAACTCCCGCCGGGCGTGCGCGGAATTCATTCCACGACTTGGAAAACGCCTGGAAACCCGCGCCAGACAAGGGTTTGGACGAAAAACAACAAGGTTTCCAGGGCCTGCGTCAGCGTCGGATGAGCATGCCGGCCGCGGCCGTCTGGTGGGTGGCGGCATCGATCAGGATGAAGGCGCCCGTGGCCGGCACATCGCGATAATCATCGACCGCCAGCGACTCGCGCGTGATGAAGGACACCCGCCCGATGTCGTTCATCTCGAGCTTGTCCTGCGCCTCGCTCACCTCCTGCAGCTCGTGGATGTCGCGCCGCGTATGCACGGCGCGTATCTTGGCCGACGTCAGCCGCGTGCCCTGCTTGAGCAGATACTTGCGCGCCGGGTTCAAGGGCTGGTTGTCGAGCCAGCAGACTTCGGCCTCGAACTCGCGCGCCACCGCGGCCGGCGCGGCGGCATGCGTGATGATGTCGCCGCGCGAGACATCGACGTCGCGGTCCAGGACCACGGTGATGGACTCGCCGCTCACGGCGCGGGGCACGTCGCGGTCGAACACCCGCAGCGCGGCCACGCGCGCGGTCACGCCCGAAGGCTGCACCAGGATCTCATCGCCCACGGACAAGGCGCCGCTGGCCACGCGGCCCGCGTAGCCGCGGAAATCCTCGGCGCGGTCGCCGTCATGGCGCATGACCCACTGCACCGGGAAACGCAAGGGCAGCGCCGAGCCGTCATCGCCCTGCTCCAGGCTTTCCAGCAGGCCGAGCAACGGCTGGCCGTCATACCAGGGCGTGCGCGGCGAAGCATGCACGACATTGTCGCCATTGAGCGCCGACAGCGGCAGGATGTGGAAGTCCGGCAGGCCCAGCTTGCCCGCCAGGTCGCGGTACGACGCGGCGATGCGCTCGAACACGGCCGGATCCCAGTCCACCAGGTCCATCTTGTTGACGGCCACCACGATATGGCGGATGCCCAGCAGCCGCGCGATGGTGCTGTGCCGCTTGGTCTGCGGCAGCAGCTTGCCATCGGCCGCCCGGGTCGCGTCGATCAGGATGATGGCCGCATCGGCCGTGGATGCGCCCGTCACCATATTGCGCGTGTACTGCTCATGGCCGGGCGCATCGGCCACGATGAATTTGCGCGACGGGGTGGCGAAGTAACGGTAGGCCACATCGATCGTGATGCCCTGCTCGCGCTCGGCCTCCAGGCCGTCGGTCAGGAGGGAAAGGTCGATGCCGTCGCCGGCCACGCGCTTGTGCTTGGCGCGGGCGATCGCATCGAGCTGGTCGGCGAACACGCCCTTGCTGTCATAGAGCAGGCGGCCGATGAGGGTCGACTTGCCGTCGTCCACCGAGCCGGCGGTGATCAGGCGCAGCACACCGCGATCGGCGCCCGACAGGAAAGAATCGTTCAGTGCATTCATGATGTCATCCGGTTCAGAAATAGCCTTCGCGCTTGCGCCGCTCCATCGACGCCTCCGAGGTCTGGTCGTCCATGCGGGTGGCGCCGCGCTCGGTGATGTCGGTCACCGCCGTCTCGGCGATGATGGCCAGCGGGTCCGCGGCTTCTGAAGCGACCGGGCAGGTGCAGGAAATGTCGCCCACGGTGCGAAAGCGCACGGCCAGCGTCTCGACCGTCTCGTCCTCGGCCGGCGGCGTCAGGCGCGTGACCGGCACCAGCAGGCCACGGCGGCGCACGACCTCGCGCCGGTGGCTGTAGTAGATCGATGGCAAGGCCAGGTTTTCGCGATGGATGTATTGCCAGACGTCCAGTTCGGTCCAGTTCGAGATCGGAAAGACCCGGATGTTCTCGCCCGGATGCACGCGCGTATTGAACAGATTCCAGAGCTCGGGACGCTGGGCCTTGGGATCCCACTGGCCGAATTCGTCCCGGAACGAAAAAATGCGCTCCTTGGCGCGCGCCTTCTCCTCGTCGCGGCGCGCGCCGCCTATGCAGGCGTCGAAGCCGAACTCTTCGATGGCTTCCAGCAGGGTGACGGCCTGGGCCGCATTGCGTGAATCCGTGGCGCGGCGCAGCACCACGCTGCCGCGCGCGATGGAGTCCTCGACGCTGCGCACGATCAGCTGCTCGCCCAGCTGGGCGGCGCGGGCATCGCGAAAGGCAATGACTTCATCGAAGTTATGCCCGGTATCGATATGCATCAGAGGAAAGGGAAAGCGTCCCGGCCGAAAGGCCTTTTCCGCCAGCCGCAGCAACACCACGGAATCCTTGCCGCCGGAAAACAGCAGCACCGGCTTGGCGCACTCGGCGGCCACCTCGCGCAGGATAAAAATGGCCTCGGATTCCAGCCAATCCAGATGGCTGCGTTGGGCAACTAAAGACATGGTCGTTCCTTTCTCAATTCACGGCTATCGGAATATGGCGGCGGTTGCCTTCATGCAGACCGCATTCCTTGGAGTCCGAGTTCTCCCACCACCAGCGGCCGGCGCGCAGGTCTTCGCCGGGCCGGATCGCGCGCGTGCAGGGATCGCAGCCGATAGAGGGATAGCCCTGGTCGTGCAAGGGGTTATAGGGGATATCCATGGCCCGGATGGCGTTCCAGACTTCATCCTCGCTCCAGGCGGCCAAGGGGTTGAACTTGTACAGGCCGAAGACCGGATCCGCCTCCTCGGCCGGCAGTTCGCCGCGCGTGACGGCCTGGGCCCGGCGCTGTCCGGTGATCCAGGCGCTGCGCCCGGCCAGGGCGCGCGACAGCGGCTCGACCTTGCGAATCTGGCAACAGGCTTTACGCAGCGCCACGCTTTCGTAAAACGCGAAAGCGCCGTGCGCGGCCACGTGCTCGCGCACAGCCTGCTCCTGCGGCCGCATGACGGTGATGTCGCGCCCATAGCGCTCGCGCACCTTGTCCAGCATGCCCAGCGTCTGCGCATGCAGGCGCCCGGTATCCAGCGTGAAGATCTCCAACGGCAGCCCGCCGTCATAGATGGCGTGGGTCAGCAGCATATCCTCGGCGGCCAGCGAGGAGGCCAGGGCGGCGTCGGGATGCCGCCGGACAATATCGGCCAGCGTGGCCTTCAGCGCCTGCCAGCGCCCGGCCGTCTCGGGGGTCAGGATGGTATCGCTCATGGTTGCGTGGCGAAGACCCGGGCACGGCGCGGGCGCGCCAGCAGGGCATCGCCCTCCTTCAGATTGAGTTCTCGGAACACCTGCTCGGGGACTTCGGCCTCGATCACGCTGGCGGCGTCCTCGCGCGTGAGCTCGAGATAGGCGCTGGGGCCGGCCAGATAAGCATGCGCCAGGCGCACCGGAATGCCCGGCTGCCGCGGCGCATAAGGCAGTACCTCGATCTCATGCGGCCTCACATAGGCGGTGGCGGCCAGCGCGCCCGGCTGGGCCAGCTCGGGCGCGGGCAACGCCAAGTCGGCGTGGCGCCAGACCCCGCCGGCCGCCTGCCCGGGCAACTGGTTCACATCGCCCAGGAAACCGTAGACAAACGGCGTGGCCGGCGTTTCCCAGACTTCGCGCGGGCTGCCGACCTGCTCGATGCGCCCGGCGTTCATCAGCACCACCCGGTCAGAGACCTCCAGCGCCTCTTCCTGGTCGTGGGTGACGAACACGCTGGCCACGTGCAGCTCGTCATGCAGGCGGCGCAGCCAGCGGCGCAACTCCTTGCGCACCTTCGCGTCCAGCGCGCCGAAAGGCTCGTCCAGCAGCAGCACGCGCGGCTCGACCGCCAAGGCGCGGGCCAGCGCGATGCGCTGGCGCTGGCCGCCGGAGAGCTGGGCCGGGTAGCGGTCGGCCAGCCAGTCCAGCTGCACCAATTGCAAAAGCTCATGGACCTTGGCGCGGATGCGGGCTTCGGAGGGACGTTGCGAACGGTGCTTGACCCGCAGGCCGAAGGCGACATTCTCGAAAACCGTCATATGCTTGAAGAGGGCATAGTGCTGGAACACGAAACCCACTTGCCGCTGCCGCACGTCCACGCCGGTGGCGTCTTCGCCGGAGAACAGCACGCTGCCGCTGTCCGCGCTCTCCAGGCCGGCGATGATGCGCAGCAGCGTCGTCTTGCCGCAGCCCGAGGGCCCCAGCAAGGCGACCAGCTCGCCGGTCTCGATATGCAGCGATACATTGTCCAGCGCGCGGAAATCATTGAATCGCTTGGACAGGTTCTTGACTTCGATACTCATGTGTTTCCCCCGGGTCAGGCCGCCTGCGGCTGGCGGGCCGACAGCGGCGGCGCTTCCAGCGGCTGCTCGCTCTGCGCCAGCAGCCGGTGATTGCGCCACTCGATGAAGTTCTTGGCCACCAGCGTCACCAGGGCCAGCAAGGCCAGCAGCGAGGCCACCGCGAAAGAGGCCGCGAACTGGTACTCGTTGTAGAGAATCTCCACGTGCAAGGTCATGGTGTTGGTCAGCCCGCGCACTTGCCCGGACACCACCGACACCGCACCGAACTCACCCATGGCGCGGGCATTGGCCAGGATGGCGCCGTACAACAGGCCCCATTTGATATTGGGCAGGGTGATGCGCCAGAAGATCTGCCAGCCGCTGGCGCCCAGCGTCAGCGCGGCCTGCTCTTCTTCGCTGCCCTGGGCCTGCATGAGCGGGATCAGCTCGCGCGCGACAAAGGGAAAGGTGACGAACAGCGTGGCCAGGATGACGCCCGGCACCGCGTAGACGATCTTCAGATCATGCGCCTGCAGCCAGGGGCCGAACCAGCCCTGGGACCCGAACAGCAGGACAAAGATCAGCCCCGCCACCACCGGCGAGACCGAAAACGGCAGATCGATCAGCGTGATCAGAAACTGCTTGCCGCGGAACTGGAACTTGGTGATCGCCCAGGCGGCCGCCACGCCGAACACCAGGTTGACCGGCAGGGAAATCACCGCCACCAGCAGCGTCAGGCGGATGGCCGACAGGGCATCGGGCTCGGTGATCGCCGCCAGATAGGTCTCCCAGCCCTTGCGCAAGGCCTCGGTGAACACCGCCGCCAGGGGCACGAAAAGAAACAGCGTCAGGAAGGCCAGGGCCAGCAGGAGCAGGATGGCGCGCACCCAGCGCGGTTCGGTCAGATGGCCGGGTCTCATGTCAGTTTTCCTCCGCGCCGCGCCTGCCAGCCTTGCAGCAGATTGATGATGAACAGGAGCACGAAGGACACGGCCAAGAGGACGGTGGCGATGGCCGCGGCGCCCGCGTAGTCGAACTGCTCCAGCTTGACGATGATGAGCAGCGGCGTAATCTCCGACACCATCGGCATATTGCCCGCGATGAAGACCACCGAGCCGTACTCGCCCACCGCCCGCGCAAAGGCCAGCGCGAAGCCGGTCAACAGCGCCGGCGTCAAGGCCGGCAGCAGCACCCGCCGTATGGTCTGCCAGCGGTTGGCGCCCAGGCTGGCCGCCGCCTCCTCGATCTCGCGCTCGATATCCTCCAGCACCGGCTGCACGGTCCGCACCACGAAGGGCACGCCGATGAAGATCAGCGCCACCACGATGCCCAGCGGCGTGAACGCCACCTTCAGGTCCAGCCATTGTTCCAGCGGCGCGCCCAGCCAGCCGTTCTTGGAGTAGAGCGCGGTCAGGGCGATACCCGCGACCGCGGTCGGCAGCGCAAAGGGCAGGTCCACCAGGGCATCGACGATTTTCTTGCCCGGGAAGCGATAGCGCACCAGCACCCAGGCCACGATGGTCCCGAACACCAGGTTGACCAGGGCCGCCAGCAGCGCCGCGCCAAAGGTGAGCTTGTAGGAAGCCAGCACGCGCGGCGCGGTCACCGCCTCCCAGAAACCGGTCCAGCCCAGTTGCGCGCTCTTGATCGGCAACGCCGCCAGCGGAATCAGCACCAGCACGCTGAGGTAGAACACGGCATAGCCCATGGAAATGCCGAAACCCGGCAGCACGCCGGGCCTTTTGCGGGCGGGGCGGGCCGCCGGGCCCGCCGCCGGATGAAGAATGGCGCTCATCGCGTGCCCGTTCCCTTATTTGGGTTGATAGACCTGGTCAAAGGTCCCGCCGTCGCTGAAGTGTTCCTTCTGGGCCTTGCGCCAGCCGCCGAAGATGGGATCGTCGATGGTCACCAGGTTGAGCTTGGGAAAGCGGCTCTCGTACTTGGCCGCCACGGCCTTGTCGATCGGGCGGTAGTAATTCTTGGCGATGATCTCCTGCGCTTCGGGCGTATAGAGGAACTCCAGATAGGCCTGCGCGGCCGGTCGCGTGCCCTTCTTGTCGACCACTTTGTCCACCACGGCCACGGGCGGCTCGGCCAGGATGGACAGCGAGGGCACGACGATGTCGAACTTGTCCGGACCCAATTCTTCGAGCGCCAGGAAGGCTTCGTTTTCCCAGGCCAGCAACACATCGCCCACGCCGCGTTCGACGAAAGTGGTGGTCGAACCGCGCGCACCCGTATCCAGCACCGGCACATGCTTGAGCAGGTCGCCCACGAACTGGCGCGCCGAGGCTTCGCTGCCGCCCGGCTTCTTCAGGGCATAGGCCCAGGCCGCCAGATAGTTCCAGCGCGCGCCGCCCGAGGTCTTGGGATTGGGCGTGATCACTTGCACGCCGGGCTTGAGCAGGTCGTCCCAATCCTTGATCTGCTTGGGATTGCCCTTGCGCACCAGGAACACGATGGTGGAGGTATAGGGCGAGCTATTCTGCGGCAAGCGCTTCTGCCAGTCCTGCGGCAGCAGGCCGCGGTCCGCGATGGCGTCGATGTCGTAGGCCAGGGCCAGCGTCACCACATCGGCGTCCAGGCCGTCGATGACCGAGCGGGCCTGGCGGCCGGAACCGCCGTGCGATTGGCGGATCGTCAACTCGACGCCGGACTTGTCCTTGTAGTGCTTGATGAAGGCGTCATCGACGGCGCGATAGAGTTCGCGCGTGGGATCATAGGAGACGTTGAGCAGCGTCTGCTTGGTCTGTGCCTGGGCTTGCGGCAGACCAAGAATGAAAGTGGCTGCCAGGGCGATGGCGGCGGTCCAGGATCCTGCGACACGGGAGGGCATACTCGCTTCCTTTCTTGTTGGAGTGGCAATGGTTGCCAGTGTGCAAGCCCGCCCAACTGAAAGGAACGAATCATTTTTTGATTACTCATCGCCTGAAGACATATAGCCGACCCGGCCCCTAAAAGCAGACGGGCCGCCCGAAGGCGGCCCGCGGCGCATGCCTGCCCGGTTTACTTGTTGGGCTGGGGCGTGATGCGCAGATAGGGACGCACGGCCTTGTAGCCCTTGGGGAATTTTTCCTTGATGACGGCCTCGTCTTTCAGGGACGGGACGATGATCACGTCGTCGCCATCTTGCCAATTGACCGGCGTGGCCACGCTGTAGTTGTCGGTCAGCTGCAAGGAATCGATCACCCGCAGGATCTCATTGAAATTGCGCCCCGTGCTGGCCGGGTAGGTGATGATCAGGCGAATCTTCTTGGCCGGATCGATGATGAACACCGAACGCACGGTCAGCGTGGCGTTGGCGTTCGGGTGGATCATGTCGTAGAGCTCGGAGACCTTGCGGTCCTCGTCGGCCAGGATGGGAAAATTGACGCGGGTCGACTGGGTGTCGTTGATGTCGTCGATCCACTTGTTGTGCGACTCCTCGCCATCGACCGACAAGGCCAGCACTTTCACGTTGCGCTTGGCGAATTCATCGGCCAGCTTGGCGGTGTAGCCCAGCTCGGTCGTGCAGACCGGCGTGAAGTCGGCGGGGTGCGAAAACAGCACGCCCCATTTGTCGCCAAGGTAGTCATACAGACGCAGCGTCCCGATGGACGATTTCTGTTCGAAGTCGGGCGCGGTGTCGCCCAGACGGAGGTGAGCCATGAGAATCTCCTGCTTGAGGTTGGCGGCCACATGATTCTTGCATCAAACCCACATCGGGGGAAATAAGCAAGCCATATAACCTTATGTTGTATTGCAAGTATGGCCTTCAGGCCACCCCGGCCCAGTCGGCGGCGGTGTCCGCCACCTGTCCCGCCCTCACCGCCGCCGACAGCGACAGGGCGCGCGGCAGGATGTGGGCGCCATAGAACAGGGCCGTGCCCAGCTTGTGGCGATAGAAACTGTCATCGCTGCCCTCGGCCAGCCGGCGGCGGCTGACCAGCGCCGCGCGCACCATCTGCCAGCCGCCATGCGTCACGCCGGCCAGCATCAGATAGGGCACGCTGCCCGCGAACACCGCCCGCGCATGGTCGGCGGCATGCTGGAGGATGAACTCCACCGCGTCCTGGTAGGCCTGGATGGCCTGGTCGAAGTGGTCGCGCAGCAGGCACAGCCCTTCGCGGCTTTCGACATCGGCGCGGCTGGCCTCGGCCTGGAGCATCTTGAGGGTGTCGCGCATTGCCGCGATCGAGGCATGGGCGGCCGCGCCGCCGTCGCGCAAGGTCTTGCGGCCGACCAGATCGTTGGCCTGGATGGCCGTGGTGCCCTCGTAGATGGGCAGGATACGGGCATCGCGGTAGTACTGCGCCGCCCCGGTTTCCTCGATGAACCCCATGCCGCCGTGCACCTGCACGCCCAGCGAGGCGACCTCAACGGCCGACTCGGTCGAGAAGCCCTTGACGATGGGCACCAGATACTCATAGAAGGCGCGGTTGCGGGCCCGCACCTCGGCATCCGGATGGTGGTCGGCCTTGTCATGCGCGGCCGCCGCGACATACGACACGGCCCGGGCCGCCTCGGTCAAGGCGCGCATGGTCAGCAACATGCGCTGCACATCGGGATGATGCGAAATCGTCACCGGGCCGGCCGATCCCTCGATGGCGCGGCCCTGGACGCGGTCGCGCGCATAGGCCTGGGCATGCTGGTAGGCGCGCTCGGCCAGGGCGATGCCCTGCTGGCCGACCGAATAGCGTGCCGCGTTCATCATGATGAACATGTACTCCAGGCCGCGATTGGCCTCGCCCACCAGATAACCGATGGCGCCCTCGCCCACTTCGCCCTTGCCCGCGCCGTACAGCAGCACCGCCGTGGGACTGCCGTGTATGCCCAGCTTGTGCTCCAGCGAGGCGCACCAGACATCATTGCGCTTGCCCAGCGAGCCGTCGTCATTGACCAGGATCTTGGGCACGATGAACAGCGAAATCCCCTTCACGCCCGCCGGCGCATCCGGCAGGCGCGCCAGCACCAGGTGGATGATGTTCTCGGCCAGGTCATGCTCGCCATAGGTGATGAAGATCTTCTGGCCCGAAAGGCGGTAGCTGCCATCCGGCTGGGGCACGGCCCGGGTCTTGACCAAGGCCAGGTCGGAACCGGCCTGCGGCTCCGTCAAATTCATCGTGCCGGTCCAGCGCCCGCCGATCAGATTGGGCACGTAGGCGCGCCGTTGCTCTTCGGAACCGACCGCCAGCAATGCCTCGATCACGCCATCGGTCAGCATGGGGCAGAGCGAAAACGCCAGGCTGGCGGCCTGGATATTCTCGGCCGCCGGCGCCGCCACCAATTGCGGCAAGCCCTGGCCGCCCCATTGCACCGGATGCTGCAGGCCCTGCCAGCCGCCGGCCGAGTAATCGGCGAACGCCTTGGCGAAACCCGGCGTCGCCGTGACTGCGCCGTCTTTCCAGACCGGCGGCTGGCGGTCGCCGGTCACGTTCAAGGGAGCCACCACTTCCTGCACAAAGCGCGCATTCTCGTCGAGAATGGCGTCGACCAGATCCGGCTCGGCCTCCTCGAAACCGGGCAGCTTGAGGATCTCATCAAGGCCGGCCAGCTCCTTCATGGCAAAGCGGATGTCGCGCAGCGGCGTGGTGTAGCTCATGGTGTCTCCGTTCTATAAACAAGCGGGCGGCTCGCGCCGCCCGGTTTTCCAGCTTGGGGCGTTTCAGCCCAGGCGATAGGCCAGCGCCACGATGAGTGGTCCCAGCACCGGCAACAGCACGTTGGCAATGGCATAGGTCACGGTATAGCCGAGGATGGGCACCGAACTGCCTGCCTGGACGATCACGGCGCTGACCGTGGGCGTGCTCACATGCTGGCCCGCGATCGCGCCCAGCAGCAACGGCCCCTCGATCTTGAGGAACTTATGCCCGACCCAGAGCGAGGCGCAGGCCGGCCCCAGCGATACCGCCAGGCCGATCACGGGCAGGACCAATCCGTGCTCTTTCAAAAGGGTAATCGCCTCCGGCCCCGCCGACAAGCCGACGCAGGCAATAAATACGGCCAGCCCCAGCTCCTTCAGCAGGTTCAGGGCCGGGCCCGGTATATGGCCCAGCGATGGACGCTTGGCGGAAATCCAGCCGCAGATCAGGCCGCTCACCAGCGCCCCGCCGCCGCTGCCCAGGGACAGCGGCAAGCGCGCCACGGTGACAATGAGACTGCCGATCAGAAGGCCCACCAGGATGCCGGCGCACATGAACACCAGATCCGTCGTGCCGTCGCGGCGCAATTCGCTGCCCAGATGGCCGACGGCCACGCTGAGGTTGGGATCGGTTCCGACCAGCTTGACCACATCGCCGTACTGCAGCACGGTCGAGGGCGTCATGGGAATGGTGTGTCCGCTGCGTTCGATGCCTTGCAGAAACACGCCCCGCGCGGCACGCGCGTTCGGCGTCTGGGCCAGTTCGGCCAGGGTGCGGCCGTTGACGCCCTTGCGGTTGACGACGACCTGGCGCTCTTGCAGATTGAGCGCATCGGCATGGGCGGGCGGCACCTGGATTTCCGGGCCGATCACATCGTCGCCGCGCAGGGCGTAAAACCGCAGGCCCACGATCACGAGGATGTCGCCGGCCTGCAGGATTTCATCGGGGCTGGGCGCGAGCGACGCGCCATCGCGCAGCACGCTGGTCACCACGGTGCGGCCCGCGAGCTTGCGCTCGACCTCCAGCACGCTCATGCCCTCGGCCTCGCGCACGATATGGGCCCGGCCCACCAGGCGCGGCAGCGCGGGCAGGCTGCTGTCGCCCTCCTCCGGGATCCCGCCCAGCTTGGCCTCCAGCTCCTTGGACGCCTGGCGCAGGTTGATGCCCAGCAGCAAGGGCGCCACCTGGCTGGTGAACAACACGATGCTGATCGTGCCCACCAGATAGGTCAGCGTGTAGGCCGTGGCGATGTTGGCCTCCTGGACCCTCACCTCTTCGGCCGACAGGCCCAGGTGGCGCAAGGCCTCGGAGGCCGTGCCCACCACGGCCGACTCGGTGGCCGAGCCCGCGGCCAGGCCGGCCGTGGTCCCCGCATCAAAGCCGAAGAGGCTGGCGGCCACCAGGGCAATGGTCAGCACCAGCACCACCTCGATGAGGGGCAACAGCATGAAGCGCAGGCTGGAGCGATTGAGATTGGCGAAAAAGCCCGGGCCGCCGGAGTAGCCCATGGCGAAGATGAAGAGCACGAAAGCGATTTCGCGCAGCGGACCTTCGACCTTGCACCCCGTCTGGCCCAGCAGCATGGCCACGATAAGGGTGCCGCACACGCCGCCCAAGGCGACAGGCCCAAGCCGGAACTTGCCTATGAAATGGCCCAGGCCCACCGCAATGAAGACGATGGCGATAGGCACCGACTGAAAAAATCCGACGGAGCAGGTCATCCGCGCCCCCCCGTTGGTTCATCCGCCCATTTTCTTGCCGAGCCTGCACTTCCCATCACGAATCTCCGTCGCGGTGTATCGGGCCTACCGTGCGCCAAAGACATTATCAGAATTGGAAAGAAAAACCAAAGCCTGCCGTCGCCGCCCTTCGGGCGGCAGGGGCGAAAAAAAAAGCCGCGGCAACATGCCGCGGCTTTTGTGACACCCTCGGTCAGCGCATCAGAGCGCGCCGGCCAGCTCGGGCACCACCTGGAACAGATCGCCGACCAGGCCGTAATCGGCCACGCCGAAGATGGGCGCCTCGGGATCCTTGTTGATGGCCACGATGACCTTGGAGTCCTTCATGCCCGCCAGGTGCTGGATGGCGCCGGAGATGCCAACGGCCACATAGAGCTGCGGCGCGACGATCTTGCCGGTCTGGCCGACCTGCCAATCGTTGGGCGCATAACCCGCGTCCACCGCCGCGCGCGAAGCGCCCAGCGCCGCGCCCAGCTTGTCGGCCAGCGGATCCAGGATCTTGAAGTTCTCGGCGCTGCCCAGGCCCCGGCCGCCCGAGACCACCACGCGCGCGCCCGCCAGCTCCGGACGGTCGCTCTTGGCCACCTCGCGGCCCACGAAGCTCGACAGCCCCGAATCGGCCACCGCCTCCACCGCTTCGATCGCCGCCGAGCCGCCCGTGGCCGCCACGGCGTCAAAGCCCGTGGTGCGCACCGTGATCACCTTGACCGCATCGCCCGACTGCACCGTGGCAATGGCATTGCCCGCGTAGATGGGACGCTGGAAGGTGTCGGCCGACTCCACGCCGATGATGTCGGAGATCTGCGCCACGTCAAGCTTGGCGGCCACCCGGGGGGCCACGTTCTTGCCCGAGGCCGTGGCCGGGAACAGGATGTGGCTGTAGGCCGGGGCCACCGCCAGCACCTGCGCGGCCAGGTTCTCGGCCAGCCCGTCGGCCAGCTGCGGCGCATCGGCCAGCAGCACCTTGGCCACGCCGGCCGCGGCGCCAGCCTGCTCGGCCACCGCGCGGGCATTGCTGCCCGCCACCAGCACATGCACCTCGCCGCCCAGCTTGGCGGCCGCGGCGATCGTGTTCAGGGTCGCGCCCTTCAACTGGGCATTGTCGTGTTCGGCAATAACAAGCGTCGTCATTGTTAGATCACCTTCGCTTCATTCTTCAGTTTGTCCACCAGCGCGGCCACGTCGGCCACCTTGATGCCAGCCTTGCGCGCGGGGGGTTCGGTGACCTTCAGGGTCTTCAGGCGCGGCGCCGGGTCCACGCCCAGATCCTGCGGCGTGACCGTCTCCAGCGGCTTTTTCTTGGCCTTCATGATGTTGGGCAGCGTCACATAGCGCGGCTCGTTCAGGCGCAGGTCCGTCGTCACGATCGCCGGCAGCTTCAGCGTCAGCGTCTCCAGGCCGCCATCGACCTCGCGCGTCACCGTCACCTTGCCCTCGCCCAGCTCCACCTTGCTGGCAAACGTCGCCTGCGGCCAATCCAGCAGCGCGGCCAGCATCTGCCCGGTCTGGTTGGCGTCATCGTCGATCGCCTGCTTGCCCAGGATCACCAGCTGCGGCTGCTCCTTGTCCACCAGCGCCTTGAGCATCTTGGCCACCGCCAGCGGCTGCAGCTCGGCGTCCGTCTGCACCAGCACCCCACGGTCCGCGCCGATGGCCATGGCCGTGCGCAGCGTCTCCTGGCATTGCGCCACCCCGCAGGACACCGCGATGACCTCGGCCACGCTGCCCTTCTCCTTCAGGCGCGTCGCCTCTTCGACGGCAATTTCGTCAAAAGGGTTCATCGACATCTTCACGTTCGCGATGTCCACCCCGGTTTGATCAGATTTCACGCGCACCTTGACGTTGTAGTCAACGACGCGCTTGACGGGTACCAATACCTTCATCCAGCAGCCTCCAAACAATAATTTCCCGGCGGAGTGCCGGGAGTTGCATTGCACAATTTTTTCTCGATTCTACAACTTCGAGAGCGATCTGATGTGGGCGACCACGCTGCGGCCCAATGCCGACAGGTTGTAACCGCCCTCCAGCGTGCTGACGATGCGCCCCTGGGCATGGCGGTCGGCCACCTCCACGAGCTGGTCGGTGATCCAGGCGTAATCCGCCTCCACCAGCCCCATCTGGGCCATGTCGTCCTCTCTGTGGGCATCGAATCCGGCCGAAATCAGCACGAGCTGCGGCGCGTGCGCGTGCAGGCGCGGCAACCATTGCTGGCGCACGATGTCACGCACCGCGGCCCCAGTCGAATAGGCCGCCACCGGCACATTCAACATATTGTCCGCAGGATGGTCGAAACCACTGTTGGGAAAGAAGGGATGCTGGAAAAAACTGCACATCAGCACTCTGTCGTCGCCCGCGAAGGCCTCCTCGGTGCCATTGCCGTGATGCACGTCGAAATCGACGATGGCAATGCGCGCGAGGCCATGCTTATGCATGGCATATTGCGCCGCAATAGCCACGTTATTGAAAAAGCAGAAGCCCATGGCCCGGCTGTGCTCGGCATGGTGGCCGGGCGGACGCACCGCGCAGAACGCCGTGGTGGCTTCGCCCGCCATCACCGCGTCGACCGCCGCGATTCCCGCGCCGGCCGCGTGATAGGCCGCCTCCAGGGTGTGGGGATTCATCAGGGTGTCGGGGTCTATCTCCGCATAGCCGTGCTCGGGCGACAGGCCGCGCAGACGATCGAGATGATAGGCGCTGTGCACGCGCAGGATGTCTTCGCGCGTGGCCGCCGGCGCCTGTTTTTCACCCAGGTAGGGCATCAGGCCGTTGGCCAGCAACTGGTCGGAAATGGCGTCCAGCCTCTGCGGACATTCGGGATGCCAACTGCCCATTTCATGCAGCTTGCACGACGGGTGGGTAAGATACATGGTCTCCATAGGGAAGATTATGTTCATCACCCGGCGTTTCCTGCAAATCGGCCTTGCCGCAGTCCTGCTGGGAGGCTGTGCCTCCCCCGCCCCCAAACCCGATGCTTCCGCCGCTTCGCCCGCCGCGACCGAGGGTAAACCCCAGGCCATACGCATTGGTCCCGACACGCCCGCGGCCGAACCGTCCGCCACGCTGACCCCGGGAGGCAAGATGCGGCCCGAGGTGCGCAGCTTCGCCGAATCCGTGGCCGGCGAGCGGTCCCTGCCTCTGGAGCCCGTGCTCGCCATGCTGGCGGACTCCCGCTACAGCAGCACCGTGGCGCGCCTGATCGCCCCCTCGGTACCGGGCCGCAAGGTCTGGCGCAGCTGGCTCACCTATCGCTCGCGTTTCGTCGAACCCAAGCGCATCGCCTGGGGAGTGACATTCTGGAACGAACACCGCGCCGTCATCGAGCGCGCCGCCCAGCAATACGGCGTCCCCGCTTCCATCATCGTGTCCATCATCGGGGTCGAAACCCTGTATGGCCGCAACATGGGCAATTTCCGCGTGATCGACGCGCTGGCCACGCTGGCTTTCGACTACCCCGAACCGGTCAAGCCCGAACGGGTGGAGATGTTCCGCAAGCAGCTGGCCGACTTCATCACGCTGACGCTGCAAGGCAAGCTCGAGCCCGGCGCCCTGGGCTCTTTCGCGGGCGCCATCGGCATGCCGCAGTTCATGCCCACCAGCATCGCCAACTACGCCGTGGACGGCGACGACGACGGGCATATCGACCTGGCCAACAGCGTGCCCGATGCCGTCATGTCGGTCGGCAGCTTTCTGCAAAAGCACGGCTGGCAGCGCGGTCTGCCGGTGTTCGCGCCGGTCATCCTGCCGGCCGATCCCTCGGCCCTGGTCGACGGCGGCCTGACGCCCGGACTGGATTGGGCCCGCCTGCAGCAAGCCGGCGCCCGGATGTCCCCCGGAGGCGCGGCGGGCAGCTGGCAGTCCAGCCCGCTGGGTGTCGTGGACCTGGCCGAAGAAGCGCGCGGCACGGTCCAGTACCGCACCGGCACGGCGAACTTCTTCGTCATCACCCAATACAACCGCAGCTATTTCTATGCGACCGCGGTGGCCGACCTGGCCGCCGAACTGCAGGCCCGCGTCGGCCGCCCCTGATCGTCCAACAAGCAAAAGCCCGCCGGCTGGCGGGCTTGCCCGGGCGGCGCGCGGTCAGTTGAACACGCCCGTGGACAGGTAACGGTCGCCCCGGTCGCAGACGATGAAGACGATGGTGGCGTTTTCCACCCTTGCCGCCACCCGCAAGGCGGCCACCAGGGCGCCGGCCGACGAGATCCCCCCGAAAATGCCTTCCTCGGCGGCCAGGCGGCGAGCCATGGTCTCGGCTTCGGCCTGGACGATGGACTCATAGGCATCGACCAGGGAGCGGTCGAAGATCTTGGGCAAATAGGCCTCGGGCCATTTGCGGATGCCGGGGATCTGCGAGCCCTCGGCCGGCTGGGCCCCCACCACCTGGACGGCCGGATTGCGCGACTTGAGGTAGGTGGACACACCCATGATGGTGCCGGTCGTGCCCATGGCGCTGACAAAATGCGTGACTTGGCCTTGGGTCTGGGTCCAGATCTCCGGGCCCGTACCCTCGACATGGGCGCGCGGGTTGTCCGGGTTGGCGAACTGGTCCAGCACCTTGCCCTTGCCCTCGGCCTGCATGGCCATGGCCAAGTCGCGGGCGTACTCCATGCCGCCCTTGTCGGCCGGGGTCAGGATGAGTTCGGCCCCGTAAGCCGTCATGGCCGCGCGACGCTCCACCGAGAGATTGTCGGGCATGATGAGGACCATGCGGTAGCCGCGCATGGCGGCCGTCATCGCCAGGGCGATGCCGGTGTTGCCGCTGGTGGCCTCGATCAGCGTGTCCCCGGGGGAAATCTCGCCGCGCTCCTCGGCGCGCAGGATCATGGAAAGCGCGGGACGGTCTTTCACGGAGCCGGCCGGGTTATTGCCCTCCAGCTTGGCAAGAATGACATTGCCGCGGGCCTGGCCGAGCTCGCCAGGAATACGTTGCAGGCGCACCAGCGGCGTATTGCCGACGGTTTGCTCGACGGTGGGGTAGGTGATGGCGTTCATGCCGGGATAATAACCGCCCTGCCCGCCCCCGACGGGCCAAACCCGCGCTCCGGGCAGGGGCTCAGGGACGGCGCGCGGCCGCGGGCGCCTTGGCCGGGGCTCCCGGCGCGGGCTTGGCGGCGGGAGCGCCCGCGGCCGGTTTGCCCACCGTCAGGCCGGCCTCGGCCAGGCGGGCCGCCTTGCGCGTGCCGATGCCGCGCACACGCTCGCTCAAGTCTTCCAGCGACCGATAGGGGCCGCCTCTTTCGCGCTCGTGCACAATGAGCTCGGCGCTGCGGGGCCCAAGCCCTTTCAATTCGCGCAGCTGCGCCGCGGTGGCGCTATTGAGGTCCAGGGCGGCGGCCGGCGCCGCGGGGCTGAGCAACAGGGCCGCGGCCAGCAGCCGGCCCGGCAAGGAAACGGGAAACACACGCATGTGACACTCCGGAAGAAAAGACGGCGATTGCCGCCGGGGTCTCCAGAATGCGCCAACGGGCCCGCGAAGGGCCCGCCAGTGCCGCGTTCTGACGCAGCGTACAAGCCCCTGGGTTTTATTTGCGCGCCCGCCAGTAGCGCACGTACTCGCTCACGCCGGTCTGCACATCGCGCATGGGCGCGGTAAAACCGGCTGCGCGCAGATTGTCCACATTGGCCTGGGTAAAGCTCTGGTAGCGTCCCTTCAGGTCATCGGGGAAGGGAATGTAGCGGATCAGGCCTTCGCTCACGAGCGTCTCCAGCGGCAGCGCGGCTTCGCCCTTCTCGGCGCGCAGGCTGTTCACCACGGCGGCGGCCACGTCATTGAAGGGCTGGGCGCGTCCCGTGCCGCAATTGAAGATGCCCGAGATCTGCGGGTGATCCAGGAAGTGCAGATTGACGTCCACCACGTCCTGGACCGAAATAAAGTCCCGGCTCTGGCCGCCATCGGGATAGCCATCCCAGCCCGCGAAAAGGCGCACATGCCCTTCGGCCAGGAACTGGTTCATGTTATGGAAAGCCACCGAGGCCATGCGCCCCTTGTGCTGCTCGTGCGGGCCATAGACGTTGAAATACCGCAGCCCGACGACCTGGGCCGTGAGTCGGTCCAGGCGCGTGCGCAGGACCTGGTCGAACAACAGCTTGGAATAACCATAGACGTTGAGCGGACCCTCATTGGCCGGGTCTTCGACATACACCGTCGAGGCGCCGTACACGGCGGCCGAGGAGGCGTACAGGAAGGGCACGCGCTGCGCCTGGCAATACTCGAACCACTCCAGGGTGACGCGGTAGTTGTTGTCCATCATGTAGCGGCCATTGCGCTCGGTGGTATCCGAGCAGGCGCCTTGATGCAGCACGGCCCGCAGCCGCGGCAGCTTGCCGGCGCGCAGCCATTCGCGCACATCCTCGTGGTGCATGTAGTCGGCGATCTTGCAGTCCACGAGATTGAGGAATTTATCGCCCTGGGTCAGGTCATCGACGGCGATGATGTCGTGAATGCCGCGGCGGTTGAGCCCGCGCACCAGGTTGCTGCCGATGAAACCGGCCGCGCCAGTGACAATGATCATATTGCTTCTCCTGCGAGTTCGGCGCCGGTCACCACAGATGTGCCCAGCTTGCCGACGACGATGCCGCCGGCGCGGTTGGCCCAGCGCATCGCGTCCAGCCAGGACAGGCCGGCGGCGCGCATGACGGCCAGGGTCGCCAGCACGGTATCGCCGGCGCCCGACACATCGAACACCTCGTGGGCCTGGGCCTCGACATGCTCGCGGCCCGCCTGGGTGAACAGCGTCATGCCCTGTTCCGAACGGGTCACGAGCAAAGCCTCCAGGTCCAGGTCCTGGCGCAGGGCCTGGGCCCGGTCGGTAAGCTGGGACTCATTGGACCAGCGGCCCACGGCCTGCTGCATCTCGGCGCGGTTGGGCGTGACCAGGGTCGCGCCCCGATAGCGGGTGTAGTCGTCTCCCTTGGGATCGACCAGCACGGGGATGTTGCGGGCCCGGGCCTGGGCGATCAGGCCTTGCACGCGGGCCAGCGCCCCCTTGGCGTAATCGGACAGCACCAGCACGTCACAGGCCGGCAGCTCGCGCGCCAGGGCGAGATCCACGCCGTCCAGCATGGCCGGGCCGGGCTCTTCCTCGAAATCCACGCGCAGCAGCTGCTGCTGGCGGCCCAGCACACGCATTTTCAGCGTCGTGTGGCGTTCGGGGTCGGCCACCAGATCGGTGCGCACCCCTGCCTCGGCGGCCAGCGCGGCGATGCGGTCGCCGGCCTCATCGGCACCCACCACGCCGACCAGCGTCGCCTGCGCGCCCAGCGCGGCGATGTTGCGCGCGACGTTGGCCGCGCCGCCCAGCCGGTCCTCGCGGCGCGCCACGCGCACCACGGGCACGGGGGCCTCGGGCGAGATACGCTCGACTTCGCCGAACCAATAGCGGTCCAGCATGACATCGCCAACCACGAGCACGCGGGCGCGCGCGACGGCTTGGGCGGGAAAAGACATCATTCAAGTTCTTCCAGACGACGCGGGGTATAGGTTTCCCAGGCATTGCAGCCCGGGCACTGCCAGTAGAACCGGCGCGCCTGGAATCCGCAACTGCGGCAGGCGTAGCGGTCCAGGCGCTGCGTATGCTTGTGTATCAGGCTGCGCAACAAGCTCATGTCGGCGCCCGGCACGGGGCTGCTCTGCGCCTCGCCGCCCGGCTGGGCGGCCAGCTCGGCCTCCAGCAAGCGGTCCAGGCCCAGCAGGGAGGGATGATGGCGCAGCGCCGCGCGCGCGAAGGCCCAGGCAGGCTCGCTGCCCTGTTGGGCGCGCAGTTCGCGGAACACCACGTTGAACAGGTCCAGCGAGGCGTGACGCTCGTACTGCGCCCGCAGGCGCTCCAGGCCCTGCACGACCTCGCCGGCCTGGCGGTAGTTGGCCAGCAGCTGCTCGGCGACCAGGCCGGCGTACTCGGGGGCATCGGCCAGGATGCTCTCCAGGTACATGCGCTCGCGCTTGCTATCGTTCTCCAGCGCGGCCAGGCGGGCGCGCAGCAAGGAGGTCCGCACCTTGGAGCCATGGCTCATGCCCTCGCCTCGGCCGGCGCCTTCGACGGCATGATCGGCCGCATCCAGGGCTGCCAGGGCCGCCTCGATATCGGGCGGCTTGGCCGACAGCGCGCCCTGGGCCTGTTCGCAGTAGTAATGGACCAATTGCGGCACAGGCTCGTCGACCAGCCCGTGCAGGGTCTTGACCGCCTCGATGGCGCGCGGCCAATCGTGTTCGGATTCGTAGATGCGGATCAGCGAGCGCAGCGCAGGCAGCGCATAGCGGGTATCGGTGTCCTTCAATTGCTCGAAGGCGGCTTCGGCGCGATCGAGCATGCCGGCCTTCAGGAAGTCCTGGGCCAGCTCGTGCTGGGCATGCTCGCGCTCGGCCTGCGGCAGATCGGAACGGTTCAGCAGGCTCTGGTGCACGCGGATGGCGCGTTCCATTTCGCCGCGGCGCCGGAACAGGCTGCCCAGCGCGAAGTGCAGCTCCGTGGTTTCCGGATCCAGCTTGGCGACCTCGACAAAGGCGTCGATCGCCCGGTCGGGTTGTTCGTTCAGAAGGAAATTCAGGCCACGGAAATAGGAATCCGGCAAGGTGCGCGTCTCGCGCAGCATCTGCCGGAAATCAAAACGCGCCGCCAACCAGCCCAGTGCAAACAGCACGGGCACGAAAATCAGCCACCAGGGTTCAAAGTCCACGGTCCAGACTCTTGCAATGCAATCAAAAAAGCCGCGTTACAGCGGCGACATCGGCGCGACCGCTTCGGGCGCGACAGGCGGTTGGCTGCCGTTGGCGGCGGCTTGCAGACGTTCGACCTCGCGGCGCAGGCGCTGCGCTTCGCGGCGGCGGCGCATCGACGCCGGCACGGTCAGCAGCAGGCCGAACAGGGCGCCCAGCACGAAGGTCGCCAGCATGACCACGATCAGCGGCACGTCCTGCACCACATAATCGGCATAGAACTTGACAGCCACCGGGTCGGTGTTCTTCAACGCGAACATCAACACGGCGATAAAGACGAGCAATCGCAGGGCCCAGACAAGGTAGCGCATGGCGCATGCTCCAGATGAATAAGACATTTAATTGTAAGCGCAAGCCGGACCGAATCAGTACGGACCGGCAGGCTTTTGTCGGGATCGCGCGGGTTGCGCGGGCAGGCAAAAAAACAAAGCCCCTTGAAACCTCAAGGGGCTTTGCGTCGCGACGACCGCGCAGTGACGTCAGTGCATGGCATGCATATCCATCACGGACTGCAGGGGGTCGGACGATTCATGGGAGGAATCGCCACCCGGTTCGTTGCCAGCCAGATCCACGCGCTCTCGCAACTCCTTGCCCGCCTTGAAGTGCGGCACCTGTTTGCCAGGCACCAGCACTTGTTCGCCGGACTTGGGATTGCGCCCCACGCGCGGAGACCGCTGCGACAACGAAAAGCTGCCAAAACCACGGATTTCGATGCGCTGGCCCGAGGCCAGGGCCTGGGTCATGGCGTCAAGCATGGTCTTGACCGCGTAATCGGTGTCGCGGGCGGCCAGCTGGGGATAGCGGGCCGCCAGAGCGGCGATCAGCTCCGACTTGGTCACGTCAACCGTCGTTGCGCTGTTGATCCAGCTTGGCCTTGAGCAGCGCGCCCAGGTTGGTCGTACCCGACGAGGCGCTGGCTTCGGACATGCGCTGGATGGTTTCAGCGGTCTCGGCGTTATCGCGAGCCTTGATCGACAGCTGGATCGAGCGCGCCTTGCGGTCGATGTTGATGATCATGGCTTCGATGTTTTCGCCGGCGTTCAGCACGGTGGTGGCATCTTCGACACGGCCCGAGGAGATCTCGGAAGCGCGCAGATAGCCTTCGACGTCGACCGACAGGGTCACGACAGCACCCTTGGGCTCGACCGACTTGATCGTGCCGGGGACCACGGCGCCCTTGTCATGCGTGGCGACGAAGTTGTTGAACGGATCGCCTTCGAGCTGCTTGATGCCCAGCGAGATGCGTTCCTTCTCGGTGTCGATGCCCAGGACCACGGCTTCGATCTCGTCGCCCTTCTTGAAGTTGCGCACGGCTTCTTCGCCGGTTTCCGTCCACGACAGGTCGGACAGGTGAACCAGGCCGTCGATGCCGCCAGGCAGGCCGACGAACACGCCGAAGTCGGTGATCGACTTGATGGCGCCGCGCACCTTGTCGCCGCGCTTGAAGTTCGTGGCGAACTCTTCCCAGGGATTCTGGCGGCACTGCTTCATGCCCAGCGAGATGCGGCGACGGTCTTCGTCGATCTCCAGGACCATGACTTCGACTTCTTCGCCCAGGGTCACGACCTTGCGCGGATCGACGTTCTTGTTGGTCCAGTCCATTTCGGAGACGTGCACCAGGCCTTCGATGCCGGCTTCGACTTCCACGAAGGCGCCGTAGTCGGTCAGGTTGGTCACCTTGCCGAACAGGCGGGTGCCTTGCGGGTAGCGGCGAGCCAGGCCCACCCACGGATCTTCGCCCAGCTGCTTGACGCCCAGCGACACGCGGCTCTTTTCCTGGTCGAACTTGAGGACCTTGGCTTCGACTTCCTGGCCCACTTGCAGGACTTCGGAGGGGTGACGCACACGGCGCCAGGCCATGTCGGTGATGTGCAGCAGGCCGTCGATGCCGCCCAGGTCCACGAACGCGCCGTAATCGGTGATGTTCTTGACCACGCCCTTGACCACGGCACCTTCGTGCAGGGTCTCGAGCAGCTTCTGGCGCTCTTCGCCCATGCTGGCTTCCAGCACCTGGCGGCGCGACAGCACGACGTTGTTGCGCTTGCGGTCGAGCTTGATGACCTTGAACTCGAGGGTCTTGCCCTCGTAGGGGGTGGTGTCCTTGACCGGACGCAGGTCGACCAGCGAACCCGGCAGGAAGGCGCGGATGCCGTTGGTCATGACGGTCAGGCCGCCCTTGACCTTGCCCGTGATGGTGCCGGTGACCAGCTCGCCATTTTCCAGGGCCTTTTCGAGTTGCAGCCAGGCCGACAGGCGCTTGGCGCGGTCACGCGACAGGATGGTGTCGCCGTAGCCGTTTTCCAGCGAATCGATCGCCACGGAGACGAAATCGCCGGGTTGTACTTCGAGCTCGCCCTGGTCGTTCAGGAACTCTTCCAGGGGGATCAGTGCCTCGGACTTCAGGCCGGCGTTCACGACCACGAAGTTGTGATCGACACGAACGACTTCAGCGCTGATGACCTCGCCGGACTTCATGTCCTGGCTCTTGAGGCTCTCGGCAAACAGGTCGGCAAAGCTTTCGCCGCCGAAGGCGGGAGTGGAAACGGAAGACATTAGGTTAATAATCCATTAGGCCAAAATCGGCCGTTGATACACACCGCAACGGCTTGCCCGCCGCAGTGGAGTCAAAAAACCTGCCGGTTGCGCCGCTCTTGCGGGGTGACCCGTGGGAACGTACACATGGCCGTCAGGGCCAAGAAACGGCGTCCCGAAAGACACCGCGAACTGCATTCACATCATGAGGCCGGGGCCTGCCTGGCGCGCCAGCGCTCAAGCACGGCCTGCACCGTCTGCTCGATCGTCAGGTTGGACGAATCCAGCACCTCGGCGTCGGCTGCCGGCGCCAGGGGCGCCACGGCCCGCTGCGTATCGCGCGCATCGCGCTCGCGCATATCACGCAAGAGGTCGGCTAGATTAGCAGAAATTCCCTTATCGATCAACTGCTTATAGCGCCTCTGCGCCCGCGCCTCAACATCGGCGATCAGGAAAATTTTCAGGGACGCATCTGGAAAGACCACCGTGCCCATGTCGCGGCCGTCCGCCACCAGCCCCGGGGGCTGCCGGAAGGCCCGTTGCCGCTCGAGCAGGGCCTGGCGCACGGCCGGGTAGGCGGCCACGCGCGACGCATAATTGCCCACATGTTCCTGGCGGATGTCATGGCCCACCTCCCTGCCCTTCAGATACATATGGGGGCCGTCGAAGCGGACATCAAGCGCCTGGGCCACGCCGGCCACGGCGGCCTCGTCCTCGGGCCGCACGCCGCCGTCCAGCGCCGCCAGGGCGGTCAGGCGATACAGCGCGCCGCTGTCGAGCACGGTGAATCCCAGCGCCTTGGCCACCCGGTGGGCGATGGTGCCCTTGCCCGAAGCGGTAGGGCCGTCGATGGTGATGACCGGCGCCGGGCCGGCAGATTCGGAATGCATGGAATATCCCTCGGACGTCAAGCGCCGACCAGGCGGGCGTAAACGTCGAAGTAATTGGGAAAGGTCTTGCTCACGCAGCCCGGATCCAGGATGCGCACCGCGGCCGGCCCGAATGCCGCCAGCGAGAAACACATGGCCATGCGATGGTCGTCCCAGGTGCCGATATGGGCATCGCGCCACTGGCCTGCCGCCGGCGGCGTGACCGCCAGCCAATCGGGGCCGCTGTCGACCGTGGCTCCCAGTTTAGCGAGTTCGGTCTGCATCGCGTGGATACGGTCGGTTTCCTTGACGCGCCAGCTGCCGATATTGCGCAGGCGGCAAGGCCCGTCGGCAAACAATGCCATGGCCGCGGCCGTCATGGCCGCATCGGGGATGAGGTTGAAATCAGCGTCGAACGCCTTGATCCGTCCGCCGCCGGCCACCGCCGGGCCGCTGGCTTCGATCCACTCGGGCCCCCGGGTGATCGTGGCGCCCATGTCGGCCAGGGTGTCGGCAAAGGCGACATCGCCCTGGATGCTGTTCTCGCCCACCCCGGTGACACGGACGGGTCCGCCGCCCAGCACGCCCAGGGCCAGGAAGTAGGAAGCCGTCGAGGCATCGCCCTCGACGGCGATGCGGCCCGGGCTGCGGTAGCGCGCCCCGCCTTCGATGGTGAAGGCCCGCCAGCCGTCGCGCCGCACCGTCACGCCGTAGCGCGCCATCAGGTTGAGCGTGATCTCGATATAGGGTTTGGAAATGAGTTCGCCGATCACCTCGATGGTGACCGCCCGGCCGCTGGCGCCCGCCTCGATGGGCGCGGCCATCAACAGCGCCGTCAGGAACTGGCTGGACACCGACCCCTGGACGCGCACCGTATCGGCCTGGGCCTGTCCGCGCCCCAGGCGCAGCGGCGGATAGCCTTCCTGGCCAAGATAGTCGATCCGGGCGCCCCAGCCCCGCAGGGCGTCGACCAAGTCGCCGATGGGCCGCTCGTGCATGCGGGGCACGCCCGAGAGCCGGTAGTCCCCGCCCATCAGGGCCAGCGCCGCGGTCAGCGGCCTGAAGGCGGTGCCCGCATTGCCCAGAAAGAGTTCGGCCTGCGCGACCGGAAAGCGGCTGGCCCCTTCGACGGCCACCCTGCCCTCGCCCAGATCCGTCACCGCGACGCCCAGCTGACGCAGGGCCGCCAGCATGACGCGCGTGTCGTCGGAATCGAGCAGGCCGGTGATCTCGGTGCGGCCCTCGGCCAGCGCGGCGATCAGCAGCACGCGGTTGGAAATACTCTTGGAGCCGGGCAAGGCCACCACGCCACGGGCGTGGCGTGCGCGGGGCAGGTCCAGATAGGCCTGGGCATTCATCAGGAAGACTCCTTGCGCCAGGCGCGCCGGGCCAGCGCGGCATCCTGCAGCCATTGCTGCAGGCTCGCGCCGTCGCCGGCGGCCAGGGCGGCTTCGGTTCGGTCCAGCACGGCGCGCAGCGCCGCCAGCTCGGCCAGCATGGCCGAACGGTTGGACAGGAAGATGTCGCGCCACATTTCGGGCGAACCGGCGGCGATGCGGGTGAAATCGCGAAAGCCCGAACCGGCCAGCGCCAGCCTGGTCTGGGCGTCCTCGGCCTCGCAGACCTGGGCCATATAGGCGGCCGCCAGAAAATGCGGCATATGGCTGACCGAGGCCAGCACACTGTCATGTTCCTCGGGCGTCATGTCCAGCACCTGGGCGCCGCAGGCCTGCCAGGCGGCGCGCACGCGAGCCACGGCTTGGGGCGGGTTTTCCGCCAGCGGCGTCAGGATGACCTTGCGCCCCTCGTACAACCGGGCATCGGCGGCTTGCGGACCCGTGCGCTCGGCGCCGGCAATGGGGTGGCCCGGCACGAAGGCCGCGATGCGTTCACCCAGCGCCTGGCGCGCGGCCTGGACGACCTCGGCCTTGGTGCTGCCGCCATCGGTGATCAGGCCGTCCGGGCGCAGATGCTCGCGCATGCGCGCCAGCATGGGGCCCAGGCTGCCGACCGGCGTGGCCAGCAGGATGAGATCGGCCTGCGCCGCGGCGTCCTCGGGGCTCACGGCCTCGTCGATGAGGCCCAGCGCCTGGGCCTGGGCCAGCGACTCCGGATTGCGCCCCACGCCGAGCACGCGCCCGACCTGGCCGGCCCGGCGCAGCGCCGCAGCAAA
>NZ_LRUJ01000045.1 GCF_001548475.1 Bordetella hinzii LMG 13501
CTGGACGTCGGTGTAGCCCCCGGCCAGCGCCACGGTATAGCGCGTGCCGTGCGCAATGGCTTCGCCGTCCCGCGTGGACACCAGGAAAGGGCGGCTGTCGCCGGCGGCGGTGCGCACCAGGATGCGGCCGTCCAACAGGACAATGCGCCTGGCCTGCGCGCCATAGTCCAGGTCGACCGCGCTGCCGCTGTCGAGATAGAGCTCCCCGCCATCCGGCAGGCTCACGCGGCGCATCTCGCCCGTGCCGGTGCGCAGATCGGCGCGCGCCAGGCGCCAGGCCGGGCCGGCGGCCGGCAGCCACCAGGGCGAGGCGGCCGTCACGCCCAGGGCCAGCGTGAGCAGGGCGCGGCGCGACAGGCGGTGGCCGCAGCGGCGCAGGGCGGGCGCGGCCAGCTCGGCGGGCAGGGCCTGCAGACGGGCGGCCAGGCGGGCGATGCGCTGCCAGGCCAGTTCATGGTCGGGGTGGCGGCGGCGCCAGCGCTCGCAATCTCGCCGCTCGTCCTCGGTGGCTTCGCCCGACCATAGGCGCGCGCTCCAGGCCGCGGCCTCGCGCACGATGGCCGGCGCGAGCGGGCGGCCGTCGTCGGTCCGCTCAGCCATAGACCGTCTGGTAGCAGGCCTGGATGGCGGTCATCATGTATTTCTGTACGGAGCTGACCGTGACCGACAGCCGCTGGGCGATTTCACGGTAGCCCAGGCCTTCGAGCTGGGACAGCAGAAAGGCCTCGCGCACCTTGACGGGCAGGCGGTCGAGCATGGCGTCGACCTCGGTGAGCGCTTCCAGGATGAGGGCGCGCGATTCGGGCGAGGGCGCCAGGGCCGGCGGCAGGGCCGAGACGGCTTCCTGGTAGGACTGCTCAATGGCGCGGCGGCGGCGCAGGTCGATCACCAGCCCCTTGGCCACTTGGACCAGGAAGGCGCGCGACTGGTCTTCACGCGCCGGCAGGCGCCCGGAACGCATCAGGCGCAGATAGGTGTCGTGTGCCAGATCCGCGGCATCGCCATGGTTGCCGAGTTTGCCCAGCAGCCAGCTTTGCAGCCAGCCGTGGTGGCGGGAATACAGAAGGCCGATGTCGATGGCGTCTGCCATGGTGGGAGCGTCGCGGACGGAAACAAGAAAATAAGACTTATTATCATCTTTGTCCGTCCGCCGCGCAATCGGCCCCGGCTTCAAGCCAGCGCGGCCTCGTAGCGGCGCGCCACCTCGGGCCAGTGGATCACCTCATAGAAGGCCGCGATGTAATCGGGCCGGCGATTTTGGTATTTGAGGTAGTAGGCGTGCTCCCAGACGTCCAACCCCAGGATGGGGGTATGGCCTTCCATGAGCGGGCTGTCCTGGTTGGCGCTGCTCTGCACCAGCAGCGTCTTGCGCGGCGTGACGCATAGCCAGGCCCAGCCGCTGCCAAAGCGCGTGAGCGCGGCCTGGGTGAATTGCTCCTTGAAACGGTCCAGGCCGCCCAGCTCGGCATCGATGGACGCGGCCAGCCGGCCCTGGGGACGGCCGCCGCCCCGGGGCGACATGATGTCCCAGAACAGGCTGTGATTGGCGTGGCCGCCGCCGTTGTTGCGCACCGCGGCGCGGATATCCTGCGGCAGCCGGTCGATATCGGCCAGCAGCGTCTCGACGGGAGGAAAAGACAGGCCGCGGGATTGCAGGGCGGCATTCAGGTTGTTGATATAGGTCTGGTGATGCCGCGTGTAGTGGATCTCCATGGTCTGCGCGTCGATATGGGGTTCGAGCGCGTCGTAGGCATAGGGCAGGGGGGGCAGGGTATAAGCCATTTCAATCTCCGTCTGGTCCAGCAAGGACAGGAGAGGCTGGCATGGCGCGGGGCGTGGGCGGCCTGCATGGTCGGAGGTCCGGGGGTGATGATGCGAATGGTATGTATTTTTATTGCTGGGGCAAAGCAAACCCGTGCCGCGGGCGGGGCCTTTGGGCCGGCCTCTACGACTAAAGGCGGATGACGCTCGTGCGCAATATTGTTATTGTTCGCCGGCGTGGATTCGCGCAAGGTTTTGAATCAGTTTTGCCTAATCTTTCTGTTCTCGAGAAAATGATTCGGGGTTAACGTGACTGCACGTTGACATATATCCCGGCTATGTTTCGATATAAAACAGTTGATGCCGGATTTGCGGGGGCGGACGGAACTCCGCCGCGTATGAAGAGCCAGCAATGCTATTCTTCGCCCGCTTATTTGTAATTTGATTTTTCCGCCTCTTGCATAATCCTGGCCCGGCCCGCCTTGGCGCCATGACTGTCATATCCTGACGCACTCGACCCGAACCTATCTATGTCCGCCCTTCCATCCCTTCTCGACTTCGCGCTGCGGGCACCAGTGCTGTTGATAGAGGATGAGCCGCCAATCCGCGACCGGCTGGAAAGGGTGTTGCTGCGGCTGGGCTATGAGCAGGATTCGCTGTATTTCGCCGGCTCCCTGGCCGAGGCGCGGGCCAGTTTTTCTCGCCAGCCGGCCGCCGTGGCGCTGGTGGATCTGGGCCTGCCGGATGGCAGTGGCGTGGACCTCATCGCCGAGATGTATGCCGCCAATCCGGAGATGGCCATCCTGGTGGTGTCGGCCTGGAGTTCCGAGGAGGCCATCCTGGCCGCCTTGCGCGCGGGCGCTTCGGGCTATGTGCTCAAGGAGCGCGACGACCTGGAGGTCAGCATCGCCGTGCGCAGCATCCTGAGCGGCGGCGCGCCCATCGATCCCTTCGTGGCGCGGCGCCTGCTGCAGGAGTTCCGCGGCCGGCCCGTGGACCTGCCCGATGCCGCCGGCCCGCTGAGCCCGCGCGAAACCCAGATCCTGCGCCTGGTGGCTTCCGGCCTGGGCAATCGCGAAATTGCCGAGCAGTTGCATCTGTCGCGCTACACGGTCGAGCGGCATATCAAGCATATCTATCGCAAACTGGTTGTGTCCTCGCGCACCAAGGCCATCCATGCCGCGCGGGCGCGCGGCCTGCTGGATTGAGGGCGCTGCTGCTCCTGCTGCTGTTGTGCTGCCTGTCGCCAGTCCGCGCGCAGGCGCCGCCATCCGCGTGTACGGCCGAGATCGAGCGGATACAGGCCGCGCGCGCCATGGACGGCGCCACGCCGGACGAGAGGCTGGCGTGGCAGGCCGTGGCCCTGCCCGACGACTGGCAGGCGCGCTGGCCCGATTACCAGGGCAGCGTCTGGTACCGCGTCGATTGGTCGCCGCGCTGCGCGGGCCGGCAGCCGCTGGGCCTGGTGTTGCCTTCGGTCAACCTGGCCGGCGAGGTCTATAGCAACGATGAACTGATCTGGCGCGATGCCAGCCTGGCCGAGCCTTTGTCGCGCAGCTGGAATATGCCGCGTTTCTGGATCCTGCCCTCGTCCTCGCTGCGCGAGACGGGCAATACGCTCTGGGTGCGGGTGGTGGGCCGGGCCGACCTGGGCGCGGGCCTGGGGCCGGTGCATATCGGCCAGGCGCAGGCGATGCAGGCCTTGCGCGACCGCTTGGCCTGGCGCCACCGCAGTCTGTATGCCCTGAACCTCATCGTGTCGCTGACGGTGGGCGGCCTGTTTTTCTGCATCTGGCTGGCACGGCGCTCGCAGCGCGATTACGGCTGGTATGCCTTCATGGCCTTGTGCTGGTCCGCCTTTGTGGCCAATGTGCTGTTGACGTCGCCTTGGCCCTTCGGCGACTCGGCGTCGCTGGCGCGCGCCAACCTCATGGCCCTCGTGCTCTATGTGGCGGGTTTCTGCATGTTCATCTGGCGTTTCGGAGGGCAGTCGCTGCCGCGCCTGGAGCGCGCCCTGTGGGGCTTGAGCGTGGCGCTCCTGGCCTTGCTGGCCCTGGCGCCGGACAGCCATCTGCGCCCGGCCTTGCTGGCGGGCCTGATCGTGCCCGCCGGTATCTTCTTCCTGAACTGCCTGCAGTTCCCGCTGCGGGCCTGGCGCACGCGCGACCCGGACCATGCCGTCATGGCGCTATGCCTGCTGGTGTTCTTTGCCGCCGGCCTGCATGACTTCCTGATGACCTTCAAGCTGATCCGGGGCGAGCTGTCTTATACGGCCTTCACCAGCATCGTGGCCATGGTGTCGATGGCGGCGGTGCTGGGCATGCGCATCGCCCGCAATATTTCCCGGGTGGAGCGCTTCAATCTGGAGCTGGCCGAAAGCGTGCGGCAGGCCCGGGCCGAGCTGCGCACTTCGCTGGCCCTGGAACATGCGCTTGCGCTGGCCAATGCCCGGCTGCAGGACCGCCTGCAGCTGGCCCATGATCTGCACGACGGGCCGGGCGGCTCCCTGGTGCGCATGATGGCCTTGGTGGAGCAGGCCGACGAGCCGCTGCGCAACCAGGAGGTGTTGGCCATCCTCAAGCACATCCGCGACGATCTGCGCCAGGCCATCGACAGCGGGGCCGGCGAGGGCATGCCGGTGCCGGACACGCCCGGCGCTTGGATCGCGCCCCTGCGCCACCGGTTCACCGTGCTGTTCGATGCGCTGGGGATCGATGTGCATTGGGAGATCGCGCCGGCCTGGCCGCGCCCGCCCGAGGCCAGGCAGTGCCTGGCCCTGGCGCGCTTGCTGGAAGAGTCGCTGACCAATGTGGTCAAGCACAGCGGCGCGCGCCAGGTGCGGGTGGCGCTGCGGCAGTCTTCACCCAGCGGCTTGTCATTGCAGATCGAGGACGATGGGGTGGGTTTCGATGTCGAGGCGGTGCGCCAGTCCGGCGTGAGCGTGGGCATGCGCAGCATGCAGGCGAGGATCGCCCGCGTGGGCGGCTCGCTGGTCGTCGTTTCCCGCGCCGGGCAGACGCGCCTGGTCGCCACCTTGCCGCAAGCCGGCTGACGCCCATGGCGCGGGCGAGCGGGCTTGATCCACGGGCTTTCCCGGGCCGAAATACCCAGTTTCAGGCATAGACGAGTCTTGACAGAATTCGTTCTAATTATTTCGTTTTTTCCTCACGTCTGACACTATTTCTCACCAACGGCCGCGCCCGGTTTTCTCCGGGAAAACCCTTGTTCATCCCAGGGCGGCGGCTCGACCATGGCGCAGACGGGCGGCAGGAAGACAGGTAACAGTTTCAAGGAGAGGTTTACCAAATGTCCGCAACCGTTTTCTATGAACGCGCCGTGGCGCTGGACCGTGCCGCGCACCAGGACACGAAGATCCAGATCCAGCCGGATCACTACGCCTTCGCGCGCGACACCAATGCGCTGCCCATCGCGGCCAGCGAGTTCGCCGATGCCGGACGCCACTACCCCATCGTTTTCGTGGGCGATGAACAGGGCAATTTCCATGTGGCCGTGCTGCTGGGGCTGGAAGACCGCTCCAATCTTTTCGTGACCGCCGAAGGGATGTGGAAGGCCGACACCTATGTCCCGGCGTTCGCGCGCCGATATCCCTTCGTGCTGGGCACGACCTCGGACGCCGATCGCCTGGCGGTCTGCATTGACGAGTCATACCCCGGCATCAACAGCGCCGAAGGCGTGGCCCTGTTCGAGGATGGCAAGGAGACCGGCTACCTGACCCAGATGATGGAGTTCCTGCGCGTCTTCCAGGGCGAGATGGAACTGACCAAGCAGATGGCCCAGCGCCTGAACGAGCTGGGTCTGCTGGTGGCCAAGACCATCACCATTTCGCAGACCGAGGGCGATCGCTACCTGAGCGGCTTCTGGGTCGTGGACGACCAGAAGTTCGCCGGCATCGACGATGTGCGCGTGGTGGAGCTGCACCGGTCGGGCATCCTGCGCCTGATCGAGCTGCACCGCGCCTCGCTGGGCAATGTGCCGCGCCTGGCCATGATGCTGGACGAGCAGCGCCGCCAGAAGGCCTTGCAGCAGCAGGAGGTCGCCTCGACGACGGACGCGGCGCCGCGGGAAGCGGCCGCCTGAGCCGGACCGCGCCGACATGGTGACCGCAACGCTCGGCCCGGCCGGCGAGGATGTGCATATCCCCCTGCATACGCTGAGGGGGGATCGCAGGTTCTGGGCCGACCGCCTGCTCTCGGTGTTCAAGGGCAAGCAGATCGACGGCGTGGAGTGGTCGATGAAGTTCTCGGCCGCGGGCCTGGTCGGCAACCGCTTTTTGCTGGGCGTGCAGCGCGAGCACTGGCGCATGCTGGACTTCTCGACGCTGTCGCGCGCCCTGGCGATTCCGCAGCCCTTGTGGATGCGCATCATGCAGGACATGGAACAGGCGCGCGCCATGTTCTTTGCCTACGAGCCGGATATCGAGGACGGCGACACCTATCGCGTCTATCTCGAGTTCATGCCCGCGCCCGAGGCCTTGCGCCAGCACGGCGCGCTGCCCTTGGGCTGCGGCTACAAATGGCATCCGGCGACCGGGCGCGTGGCGGGCATCACGGCCTACCGCATGCGCCATCTGCAGGACCGCGCCGCCTTCGAGGGCTATCTGCAGCCCTATCTGGAGCGCCTGGCCCAGCCCGTGCTCCGGCGCATGGCGCGCGACGTCATCGGCCGCGCGGCCGAGGCGGCCGATCCGGCGCGCTTCATGTTCCTGGAGGTGGACGAAGCCGGGAGCCGGCGCGACTCCTTCACGGTCACATTCCGCGGGGCGGATCTGCCGCTGCGCGGTTTCATTCCCGATCTGTTGCGCCTGGCCGGGAGCCTGGCGCTGCCCGAAAGCGAAGTGCTGGGATTTCTCGTGCCCGACGAACCGCGCAGCCTGTATAGCCTGGCTGCCGGCACCGCCCGGGATGGTCATGAGTTTTTGACTGTCTACTATGACTGAAGACGATAAGCTTGCTCCGAGCCGCCCGGCCTGGATGGCGCTGACGATACTGGCCGCCACGCTGGGGCTGGGCGCCTGCGCCACACGCGAGGCGCACCAGGCCGAGGCCACGCCGGCCCAGGTCCAGACCGACGCCGGTCTGCTCAAGACGGATCTGTCCGGGCCGATGGAAGACTCGGGGTTCGCCCAGCCCGCGCCCAGCGCGCGCATGGACCAGG
Source organism: Bordetella hinzii LMG 13501 (assembly GCF_001548475.1). Taxonomy (GTDB): domain Bacteria; phylum Pseudomonadota; class Gammaproteobacteria; order Burkholderiales; family Burkholderiaceae_B; genus Bordetella; species Bordetella hinzii. The sequence goes on from NZ_LRUJ01000045.1 coordinate 6,937, forward strand.
TCGCTCCCGTGCCCGCGCCGCCTTTCGATGAGAAGACCGAGCTGCCGGCGCCGGCGACCTATCGGGCCGAAGACATGCCGGCCTACAACGCCGCCGAGCTGCCGGCGCAGACCGAGCCCATGACGCTGGACCAGGTCTATATGCTGGCGCTGCAGAACGATCCGCAATTGCGCGGCGCCTACCAGGAGCTGCAGGCCGTGGGCTATGGCGTGACCGCCGCGCGCGCCGGGCTGTTGCCCAGCGTGACGGGCGAGGCCAACCGCGCGCGCGTCAAGCAGAACGTGGTCGACAGCGAAAACGCCGTCTACCAGACGGGCCGCGCCAACTGGAGCGAGAACGGCTGGGCGCTGACGCTGACGCAGCCCATCTTCGACCTGGGCGCGTATCACAAGTGGCGCCAGTCGCAGGATGCCGAGCGCAAGGAAGTGGCGAGCTATGCCTATGCGCAGCAGGACCTGATGCTGCGCGCGGCCACGGCCTATCTGAGCATCCTGGCCGCCCAGGACCAGATCGAGCTGACCGAGGCCGAACGCAACACCACCGAAAAGCAGATGGAGCTGGTGCAGGCGCGCTATCACAGTGGCCAGGAAACCGAGGTGGGCGTCAGCGAAGTGCAGGCCCGCCTGGATCTGCAGCAGGCCAACACGCTGCTGGCGCGCCACGATTATCTGGACAAGCAGCAGGGCCTGCAGGAAATCATCGGCTACGGGAATGTGAAGCTGCGCCGCGTGCGCCGCGACCTGCCCATGGCCTTGCCGCAGCCCAATGACGCCCAGGTCTGGCTGCGCACGGCGCTGGAGCAGAATTGGTCCATCCGCGCGGCCTCGGCGGCGGTGGCCGTGGCCGAGAAGGAAGTGTCGGTGCAGCGCGCCGGCTATTACCCCAGCCTGGCCTTGCGCGCCTCGACCGGCCGCAACGAGACCGGCGGCAGCCTGTTCGGCGGCGGCAGCACGGTGGCCGACACCCGCGTCACGCTCAATCTGAGCGTGCCCATCTTCCAGAGCGGCTATACCTATGGCATGAGCCATGCGGCGGCCAGCCGCCTGGGCGCGGCCTCATCGGAATTGAGCCTGGCGCGCCGCAAGGTGCAGCGCCAGGTGTTTTCTTCTTTCCAGAACATCGTCATCGGCATCGACCGTATCAAGGCCCTGAACAGCTCGGTGCAGTCTTTCGAGTTGGCGCTCAAGCAAAAGGAAGAGGGCTTCAAGGCGGGATTGAACGACATCGTCAGCGTGCTGGACGCCACGCGCAATCTGTACAACGCGAAGCGGCAGCAGGCCGAGGCGGGATACAACTTTGTGCTGGACGGCCTGAAGCTCAAGCAGGCGGCGGGCACTTTGAATGCGGCGGACATCGCGGCGATCAGCCAAGAGATCCTGTAATCCGCCTGGCGGCAGGCAGCGACAAGGCCGTTTCCGCGGGAGATGGCCGTTTCCTTTTTTTAGGCCGGGAAGGTTCCGGCGACATTGAATATCGGATAGCGATATGAGCATCAAGAAACTGGCGCGCAAACTCTGGACCGGCCGTTCCTCACGCGAGGTGCAGCAATCCCTGTTCCGGCGGCGGCCCCTGTTCGAGGCGCTGGAGCGACGCTATCTGATGTCGGCCGAACTGGTTCCGCCGCCGCCGCAGCCGGCCAGCGACGAGGCTCCCATCGTGGCGCCGGCCCATCCGGGCCAGGCCAGTCCACAGGCCAAGAAGCCGCAGGCGCCGGGCGCGCATCCCTACCTGGTCGAGCGCGCCGCTTTCCACAAGCAGGGTGTGCTGGGCGAACAGATCTCGCTGGATCAGTACGCCAAGGCCAATGCCGCGCGCCAGGGCGACGCCAAGGCGTGGCTGCCCGGCCATGAGGCCGCCGCGCCGCTGACGGCGCTGGAGGGCTACACCACGCAGTCCGAGCGCACGCCGGTGCGCCAGATCATCTTCGTGGACCCGTCCATCGAGAACGCCGAGGAGATGGTCCAGGGCCTCTACAGCCTGGTGAGCGGCAAGACCGAGGGCCTGGGCGGCCTGGCCACGCCTACGGGCGACGGCCCGCAGCTGCAGGTGCTGCGCAGCCACGATACCGAGATCATCGTGCTGGACGGCCGCTATGACGGCGTGGACCAGATCACCCAGATCCTGGCCCAGCACAAGGACCTGGCCGCGGTGCAGATCATGAGCCATGGCGGCGTCGGCTCGCTCACGCTGGGCACGGCCACGCTGGGCGAAGGCCAGCTCGATGCCTACAAGGACCAGCTGCGCGCCTGGGGCGATGCGATGGCCGAGGACGGCGACATCCTGCTCTACGGCTGCAATGTGGCCGCCGGACGCGGGGGCGTGGCCTTTGTCGACAGCCTGTCGGCCATCACCCGCGCCGATGTGGCCGCGGCCACCCATAGCGTGGGCAGCGCGGCCCTGGGCGGCGATTGGGTGCTGGACTACCGCCACGGCGCCATCGAAGCCACTACCTTGACCGTGGCGCGCTGGGATGGGCTGATGGCGACGTCCACCGGCGCGCAGACCGGCGGCTCCACCCTGACCGGCGTGGCCACCAATGACACGCTGGTGGCCTATGGCAGCGACAACACCTTCGTGTTCGACAACAATTCCACCGCGGCCACCACGACCATCGAACTGCGCCAGGGCATGAAGCAGGACAATGGCGTCTGGGTGCGCAACGAGGACGACGAGAACAGCAACAATACGCTGGACTTCTCGGCCATCAAGGGCAATGTCACCGCCATCATCAGCAACAACGACAGCTACCAGATCCGCTACACCACGGTCGATGCCAACGACAATTGGACCGAGCATACGGTCAATGTGGTGTTCAAGTCGGCCGATGGCAGCCAGAACCTGAAGATCGGCGACAAGACCTTCAACCTGGTGGGCACCTCCCAAAGCGGCAAGACCCTGCTGGACTACAGTGGCTATGCCACCGGCGTGACGGTGGATCTCTCCGGGCCCACGGCGGACAGCAATGGCGAAGAAGTGCCGCCGCCGCCGCCGACCGGATTCGGCTATGTGCGGGCGATCAGCGCGGTCAAGGGTTCGACGCAGGGCGGCAACCGTATCACCGTGGTGGGCGACACCACCGTCACCATCAACAACGCGCAAGACATCATCACCGGCAGCGGCGGCGGCAACACCTACATCGTCGGCGCGGGCATCCGTGGATTTACCCTGACCCAGCAGGCTGGCCAAAGCGGCAACACCCTGGACCTCTCCCAATTCGGCGCCGATGTCACCGCCCGCGTGCAGACGCAAGGCGGCGTGACGGTCTATATGGGCGCGGGCGTGGCCGCCGATGGCAGCGTGAGCAGTTTTGCCGGCGCCACGGCGCTGGTGAGCAATCTCGACATCCAGATTTTCATCGGCGTGGCGGGCAAGACCACGCTGGATTATTCCGCCTATGAAGACAACGTCACCGTCAACCTGAACTACCAGGATGAGGCGACCGCGCTCTATGACGCCAGCGGCCTGGCCGGCGTGCTCAATATCAGCAATGTGATCGGCGCGGGCGGCAGCTATGGCAACGACATCGTCGGCAGCCTGGGCGACAACATCATCACCGTGGCCAACAGCCGCGGGGCGAACCGCATCAGCGGCGGCGGCGGCAACGACATCGTCTATGGCAACGGCAGCCTGGGCGGCGGCGCCACCGAATACATCGCCGGCGTCGAGAGCGACGCCACGCTGACCGGCGACACGGTCACGGCGGTGTTGAGCAATACGCCGCCGGGCGCCACGTCCGCCAACACGGTGCGCCTCTATGGCGTGGGCGCCGTGACGCTGCAGGACTATCGCACCATCGACGGCGCCGCGGCAGCCGGCAGCGCCTATCATCCCGATACGGTGGTCACCCTGGACGGCTCCGGCTATGCGGGCGACCTGACCCTGATCGGCAGCGCCGGCGCCAATGTGCTGCGCGGCGGCCTGGGCCACAATGTCTTCACCGGCTACCAGGGCTCGAACGTGCTGGTGGCGCAGGCGGGTTCGCTGAGCAATACCCTGTCCGAAGACGGCAACTGGAACTTCACCCTGACCGACGGCGAGCTGATCGCGCAATATGCCTCGGATGGCGACGCCTTGCCCGCGGGCGCGGCCACGCCCGTGCTGCACAACGTGCTGCAAGGGGGGTTCAGCGACGCGCGGCTCAATGGTGGCCTGGGTTCGACCCTGATCGACGCTTCCGCCTTCTCGGGCAATACCGTGCTGGTCAGCGGCCTGATGGCCGGCGGCGTGATCAAGGCCGGCGGCGGCGACCGAACCCAGCACCAGGTCATCCTCATGGGCGGCCAGTACGCGGTCACCGGCGGCACGGGCGCGGATGCGACGACCGAACTGGTGGTCGTGGCCGACGGCCTGACCGGCATCGACCCCGCGCAATGGCTGGCCCAGAAGCAGGCGACGGGTGGCCTGGGCTGGGTATCTTTCGTTTCCGACGGGCTGGGCACCCAGGCCGGCAAGATCCTGCGCGCCGAGGGCGCGACCACGGGCTCGACCTATAGCCACGTCACCTCGGCGCGCGTCATGGGCGGCGAGTACGGCAACTGGATCGACACCTCGGCTTTCGAGGGGCGAGCGGTGCTCGACGGCAGCGCCGGCCTGTCCAACATCTATGTCGTGAGCAACCGGTATGACTCGGATGTGATCGGCTCGGCCGGGACGAACACCATCCGCGTCGACACCGGCGGCAAGAACCTCAAGCTGACCGACGGCCGGATGGACATCGGCGCGGGCACGGGGGCGGTCAAGACGACCTTCAGCCATGTCAATCAATTCGACCTGAAAGTCAGCGGCAGCGGCAGCCAGGTGGACACCACCGGCTTTACCGGACTGACGACCCAGACCTTCCTGGCGGACCTGACGTCGGGATACCAGGACAACAGCGGGCCGGCGCTGAAGTTCGTCTTCGCCAATGACGACCGCCTGGAGGTCAGCCTGGAGGGGGTGAACACCCTGCAGGACATCCTCAATGCGATCGCCGGCAGCGTGATGGTCAACAAGAGCGGCCAGCCGATCCGGATTGCGGCGGAAGGGCCCAATGCCGGACGTCCGCTGCCCGATAGCGACACCACCACGGCCTGGGACTATCTCTATGCGCTGGACGCCCGCCTGAACGCCGATGGTTGCCTGGTGGTCAGCTACACCCAGGCCGCGCGCGATGCCGGCTATGGCGGGGATTTCCGCCTGGAGCCGGGCACGCTGATCACGCTGGATGACCAGGGCAACGTGTCGCAGAGCACGACGGTGTTGTCGGAAGCGGCGAAGTGGCTGGGCCTGCTGGGCGCCAGCGAGAGTTTCCGCGCCTCGGTCAATGGCGTGCTCACGGGCGATGCCCTGGCGGCCGCGCACTCGACGCGCTTCATGCTGGCCGGCGCCAATGCGGTCATCCGCTCCGGCGGTGGCGAAAACACCTTCCTGGTGAGCTACGGCTATGTGGCCGATGACGCCTGGGAGCGTTTTTCGACCGGCGCGGGCAACAGCATTCTCACCCAGGCCAGCGGCTACAACACGCTGCGGGTGGACTCCGTCTACGGAGCCATCCTGACGCCCACCCAGGTGTCTTATCTCAACGGCGCGACCTTCGCCAGCGTGGTGACCCTGGCCCGCGCCGGCGGCGGCGTCGGCACGGCGATGGACAATGTGACGCTGGCCGCGCGCAATGCGGCCGGCACCGCGACGACACTGGACGCCGAGGCCTGGACGGGCCGGGCGACCCTGGAGAGCGATGGGGGCTACAACACCCTCAAGGGCAACAAGAGCAACGTCAGCTTCATCGTGGTGCAGCCGGTCAATGCGGCGGGCGGCTCGGTGACAGTGTCGCTGGCCGCCGGCGGCGGCAGCGGCAATTCGCTGCAGCTGATTTCACCGGTAACGGGCACGGCCGTGCTGTCCTCGCTGATGGGCGCGGCGGGCAATCTGCTCGGGGTCAATCTCGGCGCCAATGCCCAGAATCTCGAAAAAATCCTGGATCTGGGCGAAAACGCGGTCATCGACGTGGACGTGACGTCGTCGGGCACGGACGTGACCATCCGCGCCGGCACGCTGAAGATCGAGAAGGACATCACGCTCGATTCCACGCACCTGCTGCGCCTGGAGGCGCAGGACATCCAGATCGGCTCGGCCACCGGCGCCCATATCGTGCTGGCCGCGGGGGCCATCGAGGTGCTCGCCCAGCGCTATCGCCCCTGGCGCAGCGCCTATGGGCAGATCTTCGACCTGAGCACCAGCGTCACGATCACCAATGCCACGCTGTGGGCCACCAAGGCCGATGGCGCCGGCGTGACCATCAGCGCCAAGCTCGACAGCTCGCAGTATGACCTGGACCCCTTGGTCAAGAACGCGGAGGCCGATACGGGCTTGCGCGCCAAGCTGGGCGGCGGCGTGAACAGCGCCTACGACGCCCTGATGACCTTCCTGGACAGCGCGGCGGTCGAAGTGGCCTGGGCGCGTGTGAAGTACAGCTCGAGCATCCAGATCGACGATAGCGCGGCCATTTTCTCGGCCAGCGATGTGTCGGTCAAGGCCGAGAGCAAGGCCGTGGTGAAGTTGAGCCCGCTGGTCGCCAAGGTCGTGGGCGTGGCCGTGGGGGTGCTGGAGAACAACGCCCAGGTCACGGTCAACGGCAAGATCTATGCCGCGCGCGACATCTCGGTGATCTCCGAGGTCGACAGCGAAATGACGATTGCCTTGCTGCCCTCGACGATCAGCCTGGTCCCGGGCGTCATCGGCGTGGGGATAGGCATCGTCAACAGCAGCTCCAAGGTCACCATCGGCAGCACGGCCGAGCTGATGACGGACGTCAACGCCACGCCGTCGACGCCCGGCGCGGTATCGCTGGGCGGCGTGGGCGGCGACGTGACGGTGCAGGCCATCACCAAGCACAAGATGGATATCAAGGTCGCGGCCTCGGGCGCCATGGCCGAAAGCGATGACACCAAGCCGGTGAAGGCGGATGACGGCACGATCGACCCGTCCCGGGAGACGGGCCGCTATAACGCCAGCTACGCCAAGGTGGGCGCGGCGCTGGGCCTGGCCATCAATAACATCGCCACCGAGGCGGTGGTCAATGGCAAGCTGGTGGCCGGCGGCACGGGCGACACCACGGTGCCCGACGGCGCCAACAAGGTCATCGTGCAGGCACAGACCCTGGACCAGGGCAGCAAGGTGATCGTCAAGACCAACCTGGGCGGACGCCAGGCCACGGGCGAGGACTATGTCGACCAGACGGTCATCGAGGCCAAGAGCCTGGTCGGACGCAAAGTGGCCGGCCCCGTGGTGGGTGCAGCGGCCAAGGGCGGCGGCATTGCCTGGCAGAACACCAAGGCTTTCTTCTCGGCGCTCGGGAAGGACGGCAAGCTCAAGGACGAGATCGCCAGGATCAAGGCCAAGAATGCCAAGGCCGATAAAGATGAGTACGACGCAGACATCAAGAAGGAGCTGAACAGCTCATCCACCGAATTCCAGGTGGGCGCGGCCATCGGCATGGGCATCAACAACGTCAGCACCCAGGTCACCCTGGGCAGCGGCGCGGTGATCGCCACCCATGGCGGCGATGTGACGGTCGAGGCGCTGACCCGCTATTCGGTGCAGTACCAAGTCATGACGGCCGTGGATGACCAGGCCATCGCCGATCGCCAGGCATTCCTCAAGAAGAAGAACGACGTCACCGCCGACCAGACCGCGCGCAACGTGGGACCGGATGGCTCGGACCTGGGCGCGGCGGCGGCCGTGTCCATCGCCATCGACAGCATGAGCACCAAGGTGGACATGGCGGCGGGCGCCAGCATCGCCACCCAGGGCGGGGACGTCGATATTGCCGCCCGGACGCTGGACCAGATCGATCCGCTGGGCCTGTGGTTGGCCAATCTGTACAAGCCCTTCGACGGCATCGAGACGGCCTGGGGCCAGGCCGATGGCACGGCGGCCAAGGCCAAGGTGGCTGGCGCGGCGGCGGCCCAGTTTCTCTACAACCTGCAGGCCACGCTGACGAGTTCGGGCGGCGTTTCCGACAGCTTCAGCAGTTGGACCAGCGCCAATTCCAAGAGCAAGAAGCTGGCCTTGGCCGGCGCTTTCACGGCGCAGGTGCAAAGCACCGAGACCCTGGCCACCATCGGCGGCCGCATCGACACCCGGGCCGGCAGCGCGCCGGCCGGCGCGGTGACCATCGAGGCCGTCAATTCCAAGCAGGACCTGAACCTGGTGGGCAATGTGCTCTTGCCCAATATCGCCATCGGGGGCGATAAAAAGGTGGCCGCGGAACCGGGCAAGGCGCCCGGGCAGGGCTATGTCGCCTATGGCAAACAACTGGCCAAGGGTTTTCTGACGCCGCGCGTCGACGGTTTTGACTACGGCAGCAGCTCGCGCGAGGGTTCGGCCATCGGCGTGTCGGTCTATGTCAACGCCAGCACCCATGACACGCGCGCCGTCGTGGGCAATACCGCCGTCATCAATGCCGGCGACTTGACGGTCGCGGCCGATAACGAGGTGATCTCCGTCACGGTGGGCGCCTCGGGCGGCCAGGCCAAGACAGTGGCCGCCAATGGCGTGGTGATGGTCAATGTGAGCGACGCCACGACCATCGCCCAGGTGGGGTCGGGCGCGCGGATCGACGCCGCGGGCAAGGCCACCATCCGCGCCGATGACGCGACCTGGGTCGGCACGGTGGCCGGCTCGGTGGCCAGCTCCCAGGCCGTGGGCGTGGGCCTGAGCGTGGCCATCAACGATATCAATCGCGACACCCAGGCCGTGATCGGCGAGTTGCTCGATGGCGGCGCGACGGCGGTGGCCGGCGGCAGTTTCTCGGCCGGCGCGCTGGACCTGCTGAGCCAGAACCGGGGCTTTATCGGCAACCTGGCGGTGTCCGGGTCGCGCGTGTCCAGCCCCGTCGCGGGGGCGGGCGCCGGCACCGGCGCCACCACGCCGGGCGGCGGGACGCCCAGCGGCGGCACGGGCGGCGATATGCTGGCCATCAAGGGGCCGGCCGATCAGGGCGAGACCAAGCCGGGCACGGATCCCGCGCCGGTCGATCCCGCCGACCAGACCGATATCGCCGACAAGCTGAAATCGGCCAGCGACGCGACCTCGACGCTGACGCAGGACAGCGGGGCGGGCGGCTCGGCCAAGCAGCCGGAGTCCAAGGCCGGACTGTCGATTTCCGGCGCCTCGGCCGTCAATGTCGTCAACGACACCGTCCAGGCTTATATCAATGCGGCCGGCCTGACGGTCACCATTGGCGGCAACGCCAAGATCGACGCGCTGAACAACACCCATGCCCTGGCGCTGTCGGGCGCCGCGGCGTTTGCGCTGTCCGACACCGCCAAGTCCAACATCGGCATTGCCGGCGCCTACAGCATGAACCTGCTGGGCGGCGAGGCGCGCGCCGAGGTGGCGGCCGTGGGCAGCCTGATCGTGGCCGGCGACCTGGCGCTGTCGGCGCGGCGCACCGGCGTGACGGTCACCATGGCCGCCGGCCTGGCCGGCGCCAAGGGGCAGAAGGGCGTGGCCGTGGCCGGTTCGGCCGCCGTCGGCGTGGCGCTCTATGACAACATCGCCCGCCTGGGCAACGCCACCGGCCAGGTCAAGGCGCGCGACGTGACCATCACCGCGCGCGATGCCAGCGTGCTGGTCACGATCGCCGGTTCGGGCGCGATCTCGGACGGCAAGGCCGGCGTGGGCGCGGCCATCGCCGTCAATGTGAGCAGCACCCAGGTCGAGGCCGGCATCCGCCAGGCCGCCGATCTGCGTTATACCGGCCGGATCGACGTGTCGGCCGAATCCACCCAGACGGTGGTCGGCTTCGCCGGCGCGCTGGGCATGGCGCGCGATGGCGCCGGGGTGGGCGGTTCCATCACCGTCAATGTGGTCGGCAACCGCATCGAGAGCTACATCCTCAACAGCCAGGTCCGTTATGACGGTGCCGGCAGCAGCGGCCATGATGTCAGCGTCTCGGCGCTGGACAAGACCACGCTGATCGCCATCACGGGCGCGGCCGGCGTGGGCAAGAAGGCGGGCGTGGGCATCGCCATCAGCTACAACGAGATCGGCAACGCGGTGCTGGCCGGCATCCAGGGTTCGACCGTGGATACGGCGGGCGGCGGCGCGGTCAGCGTCAGCGCCGAGGACAATTCCTCGCTGGGCGGCGGCGCGGTCGGCGTGGGCGTGGGCCTGGGCGACGCGCAGTTCGCCGGCGCCGGATCGGTGCAGGTCAACCGCGTGCATTCGGCGGTGGCGGCCTATGTATTGCCGCGCTACAACGGCAGCAATGCGCCGGTGGTCAACAGCAGCCGTATCACGGCCAACGCGCTGACGGTGAGCGCCACCGAGAACAACACGCTGGTGGCGGTGACGGGCGGCGTGGCGATGACGCTGGGCGGCTCGGTGGCCGTGGGCGCGTCGGTCAGCGTCAATGAGTTCAGCTCGCGCACCAGCGCCCTGATCGAGAACAGCGCCATCGACGTGCAGGGCAAGCTGGACGTCTCCGCGCATTCGTCGCCGCTCATGGTGTCGGTGGGCGCGGCCGGCGCGCTGTCCAAGAAGTTCGCGCTGGCCGGCGCGGTCAATGTCAACATGATGCGCGGCTCGACCGAGGCGCGTATCTCCGGCAGCATGGTCAAGGCCGGCCAGGCGGCCAATTTCAGCGGCGACGCCGTGCGGGTCAACGCCTCGGATGCCTCGGCGCTCTATGCCATCACGGTGGCCGGCGCCGTCGCCACCCAGGGCGCGGCGGTCGGGCTGGCCGTGGCGGTCAACATCATGGGTAGCAATACCGCCTTCGACCGCGATCTGTTGAGTTTCGACGACAAGCAGCTGGCCGATTCGGGCGCCGGGGTGCAGATCGCCAGCGTCAACGGCAATGGCGACCCGGCGGCCGACCCCAAGGTCACGGCGGCCATTGTCGCCAGCGACGTGCGGGCCATCGCCGGCGATGTCAATGTCTTTGCCGGCCTGGTCGACCCCATGGCCGCGGGCGGCAATGCGCAGCTGAATGGCGGCGACGTGCTGGCCGTGGGAGACAGCGATATCCATGTGGACCAGGGCGGCAGCACGCTGGTCTTCGATGGCGCGGCGGCGGAGATCATCAATGGCAAGGATACGAGCGGCAACGCCGGCCTGCCGGTCTCGCAAGGCGCAAGCGGCGGCGAGTTCGCCGGCTGGCAGACCGGGGACGGCATCTATCTGGGCGCGGGCGCGGGCAATATCCGCCTGGCCGACGGCACGAGCCTGAGCGCCGACCGCATCTATTACATCATCCGGCGCGAGGCGCCGGACGGACAGGCCATCATCCAGCTGGCCGCCACGCAGGAAGACGCCTTGCGCGGCAAGGCGCTGACCTTCGCCGCCGGCAGTTCGGCCGCGGGCGTGCGCTTTGCGCATGTGCGCATGCAGGAGGCCACCAGCGTCAATCTGCAGCCCTACCACGGCGCGGATGCCACGGTCGGCCTGGACGGCGCCAACAATCGCCTGGTCATCAACGCGGCTTTTGACGGCCTGCAGGAAGGCTCGGCCATTGTCTACAGCGGCTCGCTGGCCAATGGTCAGATCGAGGATGTGCTGGCCAACCGCATCCTGCGCCAGGGCCAGGACGTGCTCAAGGTCGGGGTGACCTATTACGTGAGCAATCTGGTCCGGAGCGCGAGTGGCCAGGTGTCTTTCCAGCTGCGCGACGGCCAGGGCAATCTGGTGGATTTCAGCGGCGCCACGGTGGGCGGCGCCCTGCAGCGTTTCAGCGTCGACAATCCGGCCGGCGCCATGCTCAACGCCGATGGCAGCCTGACGCTGCCCAAGGCCCACGGCCTTGCGACCGGCGACAAGGTGGTGATCAACCTGGGCGCCAACGGGGTGCTGAGCGGGCTGGCCAACGATCATGTCTACGTGGTGGAAGCGGTCGACAGCCAGACGCTGCGCTTCACGAACGTGGACGGCAGCGCGGTGACGCTGGCCGAGCTCGGCTATGTGGCCGAGTTCAACGCCACGACCAAACGCTACGAGTACTACTTGGCCGATGCCGCGGGCAACAAGCAGCTGGACAACCAGGGCAGGCCGACGGCGGTCAATCCCGATGCCCTGATCAGCATCACCCGCGTGCAGCTGGCGCAGCAGACGTCGCAGTCCACGACCACGACGCAGGCCGATGGCACCGAGCAGACGACCATTACCCAGGGACCCGCGCAGGACGCGACCCTGGCCGCGTCGGCCATCCGCACCCAGGTCGCGGGCGAGAACAGCCTGGGCCTGGCCAGCGATGCGGGCCTGGCCACGGGCGACGTCGTGGTCTATCACAGCGAGGGCCGCGTGATCGATGGGCTGGTCGATGGCCAGCGCTATTACGTCATCAATGTGTCGCAGAACGGCAGCTACGCCTACCAGCTGGCCAGTTCGTTGGAAAACGCCCGCGACGGCATTGCCATCCAGCTGGGCGCGGGCAGCGGCACGGGCGGGGTCAGCCTGCGCAAGGTGGTCGACCGGCTTGACAGCGGCGGCGGCCTGATCACGCTGGACATCGGGGCGCTGACCCAGGGACACAGCCTGACCAACAGCATGCTCAGCATCACGGTGGCCGGCGCCGGGGGCAAGGCCCTGGGCGGCGCGGGCGCCATCGGGGTCAATCTGTCGCGCACCGAAGTGCAGGCCGTGATCGACAATACCGGAGCGGCGGCCGGAGCCGAAGTGCGCGCCGAGGGCGGACGCCTGTCGGTGTCGGCCCAGGACAAGAGCCAGATCGTGACGGCCACGGGCGCGCTGGGCATTTCGACCACGCAAGGCGCCTCGGCGGCCATCGGCGCCTCGGTCGGCGTGGCCGACATGCGCAATGGCGTGCGTGCCGCCATCAACGGCGCGCAGGTGACGGCGCAGGCCGTGCAGGTCAGCGCCGAGGAGCGCGCCAGCATCTACAACGTCTCCGTCGGCCTGGCCGGCGGCGCCGGCGTGGCCGTCAGCGGCTCGCTGGCCGTCAACACCATCCAGAACACGGTGCAGGCCACCATCACCGATTCGTCGGTCAGCGCGACCACGGGCGATATCCGTATCCTGGCGCGCGACACGGCCAGTATCTCGGCGCTGGCCGGCAATGTGTCGGTGTCAGTGGGCGGCCGCGTGGCCGCCGGCATGGCCTTCGCCGTCAACCAGGTGTTCGACACGATCTATGCGGGCGCCCTGCGCTCGGCGCTCTCGGCCGCGGGCGATATCGTGGTCCTGGCCACTTTCGCCCGCCCCGACGACATGCCGCCGGGACTGGATGCGCAGATCGCGGCCATGGCGGTCAGCGGGGCGGTCGCCGCCGGAGGGTCGGGGGCCAATGTCGGGTTCGGCGGCTCTGCCGTGCTGAACTGGATCGCCAATTCGATCACGGCGGAGATCGCCGAGACTCGCAGCAACCAGGCCGTGGCGGCCGATGGCGATGTGCGGGTGCAGGCCAGCGACGATTCCACCATCAACAGCCTGGCCGGCGCGGTGGCGCTGGGCCTGGGCGCCCAAGGCGCGAGCGTCGCCGTGGGCGCCAGCCTGTCATACAACTATGTGGGAGGCGCGCCGCTGGGCGTGTCGCGCTCGCACAGCATCACCGCGCAGATCCGCGATACCGAAGGCGCGGTGAGGGGCGGGCATGTGCAGGTGGGTTCCGTCTTCTCGGGCAGCATCCACAATTTCACCGTGGTCGGCAGCGTGGCCGTGGGCACGGTGGCGGTGTCGGTGGGCGGCTCGGTGTCCGTCAACCGCGTCAACAGCCGCAACGAGGCCGGTATCCGCAATGCCCGGCTGGTCGAATCGCTGGCCGTCAGCGGCACTCAGCCGGGCGTGGCCGTGCAGGCCCGCGACGAGGGTTATGTGCTGGCGGTGGCCGGCGGCCTGGGCGTGGCGGTGTCGCCGGGCAGCGGGGCGGGCATCGCGGCCGGCGTGGCGGCGACCGACAACTGGATAGGCAACCACACCCTGGCCTATATCGACGGCACCAGCAGCGGCAATGCCGCCAGCACGACCACGGTGCGCACGCAGACCGGCATGGCCGTGGAGGCGACCAACACCTCGCGGATTGTGTCGGCCACCATAGGCGTGGCCGCGGCGGTGGCGGTGGGGCAGGGCTTCGCGGGCGCCGGCGCGGGCGCCGGCAGCGGCAACACCATAGACGGCTCGGTCGAGGCGCGCCTGACGCGCGTGGAGAGCGCGTCGGGCAACCGCGGCGCGATCCGCGTCAACGCCGAGAACAGCGGCAGCATCGTGGCCGTGGCCGGCGCCCTGGGCGTGGCGGTCTCGGCCGGCAGCGTGGGCGCCGGCGCATCCATCGGCGTGTCGGTGGCCATCAGCAATATCGCCACCGTGGTCCGGGCGCGGATCGAGGACTCCCAGCTGCGCACTTCGGGCGCGGCGGTGACAGTCAGCGCATCCGATGACGCCGCTATCACCGCCATCGCGGTGGGCGGCGCGGTCGCGGTGCAGGCCGGCACGGCCGGCGTGGCCATCGCCGTCGGCACCAGCGTGGCCGTCAACAAGGTATTCAATACGGTCGAGGCCTCGATCGCGGGCGGCAGCATCGCCACTGGCGGCGGCAGCCTGACGGTCAGCGCCACGCAGCAGGCCGATATCCTGTCGGTGGTGCTGGGCGCCTCGGTGGCGGTGTCGGTGGGGGCGAGCGCCAATGCCGCCATCGGCGGCGGCGGCGCGCTGGCGCGCAATGTGATTTCCGCCAGCGTGCAGGCCGGCATCGGCGGCGCCAGCATCGACACCCGCGGCGCGGGCGCCGCGGGCGACCTGGATGTGCTGGCGCTGGGCCTGTCGCGCATCAACGCCGTGGTGCTGGGCATGTCGGCCTCGGTATCGGTCAGCCATTACGCGGCCGCCTCGGCCTCGATCGGCGTGGCCATGGCCGAGAACGTGATCGGCTACGACGTCAACAGCGCCGGCCAGGTGGTGGGACTGGGCGCGGGCCGCCCGGTCAACCAGATCGTGGCGCTGATCGATGGCAGCGCCGTCACGGCCGGCGCGGTCACGGTGGATGCGCGCAACGTCAGCTTCAAGCCCAACGGCGAGGTGGACCGGCAGCAAAGCATCGACGCGGTCGTGGTGGCGGGCGCGGTCGCGGTGTCGGTAGCCTATGCGCCGCCCATCGTCGACGGCGCCAGCCTGGCGGTTTCCGGCGCGGGCGCGGGCGCGCGCGCCGTGAACAAGATACAGACCGGCATCACGGCACGCATCAGCGACACGGGCCGGCAATCGCCCTTCGAGGCGGGCAGCGTCACGGTCAATGCCCTGGACCAGGCCGAGATCAACAGCACCATCGCCGCGGTGGCCATCGCGGTGGCGGTGTCGCTGGGCGCGACCGCGGCGCTGTCGGTGGCCGCCTCGCTGGCCCAGAACGAGATCAGCAATGCCACCTTGGCCACCATCGACGGGGTGGGCTTTGTCGGCGCGCCGGCCATCACGGTCAAGGCCGACAGCCAGGCCAGCATCACCACCGTGTCGGTGGCGGTCTCCGTCAGCGTGGGCGTGAGCCTGGGCGGGGTTTCGCTGGCCGGCGGCGGCGCCAATGCCAGCAACCTCATCGGCTCTTCGGCGACGGCCCTGGTCAATGGCTCGCGCATCAGCGGCAATGGCGGCAATGCGTTGACCATAGACGCCGACATGAAGGGCACCATCAAGGCGACCGTGGTGGTCGCCAGCCTGGGTTTCACGGCGGCGGGGGCTTCCTTGGCCATCGGCGCCTCCCTGGCGGAAAACCAGATCAGCGACAGCGCCGGCGCGCGTGCCGGCCTGACGCAGAGCCAGGTGTCCGGGCTGGGCGCGATCTCGGTCACGGTCGACAGCGTGCAATGGCTGGAGGCCAAGGTGGGCGCGGGCGCGGTGGCCGTTGCCCTGCAGGGCGTGGCCCTGGCCGGCGCGGGCGCGTCGGCGTTCAATACGTCCAAGGCCCAGACCCGCGCCTATGTGGACGGGCTGACCCAGGCCGACCCCAATGTGCGGGCCGCCGAGAGCCTGACGGTGGCGGCCACCAATACCTCGACCCTGCGGGCGACCGCGGTGGGCGCCAGCGCCGCCGGTTCCGGCTCGGGCCTGGCCCTGTCGGTGGGCGCGGCGCTGGCGCGCAACAAGGCGCTGGGCAGCGTGGAGGCCTATGTCGACAACAGCGTGCTGTCGGCGGCCGCGGGCGCGCAGATGGCGCGCCTGAGCGTGCGCGCCGAGGACAGCAGCAACCTGATGGCCAAGGCGGTGGGCGCCTCGCTGGCCTTGACGGTCAGCGGCGGTTCGGTGGCGGTGGGCGCCACCGATGTCAGCAATGTCTCGGCCGCCAGCGTGCAGGCGCGCGTGAGCGGCTCGACGGTTTCGGTGTCGGATACGCTGGCCGTGGCGGCCAAGGAGACGGCGACGCTGGACAGCACCTCGGTGGCCGCCTCGGCGGCCGTGGCGCTGGCGGGCGTGGCCGTGAGCGGCGCCGGCGCGGGCAGCAGCCAGACGGTGGCCAATGCGGTGGACAGCCATGTGGCGGGCTCCACGCTCGCCGCCGGCGCCGGCATGTCGGTTACGGCCGACAATACCGCCCGCATCAATGCCGTGACCGGCGCGGTGTCGGCCGGCGTCACGGGCGCGGGCCTGGGTGCCACCATGGGCGTATCCATCGCCAGCAACACCTTCGGCAGCTATTCGGGCGACGGCGTGTCGCGCAACCATGGCGCGCAAGCCTATATCGCCAATAGCACCCTTACGGTGGATACGGGCAATCTCGACGTGCTGGCCACCTCCAGCGCCACCCTGGACAGCGTGAACTTCGCCGGGGCCCTGGCCGTGGTCGGCGCCGGCGTGTCGGCGGCCGCCTCGGGCGTGCAGGTCAGCAATCGCTTCGCCGCCCGGACCTCGGCCTATATCGACGGCTCCATGGTCACGGTCGGCATGGGCGGCGGCGCCGGTTCGTTGACCGTGCGCGCCAAGGATGACAGTCTCATCACCCGGTCGGCCGCCTATGGCGTGGCGGCCGCGCTGGGCCTGGCGCCGGGCGCCAGTGTGTCCCTGGTCGTGTCGCTGGTCGATACGGTGGCCGAGAACACGGTCGATGCCTATATCGGCACGGCGGGCGGCAAACAGGTAGGCGCCTACGACAATCTGTCGGTGCTGGCGCTGGAGAAGACGGAGTTCAAGGGCCTGGAGGCGGTGACCGCTTCGGTGGCCGCCAATGCGGGCGTGGCCGGCGCCGGCGCCGGCGTGCGCGTGAGCAACAATACGCGCAACACGGTCAGCGCCCGGATCACCGGCGATGGCCAGGTGGGCGCCCTGGGCGCGGTGGCGGTGACGGCGGACACCAATGTGCTGGCCGAGATCGACCTGACCCAGGTCAGCGTGGCCGTCGGCGCGATCGGCGCCGCCGTGGGCGTGGGGATCGCCGAGAACATCGCGCGCGATACGACCACGGCCTCGGTGGCGCAGGCCACCGTGTCGGCCCCGGTGGTGGACCTCAATGCGCGGGTGACGGTGGACTTCAGCCGCACCCTGACGGCGGGCGTGGCCGCCACCACGGGCCTGGCGGTCAATGTGAACCGGGCCCTGGTGGACATCGGCACCACGACCCTGGCCGCGGCGCGCGACGGCGCGGTCCTGAACGGCGTGCGCACGACCTCGGCCACGGGCACCACGCCCGGCCTGGTCAATGTCAACGCCGAAGGCACCTATTATGGCCGCGCCTATTCCAAGTCCATCACCGGCGGCGTGATCGGCGTGGGCGTGATGAATGCCGAGACCCGCCTGGGCGGCTCGCTCAAGGCGGTGATCGACCATGCCAGCCTGCGCGGCGATATCATCGGCGTCACCACCGAGACGCATACCGACCGTAATGGCGAGGCCGGCCTGCTGGCCGAGGCGCGTTCGCTGGAGGCGGGTGGCGTTACTGTGTCGGCCGACAGCGCCAAGCTGAGCACCAGCCTGGACGCGCGGGTGGAGATCGACAACGGCGCGTATATCGAAGGGGCGCTGGTGACGATTTCGGCCAGCCAGACGCAGGCCACCGACGTCAGCATGGACGCGGGCACCATCGCCCTGGTGGCGGGCCGCTGGGGCAAGATCGATGTGGACCTGGGCGGCACCGCCTATGTCGGCATCGGCGGCGGCTCGCAGGTCATCGGCAACAAGCTCGATATCCGCGCCAACAACACGGTGCGCGGCAACTCGACGCTCAGCGCCTATTCGGTCAAGGTGGCCGGCGTGGACGTCAGCAAGCAGGGCGTCACGATCAGGCCGCAGTCCATCATCGAGGTCAGCGGCTCGCGCTCGGCCACCGACACGATAGACACGGCTGGAATGACGGTGGTCATGGCCAAGGGGGATTACGACACCCCGGGCATGCTGGACATGGTCATCACCAATGACCTCATCTACACCCAGCGCAACAAGATCACCGGCGTGGCGGGCTTCACCATCACGCTGTCGACCAATCATTTGAGCACCGACGGCACGCTGGCCCAGATCAAGGTCAACGGCGCCTTCGTGCGCAATACCTTCGGCGACGTGACGCTGGCGGCCAATACGCGCGGCGTCACCACGACCATCAGCGATATGCTGGTGGTGTCGGTCGCCAGCGCCAGCAAGACCGACAGCAATAATGACCTGACGGTGCGCAACAGCATCGAGATCAATAATTCGTCCATCGAGGGCGACAACATCGTGGTGCTCGCCGGCAGCGGCAAGGTGTCGGATCCCCTGTCCACCGGCTATCTGCTGGCCAATGACAATGTGTCCTTCACCATGGTGGGCGTGGCGCAGATCCCGTTGGTCGACAGCGGCGCGCGCGCCCGCCAGATCAACAGCATCGTGATCGATGGCGCGAGCAGCGACGGATCGCTGCTCAAGGCGCAGCGCAATGTGCGCCTGGAGACCAATCCGTCCACGCTGGACCAGGCCAACGTGAACGGATCGGTGCAGGTCATCGGCCTGAACCTGAACCCCACCGTGGACCTGGCCGCCGGCGTGGTCGACAAGACCTCCAGCCTGGTGGCCACCTCGGCGGCCACGCGCATCATCGCCGGTGTGAACAATGCGGCCAATATCTTCATCATTCCCGCCGCGCTGATCAATGCCTTGAACCTGGCGGGCCTGACGCTGCCGACGCAGACCGACTATTCGGTGACCTTCGACGCCAATTCGCCCATCGTGCGCGCCATCCTGGAGAAGCTGCTGGGACCGGGCTCGACCAGCCTGGACGGCGCCGACGGCACGGTGAACATCGACGTGCGCTATGAACTCACGGCCTTCCGGCCGGAGGACATCCAGGTCAATGTCACGACCGGCATGATCATCAAGAAGGGCAACGATTACTACTATTACGACAGCCTGGACAGCCGCGACCTGAACCTGGCGACGGAGAACTACGGCAACAGCTACTGGAAGAAGAATCCGCCCACGCTGACGCAGGACGACAAGGACGGCGCGCTGTCCTGGGACTTCGGCGAGTTCGCGGCCGACAAGGTGGGCAGCGTCTATTACGTGCTCAAGACGGTGGACCTGGGCCAGCCGGTGCTGCGCTACGCCAGCCAGCAGAACATCATCAGCGAACAGATCCGCCAGTTGACCAAGATGCAGTCCGAACACGCTTCGGACCCGCAGGCGGTCGCGCGCTACCAGGCCAATATCGCGGCCCTGCAACAGCAGCTGCAAAGCCTGCAGATGGTGGATAGCAAGGGCCGTTACCTGGATTCCTTCTACACCTTCTATGTCGACATCCCGAATCTGTACGCCTCGGGCGGCTCGGTCTATGTGAACGCGGCCAACACCAGCGGCGTGCACGCGGCGGGCATCGATGCGCGCGCCAACACGCAGATCAATATCGTCAACGACTCGCCGATGCTGATGAACGTGAGGGACGCGGTGGTGATGGACGGCACCATCATCCGTCCGGGGGCCGACGGCGAGATGAAGATCTTCAAGTCCGGCCACCTGTATATCAACGACACTTCGGTCCAGGGATCGGGGGGCTCGGACGTGGCCGAAGTGCGCGTGCTCCAGCTGGAGAACAGCTGGGCCGCAGATCCCTTCGGCGGCGCGCTGGACGCCGACATGATGGCGCTGGTGGAACGCGCCCCGGTGGACCTCAATCTGCTGGGCGCGGTGGTCAACCCGCTGGGCAAGGTCTCGGTGGTCAATACGCTGGGCAGCATCAATGTCACCGGCACGATATCGGCCCTGAGCCTGGACATCCAGGCCAAGGGCAACTTCAGCCTGCAAAGCGACGGCTGGTTCAATACTGGCGCGGATCCCACGCTGCTGCAGGACCGCTGGCAGTTCGTGGTCGATTACTTCAGGAGCAACGCCACGAGCACCGGCGCCAGCGAACTGGAACAGGATGTGCTGCTCAAATGGGGCTACCGCAACCTGGGGTCGTTCACCTCCTACCTGACCTCCAACACCGCCGCGCGCGACTCGCGCATCTTTGCGCTGGGCGCGGTGAACATCTCGGCGCTGACGCTGAATATCGACGGCAAGATCCAGAGCGGCGTGACCGACGCCTATATCCGCATCGACGCCTCGTTCCGGGGCGACCGGGATAAATCGCTGCAGGATACCAGCGGCTATGCCGTGAGCGGCGTGTCGTACAGCGCCGATGGGTCCATGAACCGCTTCGGCGCGATCACGGGCCGTTTCGACTACGCCACGCAGACCATCATCCTCGATCCGATCCGCCTGGCCGGCGGCAGCATCACCCTGACCGGCCAGATCATCTCGGTGGGCAATGGCAATCTGGTGGTGGCCAACGGCTATGCGTCGGTCCATATCGACAACCAGACCACTTATGCGCTGGTGACCAGCGATATCGATGTCAGCACCTATCGCAAGGGGCGCATCGAGATCGTCGACACGGCGCGCGGCCAGCGCGATCTGTACGAACTCAATGGCCAGAACCAGGTCGTGCATACCGTCTGGAACAAGTTCATCAAGCTGGACAACCCCGGCGTGGGGCAGCCCGGCTGGGTCTGGGTCTATGACAATGGCGCGGGCTCGCAACTGAGCGAAGGCAGCGCCGTCACGGTGGGCAACCTGGGCAGCCAGCTGACCACGACCTATAAGCCCGCCCAGGGCCAGGTCATGGTCTGGGTCATGGGCTGGGATTCCAGCGAGACCACCACGACCACCTTCGTGACCAAGCAGTTCAACCTGATCGGCGACGGCGTGGATCCGCTGGGCTGGCTGACCAATAGCAACACCACCAAGAACGGTCCCTATGTGACCTATTCGCAGTCGCGTCCGGTGCTGGTGTCGACCGTGGTCGCCTATACCAGCGAGGCTACGGTGCCCGACGTCCTCAAGGACCAGCTGCGCGCCACCGGCAAGCTGGATGACGCCATCCTGCCCGGCTATGTCGAAGGCAGCGGGCAGCAGCAGTTGCAGGCGGATCCCAACGGGCCGATCTACCTCCCCGGCGTGGGCCGCTTCCGCTTCGTCACCGTCGACGGCCAGGCGCTGGAAAGCTCGAACTTCGTGGTGACTTACCGCAAGTTCAACACCAGCGTGATCGTGCGCAATGACGGGCCGCATTCCAGCGGCGGCGGCTGGCTGCGCACCAAGACCACCACGCTGACCCAGGTGGTCGAGAAGAAGCAGCAAGAGCTCTATACCTTCTATGTCCCGGCTTCTCAGGACATCAACCTGACCTTCCTGGGATCGAGCACGCAGCCCAATGCCATCTATATCCGCAGCAACGGCGATGTGACCCTGGGCGGCAACCTCATCGTGGGCAATGGGCAGTCGGTGTATATCGAGGCCGTCTCGGCGGCCAAGTCGACGTCGATCGGCATGCGCGGCGAGGTGGGCATTCTGGCGCGCGATCCCAATGGCCAGACGCCGGCGTCCGGCGCCTCGGTCAATGTGCAGGCCTTCGCGCTGGGCGGGGCTATCCAGCTCAATATCATGGGCTCCTCGGGCTATACCCGCGCCGAGGCGCGCAACGATATCCGCCTGACCTATTTCTCCGAAGGCGGGACCAGCTCCAAGGCCACGCTGCAGAAGGTGGCTTCTTCGGCCGGCACGGTCTACATCGAAGCCCTGAACGGCATCTTCGCCCATGGCTCGGCCACGGGCGACGCCGTGGTGTCGGGCAATCGCGTCGAGCTCAATGCCGGCTACGGCGCCATCGGCACGGCCAGCCAGGCCCTGAGCGTCTATGCCCGCCAGGGCTTCGCGGCCCAGGCCGGCCTGGCCGGCGGCGCGGCCGGCGCCGACAAGAACATCTATATCGCCCAGAATGTGGCCAATGCCGACCTGGTGCTGGTCAAGCCGGTGAACTGGGCCAATCCGCAGGCCTCGGTGTACTCGCAGCTGGGCAGCGTCAATATCTCGCTCAATGGCGGTTCGCTGCTGGACGGCGAGCAGGCCGACACGCGCACGGCGACCGAGAAAGCCTATCCCACGGTCACGGCCAAGATCCTGGCCGACCTGAACGCCCAGATCACCCAGTACGAAGGGTATTGGTCGGGCGTGCGCGCGCTGCAGGTGGCCAATATCAGCCTGGGCGGCGCCGGCACCTACCTGAGCACGGTGAT
This sequence comes from Bordetella hinzii LMG 13501, assembly GCF_001548475.1. Lineage (GTDB taxonomy): Bacteria > Pseudomonadota > Gammaproteobacteria > Burkholderiales > Burkholderiaceae_B > Bordetella > Bordetella hinzii. The sequence continues at coordinate 29,433 of NZ_LRUJ01000045.1, forward strand.
GGAGGGCAGCGGCCAGTATCTGGTGGTGGCTTTCAATCGCAGCGGCGACTACGAGGCCATCCTCAAGGCGGCGGTCGATGGCGGGCGCCTGGTGCGCCTGGCCTACAACAACAGCCTGAACGGCAATGCGCGCGAAGAAGTGCTGGGCAAGCTGGTGGCGGTGTCCAACGATGGCCTGGTCTATCGCTTCCAGTTCTCGGTCTATGACCCGGTGAGCGGCCAGTTTGCCGCGCCGGTGTCCATGGCCGAGATGGGCTATACGGCGGGCAGCCAGGGCGTGCTCTACGGTCCGGCCTATGGGCTGGCCGGCGCCACCGACCAGTCCAGCACCAATCTGCCCATCAGCTTCACGCTGCCCAGCACCGGGCTGACCGAGACCCAGGGCTCCAGCACCTTGCAGCTGACGCTGACGCAGGCGCAGCTAAGCGAGCTGGCGCAGAAGGTCGGCGGCTATCGCGATGCCGATGCGTTGGCGGCGCTGCGCCAGTACAGCTATGTGGAGATCAATGGACAGAAGCTGCTGATCGATCAGATCCTGCCGACGCTGGGCAATGGCGGGTCCTGGTTCACGCAGGATTTCGATACGGTACTGATCACGCTCAAGACCCCGTATGTGGGCAATCTGACCACGGCCGATCCCAATGCGCACGTGGGATTGAATATCGTGTTCGGCAATGACAGCGGCCAGTATGCCGCGGGCGAGCTCACGGGCAATACCCAGCCCGCGCTGCCGGCGGTGCCCAGCCCGGGCACCACGGTGTCCACGCCGGCCGCTGGCGATACCGACATCACGGCGGACGTCATCGCCGCCATCAACGCCTATAACGCGGCGCACGCCGGCAATACGATCTCGATCGGAGCGGGCTCGCTCTATGCGCTGTTGACCGGCTCCGGCTCCACGGGCGCGGGATCGGTGATCCAGCGCACGACCACCGGCAATACGATCTCCCTGGCGGGCAGCACCCTGGGCTGGCAGGTTCCGTCGGGCATGACGGTGACGCAGTACGTCGCCTGGCTGAACGACCCGGCCAACGGCGTGGTGGGCAGCCAGATCACGCTCACCATCGACGGCGTGGAGGTCACGCGCCGCATCCTGTCGCTCAATCTGACGGCGGCCGACGGTTCGCCCTCGCAGGGGATGTCGCGCAGCGACAATCATCTGTCGCTGGTGCTGGACGGCAACGTCACGCTGACCAATTACTACGTCAGGAACGCCAGCGACGTGGTGGTCAATCGCCAACTGCCCGCCGAGCTTGCCTACGGCCTGACGGGTCTGGGGCAGGGCGGCGCCAGCGCCGGCATCGACTACCGCCTCCAGCTGGGCTTTGGCGCCACGGCGCTCAAGCAGGGCACGCTGAAGGTCGACAGCCGCTCGGTGTCGGGATGGTGGGGCGGCAGCTACCTGACCTATTACCAGTACACGGAAACCACGGCGGGCGGCGCCCGCTACGCCAGCTATGTGGACCTGGGCAATAGTTTCAGCTGGGACCTGAGCACGTCCACGCTGAGCGACGCGGCCCGCGGGCAGTTGCTCAACGCCATCAAGTCGCTGCTGAGCAGCGGCCAGTCGATTTCGCTGGCCGGCCTGGATCTCTTCATGACCAACAACGGCGGCACGCTGTCGGGCAGCCAGCTGGGCGTCTATGACAATGGCACGCTGAAGATCGTCAGCGTGGTGGACGAGTTCGGCAATCCCCTGACGGACCAGAGCCCCGACAGCGCCTGGCTCAAGGGCAGGATTGTGTTCTCGGGCCAGGTCTATGCCGAGAAGACGCAGCTGCAGAATCTGGACGCATATCGCAATACCAATGTCAACGATGCCAACTGGAGCCAGAATTACACGCCCAATCTGAACGGCATGGTTGTCCATGCCGGGATCCGCCTGACCGACACCGGCTTCGCGCAACAGGCCCTGGCCTCGTCGGGCGTGGCCTCGATCACCCTGGCGGGCAACGATACGCTGGTGCAGGGCCAGCGGGTGGAGCTGAGTTTCGCCAACTCCAGCCAGACCTTGGTGTATTACATCAAGAGCGTCAACGGGCGCGTGGTCACGCTGGCCGAGACGGCGGACAAGGCCTTGCAGGCCAGCGGCGAGGCGCTGACCATCGAGAAGATCCTGCAGGCCGCGGGCGCCGTGCCCGGGGCGATGACGGTCAAGCTGCTGGACGCCTCGGCCAGCGGCGGCTCGGTCACGACCGACGATGTCATCACCCTGACCAATATGGACATCGTGCCGGTGGTCGATGCCAATGGCAACGTGACGGGCTACCGCGGCCTGCAGAACTACGACCGCGTCTATCTGAACGACGTGCAGGCCAAGGACGGCAAGACGGTCAGCCTGCAGAACAATGTGGCCTATTACGTGCTGGTCGAGGGCAGCAACAGCATCCGGCTGTTCGCCTCCCGGGAAGAGGCCATGCTGTACCAGCAGTTCGAACTGCTCAAGCAGACGCCCGAAGGACAGGCGCTGATCAAGGCGCTCTTTACCGATGTGGGCATCGCGCCGCGGCTGTTGACCGGTTTCGCCGCGGCCGACCTGCGCGGCATGTTCACGGTGAGCACGCATCTCTTCCTGACCCAGGACGCGGCGTCGACCGCCAACCTGAGCGCTCCGATGCTGGCGTTGCACCAGCAGCTGCAGGGCCAGGCTTATGATCCCAACTACCTGCCGCCCATCCTGGACATGGCCGGGGTCGAGAACCTGGTGAAGTCGGTGCGCAACCAGGTGGTCTACGACTATGTGGTCGACAAGGAGCTGGCGCAGACGGCCGAGTACCATAACTATTGGCGCGAGCGCCTGACGTCGGTGGTGGGCGCCGCCTCGGGCCTGAGCGCCGTGAGCGCGGGCAGCTTCAAGCTGCAGGACATGTTCATCGTCGATGACGGCCATGGCGGCTTGCGCGCCCTCGCCACGGGCGATGAGATCTATTTCCGCGACGCCGTGGGCGGGTTGCGCGCCGACACCGCCTACTACGCCATCGTCGGCGCGGACGGCAGCATCCGGCTGGCGGCCACGCTGGCCGACGCCATGCTCTACCAGACCGGCGCCGGCCAGAATGACGGCCTGCTGGCCCTGTACCCGAACATGGGCCAGGTGATCACGTTGGACTTCGCGGCGGCCGACCTGGCGGGCGCGACGGCCTATACGCGCAACTATGTGCTCAAGGCCGACGCCGCGGCGCAGACCGCCGAGGACATCGAGCGCTATGGCAGCAGCTACCAGGCCGGCTATTTCTTCTATTTCTCGACGGCCACGCTGCGCAACATCGAGAACAATCTGCTGTACCCGGTGTCGGCGACCATCAATGAGAAGGTCTTCGATATCGACAGCGAAGCCGAAGGCGTGCCCCCGCCGGACCGTTTCCTGAACATCAAGGCCGGGCAGGGCATCGTGCTGCGCACGTCGGGCCAGGGCTCGATCGGGGCGCAGCTGGGCGAGTACACGCTGCAGCTGCCCGATCTGAGCACGGTCAGCGAAGCGGAGCGGGCCAATATCTTCGATGCGCTGCCCGAAGCCGACAAGGCCATTCTGTCGCGCGCCAACGCGGCCAGCCTGGCCGGGGTGTACCACACGCTGTACCGCTATATCGGCCCGGCGGGCACCGTCTCGCTGGACCGTGGCGACGTGGACTTCAGCGACAGCAGCCTCTGGCAAGCCGTCAACCCCATGTTCTCCAACGACGGCGCGCTGCTCACGGGCGCGACGCTGCCAGCGGGCAGCGAACTGCAGTTCCTGTTCGCCGACCGCTTCGGCCTGTACGAAAACAGCCGCGACGTCTTCGTCTACAACAGCAAGCTGGGCGCTTCGGGCGCGCAGCTGGCGCAGTTGAATGCCAATATCGCCAATGCCCGGGCCAACGGCCTGCAAGTGGTGGATATCGGCACGGGCTTCCTCGACCCGGTCTGGAAAGCCATCCAAGTGCCGTTCATGGCCCAGGACGGCGCCAGCGCGCAGGCGCTGCAGGCCGGCGCGCTGGTGGGCGATATACGCGACCCGCGCTACCTGACCATCAACTTGACCCGTTCCCTGGCGGTGCAGGCGGTCGATGGCGTGGTGTCGGCCTACAGCGACACGACGGTGGGCCTGGATTCGCCCAAGGGCAGTATCCGCCTGGGCGATATCCATGCCGCCAAGGGCATCACCATCACGGTTTCGGCCCAGGGCGGCTCCATCATCGGCACCGACGCGGGCAGGCTGGAGAGCCAGGGCCAGGTGAGCCTGGTGGCCGACCAGGACATCGTGGGCAGCACCCGCGATGGCAATGGCATCTATCAATACGACGCCTCCCGCGCCTTGCAACTCAGCCTGGGCGCCGGCCATGCGCTCTATATCGAGGCCGGCGGCGTGGCGCGCGTGGCCCAGCACGGCAGCGAGGACTTGAACCTGGTGCTGGCCAACACCAAGGGCACGGCGCAAAGCGGCTCCAGCTACCAGGCGGACGCCAACCTGCGTGTGGGCCAGGTGATCGCGGCCGGCAATGTCAGCCTGCAGGCTGGCGACTCCATCCTGAACGCCACGGCGGCGGGCCAGCGCCAGTATGCCAACGTCTCGCTCACCGAGCTGAGCGACCAGGCGCTGGCGGCCCTGGGCTATACGCGCGAAGTGGTGCTCATCGCCGGCCGCTCGGTCGGCCTGCCCGGCGCCGACGTCTCCCAGGAGGGCACGCCCTTGCTGGTCAGCATGCCCGACGGCGACAGCGCGGCGCTGCTGAAAGCGCAGGCCGGCACGGGCCTGAACGTCTACGGCATGCACAGCCTACGCCTGGGCGGCATCGACGTCGCCGACGCCGGCGGGCTGCGCGGCGACGCGCGCATCTACGCGCTGGACGACATCCTCAACGGCACGGCGGCGGGCCAGGCGGCCTTGACCGCGCGCAACGCCTGGCTGGGCACGCTGTCCGGCGGCATCGGGCTGGCGGCCCAACCGCTGCTGACGGATTTGTCGGGCTATTTGACGGCCCTGGCCCAGGGGGCCATCTCCCTGAGCCAGCTGGGCGCGCATGACCTGGCCTTGGCGCAGGTGGAATCGCGCCTGCGCGACGATATCCGCCTCACGAGCCAGGCCGGCATCGTCAATGACAAGGCGGCGCATCCCGGTGTGTCCGGCGGCCGCGGCGAGGCGGTGGTCATCGGCGGCAATCTCTATTTCGAGGCGGGCGGCTCGATCGGTGGCTATGCGCAGGCCGATGTGGCGGGCGTGGCGGTCAATGACGCGCTCATTGTCGCGGCGGTCGGCGTTTCATCGACCCTCAATGCCCAGGCCGGCGGCGACGTGGCGCTGGTGCAGCTTGGCCAGGCCGACGATGCCCAGGGCCAGGCGCAGACGCTGACGCTCAATGTGGGCCGGATCGAAGCGCGCAATGCCTGGCTGGCGGCGCGTTCGACGCCCGCCGGCGTGGGCGGCGACATCCAGCTGGCGGCCGGCTCGGTCATCAGCGTGGCCGGCGTGGCCAGTCTGCTGGCGGGCAACAACCTGAACATCGCCGGGCCGGCCGGGGGCCTGCCGGGCGGCCTGGTCTCGGCCGGCCAGCGCATGAATCTGCGCGCCGACCGCGATGACCGCGCCAGCTACGGCAAGGCCACGTCGATCACCGTCGATGGCCGCCTGCTGGCGCCCGAGATCCGCATCCACGGCAGCGAAACCGGCGCCAACCAGATCCGCTTCGGCGCGACCGCCGAAGCCGGCGGCGGCCTGGACGCCGGTCTCCTGCTGACGCAGGGCGGCACCATGGACATCCTGGGCGGTTCGGGGCAAGACCGGATCGAGATCCGCGCGCGCCTGATCAAACAGGCGCAAGTGACTGTCTCCGCCCAAGATGGCGACGATAGCGTGCTGCTGCAGGCCACGGAGGTGCAGGGCAGCGTGAGCCTGTATACCGGCCTGGGGGACGATAGCCTGACGTTGGTCGATACCCGCATCTCGGCGGACCTGAGCGTCTTCGCCGA
>NZ_LRUJ01000046.1 GCF_001548475.1 Bordetella hinzii LMG 13501
TTCACCGCCATGATCTATACCGCGGCCACCGCCGTGCCGGAAAGCCTGCACAACGCGCCCATCGCCGTGGTCGACGAAGACGTCTCGCCGCTGTCGCAGCGCATCGTCTCGGCCTTCTATCCGCCGCACTTCACGCCGCCGGCCAGCGTCACGCCAGCCCAGGCCGACGCCGGCATGGACCGCGGCCTCTATACCTTCTGGATCAATATCCCGCCCAACTTCCAGCGCGACGTGCTGGCCGGCCGGCCCGCCGAGATCCAGCTCAACATCGACGCCACGCGCATGAGCCAGGCCTTCACGGGCAGCGGCTACATCCAGCAGATGATCAGCGACGAGGTCAATGCCTTCGTCAAGCGCTACCGCAAGGTCGAGACACCGCCGGTGGACCTGGCCATACGCATGCGTTTCAACCCCAACCTGACACAATCGTGGTTTGGTGCGATGATGGAAATCATCAACAACGTCACCATGCTGTCCATCATCCTGACCGGGGCGGCCCTGATCCGCGAGCGCGAGCACGGCACCATCGAACACCTGTTGGTGATGCCCGTCACGCCCACCGAGATCATGCTGGCCAAGGTCTGGTCCATGGGGCTGGTGGTGCTGGTCGCGGCCGGCCTGTCGCTCACCTTCATTGTGCGCGGCGCGCTGCATATCCCCATCGAGGGCTCCATCGCCCTGTTCCTGACCGGGGCCGCGCTGCACCTGTTCGCCACGACCTCCATGGGGATCTTCATGGCCACGCTGGCACGCAGCATGCCGCAGTTCGGCATGCTGCTGGTGCTGGTGCTGCTGCCCCTGCAGATGCTCTCGGGCGGCAGCACGCCGCGCGAGAGCATGCCGGAGTTCGTGCAGGACCTCATGCTGGCCGCCCCCACCACGCACTTCGTGGAGCTGGGCCAGGCCATCCTCTACCGCGGCGCCGGCCTGAACGTCGTGTGGGCGCCATTCCTGGCGCTATTGATCATAGGCAGCCTGCTGTTTGCCTTCTCGCTCGGGCGTTTTCGCAAGACCCTCAGTCAGCTGGCCTGAAGAGGGCCCTCCTTTTCACCTCATCTTGCAAGGAAGGATCATGAAGAAAGCCACCACCCCCCCAAGCAGCCCGCCGGCGGCCTCCCTGTTCGGGGCCAATCTCGCCTATTGCCAGCGGCTGGCCGCGCTGGCCCAGGAAAGCCAGGCCCGCTGGGCCGAACTGGGCCGCCAGGTCTGGGGCGAAAACGCCAGCCGCTACCAGGCCACCCTCGCCCCCCTGGCGCAGACGCGCCATTGGCAGGACCTCGCGCCCGCCCTGGGCGACCTCGCGCGCCAGCAGTGGCAGGAACGCCTGAACGCCGCCGAAGCGGTCGTGCACACCCTGCTCTCCGAGCAGGCCGCCCTGGCCGCCGGGCTGTCCGAAGCCGCCAACACCTGGCTGCAGGACGCCGCCTGCGCCTGCAACGGCCTGGCCGGCTCGCCGGCCGGCAAACTCTGGGCCGGCATGGCCGAACAGATGAGCGCCGCCACCCAGTCGCTGCAGGCCTCGGGGGACAAGCATGGACGCTGAACGCACGGCGCTGGTGACCGGCGGCATGGGCGCATTGGGCCAGGCCGTGGCCCATGCCCTGCATGACGCCGGCCACAAGGTCATCATCACCTGCCACCAGCACGGCGCCGCCGTCGACGCCTGGCTGCAGGCGCAGCAGGCCGGCGGACGCGCGTTCCGCGCCTACGCCGTGGACGTGGCCGACTACGGCTCCTGCCGCCGGCTGGCCGAGACCCTGGCCGCCGACGGGCACGCGGTGGACATCCTGGTCAACAACGCCGGCGTCACGCGCGATGCCAGCCTGCGCAAGATGCGCCCCGAAGACTGGAGCGATGTCTTGCGCACCAACCTGGACTCCATGTTCAACATGACTCAGCCCTTCGTGGACGGCATGACCGCGCGCGGCTGGGGCCGCATCGTCAATATCTCGTCGGTCAATGGCTTCAAGGGCGCGTTCGGGCAGACCAACTACGCCGCGGCCAAGGCCGGCATCCATGGCTTTACCAAGTCGCTGGCGCTGGAGGTCGCGCGCAAGGGCGTCACCGTCAATACCGTGTCGCCGGGCTACCTGGACTCGCCCATGGTGGCGGCCGTGCCGCCCGATGTGCTGCGCGACAAGGTGCTGCCCCAGATCCCGGTGGGCCGGCTGGGCAGGCCCGAAGAGATCGCCGCCCTCATCGCCTTCATATGCAGCGATCTGGCCGGTTTCATGACCGGCAGCAACGTCGCGATGAACGGCGGCCAGTACTGAGGCACGGCGGGCCGGGCCGCCGCGGGCCTGTTCGCGGGGGATTTGCGCGCTGTCAAAGCCGCGCAAATCCCGCTACCCTAAGATGGAATGAGCGGGTTCCATTCACATAACACTCACACAGAGGTTGCCATGCTGAAGATTCTTGTCCCCATAGACGGTTCCGAATGCGCGCTGCGCGCGCTCAATGACGCCATCGGCCTGGCCAAGGAAAGCAGCGGCGGCGCGGAGATCCACCTGCTCAACGTGCAGGTGCCCATCGTCTCAGGCCACGCCAAGATGTTCCTGAGCAAGGAAACCATCGACGCCTACTACAAGGCCGAAAGCGACGAGGCGCTGGCCGCGGCCGTGGCCGCCGCCCAGGCGTCGGGCATCGCCTTCCATGCCGGGATGCGCAATGGCCAGTTTGGCGAAACCATCGCCAACTACGCCAAGGAAAAGCAGTGCGACCGCATTGTCATGGGCACGCGCGGCCTGGGCGCCGTGGGCGGCCTGGTGCTGGGCTCGGTGGCCCAGAAGGTCATCCATCTCTCTCCGGTGCCCGTGACCCTGGTCAAATAAGGGCGCCCGCCGGCGGACCGGGCGGGCTTCGGCCCGCCGCGGGCTTTCAGCCCGCCGGCGCGAACACCCGCAGGCGGTGGCCGTCGGGATCCAGGCCGACAAAGGTGCGTCCGAACTCCATCTGGCACGGCGCCTGCACGATGGGCACGCCGCGCTCGCGCCAGGCTTCAAAGCAACGGTCCACGTCCGCGGGCGCGCCCACGGCAATGCCCAGCTCCACGCCGCCGGCGCTGGCGCGCGGCAGCGGCTGCACCGTGGCGCGCGACCACAGGCCCAGCTTCGCGCCGCCCTCCAGCGCGAAAAGCGCGAAGTCGTCGCTCAGCTCCACGGGCGCCAGCCCCAGGAGCTTTTCATAGAAGGCCGCGCTGGCGCGGGCCGCATCGACATAAAGCAAGGTATAGCTGGGCAGCATGGCGCAGGTCCTTGTTGATGGCTGGCCGCCCACGGCGGCCCGGGCATTGATGCTAGGCGCCAGCGCTGACAGATTCTGTCAGCAGCTAAAAGGCCGGCGCCTCCACCCCCTCGCGCTCGCGCCATTCGCGCAATAGCGCATGGCGGCGGCGCGGGTAGGCCTCCTCGCCCACCTGGCAGTCTTCGATGCGGTCGATCCGGAAGCTGCGGTAGTCCGCGCGCAACTCGCACCAGGCCAGCAGCATGCGCACCTGCTCGAAATACCCCAGTGCGAACGGCCAGACCGCGCGCTGGCTCGAATGGCCTTTTTCATCGCGATACTGCAGCCGCACGCGGCGCTCGGCCCTGATGGCCCGCCGCAGGGCCTGCAACACCTCGTCGTTGCGGGCGTCCCGGGGCACGGCCACCAGCAGCGTCGAACTTTCCATTTCGCTGCGCCGCTCGGCCGGCAATACCGCGGCGATCTTGGCCATGGCCTGCGCCGCGGCCGCGCGCTGCGCCTCATCGCCCCGGCGGGCCACCCAGCGCGCGCCCAGCAACAGGGCTTCGGCCTCCTCGTCCGACAGCATGAGCGGCGGCAGCACAAAGCCGGGGCGCAGCAGGTAGCCCACCCCGGCCTCGCCTTCGATATCGGCGCCCTGCCCGCGCAGCGTGGCGATGTCGCGGTACAGGGTGCGGGCGCTGATGCCCAGCGCGCCGGCCAGCCGCGTCCCCGTCACGGGGTAGCGGTGACGCCTGAGTTCCTGCATCAAGGCCAATAATCGCTGTGCTCGCGCCATGCGCCCTCCCCTGGGTCTGCCGCCGGGCGGCAGCAGCCACGATGATATGAAATATTTACGAGTAATTAACGACTTACCTCAGTACCCCTGTATCGTTTGCGCGGAATTTGCAATAATGACCGCGCCCGCCCCCCCGGGGCGTCCTGTCTCACAATCCTGCCTCATCCAACCGGCGAGACCCAAATGATCAAATCCGACGACACCGGCAAACTGATACTGCGCCTTGCGCTGGGCATCATGATCCTGCTGCACGGCCTGTCCAAGCTGAGTTCCGGCGTGGGCGGCATCGCCGGCATGCTGTCTTCGCACGGCCTGCCCGGCTTCATCGCCTACGGCGTTTATGTGGGCGAAATCCTCGGCCCGCTGCTGCTCATTCTCGGCATCTATTCGCGCCTGGGCGCGTTCTTCGTCTTCGCCAATATGGTGGTGGCGCTGCTGCTGGCGCACTCCAGCCAGTTCGGCAGCATCAACCCGCAGACGGGCGGCTGGGCGCTGGAACTGCAAGGCATGTTCCTCTTCACCGCGCTGGCCCTGATGTTCACCGGCGCCGGGCGATTCAGTCTCGGAGGCTCGGGCGGCCGCTGGAACTGACCGCCACGCCGTCCTCGCGCAAGGGCCCCCTGACCGGGGCCCTTGTGTTTTTGCGGGCCTTACCGGCGCATGCCGATGGCCAGGCGGTTCATGCCGCTCATCAGGGCAATGGCAAAGCTGAGGTCGGCGATTTCGGCATCGCTGAAATGCGCCTTGAGCGGCTCGAAATCGGCATCCGGGGCATGGGTGCGCGACACGTCGGCCAGGGATTCCGCCCAGGCCAGCGCCGCGCGCTCGCGCTCGTCGAAGTGCGAACTGACGTGCCAGCCGGCCAGGCTGTCGAGCTTGGCCTGCGGCACGCCGCCGGCGCGCAGCGCCGCCGCATGCATTTCCAGACAGAAGGCGCAGCCGTTGATCTGCGAGATGCGCAGGTAGATCAGCTCGATGAAGGCCTTGCCCAGGCTGCTTTTTTCCAGGGCTTTCTTGGTGGCGAGCAGGCCTTGGTAGGCCTCGGGGGACAGCGTGCCGTAGGGCAGGCGCAGCGGGGTCATGACAGATCTCCAGTCAGGATGGCGGGATGAAGAAAGGCGGCCAGGGCCCGGCGCGCCAGCGCCAGGTCTTCGGCCTGGGGCGCGAGGCCCTGCAAATACACAAAGCGCACGTCATGCAAGCCCAGGATGGACAGGGCGTAGCGCAGATAGGCCGTCAGGAAATCGGGCTGCCGGGCCTCGCTGCCGAGGAAAGCCGCGCCCGAACGCACCAGCACCAGGGTCGGGCGATCCCGCAGCAGGCCCACCTTGCCATCGGGTGTGACGGTGAAACTGCGCCCCTTGCGCAAGACATAGTCCAGCCACAGCTTGAGCGCCGCCGGCACCGTGAAGTTGTGCATGGGCGTGCTGATCAGCAGCGCGTCGCTGTCCTCCAGCTCGCCGATCAATTGCTCGGACAAGGCAAAGGCCGGATCGTCATGCGCGGCGCCCGAGGTGATGCCCTCGGCGTACTGCGCGCTCAGCGGCGCCAGCGGCTGGCCCGCCAGGCTGCGGGCCCGCACGCGCGGCGCGTCCGGGCCGTCCAACATCTCGCGCACTTGGCGCACGCCCAGCGAACCCTCGCGGTGCGGGCTGCAATCCAGGAAATAAAGCTGCTTCATACCGATCTCGTCTACAGGGCCTGGCGGAAATGCAGGGCCGCCGACAACAGCCCCTGGCGGAAATAAAAGCGCTGCGCCAGCGCATTGCCCAGGCCCGTGTCCAGCACCAGCTGGGCGCAGTCCTCGCGGCGCGCCTGCTCGCGCACGGCGTCGATCAGCATGGCGCCCACCCCGTGGCGGCGGGCCTCGTCGGTGGTGACCAGGTCGTCGATATAGATAAAACGACCGTAGATCAGGTTTTCCTGCAGGCGGTAGCCGGCCAGGCCCACGACCCTGTCGCCACCCCAGGCGGCCAGCAGGCGATAGCCCTGCCCAGCCTGGCGGCGCAATTGCCGGATGTAGGCCTGGACATCGCCCAGATGCGGCCGCAGTTCCCGCATGACGCCGAAACTGGCGAGGCAGTCCGCGTCGGTCTCGATATGGCTCAGTCGGAGGGGACTCATGATGCTCCTTGTGGTCGAGCCGTCACTTTAGGAAAATAATGACCTAGCCATAAGGTGCAAGAATTGATTATTTGACTAGGACATCGTCCATGGACGTGCAGCAGCTGCGGCCCAGCCGCGAGCAAGACGCCCCCATTTATCTGCAACTGTATGGGCGCTTTCGCGAAGCCATCGCGGCCGGCAAGCTGCGGCCCGGCGACCGTGTGCCCTCGGTGCGCAGCCTGGCCAGCGAGCTCAACCTGGCCCGCGGCACCGTCGAGCTGGCCTATCAATTGCTGTCCAGCGAGGGGTATTTCCTGGCGCGGGGGCCAGCCGGCACGGTGGTCTCTCCCCAGCTGGCCGCGCTCGAACCCGCCGGGCCGCCACCCGTCCCGCCCCCGGGCGCGGGACAGCCCCCGGCCGATACCGCCATGCACCCTTGGCCTTTTCAGCTTGGATTGCCAGCGCTGGACGCCTTTCCGCGCAAGACCTGGGCGCGCCTGGCCGCCCAGGCCGCGCGCGACACCAGCATCGAAGCCTTGAACTACCCGGACCCCGTCGGCCACGAGCCCCTGCGCCGCGCCATCTCCGCCTATCTGGGTATCTCGCGCGGGATCGCCTGCAGCCACGAACAAGTCTTCGTCACCCAGGGATACCGGGGCGCGCTGGAGCTGGCCTGCCGCGCCGTCCTGCGGCGCGGCGACCTGGGCTGGCACGAAGAACCCGGCTATCGCTTTGCCCGCGCCTATCTGGAGCGCGCCGGCATGCGGCTCGCCCCCGTGCCCGTCGATGAGCAGGGCCTGTCCGTCGCCCAGGGCCGGCGGATCGCCGAGGCCGCGCGTTTCGCGGTCGTCACCCCCACGCACCAGAGCCCGCTGGGCGTGGCGCTGGCGCTGCCGCGCCGCCTGGCCCTCCTGGAATGGGCCGGCGAGCGCCAGGCCTGGATCATCGAAGACGATTACGACAGCGAATTCCGCTATCACGGCCGCCCCCTGCCCGCCTTGAAGAGCCTGGACCGAGGCGGGCGCGTCCTCTATACCGGCACCTTCAGCAAAGTGCTGTTCCCCGGCCTGCGCCTGGCCTACCTGGTCGTGCCGCTGACGCAGGTCGAGCGCTTTCGCGCCGCGGCCGCGCATTTGCCCGGGCCCGCCCTGGCCCCTCAGGCGGCGGTCGCCCGCTTCATGGAGCAAGGCCACTTCGCCCGGCATCTGCGCAAGATGCGCGCCCTGTACGCCACGCGGCGCGCCTATCTGGCCCAGGCCTTGCAGCAGGCCCTGGCGCGGGACCTGGAAGTGCAGACCCAGGCCGGCGGCATCCATATCCTGGCCCGCCTCAGGCAGGCGAGCCCGTCCGATGCCGCGCTGGCCGCCCGCGCCAGGTCCGCGGGGCTGGCCGTCCAGCCATTGAGCCAATGGCATATGGGCCAGCCCGCCGCCAGCGGGCTGCTGCTGGGCTTCACCAATATCGCCTCGCCCGGGATGGCCGCCGCCCTGGTTGACAGGCTGGCCCGCGCCCTCGGCGGCAGGCCGTAATCGATCGTCACGATTGAATCGTTTCCGAGTGGTTTCAGGGGGAAACGCCCCCTCGGACTTGTGGCCTAATCCTCAGCAGCCAAGAAAAGCGCGCCCTCACCCGCGCATGGCTGCACTGGAGCTTCGCATGATCCCGCGCCCCCGCCACTACTCCTGTCTGTTGAGCCTGGCCCTGCTGGCCGCCACCCTGCCCGCGCATGCCCAGGTAAGCTACGACCCGCCTGATGCGGCCGGCGCGGCGCCCACGGATGCCGATCCCGCCTCGGCCAATATGGCCGCCGTCGCCGTCAGCAACCAGCCGCCGCCGCCGCTGCCCGTCTATCAGCAGCCGCCCGTGCCCGGCGACGGCTATATCTGGGTGCCCGGCTATTGGGCGCGCAACGCCTATGGCTTTTACTGGGTGCCGGGCGCCTGGGTCATCGCCCCCTATGTCGGCGCGCTCTGGACTCCGGGCTACTGGTCCTTCGACCTGGGCGTCTATCGCTGGCATGCCGGCTATTGGGGCCCTCACGTCGGGTTTTATGGCGGTATCAACTACGGCTTCGGCTATATCGGCATCGGCTATGTGGGTGGCTACTGGCGCGACCGCGCGTTCTATTACAACCGCGCGATCACCAATGTGAACGTCACGCGCGTGACCAATGTCTACGTGCACAACGTCACGGTCAACAATATCGACCGCCGCCGCATCAGCTATAACGGCGGCCCCGGCGGCCTGGACCGCCGTCCCACCCCGCAAGAGGAGGCCGCGCGCAACGACCGCCGCACACCGCCCACCCGCGACCAGCTCGATCATGCGCGCTGGGCCGGCAACAATCGCGCCCAATGGGCCGGGCGCGGCGACGGCCCGCGGCAGACAGTCGCCGATGCGCCCATCGGCGGCCCGCGCGCCAATATGCGCTGGAACAGCGACGACTATCGCAATCCGCGCGGGCCCGCCAATGGCGCGCCCGTCGGCAACACCGGCGGCAACCGGCCGGACGATGCCCGTGGCCAGGGCAACCGCCCGTCCGCCGCGCGTCCCGATGGGGCGCGTCCCGACAGCCGCCCCGGCGCCATGCCGGGCGGGCGCCCCGACGCCGGCAACCGGCCGTCCCCAGGCGCCTATCCCCAAGCCGGCCCGGGCAGCGTCCAAGCCGGCCGTCCGGACAACGCCAGCCGGCCGCAACAGGCCAATCGCCCGGACAACCCCAGCCGGCCCCAGCAGGCCAATCGCCCGGACAACCCCAGCCGGCCCCAGCAGGCCGGCCGTCCGGACAACCCCAGCCGGCCGCAGCAGGCCAGCCGTCCGGACAACCCCAGCCGGCCGCAGCAGGCCAGCCGTCCGGACAACCCCAGCCGGCCGCAGCAGGCCAGCCGTCCGGAGCGCATGAGCCCACCGCCGGCCAGACCGCAAGCACAGGAAACGCGCTCACCGCGCCCCGAGAGCCGGCCCGAGGGCCGCGGCCGCCCTGAAGGCGGCGGCGGCCGGGGCGGCGACCGCGGCGACCGCAACTGAAGCCGGCTGCCGGGCCCAAGGCGCCTCACCGGCCGGACGATCCGCTCAGGAGCGGCCGATCAGGGCCAGGTCGTCCTGGTATTGCTTGCGGGCGTCCGCCTCACAGGACTTGCGCTCAGCCGACGGCTGGGCGCGGCAGGCTTTGCGCGCCTCGGCATAAGCCGCATCCGCTTCCTTGCGCGCCGTGCGCTTTCGTTCGGCCGGCGTGCGGTCTTCGCGCTGCCATTGGGGCGGATCCCCGGGCAGGGTCACCGGCGCCGGCGCCGGCGCGCCGCCCGGCGCGGACGGCCCGCCGTACGATGGCGTCTGGGGCGTCTGGTAGCCCGCCGGCGGCGCCTGGCGCTGGTCGGGCGTGGCCGGATAGCCAACCTGCGCCACCTGGGTCTGTGCATGGGCCGACCCAAGCGCCAGGCTGGCGCAGATCAACAACATGAAGCGATGCATGGCAGCCTCCTTGTCTTGACGTGGTCAACGCCTTGAGCGTCGATCCGGGCGCGCGGGCCGTCAAGCCCCGAAGGTAATCGAATGTGTATGCGCCCTGGCAGGCCGTCACATCTGTCTGTAAATTAGAGTCCGACCTCTGCCACACATCCTGCCGCAAGCGGCCATGGAGATCACAATGAAACGACACGCCCTGATACTGGCCGCGGCCCTGGCGCTGGCCGCGCATGGCGGCACGGCGCAGGCCGTGCTGGCCCCGGGCGCCCAGGCCCCCGCCTTTACGGCGCAAGCCTCGCAAGGCGGGCAGG
Source organism: Bordetella hinzii LMG 13501 (assembly GCF_001548475.1). Lineage (GTDB taxonomy): Bacteria > Pseudomonadota > Gammaproteobacteria > Burkholderiales > Burkholderiaceae_B > Bordetella > Bordetella hinzii. Next base: position 9,904 of record NZ_LRUJ01000046.1, read on the forward strand.
TCTTTGATTTCGACATGGCCCAGGCCCTCAGGAAGGGCCCTGTCGTGCTGTACTTCTACCCGGCCGCCTTTACGCAAGGCTGCACGATAGAAGCGCGCAACTTCGCCGAGGCCATCGACGAGTATCACGCGCTGGGCGCCACGGTCATCGGGGTATCGGCCGACGATATCGAAACGCTCAAGAAGTTCTCGGTCAGCGAATGCCGCGGCAAGTTCGCCGTGGCGGCCGACGCCGACGGCAAGGTCATGAAGGCCTACGATGCGGTCTCGGACAGGCGCCCCGAGTCGGCCAAGCGCACCTCCTATGTGATCTCGCCGGCCGGCAAAGTGGTGTACGAATACACCGACCTCAGTCCCGAACACCATGTGCCCAATACCCTGAAGGCCTTGCGGGACTGGCGCGCCAGCCATCCCTCGGGAGAATAAGGCGCGCCGGAAGCGCTAGCGGGAGGGCGCCGCGGGCGCCTTGGCCGCCGGCCTGGACTGGGCGGGGCCGCCCTCCACCACGCGCAGCGACTTCACCTCGACCTCGGAGGTACCCATGATCTCGCGGTCGAACTCGCCGGAGATCTCTATCTGCGTCTGGTCGTTGATAGGCGTGCCGTGCGGAAACAGATGGGACTCGATATCCACGCGGACCTGGCCCGTGCCGTCGTCGAAGAGGTATTTCTCGTCATTGATCCGCCGCACCAGCCGGCCGCGCAAGACGACGTAAGCGTCGTCCGCTGCGCTGGAAAGCATTTGCCGCACGGTAAGGTTGGGGTCAAAGGCCGGCCCGACATACTGGGCCGTGGCCTGGCCGCCGGCCAGGGACAACAGGATGGCGGCGGCATTGATCAGCAGCAATCGCAAGCGCATGGAATCTCTCCGGAAAAAAAGGCGTACCAGTGTAGATACGCCTCTTTTCAATGCCCGGATTGCCGGCAAAAACAGGACTCCTGCCGTCAGAGAATATCCTGGACCACTTCGGCGGGCCGGCACAGCCGTGCGCCTTTCTCCGTGACCACGAAGGGTCGGTTGATCAGGATGGGGTTCTCGACCATGGCGTCCAGCAGATCCTCGTCCGAGACCTGCGCATCGTCCAGTTTGAGTTCCTGGTAGAGCGGCTCCTTGCTTCGCACGGCCTCGCGCACGCTCAGACCCGATTGCTGGATCAGTCCGGCCAGGGTCTGGCGCGACGGCGGGGTCTTCAGGTATTCGATGACCGTGAGCGCATAACCGGCGTCCTGCAGCGTCTGCAGTACGGTGCGCGAGGTCCCGCAGCGCGGGTTGTGATAGATGGTGGCGGAATGCTTGGCGGACATCTCGGGGGCTCCTGCATAGGGATGGCCCCCCTAGTCTACCCTGCCCGCTCTCACTGGAAGGGCCAGACTGTCGGATGGGTGCCCGGCGGCACCGAAGGCCGCGTCCAGCCGGCCGGCGTCGCCGAGAACTGCGCGGCATGGCGCACGGCGGTCAGCGAACCGAACCCGGACTGCGAGGTTTCGAGCAAGCCCTCGATCGGCGGCATGGGACAGGACAGGCCGTCGGCCACCCGGCCCAGGCCACGCAGCCACAGCGCGGTGCGGGCCAGCGACACGCGCACCTGCCAGCTGCCGCCCTCGGTCGATTGGCGCGCCAGCGCCGCCTGCGCCCCGAAAGCCATCAGAAAACCCGAGGCGTAATCGAGGATCTGTACCGGCAGCGGCTTGGGTTCGGCCTGGCCCGCGGCCTGGGCCTCGGCATGATTGAAGCCCGTGGCCGTCTGCACCAGCGAATCAAAACCGCGGCGGCCCGACCAGGGACCATGGGTGCCATAGGCCGACAAGGACACGTAGACGATGCCGGGACGGATGCGCGCGACTTCTTGCGGACCGAAACCCAGGTCTTCCATGCCGCCTGGCCGGTAACCCTGCACAAAGACATGGGCGCTGCGCAGCAGATTGCCCAGCGCGATCCGGCCGTCGGCCGTCTCCAGGTCGGCGTGCACCGAAAGCTTGCCGCGGCTGGTGTCGATGATGTTGTCGATATTGGGCAGATGGGGCGAATTGACCAGCATGACATCGGCGCCGTAGGCCGCCAATGTGCGCCCGCCTATCGGCCCGGCGATGATGCGCGTCAGGTCCAGCACGCGGATGTCTTTCAGCGGGCGGGCGTCATGGCCGTACTTGGGCAGCGGCCGCGGGTCGGCGTCGCCGATGCGTTCGATGCTCACCAGCGGCTGGCCGGCCAGGGCGGCCGCCTGCGGGTGGGCATCCCATTCCTCGAAGCTGCGCATGGCCGCCACCACCAGGCCCGCATCGGCGGCGACCTGTTCGAACTCCTGCGCCTTCCAGCGCTGCAGCGCCTGCGCGACCGCCTCGCGCGTGGCGCCATCGCCGGTCGGACAGCCCAGCAAGGCCAGGGCCCCATCGCGATGATGGGCGAAGTTGGCGTGGATGCGGACCCAGCCGCCGTCCCCGCAGCGATACGTGCCCGAGATCTTGTCCCAGGGGTTGGGCGTGATGCCGTTGATCGTGAAATAGCTGCGGCACTCCTGGGCGGCGTGCAGCATGTCCACCGTCACGCGCTGGCGCGCCCTGCCGCGCAGATGCCAGAGTTCGGCGGCGGCCAGCGCGGCGGCCGCGATGCTGGTTTGCGCGGCCGTGCCAACGGCGAAGGAAGACGGCAGCACGGGCTCCACGCCACGCAGTTCGATGTGATCGAGCGATTCGTCCGGCAGGCCCGCTTCGCGCCAAATGTCCCGCAAAGCGGCGAGTGAACGGGTCTCGCGGTTGTCGAAAGCGCGGGCCCGGCTAAGGGGCGAACGCAAATCCATCAAATGTCCCATGGCGCAATATCTATATTTCTTTGGCATGACGATTACATGACCCCTTGCAGGGAAACGTCAAGCGCGGCGCGCGCCGGCCTGTTTCATGGTTTGACCGTGCGGGGCCCAAATGCCGCGAAAACGCCGGGGCCTGGCACGCCTGGTCACATCTGTACCGGCCTATTACACAGTGGCAAGGCGGCCCGCTAGAATGACGCCCCTGTCCTCTTCCCGGCCGACGACGATGCAAACCCTGGTCTGGCTGCGCAGCGATCTGCGCCTGCACGACAACCCGGCGCTGGCCGCGGCCGCCGCCCAAGGACCGGTCCGCGCCGTGTTTCTCGCCGCGCCTGGCCAATGGCGCGCGCATGGCGACGCTCCCGCCAAAGTGGATTTCTGGCGCCGCAATGTGCTGGCGCTGGGCCGGTCGCTGGGCGAGCTGGGCATCGCGCTGGACGTGCTGCCGGTGCACGACTGGTCGCAGGCGCCGCAAGCGCTGGCCGGTTTCTGCGCCACGCATGACATCGGCGCGGTCCACGTCAATGCCGAATGGGCACTCAATGAGCAGCGCCGCGACCAGGCCTGCGATGCCCGGCTGCGCGTTGCGGGCATCACCTTCACGCGCCACCATGGCGCCACCCTGCTGCCGCCGGGCAGCGTGCGCACGGGCAAGGGAGATCCCTACCGGGTGTTCACCCCCTATGCGCGCGCCTGCCGCGAGATTCTGCGCGCCGCGCCGCCTGCCGCGGTGCGCGCCCCCAAGGCCCAGGGCCCCGCCCGCGAGATGCCGCCCCTGCCTGCGAGCTGGCCCGAAAGCGCCCACACCCTGGCCGCGCTCTGGCCGGCTGGCGAAGCCCATGCCCACGAACGCCTGCGGGCCTTCCTGGACAAAGACCTGGCGCGCTATCACGAACGCCGCGACTTGCCGGCCGTGCCGGGCACCAGCGCCCTGTCGCCCTATCTGGCCTGCGGCGTGCTGTCGCCGGCCCAATGCCTGCGCGCCGCGCTGCGCGCCAACCAGGGCGAGATCGACACCGGCCAGGCCGGCGCGCGCGCGTGGATCACCGAATTGCTGTGGCGCGAGTTCTACCAGCATCTGCTGGCGGCCTATCCCGGCCTGTCCATGCACCAGCCCATGCGTCCGGAAACCGCCCGCCTGGCCTGGCGCGATGCGCCCCAGGACCTGGCTGCCTGGCAAGCCGGCCGCACCGGCATACCCATCGTCGACGCCGCGCAGCGCCAGTTGCTGGCCACCGGCTGGATGCACAACCGGCTGCGCATGGTGAGCGCCATGTTTCTGTCCAAGAATCTCTTGATCGACTGGCGCCTGGGCGAGGCCTGGTTCATGAACCACCTGGTGGACGGCGACCTCGCGGCCAACAACGGCGGCTGGCAATGGAGCGCCTCCACGGGCGCGGACGCCGTGCCTTATTTCCGCGTCTTCAATCCGGTCACCCAATCGCGCAGATTCGATCCGGACGCGGTGTTCCTGCGGCGCTGGCTGCCCGAGCTGGCCGGCCTGGACGACAAGGCCATCCACGACCCCACGGCGGACGAGCGCCGCGCCGCCGGCTATCCCGAGGCCATCGTCGATCTGAAGCACAGCCGGCTGCGCGCCATCGAGGCCTACGCGCGCCTGCCCTCGGCGCAGCCCTGAGGGGCTGCCTACAGCCCTTGCTTGTCGAGGCGGCGCAGAAAGACCGTCAATTCCTTGACGACCTGCTGGTCGCCGTGGCCGCGCGCCGCCGCCATGCCCGACTCCCAGGCCTGGCGCGCGCCGGCCGCATCGCCGGCCTCCAGCAGGGCGCGGCCCAGCCATTTCCAGGCCACGGAATAATTGGGATCGAACGCCAGCGCGGCGCGCAAGTGCTCGATGGCCGGCGCAGGGCGTTGCGCCTCGACGTAGGCCTTGCCCAGGGAAAAACGCAACAACATGTTGTCCTGCCCCTTGGCAAGCATGGATTCCAGGCGTTCTGTCAGGCCTTGCATGTCGCTGATACTCCAGAAAAACACGTGTACGGATCCAGGCCATGATAGCGGCGCGCCCGCTGCAAACAGGGAAAAACCATCTGTGTCGTGGCGTTTCAGGCGGGCCTGGGCCGGGAATTTATCGGCCATAGTACGGTCTGATTTCCGTCTTTCCCGGCGAGCCCGACCATGTCCTTGTCCTTGCCCCGCCCGCGCCATGCCCTGCTTGCCCTTTTGCTGGGCGCGAGCGCCCACGCGGCCGACGTCCCCGCCGACCTCTACGCGCGCGTGGACCGCATCACCTGGGGCGCCACGCCCGAACTCCTGGCGCAGGCCAGGCAGCAGGGCTTTGAAGCCTGGCTGCAAGGGCAGCTCAAACCTTCGGCCCAGCCGGCCCTGCCCCCCGACGTCGCCGCCCGCATCGCCGCCCTGCCGATCTCCACCACGGATTCGGCCCAGGCCATCGTGGCGCTGCGTGAGCGCAGCGAGGCGGACAAACGGATCACGGATCCCGATGCGCAGTTGCAAGCCCGCCGCGACACCAACAAGGCCATCCGCGAGCGCGGCGAGCAGGCGCGCGAACGCGCCGTCTGGCTGGCGCTGTACTCGCCCAACCAGCTGCAGGAGCACATGACCTGGTTCTGGATGAACCACTTCAATGTCTGGCTCAACAAGGGCTATGTCGGCGCGGTGCTCGATGACTACGAAGCCCGCGCGCTGCGGCCCCGCTCGCTGGGTAAATTCCGGGACCTGCTGGAGGCGACGCTGCGCTCGCCGGCCATGCTCATGTACTTGGACAACGCCGCCAGCCGCGTGGGCAAGATCAATGAAAACTACGCCCGCGAACTCCTGGAGCTGCACACCCTGGGCGTGGATGGCGGCTACAGCCAGCGCGACGTGCAGGAGCTCGCCCGCATTCTGACCGGCGTGGGCGTCAACGCGACCGGCAAGCCGCGCCGGGCCAAGGGTCCCCACGCCGCCGATCTCATCAGCGACGGCCTGTTCGAGTTCAACCCCGCCGCCCACGACTATGGCGACAAGGTCTTGCTGGGCCACGCGATCAAGGGCCGGGGCTGGGCCGAGGTCGAGCAGGCGCTGGACATCCTCGCCAGCCATCCGGCCACGGCGCGGCACATCAGCCGGAAGCTGGCCACCTTCTTCGTGGCCGACACGCCGCCCAAGGCCCTGGTGGACCAATTGAGCCGCGCCTTCACGCAGAGCGATGGCGATATCGCCGCCGTGCTGCGCGTGCTGTTCAATTCGCCGGCCTTTGCCGCCTCGCTCAAGGACGGCAAGTTCAAGGACCCGGTGCACTACGTTTATTCTTCGCTGCGCCTGGCCCTGCATGACCAGCCTGCCCTGTCCAACGCCCGGGCCGTCGCCAACCTGATCTCCACGCTCGGCCAGCCGCTCTACGGCCGCCTCACGCCCGACGGCTATCCCTTGACCCAGAACGATTGGGCCGGCTCCGGCCAGCTCAACGCGCGGTTCGAGGCCGCCCGCGCCATTGCCGCGGCGGCCGGCGCCTTCTATCGTGACAAAGACCAGCCCATGCCTCGCATCAAGCTCTCGCGCCTGTCCGAGGCCTATGGCCAGCCCTCGCCCTTTGACCAATGGCCGGCCGCCAGCCGCGACGCCATCGCGCAGGCGCGCAGCGTGACCGACGCCAATACCTATCTGCTGGCCGCGCCGCCCTTCATGCGGCGCTGAACCTCCTGACTTCCGAGACCCGCCATGAAGCGCCGTGACTTCCTCGCTCTCGCCGCCAGCCTGCCGCTGACGCTGCATGCGACCCGCCTGCTGGCCGCGCCTGCCACCGACCAGCGCCTGCTGGTGGTATTCATGCGCGGCGCCTACGACGCCGCCAGCCTGCTCATTCCCCAGAACGACTTCTATTACGAAAGCCGCTCCACCATCGCCATTCCGCGCGCCGGCAGCGCGGGCGCCGCCGCCCTGCCCCTGGCGGATGACTGGGGCCTGCATCCGGCGCTGGCCGACTCCCTGCTGCCTTACTACCAGCGCGGCGAGCTCGCCTTCCTGCCCTTTGCCGGCACCGACGACGTCACCCGCAGCCACTTCGAGACCCAGAACCGCATCGAGCGCGGCGCGGCGGCGGCCGACGGCGCGGGCCGCCAGACCTCGGGCTTCCTGAACCGACTGGCCGCGCAGCTCGGCATGCCCGCGGCGGCTTTCACCCAGGACGTCCCGCAGATCTTCCGCGGCCAGGCCAGCGTGCCCAATATCAACCTGGCCGGTTCGGCCCGCAAGGCCCGCCTGGACGATGACCACGACCGCGTCATCGCCAATATGTACCAGGGCACGGGCCTGGCCTCCACCGTGGCCGAAGGGATGGAGATCAAGGGCGCGGCGCAGCGCATGGATGCCGAGCAGAAAGAAGCCAACGGCAAATCCCTCACCGTCACGCGGCTGCAGGCCGAGGCGCGGCGCATCGCCGGCTTCATGCGCGACCGCTATAACCTGGGCTTCGTGGACGTCGGCGGCTGGGACACCCACGTCAACCAGGGCGGCGTCCAAGGCCAGCTCGCCGGCAAACTGGACCAGCTGGGCCAGGCCCTGGCCTCCTACGCCCAGGCCATGGGCCCGGCCTGGAAGCAAACCACGGTGGTGGTCATCAGCGAGTTCGGCCGCACCTTCCGCGAAAACGGCACGCGCGGCACCGACCACGGCCACGGCACCGTCTATTGGGTCATGGGGGGCCAGGTGCGCGGCGGACGCATCGCCGGCGAACAAGTGGCCGTCCAGCCGGGCAAGCTGTTCCAGGACCGCGATTATCCCGTGCTCAACGAATACCGCGCGGTGTTCGCCGGCCTGTTCTCGCGCCTCTACGGCCTGGACAACAAACGGCTGGCCGCCATCTTCCCCGGCGTGCGCCCCCAGGACCTCAAGCTGGTCTGAGTCCGGCCTGGCCCGCCCGGCGCGGGCCGGGCTACACTTTCGGATCGGGGCCCGCGCGGCCCCTCATCTATTCGGAGGCACAGCATGTCCACTCTTTATGACTTCAGCGCGGCATCCCTGGACGGCGCGTCCGTGCCGCTGTCGCAATGGCGCGGACAGGTGGTGCTCGTGGTCAACGTGGCCTCGCAATGCGGCTTTACGCCGCAGTACTCCGGCCTGGAGGCGCTCTACCAGCGTTTCGGGGAGCAGGGCTTCGGCGTGCTGGGCTTTCCCTGCAATCAATTCGGCCGCCAGGAGCCGGGCGACGCCGCCGAGATCCGCCAGTTCTGCGACACGCAGTACGGCATCAGCTTCCCCATGTTCGCCAAGATCGATGTCAACGGCAGCGACGCCCATCCGCTGTACCGCTGGCTCAAGGAACAAAAACCGGGCGTGCTGGGCACCGAGGCCATCAAATGGAATTTCACCAAATTCCTGGTGGGCCGCGACGGGCAGGTCATCGCCCGCTATGCGCCCACCGACGCCCCCGACAGCCTGGCCGGCGATATCGAACGCGCCCTGGCCGCTCCGTCCTCTCCCGGGGCCGCCTGACGGCGCGCGCGCCGCTTCAGGCCGCCAGGGGCGGCAAGCGCCGCTTGATGGGCGAGGTCTTGACGATGGCGGTATTCGTCTCCGCGTAAGCGGTAATGCGCTCCAGGATGCCGTCGAGTTCGGAAATGGAGCGCAGGACCAGCCGGGCCACGAAGCAGTCGTCCCCGGTCACCTTGTCGCACTCGACAAAAGCGTCGATGGCCACGATAAGCGCCTCGACCTTGCGCAGCTGGCCCGGCAGCGGCCGGATCCGCACGATGGCGGTCAGCTCGTAGCCCAGGGCGGCCGGATCCAGCTCCACTCGGTAACCCGTGATCACGCCCTGCTCCTCCAGGCGCCGCAAACGCTCGGTCACGCTGGGCGCCGACATGCCGACCTGGCGCGCCAGCTCGGCGATGGGGCTGCGCGCCTGACGGTTCAGGCTGGCGATGAGGCGGCGATCCACCGCGTCAAGGACGGGTTTATCGTTGTGCAAGGTTTTTTCCATTTTTTCCTGCTTATCGAAGGAAGATCCGGAATTTATTCTCTCATTATGCATGCAACAAAGGAATTGCGGCTGGGATAATTTTTCCAAGAGAACTTGTTCCGGAGTCCGCCATGCACACCCTCAGCGCAACACCCGCCACCGAAACCACCGGCCTGTGGCAGATGGCCGCCGCCATGACGCTATCCGGCACCATCGGCATCTTCGTGCTGGAATCGGGCCAGAGCGCCTGGAACGTCGTCTTCTTCCGCTGCCTGTTCGGCATGCTTGGCCTGGCCGCCTACGCGCATCATCGGGGCATGCTGCGCCATCTGCGCCTGTCCCGGCGCGATTGGGCGCTGGCCCTGCTGTCGGGCGCGGCGCTGGTGATGAACTGGGTCCTGCTCTTTTCCGCCTACCGCCTGGCTTCCATTTCGCTGGCCACGGCGGTCTACCACGTGCAGCCCTTTCTGCTCATCGGCCTGGGCGTGCTGGTATTGCGGGAGAAGCTCAGCCGCGCGCGCCTGGCCTGGACGGCGCTGGCCTTCGGCGGCCTGCTTCTCATCCTCCGATGGCAGGACGGGCCGGCTCCCGGCGGCTATCTGCTCGGGCTGTCGCTGGGCCTGGGCGCGGCCGCCTGCTACGCGCTGACCGCGCTCATCGTCAAGCAGCTCAAGCACGTCCCGCCGCAGGTGCTGGCGCTGGTCCAGGTCGGCCTGGGCGTCGTGATGCTGCTGCCCCTGGCCGACTTCTCCGCGCTGCCCGCCGCGCCCGCGCAATGGGCCTGCCTGCTTGCCCTGGGCCTGCTGCACACCAGCCTCATGTATATCCTGATGTATTCGGCCATCCAGCGCCTGCCGACCACCAGTGTGGCGGCGATGAGTTTCATCTATCCGGCGGTGGCCATTCTGCTGGACCTGGCCGTCTACGGCCAGCGCCTGGGCGCCTCGCAATGGCTGGGCGTGGGGGTGATCTTCCTGGCCGCGGCCGGCGTCACCCGGGCAGGCCGCCGATGAGGCCGGACGGCCGCGGCGGGTAGCCGCGGCGCGCTATCATGCTCGGATTCCGCAGGCGCCTGCCATGGCGCCGCCCCTGCCCGGAGCCCGACATTGAGTGACACACTGAGTTTCCGGCGCGCCCGCGCCGCCGACCTTCCCGTCCTCGTCGCCCTGCTGAGCGACGATACGCTGGGCCGCGGCCGCGAAGATCCGTCGCAGCCGCCCAATCCGGCCTATGCGCGGGCCTTCGAGGCCATCGATCGCGACCCCAACCAGCTGCTGGCGGTGGCCGAGCGCGCCGGCAAGGTCGTCGGCTGCATGCAGCTCAGCTTCATTCCCGGCCTGTCGCGCCTGGGCGCCTGGCGCGGCCAGATCGAGAGCGTGCGCGTGGCGGCCGGCGAACGCGGCGCCGGCACCGGCCGCGCCTTTTTCGAGTGGGCCATCGAACAATGCCGCCAGCACGGCTGCGCTCTGGTACAACTGACAACCGACAAGCAACGCGCCGACGCGCAGCGCTTCTATCTCGCGCTGGGCTTTCATGCGACCCATGAGGGCATGAAGCTCGCGCTGCACTGACGGAGGGTCCGCCCATGCATGGCGAATACAAAGTCCCGGGCGGCAAACTGGTGGTCGCCGATCTGGCGGTCAGCAACGGCCTGCTCGCCGATGTCCGCATCAGCGGCGATTTCTTCCTTGAACCGCCCGAGGCGCTGGAGGCCATCAACCGCGCCTTGACCGGCCTGCCGGCCGAGGCCGGCGAGGCCCAGCTGAGCCAGGCCGTGCGCCAGGCGCTGCCGGCCGAGGCCGAGCTCTTCGGCTTTTCCCCCGAAGCCGTGGCCGTGGTCGTCCGGAGGGCCCTCGCATGAGCCGCCCCGACTGGAAGGATTACCGCTGGCAGCTGGTGCACGAGGGCCCCCAGGAGCCGCTGTTGCACATGGCCCTGGATGCCGCCATCACCGACGAAGTGGGCGCCGGCTTGCGCCCGCCGACGCTGCGCATCTGGGAGTGGGCCGCGCCCGCCGTGGTGATCGGCCGCTTCCAATCGCTGCGCAACGAAGTCGATCCGCAGGGCGCGGACCGGCACGGCGTGCGCGTGGTGCGCCGCGTGAGCGGCGGCGGCGCCATGTTTATCGAGCCGGGCAATTCCATTACCTACTCGCTGTCCGTGCCCCAGGAATTTGTCGCCGGCATGAGCTTCCAGGAGTCATACGCCTTCCTGGACTCCTGGGTCATCAAGGCCCTGCACGACCTGGGCATCAAGGCCTGGTACCAGCCCCTGAACGACATCGCCTCCGAAGGCGGCAAGATCGGCGGCGCAGCCCAGGCGCGGCGCGGCAAAGCCGTGCTGCATCACGTCACCATGTCGTACGATATCGACGCCGACAAGATGGTGGAGGTGCTGCGCATCGGACGCGAGAAGCTATCCGACAAGGGAACGACCAGCGCCAAGAAGCGCGTCGATCCCCTGCGCAGCCAGACCGGCCTGGCGCGCGAAGCCATCATCGAACGCATGCTCCAGACCTTCGCCGCCATGGCGCCGCTGGAGCCGGTGGCGCTGGCCGCCGGCACGCTGGCCGAGGCGCGCCGCCAGGTCGACGAAAAGTTCGGCACCCCGGAGTGGCTGACACTGGTACCTTGAACCCGGCGGCGGCGCCTTCCGCGCCGCCGGGTGTTTTGCATCAAAGAGGCCTTATGCCCCAGATCCGTACGCGGTTTCCCTTATTCCCGTCCCGGCTGGCCGCCTGCGCCAGCCTTGCCTTGCTGGCGGCCTGCGGCAGCGCGCCGCCGGCCAACATCAGCCTGCCGGCCGCCGGGTCGCCGCAAGCGACCGCCAGCGCCAGCATTGGCGACGTGAAGACACAGCGCATCGAATGGAAAGGCGTCAAGCCCGGCTGCACCGGGGAGTGCCCCACCATAGAAATCGACAGCGTGGCCTTTCCCGACATCCCCAAGCTATCGCAGGCCGTCGACCACATCCTGGCCAGCCTGACCGGCGTGGACAGCAATCTGCGCGGCCAGTACGACACCCTGTCGGAATACACGCAATATTTCTGGCGCAACGCCCAGGGACGCGACGCCACGCTCTTCAAGGCCAGCGTCAAGGACGTGGCCCAGGGGGTGGTGTCAGTCGAACTGCACACCAGCCAATACTTCACCGGCGCCGCGCACGGCATCCCGGCCACGCTCTATCTCAATTGGCAGCTGGCGGGCGGCCGCCTGCTGCGCCTGGACGATCTGCTCATCCCCGGCCGCCGTCCCGGCTATGTGCAGGCCTTGCAGCAGGCGCACCAGAAGTGGCTGGCCGGCAACGAGGACGCCAAGCGCGATCCGGCAGCCTACAACCGGATGTGGCCTTTCCAGGAAACCGACAACGTCGCCGTCACCCGCGAAGGCCTGGTCGCCAAATACGACGCCTATTCCATTGCCCCCTACTCCCATGGCGAGCCGGAACTGCTGCTGCCCTGGAGCGTGCTGCAAGGCGTGGTCAAGCCGGAGCTGCTGGGCGGCCAGCCCTGAGCCGGCGCTCAAGCGCGCCGCCGGATCACCTGGTCGATCAACCCCCATTGCACCGCCTGCTCCGGCGTCATGAAGTGATCCCGGTCCAGCGTGCGCTCGACCTCCGCTTCGTCGCGGCCACAATGCTCGGCATAGCGCTGGATGACGCGCGCCTTGGTGCGCTGCATTTCCTCGGCCTGGATGAGGACGTCCGAGGCCTGCCCCTGCACGCCGCCCAGCGGCTGGTGCACATGCAGGCTGGCGCTGGGCAAGGCGCTGCGGTGCCCGGGCTCGCCCGCCATCAGCAGGAATGAACCCATGGAGCGCGCCGTCCCCATGCACAGCGTGTGCACCGGCGCCTGGATGTATTGCATGGTGTCATAGATCGCCAAGCCGCTCGAAATCACCCCGCCCGGCGAATTGATGTACAGATGGATGGGCTTGCCGGGGTACTCGGCCTCCAGGAAAAGCAGTTGCGCGCACACCAGCGCCGCGGAGTCATCATTGACCTCGCCGTGCAGAAAGATGATGCGCTCGCGCAGCAGGCGCGAGTAGATGTCGAACGAGCGCTCGCCGCGCCCGGAGTGCTCGACCACCATGGGAACGAGCTGCATGGCTGCACGCATGAAGCGGACTCCTGCCGTAGGATGGAGAATGCCGGCGCCCCTCGAAGGCGCGCCAGGACCGGAAAAAGCGCGGGCGTCAGGCCGCCAGCATCAGGGTGGCGTCGTTGGCCGCCACCGGCGCATGGACGATAGTCAGCGTGGTGCCGCCCCGCGCATTAGGGCGCAGACTGAACCTGACCTCGCTTTCGATGAAGGGCGGATCCTCGTCGCGCATGCGGTAGGCCACCTCCTGCCCTTCGCGGCTGGCGACGGGCCTGGCCTCGGCCAGCGCCGGCAGCCATTGCGCGCGCAAGGGCGGCTGCGTGATGGCCCGCCACACCTTGGCCGGCGGCGCGTCGAGTTCGTATTCCAGCACCAGGCGCTCGGCCTCGGGATCGTGCGTCATGGGTCCATGTCCTTGAGCAGGGTCTTCAAGGCATCGATGCGCTCGGGCCAATATGCGCGGTACTTGGCCAGCCAGCGCGCCATCACGAACAGGCCCCGCGGATCGACCTCGTAGTTCACGTAGCGGCCCTGCCGCTCCTCGCGCACCAGCCCCGCCTGCCGCAACACCGCAAGATGCTGCGACATGGCCGGTTGGCTGATCGCCAGCCCCTCGCGCAAGGCGCTGGCGTTCATGCGGCCCGCCGCGAGCCTCTCGAAGATGCCCCGGCGCGTCGGGTCCGCCAGGGCCTTGAAGATGTCGTTTTCCACCATGGACGACACATTAGCAGCTACTTATGTGTTGTGCAAGCCCGTGGCGCTACAAGACTAGGCCCAGTTCCTGCAGCAAGACCAAGGCGCCGGCGCCGCCGAACACCAGCACCACGGGGTTGATGCGCGTGCCCATCACCAGCACGGTCGCGGCCAGCGTGATGGCGCGCGCGGCCCAGCCGCCTGCGAGCGCGGTCAGCAGCACGTACACGGCGGCGAGGATCATGCCGGCGGCGACCGGTCTCAGGCCGGCCTCCAGCGCCCGTTGCCAGCGCGCGCCCTGGTGGCGCCGCCAGAGATAGGCCACGCCGTAGATCAGGAAAGCGGTCGGCGCGAAGATCGCCAGCGTGGCGACCACCGCGCCCCAGAAACCGCTGACCTCCCAGCCTATCAATGTCACCAGCAGCGAGCCCGGCCCCGGAGACAGGCGCGCGATGGCGAAGGCATTGAGAAACTGCTGCGCTGTCATCCATTGATGGACATCGACCACCTGGCGCTGGATCTCGGCCAGCGTGGCCTGCCCGCCGCCTATGGTGACCAGCGACAGCGGCGCGAACACCAGCCACAGCGCCCACAAGCTTCTTTCCATGTCAGCGGCTCCCCAGGCGGCGGTATTCCAGCGCGATGCTGGCCGCGCCCTCGGCCAGGACCACCCACAGCAAGGGCCAGTGCAACAGGCCCACGGCCACGAAGGTGCTCGTCATGAAGACCCAGGGCATGAGGCGGCGCGGCACCCGCAGCGCCGCCGCGATGGCCATATTGGCCGACAGCCCGATGGCCGCCGCCGCCGCGCCGGCCAGGGCGACATGGGTCAGCGGAAAGCGCGCCAGCTCGGCAAACACCAGCGCCAGGCAGACGATGAACACGGCCGGCGGCACGATGATACCCATGAAACCGGCGACCGCGCCGCGCGCCCCCGCCAGGCGATAGCCGATCCAGATCGCCATATTCTTCACATTGACGCCCGGCAGCGCCTGGGACAGCGCCAGGCCATTGAAGAAAGCCTCTTCGCTCATCCAGCGCCGGTCCTGCACGAACTCGCGATACAGCCAGCCGCTCAGCCCGCCGCCGAAACTGGTCAGGCCGATGCGCGAAAAGATCAGGAAAAGCCGCCAGGCGGTGGGCGGCGGCGTCGGGTCGATGGCCATGGGAAGGGCTCGCAGCAGGGAAACGGACCGCAAAAAAAACCGCGCGGCATGCCGCGCGGTTTCGGGTCTGCCATGAACCCCGATCGTATCCGGAACAGGTAACAAGGACCTGTCGGCTGGGCCTCAGGGGTAGAGGCCGCGCACCTGGCGCGCCTGCAGGATGCGGGTGCAAGCCACGATGAAGGCGGCGGTGCGCAAGGTGACCTTGTGCTCGCGCGCCACCTGGGCGATGGCGGCATAGGCCTCGCGCATGATGCGCTCCAGGCGCTGGTTGATCTCGTCCTCGCTCCAGAAGAAACTGGAGAAATCCTGCACCCACTCGAAGTACGACACGGTCACGCCGCCGGCATTGGCCAGCACGTCGGGTACGACATAGATGCCGTTTTCGCGCAGGATGTCGTCGGCTTCGGGCGTCGTCGGGCCGTTGGCGCCTTCGACCACGATCTTGGCCCGCACCTTGGGGGCGTTGGCGGCCGTGATCTGCGACTCCAGGGCCGCCGGGATCAGGAAATCGGTTTCCAGCGTCCAGAACTCGGCATTGTCCAGCGCAGCGCCGCCCGAGAAGCCCGCCACGCCGCCCGTGGAGGCCACGTGGGCCAGCAGCTTGTGCACGTCCAGGCCGGCCGCGTTGTGGATGGTGCCGGTGTGATCCTGGGCGGCGATCACCTTCGCCCCCGCCTCATGGAACAGGCGCGCGGCGGTGCCGCCCACATTGCCGAAGCCCTGCACGATGACCTTGGCGCCGGGCACGCTCACATTGCGGTCGCGCGCGGCCTCGCAAGCCACCACGAACACGCCGCGGCCGGTCGCCTCGACGCGGCCCAGGCTGCCGCCCAGCGCGATGGGCTTGCCCGTCACCACGCCCGTGGCGGTGGAACCCTCGTTCATCGAGTAGGTGTCCATCATCCAGGCCATGGTCTGGGCGTTGGTGTTGACATCGGGCGCCGGGATGTCCTTGGTCGGCCCGATGATGACGCCGATTTCACTGGTGTAGCGGCGCGTCACGCGCTCGAGTTCGGAGTGCGACAGCTTGCGCGGATCCAGGCGCACGCCGCCCTTGGCGCCGCCATAAGGCAGGTTCACGGCCGCGTTCTTGATCGACATCCAGGCCGCCAGCGCCATCACTTCGGACAGCGTCACATCCTGGTGGAAGCGCACCCCGCCCTTGCCCGGGCCGCGCGAGGTGTTGTGCTGCACGCGATAGCCCTCGAAATGGGCAATGCTGCCGTTGTCGAGCTCGATCGGGACATCGACGATCAGCGCGCGCTTGGGACGCTTGAGCGTCTCGACCCAGCGCGCCAGCGGCCCCAGGTAGGGCGTCACGCGGTCGACTTGTTGCAGATACACCCCCCAGGGGCCGAGGTGCTCGGCGTCCAGGTACGAGGGCAAGGCATGAACAGGAGGTTGAGACATAGGAACGCTCTCCGGGCTGAGTTTGGGAAATTCTACCCGCCGGATTAATACGTCACCATATATATAAGAAAAATATTTATTGGGGACATATTTAATCGTAAGCTTCCGCGGCGCAACAAAATGGCGCGTCTCATGTCTGCCGCGCGGCGGCCGCGGAGCAAGCGCCGCCCGCCTACCAAGGCTGCCTGGCGGGGCCGACCGTGAACTCGTTGACCGTGGTGTCCTCGGGCTGGTCGATCGCGAAGGCCACGACGCTGGCGATCCGGTCCGGGGAAATGCCGTAGCTGTCGTAGACATTGCGCATCTGCTCAAGCGACGGCTTGTCGCTGATGGTCGCCAGCAGCTCGGTATTGATGGCGGCCGGATAGATCGTCGCCGTGCGGATGTGGGTGCCTTCCATGGCCGACTCGATGCGCAGCACTTCCATGAAGTCGCGCACGAACCATTTCGTGCCGCCATACACGGCGCTGCCGGGATAGGCCTTGAGGCCCGCCACCGACGAGGTGGCGATGACATGGCCGGACTTGCGCGCAAGAAACTCGGGCAGCACGGCCGCCACGCCGTTGAGCACGCCCTTGACGTTGACATCGACCATCTGATGCCAATCGTCGGTCTTCAGCGCCGACAACGGCGAAGTCGGCATCAGGCCGGCGTTGAGGAAAATGACGTCGACGCCGCCGTAGCTATCCTTGGCCAGTTTGACGATGGCGTCGTTGTCGGACGGCTTGGTGACGTCCAGTTCCCGATACACGGCCTGCCCGCCGCGCTGCGTGATCTCATCGGCGATCCGCTTCAGCTTGTCCACCCGCCGGGCGCCAAGCACGACCTTGGCGCCTTTGCTGGCCAGCAGCTTGGCCGTCGCCTCGCCGATGCCCGACGACGCGCCGGTGATGATGATGACTTTATCTTGGATCATGAGGTTCTCCCTTTTTTATCCCTTCGAGCGGGCCGGCGCTTGCTCGCGGCTAGCCAGATGCCTGTCCAGCGCCTCGCTGGCGCGGCGGGCATGCGCGGCATCCACGCGCGACGACAGCACCTGCGTGAGCTGGCGCAACTGGCTGGCGCTGATGCCGATGTTCATGCTGATGCGCATGTGCGCCTGCAATTGCGGCTCGGCGCCGGGCAGCGCCGAGAGCATGGCCACGGTGGCCAGTTCGCGGCTTTGCCAGTCCAGGTTGTCGCGCTCGAAGATGTCGCCGAACAGGTGCGCGCGCAGGTAGTCGTTCGCGGCGGGCGCGAAATCAAACAGCGGCCCCTGCACCGGTCCGCCCGATAAGCGGGTCTGGTTGGCCGTGCCGGCGGCCAGCAGCGCATCCCCCTTGGGGATGGGACGGCCGGGCTCGCGGCCCGGCGCATCCTCGATGCCGCGCTGCTTGCGCGCCTCCAGCACCTTCATCAGTTCGCCCAGTGCGTTGAGGCTGCGCGGGAAGCCGGCATAGGCATAGAGCTGCACCAGGATTTCCCGGGCGTCGCTCACCGTCATGCCGGCATCCAGCCCTTGGTCCAGCGCGCGGTTCAGGTTGACGATATCTCCCGCGGCGGCGAAGGCCGCGATCGGCACGATGGCCTGGTGGCCGGCCGTGAGGGTGTCAGAAGCGCTCGAGCTTGCCGTTGGGGATCGAGTCATGGGTTGGGTGTCCTTTTCGTTGCGTGACCGCGGTATCGGTCCCGGCCCGCTCAGCCGCGCGCCGGACCGGCGAGATACTGTTCATCGGTGACGTGCTCCATCCATTCGACGTTCTTGCCATCCAGCGCCTCCTGGATGGCGATGTGCGTCATGGCCGTGGCCGGAGAAGCGCCGTGCCAGTGCTTATGTCCGGGCGGGCACCAGATGACGTCGCCGGCGCGGATCTCGACGATGGGTTCGCCCTCGCACTGCGTCCAGCCACAGCCGGCGGTCACGATCAAGGTCTGGCCGAGCGGATGGGTGTGCCAGGCCGTGCGCGCGCCCGGCTCGAAGGTGACGGCCGCGCAAGACACGCGGGCCGGCGCGGGCGGGCTGTTCAGCGGGTCGATACGGACCGTGCCGGTAAACCACTCGGCAGGGCCCTTGGTCGAAGGCTGGGATCCCGCGCGTTTGAGTTCCATAGTGCGCTCCTTGCAAAGATCGTGAGGGGACGAGGGCCGGCGCGCCAGCGTTCGGCGACGCTGCAATGTCCCCTTGGAAGGCGCCATGAAACTGTACGGCTCCCGTCATTGGCTGAGAAGGCCGTAAAATAGACATACGCTGGTGCAAGGAATTCACCAATGGCCAAAGAGAACCTCAACGACCTGCAAGCCTTCGTGGCCGTGGCCCGCGAGCGCAGCTTCACCCGCGCGGCAGCCCGGCTCGGCCTGTCGCGTTCGGCGCTAAGCCATGCGATGCTGGCGCTGGAGGCCCGGCTGGGCGTGCGGCTGCTTACCCGCACCACCCGCAGTGTCTCCACCACCGAGGCCGGGGCGCGGCTGCTGGACGTGGTGGCACCGCGAATCGACGAGATCGAACTGGAACTGGGCTCGCTCGCGGCGCTGCGCGACAAGCCCGCCGGCACGGTGCGCATCACGGCGCACGACCATGCCATCACCACCGTGCTCTGGCCGCGGCTGCTGCCCCTGTTGCAGGACTACCCTGACCTCCACGTCGAGTTCAGCGTGGACTATGCCTTGACCGATATCGCGGCGCACCGCTTCGATGCAGGCGTGCGCGTCGGCGATCGCGTGGACAAGGACATGATTGCCGTGCGCCTGGCGCCGGCCTTGCGCATGGCCGTGGCCGCCTCGCCGGGCTATCTTGCGGGCAGACCGCTACCCAGGACGCCCCACGATCTGACCGGACACCGCTGCATCAACCTGCGGCTGCCCACGCAGGGCGGCTTGTATGCCTGGGACTTCGAGAAGGACGGTCAGTCCATCAACGTGCGCGTCAACGGCCAGACCACGTTCAACAATACCTTTTTGATGCTTCAGGCGGCGCTGGACGGGATGGGCTTTGCCTTCGTGCCGCTGGACATCATGCAGCCGCATATCGAGGCCGGCAGGCTGGTGCCGGTGCTGCAGGATTGGTGGCCGACCTTCCCCGGCTATCACCTGTATTACGCCAACCGCAAGCAGATCGCGCCTGCGCTGGCCTTGGTGATCGAGGCCTTGCGCTGGCACGCATGAGCCCGCCAGGCGCGGCGCCGGGCCAAGCCCATCCTCGAAAAAAAAGCGGCCCGCCGGGCCGCCTTTGCCTTGCCGGTAAACGCCGGCCCGCGTGCTTGCGGCCCTCGCCCGGCTTAACGCCAGGCGCTCAGGATGCGCCAGGCCAGGCGCGCCGCCACGCGAGCGCCATGGTTGTCGATATCGAAATCCGGATTGGCCTCGGCCAGATCGGCCAGGCGCAGCTTGCCGCTGGCCGCCACCCGGGTGACGATGCGCTCGACCACCTCCAGCGGCACCCCGTAGGCAGCCGGCGCCGACACGCCCGGCATCACCGAAGCCGGCAGGACATCGAGATCCACCGTCAGGTAGACGTGCCGGGCTTGCGCCAGCAGGCGGTCCACGTCGGCCAGGCGCGCGGCCAGGTCCGCCTCGCGCATTTCCACATCCTCGACCCAGAAGGCGCCCACTTCTTCGGCACGCGCGAACAGCGCGGCCGTATTGCTCAGGCGCGAGACCCCCAGGCAGGCGTACTGCAGCGGCAGGCCGCGCTCGGCGCACAGGGTGACGACCTGATCGAAGGGCGTGCCAGAGCTGGCCGGCCGGCCGGTGCGCAGATCGAAGTGCGCGTCCAGGTTCAGCACCAGGACCGGACCGGCATCCTCGCGCGCGTCCAGCCATTGGCGCAGGCCCATGAAGCTGCCCCAGGCGATCTCATGCCCGCCGCCCAGGGCAAGGGTATGGGCCCCCGTGGCGAGCAGGCGCGCCACTTCGGCGGCGTAGCGCTGCTGGGCGCCCTCCAGATCGCCGTCATCGCAGACCACGTCGCCGGCATCATGCAGGATCTCCAGCCCGTGGGCGGGAATCCCCGCCAGCATGCGGCGGATGGCATGCGGCCCTTGCGCCGCCCCGGGACGGCCCTGGTTGCGCAGCACGCCGGCGTCGCAGGCAAAGCCCAGCAAGGCGGCTTCGCCCGCGCCGGGCTGGCGCCCGGCCGGCGCGATCACATGCGCCATGCGGCGCGTGTCGCCGCGCTCGCCGCTGTCATCGCGCGCGCGCCAGACAGGTGAGACGGCCGCGCTCATGCCTGCGAACTCAGCACGGCTTGCAGAAACTCGCGCGTGCGCGGCTCGCGCGGATGGCTGAAAATGGTTTCCGGCGGGCCGGACTCCAGGATCACGCCACCGTCCATCACCGCCACCACGTCGGCCACTTCGCGCGCAAAGCCCATTTCGTGCGTGACCACCATCATGGTCATGCCTTCCTTGGCCAGCAGCTTCATGACCTGCAGGACCTCGCCCACCAGCTCCGGGTCCAGCGCCGAGGTCGGTTCGTCGAACAGCATGACGTCCGGCTTCATGGCCAGCGCGCGCGCGATCGCCACGCGCTGCTTCTGGCCGCCCGACAGCGAGCCCGGCATGGCCGTGGTCTTGTGCGCCAGGCCCACCTTGGCCAGGAGATCATTGGCCAGTTGCTCGGCTTCGGCGCGCGACAGGCCGCGCAAGGTGCGCGGACCCACGGTGACGTTGTCCAGCACCGACAGATGCGGAAAGAGATTGAATGACTGGAACACCATGCCCACCTGCATGCGCAGGCGGTTCAGCTGCGCCTCGGGCAGTTGCTTGCCATGGTCCAGCAGCGCATGGCCGCAGATCTCGATCGTGCCCTGTTGCGCCACTTCCAGCCCGTTGCAACAGCGCAAGAGCGTGCTTTTGCCCGAGCCGCTGGGCCCGATCACCACGACCACCTGCGAAGGCTTGACGTCGAAATCGATGCCGCGCAGCACTTCGTGCTCGCCGAAAGCCTTGCGCAGCCCCCGGATCTTGATCATTTCTTGCGTGCTCATTGCACCATCCCTCCGGCGCGCAGGCGTTGCTCGACCTTGCGCAGAATCATCGTGGTCACCGTCGTGAGGACCAGGTAAATCAAGGCGACCACCAGATAGGTTTCCAGCGAACGGTAGGACACGCTGATGATCTTCTGTCCTTCGTGCATCAGGTCATGGATGGTGAGCAGCGACACCAGGGCCGAGTTCTTGATCAGCGCGATGAACTCATTGCCCAGCGGCGGGATCATGCGCACCACGGCCTGCGGCAGGATGATGATGCGCATGGCCTGCCCGGAGGACATGCCCAGCGAACGCGCGGCCTCGGTCTGGCCGCGGTCCACCGACTGGATCGCTCCCCGCACGATCTCCGACACATAGGCGCCCGAATAAATGCCCAGGCCCAGCACGCCGCAGGCGAAGGCCGGCAGCACGATGCCGAATTGCGGCAAGCCGAAGAACCAGATGAACAGCTGCACCAGGAGCGGCGTGCCGCGGAAGAACAGCAGGTAGGTGCTGCACAGGTTATAGATGACGCGGTTCTTGGGATTGAGCCGCCCCACCCCGACCAACAGGCCGATCACACAACCGAGCAGCAGCGCGCAGGCGGTCAATTCCACCGTGACGGCGGCCCCGCGCATCAGGGCGCCGAAGTCGGCGAAGACGGGAGCGAATTCCAGATTCATTTGGCGGGAGCCTCGAACCACTTGTTCAGCAGACGGTCGTAGGTGCCGTCGGCCTTGATCTTCTTGAGCGCGGCGTTCAGTTCGCCGGTCAGCTCAGGCTTGGACTTGGGCACGGCGATGCCGTATTCCTCGGTCGTGATCTGCTCGGTCAGCACGGTCAGGTCCTGGGTGCTCTGCGCGAACAGCTTGGCGGCCGGCTTGCCGGTCACCGCGGCATCGCTGCGGCCGATCTGCACCAGGTTGAACATTTCCTGGTTCTTCTCGACTTCGACGCGCTGCACCTTGGGATAGTTGTCGCGCAGGTAGTTCACCGACTTGGTCCCCACCTGCACCGACACCCTGCGGCCGTCCAGGTCCTTCAGCGTCTTGACCGGACCATCCTTCTTGGTCAGCACGACCAGGCCGCCGGCATAGTAGGGGTCCGTGAAGTCCACCACCTTCTTGCGCTCATCGGTGATGTAGATAGCCGAGACCGCGATGTCGGCGCGGCCGGCCTGCAAGGCCGGAATCAGGCCCTTGAAGTCGATGTCGATCCACTGGATCTTCTTGCCCATGGCCTGGCCCAGGGCCTCGACCAATTCGATGTCAAAGCCGGTGCGTTTGCCGTCCTTGACGAACTCCATGGGCGGGAAAGTGGCGTCGGTCACGGCGCGGATGGTGTCTTCGGCAAAGCTGCTGGCGCTGGTCAGCGTCAGGCCCAGCGTCAGCGCGGCGGTCAGCAATTGGCGGCGAGTCGTCATGGTGCGTCCTATCGTTCAGGGTTGGCGTGGTACTTCAGTGGGCCGCCAATCGGGCGGAAATTCGTTCGGCGGCCGCCACGGTCATGGCGGCCAGGGATTGGGTGCGGCCGGCCGCGCGGGTCGACGGCGCCATCAGGGTGATGGAGGCGACAGCCTGGGCCGGGCGGCGGAAGACCGGCACGCTCACGCCCCAGACGCCGGCGTCGACTTCGCTGTCGCTCATGGCATAGCCCTGGCGGCGGATGGCCAGCAGGTCGCGCTCCAGCGCGGCCAGGTCGGCGCCGGCCGCGCCGAGCTCTTCCAGGCGCGCCTGCAGGCGCGCGGCCGGCATGAAGGCCAGCAGCGACTTGGCCGAGGCGCCCTTGACCAGCGGCAGGCCGCGCCCTTTCACAAAAGAGCAGCGCAGGGGGTGTTGGCTTTCCACCATGTCCAGGCAGACCGCCTGGTCCTTGACGGCCACCAGCAGGCCCACGGTTTCGCC
Organism: Bordetella hinzii LMG 13501; assembly: GCF_001548475.1. Lineage (GTDB taxonomy): Bacteria > Pseudomonadota > Gammaproteobacteria > Burkholderiales > Burkholderiaceae_B > Bordetella > Bordetella hinzii. The sequence goes on from NZ_LRUJ01000046.1 coordinate 32,852, forward strand.
GGACTCGGCCGCCAGGCGCGCCATATCGTCCTGCGACTCCTGGATCAGGAAAGACGATTGATCGAAACCGCGCGCCAATTGCACGCATGCCGGCCCGGGCCCGTAGCAACCGGCCTGCTCCAGCACGAACCCCCAGCGCTTGAGCAAGGCGATCTGGCGGTACAGCGTGCTTTGCGCCAAGCCGGTCTGCTCGGCCAGCGCGGCGATCGTCAAGGGGCTCTCATGGCGCGCCAGCGTGGCCAGTACATACAGCACGCGGTCGGCGCCGCCAGCAATCTGTTCCTGCATCAAAACCGTCTCTCAGACAGATATTCCGTGGCGACAGATTAGCTTTTTTTCTCAAAATTCCAATGCAACATTCCCGATTTATGAGAATAACTAGGTAAAACCCCAGTCAGATTTCTTAATTTTTGGGCATCCCAACATGAAAAAAGCCCCGCAAGCGGGGCTTTGGACGGGTCGCGCGGCGCCTTAGTCGTAGGAATCCAGGCGCAGGCCCGACACACCGCGCACGGCGGGCGCGGGCGCCGCCGCCGGCTCGGCGGGCGTGCGCGGCGGTTCGGCCGCGGC
>NZ_LRUJ01000047.1 GCF_001548475.1 Bordetella hinzii LMG 13501
CGCGTCCGGCCGGGCCGCGCTCGGCCGGGCGGGGCGCCGGCGCGGGAGCCCCCGCGCCGCGCTCGGCCAGCGCGCCCTTGCACACCAGAAAGCTGCGTTGTCCGTCCTGCTTTGTCCAGGAGACCAGTTCATTGCCCGTCAGGCGGCACCAGGCGGGCAGGTCCTCGTCCACCGAGATTTCGCGCGAGAGGATCTCAAGCAGGCCGCCGCGCGGCAGCGGATCGATGTGCTTGCGGATCAACAGCAGCAAACCATTGCCGCAATCCAGATCGCCGCCGTCGAAACTGACATCGGGGCTGTGTTCATGCCGGGAAACGGCTTGCATATCGGAATTCCTCCCGCGGGCTAGCGGCGCCGCCGCCCCCACTCGAAACCCACGCCCAGGCAGGCCAGGGCCAGGATGGCGATGACGATGATCAGCGACGGCGACCAGACCGCCGGCGGCGCGGCGGGCGCCTTGGGCGAGGCGGCCGCGCCCGCGTCGGCGCGTTGCGCGACGGCATAGCTGCGCGCCAGCATCACGCGCCCGACATCGAAGAGCATGGCCTGCCCGGCCACCCGGCCCTGGCCGAGCACCAGGTCCACGTTCTCCACGTCCGGGCCGCCCAGGTTGATGGAGCGCGCGCCCTCGCGGTCTTCGATGTGCCAGGCCGTGACCTTGCCATCGGCGACGGCGTCGACCACGATCTTGAAATACCCTTCCGGACCGGTATGGGCCTGGCCCGGCTTGAGCCGTATCGTTTCCTTGTTGACCAGCATGAAGCCGAACTGATGGCCGGTGGGGCAGCCCACCGGATAGCTGGCATAGCGCGTGTCGCGCGCGTAGTCCGCGCCGTAGGCCAGGCTGTAGGCCTTGCCATAGACCTTGAGGTTGGCCTTGCCGCCCTCGAAGGCGCTGGGCCAGGGCGACAGAAAAACCACCATGTCGCCATCCTCGAACACCAGGGCCTTGCGCGCCTCGGTGTCCTCGATCAGGCGCTCTTGCCGCACGGGCCCCAGGGTGCGCGTCTTGACGACCTGGCCACCTTCGAGCAGCTCCAGCTCGACCGTATCCGCGCCCACGGCGGCCACGCGCAGCGCGCGCGTCCCGATCTGCCATTGCTCGCCCACGCCGGCCAGGCCCGCATGGATCTTCTCCTCGGCATAGAGCAGGCGGTCGGTCCGCACGCCGCTCAGCCAATCGAACACCAGCTTCTGCGGGCTGATCTCGCGCGCCTGGCCCTGGTTGTAGAGCTGGGTGAAGCGCGTGCCCCACCATTGGGTCTCGTTGTTGGAGAGGATGGGATTGCCGAAAGCCCACTCCCAGTCGGTTCCCGCAATGGTGCGCACATGCAGCGCGTGGTTGGCCAGGGTCTCATGGCTCACCGTCGCGTAGTACTGGTAGACCTGGCCGCCCACGGCCACGCTGCCGCCCGCCGGGATGGTGACGTTTTCCTGGACCTCGATCGACATGTCGTAATCGATGAAGGTCGCCATGCGGCCCAGCATGGGCACCTGCTCGCCGCGCAGCGCCACCTCGCCGCCCCAGGTGTCCTCCAGGTAGTAGAGGCCGCCGGGCGGGATCACCACCTCGCCATTCTCCACGCGGCTCTGGCGGATGAAGACCCCGTCGTACTTGGCGATCTTGCGGCCGAAATCATCCGTGACCATGCGGTATTGCGGCAGGCCCGGCAAGCCGGGCACATAGGCCGGCTTGACCGGACGCTCGGCGATCAGCGAGAAAGGCGGCGGCGCGATGGGCCCGGAGGCGATCGGGTGCGCCAACGGCAAGCCGGGCCGCGCCGGCGTCAGCACGCTGGCATAGTCCAGCGCGGCCGCCGGCAAGGCATACATCCAGGCCGCCACGGCGGCGGCATAGCGGATTTTCATGGATCGTCCCCGAAGGATCTCAGGCCCTTGCCGCCGGCCCGGAGGGCAGCGCGCAGGCACGGGCGCGCCGCGACAGGAACAAGACACCCCAGCCCGTCAACAGCAGCGTGTTCAGAGTGATGAGCCACTTGGGCACATCGGCCAGGAAGCCGCCCGCGATGCCCAGCCCCACCACGGACAGGGCCGGCGCCAGGCAGCTCACACACAGGGCCGAGACGGCCAGCGCGCCGCTGCCGGCGGCCACGCCGGCCGAGGCCGCCCCGCCGCGGCGCCCGATGGCGAGCGCGAAAGCCATGAAGGCCAGGGCCAGGCCCACCGTGATGGCGGTGAACACTTCCTGCTTGCGCAGGAAGCTGATGGCCCAGGCCTGGGTGCGCTCGTACGCCAGGCCGCCGCTGGCGGCGTACTCGCCCGGCAGAAAACCGCACGCCTCGGCCGCGGCCGCCGTGGCGGGCATCTCGAACACGGCATAGCTGACCGCCACATAGGCCAGGGCGGCCAGCACGAACACCGTGCACAGCAAACGACGGGCAGGCATGGCCGTCTCCCGGTTGGATAGGATCAGTAGCTGATGCTGGGCGCGCCGTCGCTCATGAATTCCACCAGCTTGGCCCCGCCGACGATCTTGGCGCCGGCGATCAGTTTGTTTTCGTCCAGGGCGCGTTTCTTGAAGCAGGGCGAGCAGACATAGATTTCGCCGCCGGCGGCCGCGAAGTTGTCCATCAACTCCTTGAGGGGCGCGAAGCCGGCCTCGTGGATGTCATCGGCATAGCCCTGCTGCGACAGGCGCGTGCCTTCGATGGACAGGAACACCACCGTCTGTTTGTCGGAAGCCACCGCGGCATTGGCGACCACGAAGGCCACGGTGGCCTTGTCGGTATCGTTCTTGGAGCAGGTCAGCGAAACGACGAATTTTCCAGCCATGTTGAGCCTCCAGGGGTTGGGTGAAAACAGCAGAGCGGGCCTACCAGTCCAGCCGCGAGCGTATCCAAAAGGTATGGGTCTGCTCGTCGTAGCGTTCCAGTTCGTTGCGGGTCATGCGGCAGAAAGCCGGGATGTCGTGGATGGCGCCCGCATCGTGCGCGACCACGCGCATCAGCTGGCCAGGCATTTTCTTCAAATGCTTGCGCAGCTTGAGGATGAGTTCGCCGCAACCCATGTTGCCGGCGTCCCAGAAGTCGTCGCCTTCGCGCGGCGCGGACATGCGCGTCAATCGCGTCGGGGCCGGACGGAAAGGGGCAGGCGGGGGAGAGTGGGTGTAGTCATGGTGGCAAGGACCTTGCACATCAGCGACAAAGGGGAAACAGCCTGGGCGGCTGCCGGAATATGCATATTACCCATGCAAGAGCAAAGGCAATAGTGCGGACATCCCCTGAGGCCGTATATGTACTTTAGATCTATAAAGTACAATCTTGGCGCGGCGTGGAACGCACCTGCATAGCGCCCTCCAGATGGCGGCGCATGAGCAGCACGGCCAGCTCGATGTCGCCGGCGGCCAGCTTGTCGAGGATCTCCAGATGCTCGCGCGTGCTGACCCGCACGCGATCCTGGCCATAGCGCCAATCGTAGTTGCTCAGGCGGCGCAGCATGTTCTGCCGTTCGATCACGTCGGCGAAATGGCGATTGCCCGAGCCCGCGGCGATGCCCAGGTGGAAGGCGGCGTTCATCTCGAAGAACTCGATGCTGGCATGCTCGTCCCAGGGTGATTGCAGAAAGCGCTGATGGCGCCGGCGCATGTCGTCCATCCACGCCGGCGCCAGCGCGAAACCGGGCAATTGCATCGCCGCCGGCTCCACCGTGAGGCGGAATTGATAGCTCTGGCGGCGCGCTTCGCTGTCCCAGGGCGCGGCCAGGAAACGCCAGCCGCTGGCGAGCTTTCTTTCCACCGCGCCCAGGTTCGCCAGCCGCTCCAGGGCCTCGCGCACCCGCAGCCGGGTCAGCCCATAGGCCTGCATCAAGTCGCTCTCGGAGATGAATTCGGCCAGCACCCCCTTGTGGCGGTCGCGCGCCACGCGCAGGACCAGCTCGTCAAGCTCGCGGGTGCCGCCGGGCGCCGGCAGGGGCGGCGGCTTGACCAGTGTCATGCCCAGATTGCTGCGGCGCTCGACATAGCCATGGGCGGCCAGTTCCTCCAGGGCGGCGCGCACGGGTGTGCGCGACACCCCCAGCCATTCGGCCAGGCGCTTTTCATTGACCCGGTCGCCCGGGGCGAGCCGCTGCTCGTGGATATAGCCACAAATGCGTCCGGCGAGATCCAGACGGGAGGAGGAACGGCGGGGCATATTGGCAGCTTGATGTTTTTTAAGTAGTCATAATACACTTTGTCGCCATGCGATCGCGCAGCGCACGCGGGCTGACACAGCGGATTATCCCCTCCGCCGGCGGCCAGCACACCCCAAGGAGAAAAAATGCAAGCCGTGCCCACGACCCGCCGGTCGCCGACCGCCCCGGCCCGCCGCCTGGCCGCCCCTGTCCGCCGGGGTCCGGCATGAGTCCGCCCGCCTTGGGCCCCCACGACATCGGCCGCACCGCCTACTACGCGCTGGCGCCCGACTTGCCCGTCAGCTACTGCCTGTTCGTCCCCCGGACGCTGGACCGCGAGCGCCCGGTCCACCTGGTCGTGGCCGTGCACGGCGCCAACCGCGCCGCCGAAGCCTGCCGCGACGCCTTTGCCTGCCTGGCCGAGGACCGCAATGCCATCGTGCTCGCGCCCCTCTTTCCCAGCGACCCGCTGGGCGACGGCCGCGGCGACGGCTACCAGGACCTGGACGAAGGCGGCTTGCGCTACGACCTGCTGTTGCTGCGCATGATGGACAAAGTCGCCGCGCGCTACCAGGTCGCGTTCTCGCGGGTCGCCCTGTTCGGCGTGGAGACGGGCGCGCGCTTCGCGCACCGCTTCATGCTGCGGCATCCCCGCCGGCTGAGCGCCGCCGCCCTGTGCGCGCCGCCCGCCGCCCTGGATGCGCGCGCCGCGGCGGACCCGGAAGCGCTGCGCAAGCTGGCCGTGCACCTGGCGGCCAGCCAGCCGGAGCTGGGCCGCCCGCTTGAAGACGCCGGCGTGCGCGTCGAATACGACACGGCGCGGCATCCGCTGCACGGCGAAGCCCGCTCGCGGGCCTTCCTGTGGCGCCACCTGGCGGCCGCCTAGGGCCCGTCGGCGCCGGGCACCGAGGGCAGGCGCGAGGCCTGCCCCGCCACCGCCCAGAGCGACCGGAAAAAAGCGCGGTTCAAGGAAGCCAGTTCGCGGCTCTCGATGACCATGGCGTAGTTCTCTTCCTTGGATGAGACATAGGTGACCTTGTCGTCGGCGATATACATGGTCATGCCCAGATCGAGGTCATCCGGGGCATAGCGCAATTCGCGCAGCTCGTCGCCGCTGCTGGGCCAGATGCTCTCGGTCTCGCGCGAGGGCGAACGCAGGACGTTCAGGCGTATGCCGCGCTTGACCCGCTCGGCAATGAAGCCGTCCATCCATTGCGCGCCCGGCACCTCCAGCAGCTCGTGCATGGACAACACGCCCAGCAAGACCTTGCTGCGGCATTCCAGGGTCTCCCAGAGCGCCCGGTGTATGCCCTCGGCTCCCTCGTATATGCGCGTGCGCGGCTTGCGCGGCGTGCCGTTGTAGAGCGAGCGCAGCTCCGGCACCAGCTCATCGAGCATGAGCCGCTTGCGCTCCCAATCGCGGATGAGCACGCTCGGATCCTCCGGCAGGACCCGGCGCACGCCGGCCGCCTCGCCCTCCTGCGCGACGAGGCCGCGCCGCTCCAGCCGCTCCAGCAGGTCATAGCCATTGGTGCGCGACACCCCCGCCCGGGTGGCGACCTCCGTGACGGAGGCCGAGCCCAGCTGCAGGGCCGCGAGATAAAAACGGCGCTCCTTTTCATCCAGGCCCAGGGCCTGCAGTTGCGCTTCCATATCCATGCCGTCTCCTTTGTCGAATATTTTCGACAACAATATAAGCTCTTAACACGCTTATTTTCAAGGGTTTTTATAGGGGAAAACGCCAGATATCCGCATATTCTGTCGAATTTAATTGACGTGTTTTTTCGCGCTGCCTAGACTGCCTTCCAGCCGCTTGTTGCGGCACACAAAATTTCAGTCCAAGGAGAAAACATGGCTCGCTGGCTTGCAGTGACTTTATTGGGCGCCGCCTTGCTCGGCCCCGCCGCCGCCTCGGCGGAAACCGTCAACATCGGCATCGTGCTACCGCTGAGCGGCCCCAATGCACAGTTCGGCATCAATGCCAAGAACGGCATCGAACAAGCGCTCGAGGACATCAAGCCCAGCCTGGGCAGCCTGGACGTCAAGCTGGTGTACGCGGATGTCCCGGCCCCCAACGCGGCCGCCGCCGCGGTGCAGCGCCTGGTGAGCCAGAACCAGGTCGTCGGCATCGTGGGCTCTTTCGTGAGCTCGATCACCCTGGCCGCCTCGGAAGTCACCGAACGCGCCGGCATCCCCATGATCACCCACTCCTTCGCCGACCAGATCACCAGCCGCGGCTACCGCTACATCTTCCAGGTCGCGCCCAAGGCCACGACCTTCGGCGAGAAGCAATTCCAGTACGCCCTGGACATCGCCGCCAAGGCGGGCACCAAGCTGTCGAAGATCGCCATCTTCTACGAAGACACCGCCTACGGCACCTCGCAGGCCGAAGGCATACGCAAGGCGGCCGCCAAGGCGGGTGTCGAAGTCGTGATCGACGACGGCTATCCGCTGGGCATCACGGACGTGGCGCCGCTGGTCAACAAGCTGCGCCGCTCGGAGGCGCAGGTGGTCTTCCCCGTGTCGTACTTCAATGACGGCCTGCTCATCATCCGCACCATGCGCCAGCAGCGCATCAACATGCCCGTCATCGGCGGGGCGGCCGGCTACATCGTGCCCGACTTCCAGAAGGGCCTGGGCGAGTACGCCGAGGACGTGTTCTCGATCGCGCCGGCCAACTACGACGCCGTGCCCGATATCGCCTCGCGCTACAAGGCCAAGTACGGCATGTTCATGGCCCATGAATCCCTCATGTACGGCGCGGCGCTGCAGCACATGGTGGCCGCCGTCCAGCAGGCCAAGTCCACGGATCCCGACAAGATCCGCAATGCGGTCGCCGCCCTGAAGAAGTGCGACGGCTTCTCCGCCGGCATCCCGGGCGGCTGCACGGCCTTTGACGAAAAGGGCCTGACCTCGACCGCCTATCCCATCTTCGTGCAATGGCGCGGCGCCGACCTGGTGACCGTCTTCCCCGAGAGCGCGGCCAAGGCGCCGGCGCGCTGGATGGGCACCGAAGTCAAGTAAATCCTCTTTACCGCAGGGCCGGCCCGCGCGCCGGCCCGCAGGACGCTCCATGATCTCCGCATTTCTCCAAACCCTGATTGACGGGCTGCTGATCGGCGGTGTCTACGGCGTGATCGCCGTCGGCCTGTCGCTGGTATTCGGCGTGCTCAAGATCGTCAATTTCGCGCAGGCGGAATTCCTGATGATAGGCATGTATGCCGCCTGGTTCTCCTGGGCCTATCTGGGCCTGGACCCGGTTTTTGGCGCCTTCGTCGCCCTGGCCGTCGGATTCGCGCTCGGCGCGCTGTGCCAGCGCCTGCTCGTGCAGCATGTGCTCAAGGCGCCGCCGGTGGCGCAGATCTTCCTGACCGTCGGCCTGCTGGCCGTGATCGAGAACGGCGCGCTGATGCTGTTCGGCTCGGAGTTCCGCTCCGTGCGCACGCCCTACCAGACCGCCGCGCTGGAACTCGGCCCGCTGTTCATCTCCGTGCCCTATCTGGTGGCCTTTATCGCCGCGCTGGTCATCTCCGGCGCGCTCTGGCTGCTGCTGACCCGCAGCTGGATCGGCCGCGCCATACGCGCCACGTCGCAAAACGCCAATGCCGCGCAACTGTTCGGCATCGACACCCGCACCGTCTATGCCATCGCCTTCGGCCTGGGCACCGGCCTGACCGCCTTCGGCGGCGGCGTCATCCTGAGCTACTCGGCCGTCAGCCCCACGGCGGGCGCGCAATTCGTGGTGTTGATGTTCACCGTCGTCGTGCTGGGCGGCCTGGGCAGCGTGCTGGGCGCGCTGGTCGGCGGCCTGATCGTCGGCGTGATCCAGTCGCTCTCCACGCTCATCATGCCGATACAGCTGCAGAACCTCGCCCTGTTCGTGGTGTTCATCACTTTTCTCGCGTTTCGTCCCCAGGGCCTGCTGGGCAAGGGGGCACGATGAAAAAGTCCCTGCTTCTCATCGCGCTGGCGGCCATCGCCGCGCTGGCCTTGTCCCTGGTCCTCGATCCGCGCGGCTACGGCGTGCGCGTGCTCTGCCTGGTGCTCATGGCGGCCACGCTGGGCCAGTGCTGGAACATCGTCGGCGGCCTGGCCAACCAGATCTCGCTCGGCCACGCGGCCTTCTTTGGCATCGGCGCCTATTCCTCCACGGTGCTGCAGACCCTGTGGGGCATCACGCCCTGGCTGGGGATGCTGCTGGGCATGGCCCTGGCCATGCTGGCGGCCATCGTGCTGGCGCTGCCCACCATGCGGCTCAAGGGCCCTTATTTCGCCCTGGCCACGCTGGCCTTCGGCGAAGCCTGCCGCATCCTGGCGACTTCGCTGCCCGGCATCACCGGCGGCCCGCAAGGCATCTCCGTGCCCTTCGTCGGCAACTCCTGGGCCATGATGCAGTTCCGCGGCGCGGGCAACTATGTCTACCTGTTCACCGGGCTGTTCGTCATCGTGTCGGTGGTCTTCGCCTGCCTGGCTCACGGCAAGATGGGATATCTGCTGCGCGCCGTGCGTGAAAACGAAGAGGCCGCCGAGGTGGCCGGCGTCAACACGCTCAAGGTCAAGCTGGCCGGCGCGCTGATTTCCGCGGCGCTCACTGCCGCCACCGGCACGCTGTTCGCGCAGTTCACCTTTTTCTTCGATCCCGAAAGCGTCTTCAGCGCCGCGGGCATCTCGATCAGGGCCGCGCTCATCGCCATCGTCGGCGGGGTAGGCACCTTGGCCGGCCCCATCATCGGCGCGCTGGTGGTCGTGCCGCTCGAAGAAGTCCTCAACACCTATCTGTCCAACAAGGCCGCCGGCATCGCCCCCTTCACGTTCGGCATCGTCCTCATCGCCATCGTGCTTTGGCGCCCCCGCGGGCTGGTGTCCGTCTTCCGCGGCAAGCGGGCAGGAGCACGCGCATGAACGCCAACCTGATCGCCAGCAACCTGACGGTCCGATTCGGCGGACTGGTGGCCGTCAACGACGTGTCGTTCAGCATCCGCCCGAAGGAGATCATTGGCCTGATCGGCCCCAACGGCGCCGGCAAGACCACGCTTTTCAGCATGCTGGTGGGCCTGTACCGGCCCACCTCCGGCCGGATCCACTTCGACGGCAAGCGCATCGACCGCAAGCGTCCGCACGTCATCGCCCGGCAAGGCATGACCAAGACGTTCCAGAACACGGCGCTGTTTCCCGAGATGAGCCTGCTGGAAAACGTCACGACCGCGGGCCTGCTGCACCACGGCCTGGCCGATGCGCGCGCCCTGGCCTGGGACTGCCTGGACAAAGTGGGCCTGCGCGCCGAGGCGCACGCCGACGTCGATGACCTCACCTTTCCACAGAAAGCGTTGGGCGAAGTGGCCCGCGCCCTGGCGACCCAGCCCCGCATCCTGCTGCTCGATGAAGTGATGGCCGCCCTCACGCCCCCCGAAATGGATACGGTCATGGCCACGCTGCGCGATCTGCGCGACCGCGACGGCCTTACTCTCATCGTCGTCGAGCACCATATGCGCGCCATCATGCGCCTGTGCGAGCGCCTCCTGGTGCTGAACTTCGGCCGCCTGATCGCCGACGGCACGCCGGCCGAGGTCTCGGCCAATCCGGACGTCATTTCCGCCTATCTGGGAGGCAGCCATGCTCAGCATACGTAATCTCACCGGCGGCTATGGGCCCCGGCCGGTGCTGCAGGATGTCAGCATCGAGGTGCGCGCCGGCGAGACCGTGGCCATCCTGGGCGCCAACACGGCCGGCAAGACCTCGCTCATCCGCGCCATCTGCGGCCAGCTGCCCAAGGTCAGCGGCGCCATCGAGTTCGAGGGCCGCAACCTGCGCGAGCTGCCCGCCCACCGCCGTGTCCAGGCGGGTGTGGCCTGCGTGCCGGAAGGCCGTCACGTCTTTCCGGAAATGAGCGTCTACGACAACCTGCTGCTGGGCGCCTACAGCCGGCGCGGCGCGGATCTGGGCGAGGACATCCAGGCCTGCTTCACGCTCTTTCCGCGCCTGGCCGAGCGCCGCGCGCAACTGGCCGGCACATTGTCCGGCGGCGAGCAGCAGATGGTCGCCTTCTGCCGCGCGCTGATGGCCAAGCCGCGCCTGCTGCTGCTGGACGAACCCAGCCACGGCCTGGCGCCGATGATGGTCGACGAAGTGCATGACGCCATCATGAAGGTCAACGCCCGGGGCATCTCCGTTTTGCTGATCGAACAGAACGTGGCCAGCGCCCTGCGCGTGGTGGGCCGCGCCTATGTTCTGGAAAGCGGCCGCATCGCCATGCAGGGCAGCGCGGCCGAACTCGAATCCAACGACGACATCCGTCGCACCTATCTGGGCATTTAGAAGGAAACCCATCATGGCAAAGTTCAAGGCTGCAGTCGTTCAAGCCTCCTCGATCACCGAAGACACCCCGGCCACGGTCGCCAAGGCCTGCCAGCTCATCGCCGACTGCGGGCGCCAGGGCGCCCATATCGCGGTTTTTCCGGAAGCCTTCATCGGCGGCTATCCCAAGGGCGCGAGCTTCGACATCGCCATCGGCGTGCGCACCGCGCAGGGACGCGACGAGTTCCGCCAATACTATGACCAGGCCATCGCCGTGCCCGGCGCGGAGACCGAAGCGCTGGGCGCGGCGGCGGCCGAGGCCGGCCTGTTCGTCACCGTGGGCGTTATCGAGCGCGACGGCGGCACGCTTTACTGCACCGTGCTGTTCTTCGGCCCCGACGGCAGCCTGCTGGGCAAACATCGCAAGCTCATGCCCACCGCGGCCGAGCGCCTGTGCTGGGGATTCGGCGACGGCTCGACGCTCACCACCGTGGACACTCCCTGGGGCACGATGGGCTCGGTGATCTGCTGGGAGAACTACATGCCGCTGCTGCGCATGGCCATGTACGGCAAGGGCGTATCCATCTATTGCGCGCCCACCGCCGACGACCGCGACAGCTGGGAGGCCAGCATGCGCCACATCGCCCTGGAGGGCCGCTGCTTCGTGCTGTCGGCCTGCCAATATTTGAAGCGCTCCCAGTTTCCGCAAGGCATGAAGAACCACATCACCGACCAGGCCGACGATGTGCTGATGCGCGGCGGCAGCCTCATCATCGATCCGCTGGGCCGCGTGCTGGCCGGCCCGGACTTCAGCGGCGAAACCATCCTGGTGGCCGAACTCGACACCGACGACCTGGCGCGCGGCAAATTCGATTTCGACGCGGCCGGCCATTACGCCCGCCCGGACATCTTCCAGCTCACCGTGCAAGAGCGCCCCATGGCGGTGATCCAGACCGTCGCCGGCGCCTGACGGCAGGAGAGCGATATGACCTTCGACGTGCAATATCCCCGTGTCATTGCCGCGCGGCGCCCGCAAGGCCACCAGCCGGCCGCGCCGCGCTTTTCCCTGCGCTGGGAAAAACCCGTCGCCATGCTGACCACCGCCTACTTCGGCATCCAGGCCGAAGCGCTGCGCTGGGAGGACGAGCAGGCCTTCCACCGCCTCATGCAACCCTGGCTGGACGATCCCTATGGGCCGGAGAGCTATGAGTTCATGCGCTGCCTGGACGAGGCCGGCCATACCAACGGCATCATCGTCGCCTATTGGACCGACCCGGCGCAATACGCGACCTGGATGCGCCAGACGGGCTTCCGGGCCTGGTTCACCGATGCCGCGCGCCTGGTGGAGGGCTTCGGCTACTGGAACGAAACCGTCAGCGTGCCCTACGACCGCCACGAGACCATCTATTCCAAGCCGACTTACCGCATCGGCTTTGGCCGCACGCCGCAAAGCACCATCGTGTCCATCACCAACAACGGCTACTTCGGCGCCGCGCGCGACCGCCTGCCGGTCTCGGCCATCGACGAGCTGCTCAGCCCCTGGGGCACCCAGCTGCCGGCGCCGGCGCAGCCGGCAAGCCGGGGCGCCCGGTTGCTGGCGCGCGTGCCGCACAACGTAGCCATGCTGCGCTCGGGCCAATTCTGGGAAGGCGCCGGCGTCGAGCAGACGCAGGACTATCTGCAGGCGCTGCAGCCCAAACTCATGCGCGGCATGAATTTCCTGCGCGACCACAAGGTCGCCACCGGCTGTATGTCGCTGCGCATCATGGCCAATCTGAACGAAGACGGCTCGCCGCGCCAGGAGACGTCGGTGGCGGCCTATTTTCTTTCCCTGGCGCACCTGGAAGGCTGGGCCGCCTCGCACGAGACGCATCTCGACATCTACCGCCACGCCATCGACATGAACCGGCTCTACAAGGAAAAACGCGAAGTCGTCACCTGGCATGAGCTTTTCGTGCTGCAGGACGGCCACGCCTTCGAGTACGTCAACTGCCATCCGGCCACGGGCATGCTGCCCTTCGCCGAGCTTTGGACGCCGGCCTAGGCGGCCCCCCGGGGCCGGCCGTCAGGGTCCGCCCCTCGCGGGCGGCCGGGAAAGGCGAAGCCGGCCCGAGCGCTCAGCAATGGGTCTTCAGGGCCACCGACGGATCGAGCAGCAGCTCGGCCGGCGGATGCTCGGCCAGCTCCAGCAGCTTGCGCGCGGCCATGTGGTCCAGCGGCGCGTTGATGGACTCCACGCACACCAGGCGCCCGTCCAGGAAATGCATGACCGACAGGCTGCCGGGCTTGGAGCCGGGGCGCAGCCGGCGTTCGGCGCCCGCCGGCGCGATGCCGGCGATCTGCAGGCGCAGCGCGCCCTGGTCGGACCAGAACCAGGGCAGGGCGCGGTAATCGGCCGGCTGGCCGCATAGCACGGCCGCCAGCGTGCGGGCCTGGTCGTTGGCGTTCTGCACCGACTCCAGGCGCAGCCGGCGGTCCTCGCGCAGATAGGGAAAGGCCGTGCAATCGCCGATGGCATGAATGTGCGGCGCGGACGTCCGCATCTGGCTGTCGACCACGATACCGTTGTCCACGGCCAGGCCGGCGGCCTCGGCCAAGCGGGTCTCGGGCACGGCGCCGATGCCCGCGACCAGCAACTCGACCGGATGGTCGCGCCCGCCGGCGCGCAGCGCGCCGACACGGCCATCGGCCAGGTCGAAACCCTCGATGCTTGCATCCAGGCGCAGGGCGATGCCGGCCTCGCGCAGGTTGGCGGCAACCCGCTCCGAGATTTCGGGCGAGACCGAGCGCGCGAGCAGGCGGGACTGGCTCTCGAACACCTCGACCTGCTTGCCCAGCGCGGCGGCCGTGGCGGCGATCTCCAGGCCGATGAAGCCGCCGCCCAGGACGGTGACGCGGCCGGCCCGGGCCAAGGCATCGCGCAACCGGCGCGCGTCGGCCGCCGTGCGCAGATAGTGCAAATTGGCCGGCGCCGGCTCCAGGGCCGGCAGGCGGCGCGCGCGCGTGCCGGTGGCCAGCACCAGCTCGTCATAAGCCACGGAGGCGCCCGAAGCCAGCGTGACGGTGCGCGCGGCCGGGTCGATGGCCACGGCGGTCTCGCCCAGCAGCAGGCGGACACCCTCGTAGGCGCTGGCCGGACGCAGCGGCGCCGGCTCGGCGGCCGCGTCCTTGATGAAGGTCTTGGACAGCGGCGGCCGGTGATAGGGCAGCTGCGCTTCTTCGCTGATCAGCGTGATGGCCAGGTCCGGTCCGGCTTCAGCCAGGCTGCCGCAGAGTTGTGCCGCGGCGTGGCCGCCGCCGATGATGACGATTTGGCGCATAGATGCCCTCCAGGATTGCGCGCGTCCTACGCCGCTATCGGCGCGGGCTGGCGCAAGTTCCAGCCCGGCCAGACGCCGGACGCGGCGCGCTGGTACTGCGGCGCGACCTCGATCTTGGCGCCCAGCACATGCGCGGCCTCCCAGGCCCAGCGCGGGTTGGCCAGCGCGGCGCGGGCGATGGCCACCAGATCGGCCTGTCCGCCGGCCACGATATCCTCGGCCTGCTGCGGATCGACGATCAGGCCCACGGCGCGCACCGCGATGCCGACATGGCGTTTGACGTAAGCCGCGAACTCTACCTGATATCCGCGCTTGACAGTGATCTTCTGGCGGGGGTCCAGCGCGCCGCTGGTCACATCGACATAGTGGCAGCCACGGGCCTGCAGTTCGGCGGCGAAGCGGGCGGCCTCCTCGGGGGTGATGCCGCCCTCGATCCAGTCCGAGCCCGTCAGGCGCACCCCCAGCGTCACGCCGGGCGCGGCCGCGCGCACCGCCTCGAAGACCTCCAGCGGCAAGCGCATGCGGTTCTCCAGCGAGCCGCCATAGGCATCCTCGCGCCGGTTGGTAATGGGCGAGAGGAATTGATGCAGCAGATAGCCGTGCGCGGCATGCAGTTCGATCAGGTCCACGCCGGCGCGCGCGGCGCGGGCGGCTGCCTGGGCAAAGGCCGCGCGGATCTCATCGAGGTCGCCCGCCGTGGCCGCGCGCGGCGCGGGCCAGTCGCCAAAGCCGATGGCGCTGGGCGCCACGGTGGTCCAGCCGCCGGCGGCCGGCGATAGCGGCTGGCCGCCCAGCCAGTGCACCGCCGTGGAGGCCTTGCGCCCGCCATGCACGAGCTGGATGCCGATGCGGGTGTTGCCGCCGTGGCGCTTCATTGCCGCCACGACACGCGCCAGGCTGGCTTCGTTGCTGTCGCTGTACAGGCCGGTATCGCCCAAGGTGCAGCGCCCTTCGGCGTTGACCGCGGTGGCCTCGATCATGACGCAGCCCGCGCCGGACGTCGCCAGGTTGCCGAGGTGGATGTAGTGCCAGTCGCCGAAGTCGCCGTCCACGGCGCTGTACTGGGCCATGGGGGCAATGACGAGGCGGTTGTCGTAGACGCGCGGGCCGAGCGTGATCGGCGTGAAAAGCTTGGAAGCCATCTGGCGAAGTCCTGGAAAGTTGGCGAAGCCGCGCGCCGGAGACCGGCCGCCGCGGCGGCAATCGTATTGTTCAAAGATACGATCAAATCGTACAAAAATATGTTCCTTGGTTTTCACAGGCCTGTCAAAAGGGAATTCCACGCCTAGGGATTACCCCTAAATTTCATTATTTTCAAGGGTATACCCATAGTCCTGGGCACAAAAAAGCGTTGACCGCTCATTTTGTGCGCGCTCATACTTCAATGCGACCTTATCGCGTAGCAATACGAATTCAGTCCAATGAAAGGGGATGCGCATGTCTAGGTTTACTCGTCGCGAAGTGCTCGGCCTGTTGGGGGCCACCATGGGCGCCAGCCTGGGCGCGGGCCTGCCCGCGCTGGCGCGCGCGCAGCAGCAAGGACCCATCCGCATCGGCGTGCTGCTGCCGATGTCCGGCCCCGGCGCCATCGAGGGCCACCAGGTGCTCAAGGGCGTGGAACTGGCCGTGGCCCAGGCCAATGAACAAGGCGTGCTGGGCCGCAAGATCGAAATCGTGCTGGAGGACGACGAAAGCAACTCCACCAAGGGCGTGATCGCCGTGCGCAAGATGATCGAGCGCGAGAAAGTGCCCTTCATCGTGGGCACCTACCCGACCGCCGTGGCCATCGCGGCCTCCAAGGTCGCGCGCGAGTACAAGGTCCCCATGCTGTCGGGCGGCTCCACCGGCGCGGCGGCCACCGAGGCCAACACCGTGGGCGATCCCTGGTTCTTCCGCGCCTGGCCCGACAGCAACGGCCAGGGGGCCGATACGGCGCGCGCCATCGTGCATCAGTTCGGCGCCAAGCGCGTTTCCATCATTCACGACAACACCAACTACGGGACCACCCTGGCCCAGCAGGCCAAGGAAGTGATCACCAAGGAAGGCGGCCAGATCATCTCGACCGACAGCTACAACACCGGCGAGCAGGATTTCGCCACCATGCTCACGCGGCTGCGCACCCAGAAACCGGATGCGGTGTACATCGCCGGCTGGGCGGGCGACGGCGCCAGCATCGTGCGCCAGGCCGCCAACGTCGGCCTGCGCACCCAGTTCGTGGGTTCCGGCTCCATGCTCAGCGATGACTTCATCAAGCTGGCCGGCCCCGCCTCCGAAGGTTTCGCCGTGGCCACGCTGTATGAGAGCACCACGCCCAACGACGCCGGCCGCGTCTTCGGCGACCAGTTCCGCGCCATCCACAAATACGAGGCCGGCACGCTCAACGCCCTGGGCTATGACTCCACGCGCATCGGCATCGAAGCCATGCGCCGCGTCGGCAAGCCGGACAGCCTGGCCATCCAGCAAATGCTCAAGAGCGGCATGAAGGACTTCCCCATCGTCCAGGGCCCCAAGGGCGCGACGGCGGCCTTTGACGATCGCGGCAGCATCGAGTTTCCGATGTTCATCGCCATCGTCAAGAACGGCAAGCGCACGCTCTCCTGACCATCCGGGGCTTGAACGTGGATCTGTTTCTTCAGTACCTAGCCAACGGGGTGGTCGTTGGCAGCACATACGTACTCGTGGCGGTCGGCCTGACGCTGGTGTTCGGCATCCTCGGCGTGGTGAACTTCGCCCATGGCGAGTTCTACATGCTGGGCGCCTATGCCGGCATCACCGCCGTCACGGTCCTCGGCCTGCCCCTGCTGCCGGCGCTGGCCGTGGTGGTGGCGGTGGCGGTCATCCTGGGCTGGGGCGCGGAGACCATCCTGCACAAACCCCTCAAGAACCGCGATGCCACCAGCTCCATCATCTCGTCCTTCGGCCTGGCCGTGGTGCTGCAGAACGCAGCCTTGCTGACCTTCGGCCCGCGCCCGCTGCTGCTGGAGACCTCCTACTCCAACATCGGCGTGGAGCTCGGCCCGGTCTACCTGCCGGTGCAGCGCCTGCTCATCCCGGTGGCCATGGTGGTCCTGATCGCCGCGCTGCACATCGTGCTGCGCTACACCTGGACGGGGCGCAGCCTGCGCGCCATGGCCCAGCACGCCACCGTGGCGCGCCTGTGCGGCGTGCGCGTGCAGCGCGTGGCCGTGGTCACCTTCATGGTGGCCGCCATCCTGGCCGGCATCGCGGGCTTCCTGATGTCTTCGGTCTACATGGTCCACCCGGTGATCGGCAACATGATCGTGCTCAAGGCCTTCACGGTGGTGATCCTGGGCGGCATGGGCAGCATCGGCGGGGCCGCCGCGGCCGGCCTGCTGCTGGGCATCGCCGAGTCGATGACCTCGGCCTACCTGGGCAACAGCCTGCGCGACATCGTCGGCTTCTTCGTGGTGATCGCCGTGCTGCTCCTGCGCCCGCAGGGCCTGTTCGGCAAGACGGTGGACCGCTCATGAAAAACAAACTTTCCCTCCTCATCCTGCTGGCGGTGCTGGCGGCCGCGCCGCTGGTCTCCGGCGGCTATGTGCTGACCGTGCTGCTCACGGTACTGCTCTACATCATCCTGACCAGCGGCTTGAACCTGGTGTCGGGCTACTGCGGGCAGTTCTCCTTCGCCCAGGGCGGCTTCTATGGCATCGGCGCCTACACAGCGGCCATCATGGCGCGCGACTGCGGCACGAGCTTCTGGATCAACCTGCCGGCCGGGATCATCGTGGCCGGCCTCTTCGGCCTGCTGCTGGGCATCCCCGCCCTGCGCCTGAAAGGTCACTTCCTGGCCATCGTCACCATCGCCTTCCAGACCATCGTCTACCTGACCCTGGTGCAATGGACCTCGTTCACCGGGGGCCAGAACGGCATGCAGGTGCCCGCCATCGGCAAGGTCAGCCTGTTCGGCATCCCGCTGGGCGAGATCGACAGCCTGCGCGCCTATTACTGGCTCACGCTGGTGCTGGCGTGCGCGCTGCTGTATGTGGCCTGGCGGCTGCTGCGCTCGCGGCTCGGCCGCGAGTGGGTGGCGGTGCGTGACGACGAGACGCTGGCCAGCGCCGTGGGCCTGAACACCACGCGCGGCAAGCTGACGGCCTTCATCGCCTCGGCGGCTTTTGCCGGCGCCGCCGGCGTGGTGTCCGCGCACTACATGCAGAGCGTCACGCCCGACGACTTCACGATCTGGGTGTCCTGCGCCGTCGTGGCCATGATGATCGTGGGCGGTCGCGGCACGTTCACCGGCCCCATCCTCGGCGCCACCCTGCTGACGCTGCTGCCCGAACTGATGGGCGACGTGGCGCAGTACCGCATGCTGATGTTCGGCGTGCTGCTGGTGCTGGCCATCACGCTGCTGCCCGAAGGCATCATCGGCCGTCTGCGTTCCCTGCGGGAGAAATGATATGAAGCCCACCTCTCCCATTCTCGAGGCCCGCAACATCGCGCGCCGCTTCGGCGGCGTGGTCGCGGTCAAGGACGCCAACCTGACCGTGGGCGAAGGCGAGATCGTCGGCCTGATCGGCCCCAACGGTTCCGGCAAATCGACCATGGTCAACCTGATCACCGGCGAGCTGGCGCCCAACAGCGGCAGCATCCGCTTCGGCGGGCGCGACATCACCGCCTTGCCGTCGTTCCAGCGCGCCCGCATGGGCATGGCGCGCAGCTTCCAGATGCTGCGCCTGTTCCATTCGCTCAGCGTCGAGGACAACCTGCTGCTGGCGCACCATATCCGCATGCAAAGCGGCACCGTGGCCAGCATCTTCGGGCGCCGCGCCGCGCGCGACGAAGAGGCCGCCGTGCGCAAGCGCGCCCGCGAACTGCTGCAATGGTTCGAGCTGGAGCCATTCGCCGACCGGCCCGTCACGGCCCTGTCCATCGGCCAGCAGCGCATGGTGGAACTGGCGCGCGGCGTGATCAGCGATCCCCGCCTGTTCCTGCTGGACGAACCCGCCGCCGGCCTGTCTCCGCCCAACGTGGATCGTCTCATCAAGCTCATCCGCCGCATGCGCGACGAGTTCGGCATCAGCATCCTGCTGGTCGAGCACGACATGCGTGTGGTGCGCGAGCTGTGCGACCGGGTGACGGTGCTGGACACCGGCACCGTCATCGCGCAAGGGGAGCCGGAAGCCGTGGTCACGGATCCGGTCGTCGTCGAGGCATATATCGGTTCAGGGTGGAAGCGCCGTGCTCAAGCTTGAAAACATCGTCGCCGGCTACGGCCGCACGCGGATACTCCACGGTGTGACGCTCAACGTGCCCAAGGGCGGGCTGGTGGCCCTGCTGGGCGGCAACGGCACCGGAAAATCGACCACGCTCAAGACCATCGCCGGGCTGGTGACGCCGCAGGAGGGCCAGGTGCTCATCGACGGGCGCCCGGTCAATGGCGTGCCCGCCGAGGCGCGCGCCAGCCTGGGCCTGTCATTGGTCCCCCAAGGCAAGGAGGTCTTCGGCGCGATGAGCGTCGAGGAAAACCTGCTCATGGGAGCCTATCACCGCCGCGGCGACCGCGGCGGCATCGCCAGCGACCTGGAGGCGGTCTACCAGCGCTTCAAGCGCCTGCGCGAGCGCCGCAATGCGCCGGCCGGCATGCTCTCGGGCGGCGAGCGCCAGATGCTTTCCATCGGCCGCTCGCTGATGGCTCGGCCCAGCGTGCTGCTGCTGGACGAACCCTCGGCCGCCCTGGCGCCCAAGGTGGTCGAAGAGATCGCCGACGCCATCATCGCCCTGCGCGACCTCGGCCTGACCCTGCTGCTGGTCGAGCAGAACGTCGGCATGGCGCTGGATATCGCCGATTACATCTACGTCATCCGCGGCGGCCGTATCGCCTATGAGCGCGAAGTGGGCGAGGGCGTGGCGATGGACGAACTGCGGGAGTTCTATCTTGGAGGCAAGGAACATGGATAAGCGGTTTGAAGGCCGGGTGGCCTTTGTCACCGGCGCGGGCGCCGGCCTGGGCCGGGAATCGGCCCTCATGCTGGCCGCCGAAGGCGCCCGCCTCATATTGCTGGACCGCGACGCGGCCGGCCTGCAGGAGACGGCGGCGCAATGTCCGGGGGCCCTGTCCCTGGTGGGCGACGCCGCCTCGGCCGAGGATGTGCGGCGCGCCGCCGCGCTGGCGCGCGAGCAGCTCGGGCCGGTGGAGTTCCTGGTGGCCGCCGCCGGCATCGTCGGCCCGGCCAAGCCCGCCATCGAGGTGAGCGAAGAAGAATGGGACCGGCTGTTCGCCGTCAACGTCAAAGGGCCCTGGCTGGCGGTCAAGGCCGTGGTGCCGCAGATGCGCGAACTGGGCCGCGGCTCCATCGTGCTCTTCTCGTCCACGGCGGGCCTGGTGGGTTCGCCCTTCCTGTCGGCCTATTCGGCCTCCAAGGGCGCCGTCACCCTGCTCACGCGCAGCCTGGCCCTGAACCATGCCGCCGAGAACATCCGCGTCAACTGTGTCTGTCCGGGCACCATCGATACGCCCATGGCGCGGGGCAGCTTCGCGCAGGCCGGCGACGCCGCCGCGCAACAGGAGCGCGCCGACGTCATGCGCTCGCGCATCCCCATGGGCCGGTTTGGCCAGGCGCGCGAGATCGCCACCGCCGTCCTGTATTTCCTGAGCGACGGCGCCGGCTTCACCACCGGCACGGCGCTGCCCATCGATGGAGGCCGGGTTGCCTGACTCCTCCCAGCGCTTCGCCGGCCAGGGCGTCATCGTCACAGGCGCGGCCCGCGGCATCGGCGCGGCCACGGCCGCGCGCTTTGCGGCGGAAGGCGCGCGCGTGCTGCTGGTGGACCTCGCGCCCGAGGTCCAGGCCACCGCCGCCGCCACCGGCGGCACCGCGCTGGTGCTGGATATCGCCGCGCGCGATGCCGGCCGGCGCATCGCCGAGGCGGCGCTGGCGGCCTGCGGCCGCATCGACGTGCTGGTCAACAACGCCGGCGTGGGCGGCTCGCGCCGGCTGGCCGACTCCGACGATGCCCTGCTCGAACGCATCATCGACATCAACCTCGGCGCGCTGCTGCGCGTCACGCGCGATGTCAGCCCGCACCTGACGCGCCCGGGCGGGCGCATCATCAATGTGTCGTCCATCTTCGGCCTGGTCGGCTATCCCGGCACCACGGCCTATGCCGTGGCCAAGGCCGGCGTGGCGCAATTCACCCGGCAGCTGGCCAGCGAACTGACGCCGGAGGGCATCCTGGTCAATGCCGTGGCCCCGGGCGTGGTGGTCACTCCCATGACCGAAGCCCGCCTGCGCGATCCGCACTATATCCGCCTGCAGGTCCAGCCCACGCCGCTGGGCCGTGTCAGCCAGCCCGAAGAACAGGCCGCCGTGATCGCCTTCCTGGCCTCGGCGGACGCCTCTTTCATTTCCGGCGTGACCATCCCCGTGGACGGGGGCTATACGGCCGCGCGCTATACCCCATTGGACTGAGATATCAAGGAAACGTCATGCACGATATGAGTGTGAAGTGGCCCAACGGCGCGCGCTGCGCGGTGATGCTGAGTTTCGACTTCGACGCCGAGACGCTCTGGACCTCGCGCGACCCGGCCAATGCCAGCCGGCCGGGCATCCTCAGCCAGGGCAAGTACGGCGCCAAGGTGGGCGTGCCCAAGATACTGGACACGCTGGAGGATGCCGGCGTCAAAGGCACCTTCTTCGTGCCCGGCTGGACGGCGGACAACCATACGCAGCGCGTGGAGATGATCCTGAAGGCTGGCCATGAAGTGGGCCACCACAGCTACTCGCACCGCTGGACGTCGGACGATCCTGCCGCCGATGTCGAGGAAATGGAAAAAGGCCTGGAGGCCCTCAAGCGCCTGGGCGTGGTGCCCAAGGGCTACCGGTCGCCCGCCGGCGAGGTCAGCCCCGGCCTGTTCCGGCTGCTGCAGAAACATGGCTTTCTGTACAACTCCTCGCTGATGGACGACATCAATCCCTATCGCCACACCCTGGAGGACGGCTCCAAGGGCCCCATCGAACTGCCCTGGCACTGGAGCCTGGACGACGCGCCCTACGCGCTGTTCTCAGTCAAGAACCCGCGCCCCATCTTCACCAACGAACACATCCTCAGCGTGTTCAAGGAAGAATTCCGCGAAATCTACCGCTGGGGCGGCCTGTACGACGCCGTCTTCCATCCGCAGGTCATCGGCCGGCCCAGCCGCATCGCTCTGCTGCGCGAGCTGATCGCCTTCATCAAGACCTTCCCTGGCGTCTGGTTCGCCACCGGCGCGGAAATCGCCCAGGCCTGGTCGGACGCCTACGAAAAGGACTGAAGCCATGAGCCAATCACAGCTCGCCGCGCCCGTGGTCGACTGGGATCCCTATGACGACGCGGTGCTGGAATCTCCCTTCGAGATGCACGCCCGCCTGCGCGCCGCCGGCCCGCTGGTCTTCCTGGAGCGCTATGGCGTCTACGCCATGGGGCGCCATCGCGACATCCAGCCCGCGCTCAAGGACTGGGAAACGTATTCTTCGACCAGCGGCTCGGGCATCGCCGATATCCGCAAGCCCGGCGCCTGGCGCCCGGGCAGTCCCATCGTGGAGGTCGACCCGCCGCAGCACACCCAGGTGCGCACCGCCGTGCAGCGCATCCTCTCGCCGGTAGTGATACGCCAGTGGCGCGAGGACTTCGAACGCGAGGCCGACCGCCTGGTGGCCGAGCTGGTCGAGCGGGG
The DNA here is from genome assembly GCF_001548475.1 of Bordetella hinzii LMG 13501. Lineage (GTDB taxonomy): Bacteria > Pseudomonadota > Gammaproteobacteria > Burkholderiales > Burkholderiaceae_B > Bordetella > Bordetella hinzii. The sequence goes on from NZ_LRUJ01000047.1 coordinate 22,426, forward strand.
CCGCTTTGACGGCGTCACCGACCTGGCCGAGACCTATGTGGCGACGACTTTCCCCGACGCGCTGGGCCTGGCGCCCTCGCCGCAACGCCGCGAGAACCTCTTCCTGCTGGGCGAGCTGAACTTCGACGGCCAGGGCCCGCGCAATGCGCGTTACCTCGCCACCCAGGCGCGCGCCGACCTGATCCAGGATTGGTACGAGGCCAGCATGCGGCGCGAAGCCATGCTGCCCGGCGGCTTTGGCGAGAAAATCTTCCAGGCGGCCGACGCCGGCGCCATCGATCCGGCCATCGCGCCCCTGCTGGTGCGCTCTTTCCTGCGCGGCGGCCTGGACACCACCAGCAGCAGCATCTCCGCCACGCTGGCCTATCTGGCCCGCGACCCGGCCCAGTTCGCCCTGCTGCGGGAAGACCCGGGCCGCGCCCGCGCCGCGCTGGAAGAAGCCATGCGCCTGGAAACGCCCATCCAAACGGTATGCCGCCTGACCATGCGCGATGTGGAGATCGACGGCGTGGCCGTGCCGCGCGACAACAAGATCGTGATGATGCTGGCCTCGGCCAACCGGGACCCGGATTTCTGGGAGCGCCCGGACGACTACGACATGACCCGCTCGACGCTGGGCCATGTGGCGCTGGGCAACGGCATCCATATGTGCATCGGCCAGATGGTGGCCCGCCTGGAGGGCGAGTCCGTGCTCAAGGCCGTGGCCAAGCATATCGGCGAACTCCGCCTCGAGGGCGAACCCGTGCGCAAGCTCAACAACAACCTGCGCAGCCTGAAATCCATTCCGCTGAGCGTCAAACCCGCCTGACACACCACCATGCCGAAAATCCTGTTCAAGCAAACCGACGGCACCATCGCCGAAGTCCAGGCCGAGGAAGGCCAGTCCGCCATGCTTGCCGCCCTGGGCGGCAAGGTCAAGGGCATCCTGGGCGAGTGCGGCGGCTCGCTGGCCTGCGCCACCTGTCACGTCTACGTGGAAGCGGGCTGGGCCGACCGCCTGCCGCCCATGTCCGAGCTCGAGAACGAAATGCTCGACGCCACGATCTGCGAGCGCGACGCCAGCAGCCGCCTGTGCTGCCAGCTGGAGATGAACCAGGCCCTGGACGGCCTGGTGTTGAGGTTGCCGGCGGCGCAGATCTGACGACGGTCGGCAGCGAGTATTCTCATGGCCGCAAACGCCGGACTTACGCGACAAAAAAGGGGGTGTATTCTGCCTCCGGTAGTGTACGTTCGTGACGATGCTCCGCCCCGGGACTCCCGGCGGCGGCTCAACTGATGGCCAAGAATATGACGACAAAACACCGATTTCCTCCGATCGATGAGCGGCTCCTGCTGCAGTCCGTGTCGCGGGCGCTGGACGTGCTGGAAGTGTTCTCCCAGGATCCCGAACCCAAATCGCTGGGCGAGATCGCCGCGGCGGCCGGAATCAACAAGAGCGCGGCCCAGCGCATCAGCCAGACCTTGCTCAGCAGGGGCTATCTCGAACAGGCCGAACGCGGCGGCCTGACGCTGGGGCGCCAGTTCCTGGACCGGTCTTTCGACTACCTGCGGGCCAACCCGCTGATCGAAAAGGCCGTGCCCATCCTGAACGACTTGCGCAAGACGACGGGCGAACGTGTCGACCTCAGCCTCTTCGATGCCGAGCACGACAACCTGTCCGTCGTCTACGCCCTGCGCATGCAGAGCAAGCGCGAACGTTTCTACGCCACCCTGGCCGGCCGCCGCATGCCGTCCCTGGTGGCCACGGGCGGGCGGGCCTGCCTGGCGCTGCTGGACGATGAGGTCATCCACGACATCATGGCCCATGCCGACCTCAAGCCCATCACGCCCAAGACGCGCCTCGAACCGGAGCGCATCTGGGAAAAAATCCGCGAGGCGCGGCGCGACGGCTATGCCTTCCAGGAAGAAGAAGCGCTCCTGGGAGAAGTCGCGCTGGCCGCCGCGATCCGCAACCACGCCGGCCAGCCGGTGGGGGCCGTGCACATCGCCGGCTCATTGAGCGAGTGGAGCTCGGAAGAGTTCCGCAAGCGGTTTTGCCCATTGGCGATCGAGGCCGCGCGTGCCTTGAGCGCCTGGAAATCGAATATCTAGCGGGCAGACCGCCGCCGCGCCGCGACGCCTGTTCGCGGCTTCTGTCGGTGAGCCTGTCCGCGCAAACGAAGATGCCGTAGGGGGCTTGCATGACAGAAAACGAATACCAGCAACTGGATGGCGTGGCGCTGGCCGCCTTGCTCAAGCAAGGCGAGACCGATAGCGAAACGCTGATGAAGCACGCCATCGGGCTGGCCGGGACACGCGGCGCGGCGCTCAACGCCATCCGCTATCCGCGCTATGACGACGCGCTGCAATGGGCCCGACAATGGCAGCCCACCGGCCCCTTCGGCGGGATCCCCTTCCTCTTGAAGGATTCCAGCCTGGCCTCGCGGCGCCTGCCCATGAGCATAGGGTCGCAGCTGTTCAACGACACGGTAAGCACCTTCGATGCCACCCTGACACAGCGCTTCGAACACGCCGGCTTCATTCCTTTCGCGCGCACCACCGTGCCCGAGCTGTGCATGGCGCCGACCACCGAGGCCGCCGTCAACGCCGGGCCCACGCTCAACCCCTGGGCCGAAGGACGTTCGGCCGGCGGCTCCAGCGGCGGCGCGGCCGCGGCCGTCGCCGCGCGCATCGTGCCCATCGCGCACGGCAGCGACGGCGGCGGGTCCATCCGCATCCCGGCGGCCTGCTGCGGCCTGGTGGGCCTGAAAGCCACGCGCGGCCGCGTCCCTACCGGGCCCACCAAGGGCGAGATCTGGGGCGGCATGGGCACCGACGGCGTGCTCAGCCGCAGCGTGCGCGACACCGCCGTGGCCATGGACGCGATCTGCGGGCGCGAACTCGGCGCGCCCTATGACTCCGCCGACCCGCGCCAGCCTTTTGCCCAGGCCGTCGAAGAAGCCCGCCGCAAACCGCTGCGCGTGGCCTTCTGGACCCGCGCCTGGAACGACATCCCCGTGGCGCCCGAATGCCTGGCCGGCGTGGAATACGCCGCCCGGCTGTGTCGCGACCTCGGCCACGAAGTCATCGAGGCCCAGCCGCCGGCGCTGGACTACGACCGCTTCTTCCAGCATCACGTGACCGTGCTCGTGTCCAACATCGCCGCCTCGGTCAATGCCAAGCTGGCCGCGCTCAAGCGTCCGCTGCGCCCGGAAGACCTCGAGCCCGCCATGCACGACGGCTATGAGCTGGGCCGCAAGGTCTCGGCCGAACAGTACATCGACGCGATCAACGGCTTCCATCACCTGGGCCGCATCCTGCAGACGGACATCGAGGCCTACGACCTCATCCTGACCCCCATGCTGACGCAACTGCCCGTGCCGCTGGGCTACCTCGCCATGCAGGGCGGCTTCGTCGACTTCCGGGCCCGCGTGGCGCGCTACGCGGCCTTCTCGGCCATCATGAACGGCTCGGGCCAGCCGGCCATCAGCATCCCGCTGCACTGGACCGACGAAGACATCCCCGTCGGGGTCCAGATCATGGGCCAGTTCGGGCGCGACGACCTGGTCCTGCGCCTGGCCGCCGAGCTCGAGCGCGCCGCGCCCTGGGCGCACCGCATGCCCGCGCGCTTCGCGACGCGCTGACACGAAGGCGGGCCGGCCGGCGCCTACGCGCCGGGTCCGTCCGGCATCGCGCGGCTCATGGGCCCCGTGACCGGCGTCAAAGGGATGCCCGCCCTTCGGGAGCCGGGATGGGAGGGGATTTGCCTGAGGGCGGCAGCGTCTTTCCCGTTTGGGACAACGCCACGCGGCCCACCCGTATCAGACGCCCTTGCCGATCAGCAACAGCGCCAGCATCGACAGAAAGCCCAACAGCACATTGCGAAAAGCGCCTTCGCTGAGCAGGCCGCGCAGCTTTCTGCCCAGCATCATTCCCAGGGCCATGGGCGCCAAGGCCATCGCCGAATAGACCATTTCGGTCAGCCCCAGGCGCCCGTAGACCGCCAGCGAAGCGTAGAGCGGAATCATCCCGAACAGATAGATGATGCTGATGCCGCCGATAAAGGCTTCGCGGGGCAGGCGCAAGGCCAGCAGATAGGTGATGATGAAGGGGCCGGTCATCGAGGACACGCCGCCCATGGCGCCGGCCAGCACCCCGACCAGCACGCCCAGCTTGCCTTCCCGCTGGGGCGGGATGGCGCTGTCGGGCCGGTAGACCATCAGGATGACGGCGCACACCACCGAGCAGGCGACCAGCAGATTGAGCAGGTCCGTGGGCAGGGACAGGGCCAGGCGCACCGAAACGATGGTGCTGATGCAGAGCGCGGCCGACAGGCCCCTGAATCGCCTGAGCGCGCGCTTGGGTTCCACCGCTTTGATGGCCTGCCAGAAATTGGACGCCAGCACGGGGACCACCAGCAGGCTGATCGCGGTCAGGGGCGGCAGCACGAAGGACAGCATGGGCACGGCAACGAGAGGCAGGCCCACGCCCAGTGTTCCCTTGACGATGCCCGCGACGATGAAGGTGGCGGCGGCGACGGCAAGCAAAAGGTAGCCGGGCAATTCGGGGATTGTCCACGGCAAGGACATGTCCATGAGGGTCTCGCGGGATGGCCGGTATCGGAACCTGATCCCGATGCCTGCGGATTATTATTAGCGATCTAATAATATCAGCATCATGCGCGGCCGGCGAGACCCGCGATGCGGGGCCTCAGGCCGTCTCGCTTATCCGGCGCGACAGTTCGCGGGTCGAGGGCACCCGGCGCTCGGCATTTTCCATCGCGGCCTCGTCGTCGGCCATATTGGTGATGATGGTAAGCAGCACCTTGCGGGCCGTCTTGATCTCGGCGCTGCTCAGCCCGCGCGTGCCGATCGCGTTGATCTCTTCGGCCAGGGGGACCAGTTTTTTCTTCAGCGCGCGGCCATTGCGGGTCAGGAAGACGTGGACATTCTTGTTGTTGCCCGGCAGGTGCTTGCGCTCGATGTATCCCAGCGACTCCATGGCCTTCATCGCCGAATAGGTGGTCGGCTCCATCACGCCGGCGCTTTCGCTGAGTTCGCGTTGCGTCAGGCCGTCTTGCTCCCACAGGATGCGCAGGAATGCCCAATGGCCGAAAGAGACATTGTGCTCGGCCAGCCGTGTCTGGAGCCCGCGCACCAAGGCGCGGGTGGCGTCCTTGATCAGGTGCGCGAGGCGGTCGTCGGGAACCGCTTCGCGCCAATGCTTGAGTACGGTCTGGGTCTCTTTGGATGTCATACGCGGCGTCGGCAGGGGCAGCTTGGCTCCTCGAAAATATACATCAAAGTCCGCGGCGAGAAGCCGGTGGACGCTATGCCTGGTGCGCCAGGCCGACGTCATGGCCGCCGCGGTCCGATGCCAGCATGGCCAGGCAGATCTCCAGCGTCCCCTTGGCCCATTGCCCATCGTGCAGACAGGGCTTGCCGAGATAGACCGCGTCGTGCAGCTCGTCGATGACCTCCAGGCGCGGCGCGGCCGGCGGACGCAGGGGCAAGAAGCGTCGCGCCTGGTCGCCGTAGACATGGATGCCATGGCTGGTCGGCCGCAGATCGGCGCCTTCGCAGGACACCAGGATGGACCCGAAATGCTGGTGGACCAGGCCGGGCGGAGAGGCGCCGTAGTCGGCCGGCCTGGACACATAGGCCTTGCCGCCATAGGTGCCTTCGGCCTTGAGCTGGGCCTCCTGCCTTGCGGACACGGTGGCCAGCTTGCGCCTGGCCTGGCCATAGTCGTCCGCGCGCTTGGGGGCACCCATTTCGCCGACCCAGTCCATCCATTCATCGGAGTCGAAATGGCCGTATCCGTTGTAGTTCAACGAGGCATAGGCGCCGCCGTCGAACCACAAGAGCGCGCTGTACGCCCCTTCGGTCGGGCGCGCCGGATCCCAGTTGCCCAGCGCGCTGCGCAGGCTGAGCGCACGCCGGCCGGCCAGCAGGCGGACGATGTCGACCTGGTGCGCGGCCTGGCTGAAGACCGCTCCGCCGCCGGCGTCGGTGGCGAGTTCCTCGGGCCGCCGCGGCCGATAGAGGTAATCGGTATAGTTCAGCGCATGGATCATCTTGACCGCGCCGTACTCGCCGGACTCGATCAGCCGGCGGGTTTCGAGATAGGGGGTATCGAAGCTGTGGCAGTGCCCTATCACCAGATGCACCGAGGCGGCGCGGCAGGCCTCGATCATCGCGTCGCATTCGTCAAGGCTCAGCGCCATCGGCTTTTCCACCAGCACATGCTTGCCATGCGCGGCCGCGATGCGCGTATGTTCGGCATGGCACTGGTGCGGGCTGGCGATATAGAGCGCCTGCACGCTCGGATCCGCCGCCAGGGCTTCTGGACTCTCATACACCGGACAGCCGAAGTCGGCGGCGAAGCGCTGCCGCGCCTCGGCGCGGGGATCGCAGGCCGCGACCAGCTTGACGCGCGGGTCGTTCAGGAACGTCGGCAGCATCAGCGTGAAGGCCCGGCCCAGCCCCACGATGCCCAGGCGCAGCAAGGGAAGTGTCATGGCAAAGGTATCCGCGGGGTCAAAGATCCAGGACCAGTTTTTCGCAGCTTGCGCGCGATACGCAGACCATGATCTGGGATGCCTGTTCTTCGGGCAGCAGCACCATGTCGCGATGATCGGCCGTGCCGGCCAGCATGCCGGTGCGGCATGAGCCGCAGGTGCCGCTCTCGCAAGAGAAGGCCACGCGCACGCCGGCCTCGCGCAGGACCGAGAGGATGGACCTGCCGACCGGGACCTCCAATGTCCGCCCCGAGGCTGCCAGCTCGACGCTGAACGGCCGGTCGTCGGGCCGCTTGCCCCCGCCTTCGAGAAAGCTCTCGAAGTGGATGCGGGCCGGCGACCAATGCCCCGACATGTCCCGTACCGCTTCCATCAGGCCCCTGGGCCCGCAGCAATAGACGTGGCCACGGTTGGGCTTTTCCAGCACGGGCCAGAGGTCGAAGGCGTTTTCGGGCCGGCCCTGGTCGTGGTGGATCTTCACATTGCCCTTGAGTTCCGGCGCGCCCAGCTCTTGCAGAAAGGCCGTGGTCTGCGCGGACTGGCTCAGGTAATAGAGCTTCCAGGGCGCGGGCGGCAGTTCGCCGAAAGAGCGGATCATGGAAAGTATCGGCGTGATGCCGATGCCCCCCGCAATGAAGGTCAGGCTGCCGGGATTGTCGACCAGCGCAAACGCATTGTCCGGCTCGGAGGTGGGCAGCACATCGCCTTCGCGCGCCTGGTCGACCAGGCTGACCGAGCCCCCCCGCCCCTGCGCATCCCGCTTGACGGTGATGACATACCTGCCGCGTTCGGCCGGGTCATTGCACAAGGAGTACTTCCGCAGCTCGCCATTGGGCACACGGACCCTGACATGCGATCCCGCCGTAAAGGCTGGCAGGGGCGCGCCATCGTCGCGGGCGAGCTCGAAGGAACGGATCCCGACGGCCGCGTCGGTGATATTCACGATGCGCAGCGGCATCATATCGCCGGCCTCGTGAGCGGACTGATTCATGACTGTCTCCAGCAAATCCGACGGCGGGGAACCCGCCGTCGATACGGCTCAGATCTTGTAGGTTTCGTAGGTGCTGGGGTGGAACAGTTCTTCCACGAGGACATGGCGCGCCGACAGCCCCTGGGCGTGGTGATGACGGGTGAATGCCTCGAGCGTCGCAAGACTGCCCGGCACGCCATACGACCAGTAATCCTCTCCCATGGTCTCGCGGGCCGCCTTGAGCTGCTCTTCGACAAAAGGCAGCGTCACCTTGGTGGCGGAGGTATCGGCCAGTTTCGCGAGGGCCGCCGCCTTGGATTGCTCGAACGCCTTGAGCAGCGCGCCCGGCAGCCAGGGCTGCTGCTCGGCCAGCGTCTTCCTGATGCCCACCACGTGCATGATCGGGAAAATGCCGGTGCGCCGGTAGTAGTCCTTGGCCACGGCGGTCGGGTCGTCGAATAGCCAACCCACATTCGGATTCGTACGGGCCTCGCCCGACGGGGCGCGGGGCGCCATGAAACCGTCGATCTCACCGCGATGCAACATCTCGGAGATCGTGGTGTCGGCCGGCGCGTCCACCATCTTGACGTCGGGCGGCAGCTGCAGCTTGATTTTCTCGGGGCGTCCCGGCTGGTCTATCCCGCCGCGCACCCAAGTGACGTCGCCCGGCTTGATGCCGTAGTCGTCCTGCAGCAGCGCGCGCGCCCAGACATTGGCGGTCAGCTGGTACTCCGGAATCCCGATGCGCTTGCCCCGCAGGTCTTCGGGCGACTTGATCCTGTCCTTGCGCACATAGATCGACGTATGCCGGAACGCGCGGGACAGAAACACCGGAATCGCGATGTAAGGGCACTCGCCCCGCGAATGCTTCACCAGATAGCTGGAGAACGACAATTCGCTGACATCGAAGTCCTGGAAGCGGAAAGCGCGAAAGAACATCTCCTCGGGGCTGAGCAGCATGAAGGCCGGATCGACGCCGTCGATCTGCACCGCCCCGTCGTACAGCGCCCGGTTGCGGTCGTAATCGCCCATGGCGATAGAAAGTTTCAACTTGGCCATGACAATCTCCGGCGCTCAGGCAGTGGTTTGATAATTGGTTTCGAGTTCGGGGGCGGCGCCAGTCTCCCTGCCGACCGGCGCGGCCTGGAATTCCCGCCAATCGACGCTTTTCGGGACGATGGCCTGGAAGGCGCAGACGGATGCCGGGATGCGCTGTTCGGCGGTGCCGATGGCCGGCGCGCCTTGGGCGAAGGCCTGGACGGCTTCGAGCATCTGGCGGCGGAACTCCACGATGGCCAGGTCGCTGGCCCCGAGACGGTCATCGGATCGATTGGCGATCGGCCCCATGGTCACCCACATGGCGATGTCCTGGTTGGGAAAGCCCTTGATGCCGGTGAAATTGCCCGCCTTCATCGCCTGGCGGTCCTGCCAGAACCGGTTCTCCATGTTGCGCAGCGGCCGGTAGCGTTCGTCCAGGTCCCGGCCCACGCTGGCGCCCAGGAATTTGCGCCAGGTCTCCGTATCCGGCGTCGTTTCCCTGGCGCCCCATGCGATGAAGTAGAACACCGTGTTGGTGTCGTCCATGGGCACGTTGACGTTGGCGACGTTGTACAGATTGTTGGGCGGAATGAGGACGGTGCCCGGCGCGACGAATACCGTGGAGCGGATGTAGTCGTTCTGCGCGGCATTGGTGATGGGCCGCCGGATCGCGGCATAGCGGAAGCCGTAAGGGGTGCGATGCACTTGCATGCGCGGCGCCTTGTCGGTGGACGGGCGCAGCCAGTTCTTGTCGGTGGCCTCGGCGCCGCCGACGCGGGCCGGCACGAAATCCGAAGAGTGCAGGCTCGAACTATGGGCCGAATCAATGGCGCCTTCGAGGATCTGCGCCCAATTGCACGGAACCAGCACCTTGGCGATGCTGACCTTGGTGTCGCGCTCCGGCGCCCAGGACGGCGGGACGAACTCAGGCACCTGGTCCTGCGGACCCATGAAGGCCCAGACCATCCCGCCCCACTCCTGGACCTTGTACGCCTTGTGCTTGACCTTCTCCGCCATGCTGCTGGCGGCGGGCTCGGAGACCATTTCGATAACGGTGCCCTCGACGTCCATCTTCCAGCCGTGATAGAGGCAGCGCAGGCCACAATCCTCGTTCCGTCCGTAGACGAGCGAGACCCGCCGATGCGGACAGTATTCGTCCATCACGCCCACGCGGCCTTCCGTGTCGCGGAACACCACC
>NZ_LRUJ01000048.1 GCF_001548475.1 Bordetella hinzii LMG 13501
TGTGTTGCGAGGGGGCGAACTATAGCACGCTTTTTTGAACTGTCAAAACGACATTGGTAGTAGCCCTGACAGGGAAAGCCCCAGGGTCTCGCCGGGGCGTTCATCGCGCGCGTGCAGCCGCCTTTTCTACCTATATATATAGAGGCCGTGCTCACCAAATCTGCGAATGGTGCGTCCCTTTGAGAAAGCGCGCGCGCTGGATATCGTTCTGCAGCGAAGGAGGCAGGCCCACGTCCTTGAGCATATGACTGTCCAGCTCCTCGACGCAGGCGCCCTGCCCCCGCAGCCAATCCAGGCATAGGCGCCAGAGGCCGGGTCTGGCGGGGGCCGGCAATGTGTTTTCGTCCATAAGAGGCTCCTGAAACTGTTGTTCAGAGTAGCCATCCAGGCTTGTGGACGGAATCGCATTGTTTTTGCCAAATTGGTAAGTTAGGCTAACCAAATGCCCAGCCGCCTACCTTTGAATACGCTGCCGGTGTTTCGCGTCGTCGCGGAGTTGCAGAACTTGCGCGCCGCCGGCGAACGCCTGCACCTGACGCATAGCGCCATCAGCCAGCAGATCCGCCATCTGGAAGAACAGCTGGGTTTTGCCCTGTTCGACCGGCAGGGCCGCCGCCTGCGCCTGAATGCGGCGGGCGCCGCCTTGTTGCGCGGCGTCACGCCGGCCCTGGCGCAATTGGACGAAAGCGCCCTGGCCGCCGCCGCGGCGGCACAGGAAGGCGCATTGCGCCTGCGGGTAAGCGTGCTGCCTTCTTTTGCCCAGCGCTGGCTGCTGCCGCGCATGGCGCGCTGGCGCCAGCGCCACCCCGATATTTCGCTGGAGATCGAGGCCTCCCAGAACCTGGTCGACCTGCAACGCGAGGATTTCCATGCCGCGCTGCGCTACGGCGAAGGGCAATGGCCGGGCGTCGTCTCCGAGCCCCTGTTCGAGGTTCCCATGCCCATGATCGTGGTGGCCTCCCCGGGCATGGCCAGACGCCTGGCCGGCGCCGCCCCCGCAAGCATCGTGACCGAGCCGCTGCTGGGCGAACGCGCGCTGTGGGAAGCCTGGTTCCAGGCCTGCGGCGTCCACGCCCGCGTGACGCCCGTGGCCGTCTTCAATGATGCCGGCCTGCTGCTGCAGGCGGCCGAGCAAGACCTGGGGCTGGCGCTGGCGCGCGAACTGCTGGCCGTGGATGCCCTCCGTGAAGGCCGGCTGCTGCGGCTCTTTCCCATGTCGATCCCCTACGAACAGCGGCATACCTACCATCTGGTCTATCGCCCCGCCTTGCAGGACTGGCCGCCGCTTGCGGCCCTGCGCCTGTGGCTGCGCGAGGAAATCGCCCTGGCCCGCGCGGAGCTGGCGGCAGGGCGGGAGGCGCAAAAAAAGGGCCCGGCGGGCCCTTGAAGGAGAGCGCAAGGCGCTCCGCAGGCGCGGCTCAGGCCACGCGCCTTGCCGCGGGCAGCGGCGGGCGCATGGAGTCGGTTTCGTTGTAGCGCTGGTGCCAGGAGAAGGCTTCTTCCAGCAGATGCGGCGTCTGACCGCCCCGCTCACAGGCACGGTCGAAGTAGTCTTGCAGCGCGCTGCGGTAAGAGGGATGCACGCAGTTGTCGATGATGGCCTGCGCGCGCTCGCGCGGCGCCAGGCCACGCAGATCGGCCAGCCCGCATTCGGTCACGAGAATGTCCACGTCATGCTCATTGTGGTCGACATGGGCCACCATGGGCACCACGCTGGAGATGTCGCCGTTTTTCGCCATGGACTTGCTCACGAAGATGGCCAGGTGCGCGTTGCGGGCGAAATCGCCCGAGCCGCCGATCCCGTTCATCATGTGCGTGCCGCCCACATGCGTGGAATTCACGTTGCCGTAGATGTCGAACTCCAGCGCGGTATTGATGGCGATGATGCCCAGGCGGCGCACGATCTCCGGCGCGTTGCTGATTTCCTGCGGGCGCAGCACGAGGCGGTCGCGATAGTGCGCCATGTTGTCGAGCAGGCGCTGGTAGACCGGCTGGGATACCGTAATGGACGAGGCCGAGGCAAAGGCGAGCTTGCCGCTGTCGAGCAAGGCGATGGCGCTGTCCTGCAACACCTCGGAGTACATCGTGAGGCCTTCGAAAGCCGCCTCGCCGAAGCCGTGCAGCACCGCGTTGGCGATGGTGCCGATGCCGGCCTGCAGGGGCAGCAGCGAGGGCGTCAGGCGGCCCGCGGCCACCTCGCCTTCCAGGAAACGCACGATATGCGCGGCGATCTGGCCCGTCTCTTCGTCGGGCGGCAGGGCGTTGGAAGGGCTGTCCGGCGCGCGCGTGAACACAATGGCCGCGATCTTGCCGGGATCGACGCGGATGGCCGTGTCACCGATGCGTTGGTCGGGCGCGACCAGCGCAAGCGGCTCGCGCCGGCCATGGGCGGCGGGCACATAGATATCGTGCAGGCCTTCGATCGCGACGGGAACGCTTTCGTTGATCTCAACGATCACGATGCCGGCCTGTTCGGCGAACGAGGCCGAATTGCCCACCGACATGGTCGGCACGATACCGCCGTCCTCGGTGATGGCCGCCGCTTCGATGATCGCCACGTCGACCGGGCCGATATGGCCGGCGCGCAGCTGCTCGGCGGTCTCCGACAGATGCTGGTCGATGAAGCGGATCTCGCCCTGGTTGATCTTGCGGCGCAGCGTGGTGTCCACCTGGAAAGGCATGCGGCGGGCCAGGACGCCGGCCTGGGCCAGCAGTTTGTCCGTGTCGTGCCCCAGCGAGGCGCCCGTGATCAGCGTGATCTGCAGCGGGTGCTTCTCGGCGCGCTCGGCCAGCGCCACGGGCACGGCCTTGCAGTCGCCGGCCCGGGTAAAGCCGCTCATGCCGACGGTCATGCCGTCCTGGATCAATTCGGCGGCCGCCTGGGCAGTCGTTACACGCGAGCGCAGGCCAGCGTGACGGATACGATCGAGGTCCATGGTGTCTCCAGACTTCTGGTGCCGGCCGACGCGCGCCCACGGCACGTTGCTGACAGACCGGGTCTCCACATGCCTGGACACCGTCTCGCGCGGCGTTTTCCGATTCATCATCGGCGGGCTCTTGGCGGGCCGATGACGGGTTGAGCGCAGTATAGAAATGTGCGGAAGAATCTCGTAATGACTTAAAATCATCGAAACCAGTCGTTTTTTTCATCGTTATCGCTTATGGACGTCCGCGCGCTGCGCTATTTCGTAGAGACCGTCAGTTGCGCCAGCTTCACGCAGGCGGCCCGGAAACTGTTCGTCACCCAGTCCACGGTCAGCAAGATGATCCGGCAGCTGGAAGACGAGGTCGGCACGCCGCTGCTGATCCGCGACGGCCATACGGCAAGGCCGACCGACACCGGACGCATCGTCTACGAGCGCGGCCTGCATATCCTGGGCGCCATGCGTCAATTGAGCGCCGAGGTCCGCCAGGCGGTGGACCTGGAGCGCGGCGAACTCGAAGTCGGGATCCCGCCGATGATCAACCTGCTCTTCATTCCCGTCGTGCAGTGTTTCCGGGAACGCTATCCCCAGATCCGGCTGAGCCTGCGCGAAGGCACGGGCCAGGCCGTCGAAAGATTGGTGGCCGCCGGCGAGATCGAGGTGGGGGCCACCGTCCTGCCGGTGGCCGCGCCCGGTCCGCTGCAGGCCCGCCGTTTCGGCAGCTATCCGCTTTGGGCCGTGGGACCGGCCGACGCCGCCTGGGCGGGCAAGACCACGCTGCCCCTGGGCGCGCTGCGAGAGGTGCCGCTGCTCATCCCCACGGAAGACTTCGCACTGACGCGGCGCCTGCGCCAGGCCTGCGAGTCCGCGGGCTTCGATCCCCAGGTCGCCGCGCAAAGCGCGCACTGGGACTTCCTGGCCGCGATGGCCGGCTCGGGCCTGGGCACGGCCATCCTGCCTGAACCGCTGGTGCAGCGCCTGAAGACGCGCGGCCTGAGCACGGCGCGGCTGGCACGGTCCGGCGTGCAATGGGAGGTCGGCCATATCTGGGTCCGCGACCGCTATCTTTCTTATGCGGCCCGCGCCTGGCTGGACGTCTGCGAAGCCGTGCTGGGCACGGGCGGCCGCAGCCGCCCCCGGCCGACCACGCAGGCGTAAACTGCGCCCGATATGTCTTGTTGCACCGTCCGGATGTCTTGTTGCACGGCGCGGCCCGGCGCTTGCTATGCTGGCTCAGTCATTGAGCATTGATAATGAATCCGACCCTTTATTTTTGGCGCGTCGCCTGCATGCGCCTGTTCGTCGTCCTGTGGCTGGCGCTGGGCGCCACGGCCTGGGCCCAGCCGCCGGCGACGGTGGCCGATGCCGAGGCCACGCTGTCCGAAGCCCGCAAGGATATCGACGCGCTGCGCAAAGACCTGGATGACCAGACCAATGACGATGTGCTGGTCAAGCGCCGCGGCCAGGCCCTGGAAATACAGGCCCAGGCCGACGCCATCGCCGAGGCGCTGGCGCCCCAGCAGGCCAGCGTGGCGGCGCGGCTGACCGAACTGGGCCCGGTACCCGCCGGCGGCAAGGACACTCCGGACGTTGCCGCGCAGCGCGCCCAGCTGGAAAAAAACAACCGCAATCTTGACGCCCAGCTCAAGCTGGCGCGCCTGCTGTCGGTCGAGGCGGCGCAGACCGCCGAGCAGATTTCGGCCTTGCGCCGCACCCAGTTCCAGGCCAGGCTGGGCGAGCGCCGCGGTTCGCTGCTGTCGTCGGGATTCTGGTCGGAGCTGCGCGGCGAACTGCCGCGCGACCTGGCGCGCCTGGGCGACCTGTTCGACGACATCAAGGGCATGATCGGCAGCACGCCGGCCTGGGTCTGGACCGCGCTCATCCTGCTGGTAGCCGCCGTGGTGGGGCTGCGCTACTGGGCGGGCCGCCTGTTGCTGAAACTGACCGCGACCCGCGTGCCGCCCGGGCGCCTGCGGCGCTCCGTGCTGGCGGTCGCCGTCGTGGCGCTGTCGACCCTCACGCCGGCGCTGGTGGCCGAACTGGCCGTGATCGGCCTGACCTGGCATGGCGAGGTCGCCGACGATACACAGACGCTGCTCACCAGCCTGGTGGAAATGGCGGCGTTCGGAGGGTTCGTGGCGGGCCTGGGCTACGCCCTGCTGTCCATCCACCGCCCGTCCTGGCGTCTGCCGCCCCTGCCGGACCTCATCGCCGACGGGCTGCGCTGGCTGCCCTTGACGCTGGGCGTGCTCGTGGTGGCAGCCTGGCTGGCCGAGCGCCTGCCCGTGCTGATCAATGCCAGCCTGACCGGAACGATCGCGCTGAACAGCCTGGTGGTGGGCGTCATGGCGCTGGCCTTGATGGCCGCGCTGGCGCGGGCCGAACGGCTGCGGCGGGGCCTGGGCGAAACGCCGCCGCCCCGGCCGTTCTGGCTGGCGGGCCTGAGCACCGTGGCCTGGATCGTGCTGGCCTTGAGCCTGCTGGCGCTGTTGATCGGCTATGCGGCGCTGGGCAGCTTCCTGGTCCGCCAGGCCCTGTGGACCCTGGTCGTCATCGCCACGACCTATCTGGCGTCAGTCCTCATCGACGATGGCTTCACCACCCTGGTCGGCGGGCCGGTCAAGGACGAGCCGCCCACCTTGCAGACCCGCTTGCGCGGCCAGGCCGCCGTGCTGCTGTCCGGCGTCGGCCGGCTGATGGCCATCCTGGTCGCCGCCGTGCTCTTGCTTGCCCCTTTTGGCGAAGCGCCCGCCGATTTGCTGCACCGCCTGGACCAGCTGTACAAGGGCCTGCAGATCGGCGAGGTGCAGATACGCCCGGGCGCCGTCGCGCAGGCTTTGCTGGTCTTGGCGCTGGCGCTGCTGTCGGTGCGCCTGCTCAAGCGCTGGCTTTCGACCCGCTATCTGCCGACCACCGAGCTGGACCCGGGCATGCAGGTCTCGGCCGCCACGCTGTTCGGCTATGCCGGCGTGGTGATCTCGGTCGCCCTGGCGCTGTCGGCGCTGGGCATCGGCCTGGAGCGCGTGGCCTGGATCGCGAGCGCGCTGTCGGTGGGCATAGGCTTCGGCCTGCAGGCCGTCGTGCAGAACTTCGTGTCCGGTCTCATCCTGCTGGCCGAGCGGCCGGTCAAGGTGGGCGACTGGGTCTCGCTGGGCGGCATCGAGGGCGACATCCAGCGCATCAATGTGCGCGCCACGGAAATCCAAATGAGCGACCGCTCGACTGTGATCGTGCCGAACTCGGAGTTCATCACCAAGACGGTACGCAATGTGACGCACGCCAATCCGCTCGGCCTGGTGCAGATCAAGCTGCCCATGCCCTTGTCGACCGACGCCCAGCGGGTGCGCGAGATCATGCTGGAGGCCTTCGGCGGCCATGAAGACATCCTGGAGACGCCGGCGCCCAATGTGTTCCTGGACGGCATCGACAACGGCCATTTGATGTTCAACGCCAAGGGCTATGTGAGTTCGCCGCGCTCGGCCTACGGCGTGCGCAGCGCCCTGCTGTTCGAAATCCTCGGGCGCCTGGCCGGCGCCGGGCTGGACATGTCGCCGCCCAGCACCATGCTGTTGCGCGCCGAAGCCGGCCAGGATGCCCCACGGCCGCCAGAAACCGGCGCGGCCACACCGCGCTGAGTCAGGCGCCGCGTGCCTCGCGGCGCACCGCCTGCGGCGGCAGGCCAAAGCCGCGCAGGAAGGCCTCGCGCATATGGCGCCGATCGCGGAAACCGGTCTCGCGCGCAACGGTCTCCAGCGGATGGCGGCTCTGTTCGATCATCAGCCGCGCCGCCTCCAACCGCAGTCCCTCGATCGCCTTGGCCGGCGACTGGCCGGTCTCTTTGGTGAAGACGCGGCTGAACTGCCGGGGACTGAGATTGGCCACGCGCGCGAGTTCCTCCACCGGCAAGGCGCTGGCCAGGTGCGCGCGCGCATAGGCCAGGGTGTTTTGGATGCGGTCCGAACGCGGCGCCAGGTCCAGCATCTCGGAGTGCTGGGATTGGCCGCCCGCGCGCCGCTGGTGCATGACCAATTTGTGCGCCACCGTGCGCGCGACATCCGCGCCCAGGTCTTGTTCCACCATGAACAGCGCCATGTCCAGGCAAGCGGTCATCCCCGCCGAGGTCCAGAACGGGCCGTCGACGACATAGATGCGATCCGGCTCGACCTGGATGGCGGGATGCGCCTGTTGCAAGGCGCGCGCCCAGGCCCAATGCGTGGTGGCGCGGCGCCCGTCCAGCAGGCCAGCCTCGGCCAGCACGAAACCGCCGGTGCACACGCCAGCCACCCGCCGGGCCCGCCGCGCCACGCGGCGGACCGCGGCCAGCATGTCGGACGGAGCATGGCAGCGGGAGGGGTCGACCCAGCCGGCCACCATCAGGGTGTCGGCGCGGCCGCCCAGCTTGCCTGTGATGAGCGATAGGCCGAGCGAAGAGCGCAGTTGCCCACCATGCAACGACACGCTGTCGATGGCGTAGAACGGCTGGCCGGCGACCAGGTTGGCGAACTCGAACACGCTTTGCGGCGCGATGGACATGACCTGAAAGCCGTCTGCCAACAGGAAAGAGACCCGGTGCATGGAGAATTCCGTTCATGGCATAAAACCTGACGATATACGTCATTTAAGACTCCCGCAAGACAGCCTAGGATGACAGCCATCGACACCCCTGACAGGAAACCCTCATGGCCCCCCTCGGCACTGCCCTGATCACTGGCGCCTCAACCGGCATCGGCGCCGTCTATGCGGACCGGCTCGCGCGGCGCGGTCACAATCTCATCCTGGTGGCGCGCAACCGCGACCGGCTGGATACACTGGCCCGGCGCCTGAGCGATGACACCGGGCGCTCTGTGGAGGTCCTGCCTGCCGACCTGAACTCGGCCTCCGACCTGGGCAGGCTCGAAACGCGCCTGCGCGAGGACGCAAGCATCGATATGCTGGTCAACAATGCGGGCATCGGCACGCATACCCCCCTGTTGCAAAGCCAGTTCGATCACATGGAACGCCTGATCGCGCTGAACATCACCGCCTTGACGCGCCTGACCTACGCCGTGGTCCCCGGAATGGCGGCACGAGGCCGCGGCGCGCTGATCAATATCGCCTCTGTGGTGGCGATCACGCCGGAGCGGGTCAATGGGGTGTATGGCGCCAGCAAGGCCTATGTATTGGCGCTGAGTCATTCCTTGCGGCACGAACTGGCCGGGCAAGGCATCCAGGTCCAGGCGGTGCTGCCCGGCGCGACGTCGACGGCGTTCTGGGCCACGGGCGGCTTGCCGGTGGAAAACCTGGATCCGGCCATCGTGATGCGCGCCGAGGACATGGTCGACGCGGCCCTGACCGGTTTTGACCGGCAGGAGGCGGTGACCATCCCGGCCTTGCATGACGCCGGAAAATGGGAGGCTTACGAGGCCGCGCGCCAGGCGATGGCCACGCAGCTGTCCCGGCGCGAAGTGGCCCCGCGCTACCTGGACGGCCGTTAAGCGCCTAGAACACCATCTGGAACAGCGTGCGCGAGGCGGGCACGAACAGGCCCAGGCCCGCCGCGATCAAGAGCACGAAGACCATGCGCTTGACGGTCTTGATGGAGTCGGCCGAGGCAAAGCGGCGCACCAGCCAAGTCAGTGCGACCACGACGGGGAAAGCTTCCAGGCTCATCCACAAGGTGTTGGCGTGGATGCTGCCCTGCCAGGTCACCAGGCTCAGGCGCACCACCGCATTGGCCGCGAAAATCACCAGCAGGGAGTTGCGGATGACGGCCAGCGGCAAGGGCTGGCGGTATAGCTGATAGACCATGGGCGGCCCGGCGCTGGAGAACAGGCCGCCCAGCAGGCCGGAAATAATGCCGAAGAATACGAAGACCGGCTTGCGCGACACCCGGGCCAGCTGGCGGGCCTGCATCACCAGCATGAAGGCGCAGACCAGGATGGTCAGCCCCAGCAGCCATTGCAGGATCACCGACATGCTGCCATGGATGAGGTCCAGGGCCGCGACCCCCAGGGCCACGCCGACCAGGCTGCTGATCAGGGCCGGCCGCAAGAGGGTCCAATCCACATGGGGCCGGCTGCGGCCGATGGCCACCAGGGCGTTGATCAGCGTCAGGATGCTGACGGTATTGGACATGTCGGGCAGCGGCGCCAGCGCGAACAGGCTGGACAGGCCGAGCAGCACCAGGCCGAAGGCAAAGCCCGTCATGGTCTGGGCATAGGTTGCCACCGCGACGGCCAACAGAAAGAGCAGATGCTGGGTCGGCGTCATGCGCGCGCCCCGCGCCGGCCGGCATGGATGTTCAAGGCCAGACCGCCCATGACCAGGAGGGCCGCGAGGATTTTCCACGCCGGCAGGGGCTCGGCCAGCAGCAGCGTGGACGAGAGCATGCCGAACACCGGCACCAGGAGGGCCAGCGGCGTGATGAGCGACGCCGGGTGGCGCACTAGCAGCCAGTTCCAGGCGCCGAAGCCGAAAACCGTATTGCCCACGGCCTGCCAGAGCACGGCCGCCCAGGCCAGCCAGCTGGCGTGGACGAGGGAGTCGGCGATGCGCGCCGGGCCTTCGGCGAGCACGCTGATGGCCAGCACCGGCGGGATGGCGAACACACTGCTCCATACGATGAAGGCCGCCATATTCACCCGGCCCACGCCGCGCACCACCGTATTGGCGCAGGCCCAGCACAGGCCTGCGGCCAGCACCAGGCCCAGGCCGCCCAGGGTCACGGCGGCGAAGGGATCGGCCACGCTATGCCAGGCCACGAGCAGGTAGCCGGCCAAGGCCAGGCCGAGGGCGGCATATTGCGCCGCGCGCGGCCGCTCACCGGCGAGCATCACGGCCAGGATGATGGTGAAGAACACCTGCGACTGGACGACCAGGGATGCCAGGCCCGGCGAAATACTGCCCTGCATGGCCCAATAAAGCAGGCCGAACTGGCCCGCGCCCAACAGCACCCCTACCGCGGCCAGCGCGGACCATGGCACCCGGGGGCGCCGGAAAAAGAACAGCCAGGGCAGGACACAGAACACAAAGCGCAAGGCGGCGAACAAAAAAGGCGGAAAGTCGGCCAGCCCCCACTTGATGACGACGAAGTTGGTGCCCCAGATGAAGACCACGATCAGGGCCAGCAACAAATGGGTGAATGGCATGACGGCGCGGCAGGCGGCGGATGAGAAAGGAACCGAGTGTACCGAAGTGCGGCCCCCCTCGCTGGCGGGGCTTTCAGCCTGTGGTCAGCCGGCATGGGCCGGAAGCCTCCCCGTAGGCAGCGGAACCGGGTTCAGGCTAGGATGGCCGGACCCGCGGCCCGCAGGCCGCCCTTTACGGAGATCTGTCGTGATCCAGGAAATTGCCAGTATTCGCGTCAAGGCCGGCCAGGAAGCCGCCTTCGAGGCCGGCGTCAAGGCGGCCGTGCCGCTCTTTCTGCGCGCCAAGGGCTGCCATGGTGTGGAACTGCATCGCTGGGAAGAGTCGGCACAGGACTACACCCTGGTGGTGCAATGGGAAACCGTGGACCACCACATGGTGGATTTCCGCAATTCGGCCGACTTCCAGGAGTGGCGCCGGCTGGTGGGCGAGTATTTCGCCGCCCCGCCGCAGGTCCATCACGAGGCCCAGATTATTTAATCTTCGTTGTATTTGCGGGCGCTGCCGCGAAACGCCTCGGCGGGATATTTGGCGGCGTTCTTCACCATTTTGCGCTCGACCGCCTGGGCGATATCCACGCCCAGCTGGTCGGCCAGGGCCACCAGATACATCTGGACGTCGGCGATTTCGTCCATCGCCGCCTCGCGCTGGCGCGCGTCCAGCGCGCGCGACTGCGCCTCGGTCAGCCACTGAAAGACCGTGACCAGTTCGCCGGCCTCGCCCGCCAAGGCCATGGCCAGGTTCTTGGGTGTATGGAAGGGCTGCCATTCGCGCTCGGCGGTAAAGCGCCGCAGGGCCAGCTTGATCGACTCAAGATCCGACATGGGCGCTCCCGGCGGTCAGGCGGGCACGCGCGGCCAGGGCGACGGCCACCGTGGTGCGCACGTCGGCCAGGGCCCGGTGGGTGGGGGTGGACGCGCCCAGGTGGCCGGCCAGAATGCCCAGCTTGTGCGAGGGCAGCTCGGGCCAGGCCCGGCGCGCCAGCATCAGCGTGCAATAGGTTTCGTTGTCGAAGGGCAAGCCGCAGCGCTGGGAGGTGGCGAGCAGAAAGCGCGTGTCGAAGGCGGCATTGTGGAAAAACACCGGCGCGGCGCCGACGAATTCGCGGAAAGCCCCGAAAGCCTGCTCGATGGGCCGGCCGTGCTGGAGGACCTCTTGCTGTGAAATCCCCGTCAGGCGGGAGATGAAACTGGGGACCCTACCGCTGATGCGCACGACCTGGCTGTACTCCCGCGTGATCCGCCCCTCGATATCGACCGCCACGGCGGCGAATTCCAGTATCTCGCAGGAGGCGGCCGACAATCCGGTTGTCTCCAAGTCGGCGACCACGAATTCGCCGCCCAGCGCCGCCAGGGCGCGGGTCGTGTCGCTTGGGGCCGCTCGACGGCGGTGCGCAGGAAAATATGGCAAGTCCAACCCCGGCCGAACAAAGAAAGCCGCCATTGTAGGGCGGCCCGGCCGGCGTGGCGCGCAGACCACAGGTCTTATATAAGATATAAGACATTTGCTTGCGGCCGCGGGTTGGTTCTAAAATGCGCACACTTCCCACCAACCGACACTACGCAGGCTTCTCATGCTGGAAACGTATCGCCAACATGTGGCTGAACGCGCCGCGCTGGGCATTCCCCCGCTGCCGCTTTCCGCCCAACAAACCGCCGACCTGATCGAACTGCTGAAGAATCCGCCCGCTGGCGAGGAGCAGTTCCTGCTGGACCTGTTGACGCATCGCGTCCCGGCCGGCGTGGACGACGCCGCCAAGGTCAAGGCTTCTTATCTGGCCGCCGTCGCGCTGGGCAAGGAATCGTGTGCGCTGATCAGCCGCGCCAAGGCGACCGAACTGCTGGGCACCATGCTCGGCGGCTACAACATCGGGCCGCTGATCGAGCTGCTGGACGATGCCGAGGTGGGCACGGTTGCCGCCAACGGCCTGAAGAAAACCCTGCTGATGTTCGACGCCTTCCATGACGTGAAGGAAAAGGCGGACAAGGGCAATGCCAATGCGCGCGCCGTGCTGCAAAGCTGGGCCGACGCCGAGTGGTTCACCAGCCGCCCCGAAGTGCCCCAGAGCCTGACCATCACGGTCTTCAAGGTGCCTGGCGAGACCAATACCGACGATCTGTCGCCCGCCCCCGATGCGACGACCCGTCCGGACATCCCCATGCACGCCCTGGCGATGCTGAAGAACAAGCGCGAAGGCGCGGCCTTCCAGCCCGAGGAAGACGGCAAGCGCGGTCCGGTCAAGTTCATCGAGTCGCTGAAAGAAAAAGGCCATCTGGTCGCCTACGTGGGCGACGTGGTCGGCACTGGCTCCTCGCGCAAGTCGGCCACCAACTCGGTGCTGTGGTTCACCGGCGAAGACATCCCCTTCGTGCCGAACAAGCGTTTCGGCGGCGTGTGCCTGGGCGGCAAGATCGCCCCGATCTTCTATAACACCATGGAAGATGCCGGCGCCCTGCCCATCGAACTGGACGTCTCCAAGATGGAGATGGGCGACGTCATCGAGCTGCGTCCCTACGACGGCAAGGCCCTGAAGAATGGCGAAGTCATCGCCGAGTTCCAGGTCAAGTCGGACGTGCTGTTCGACGAAGTGCGCGCCGGTGGCCGCATTCCGCTGATCATCGGCCGCGGCCTGACCGCCAAGGCCCGCGAGGCGCTGGGCCTGCCGCCCTCCACGCTGTTCCGCCTGCCGACCAACCCGGCCGACAGCGGCCGCGGCTTCAGCCTGGCCCAGAAGATGGTCGGCCGCGCCTGCGGCCTGCCCGAAGGCCAGGGCGTGCGCCCGGGCACCTACTGCGAACCGAAGATGACCTCGGTGGGCAGCCAGGACACGACCGGCCCCATGACCCGCGACGAGCTGAAGGACCTGGCCTGCCTGGGCTTCTCGGCCGATCTGGTGATGCAGTCCTTCTGCCACACCGCTGCCTATCCCAAGCCCGTGGACGTCAAGACGCACCACACGCTGCCGCAGTTCATCAGCACCCGCGGCGGCATCTCGCTGCGCCCGGGCGACGGCGTGATCCACTCCTGGCTCAACCGCATGCTGCTGCCCGACACCGTGGGCACCGGCGGCGACTCGCACACCCGCTTCCCCATCGGCATTTCCTTCCCGGCCGGCTCGGGCCTGGTGGCTTTCGCCGCCGCCACGGGCGTCATGCCGCTGGACATGCCGGAGTCGGTGCTGGTCCGCTTCAAGGGCAAGATGCAGCCCGGCGTGACGCTGCGCGACCTGGTCAACGCCATCCCGCTGTACGCCATCAAGCAGGGCCTGCTGACGGTCGCCAAGCAAGGCAAGAAGAACATCTTCTCCGGCCGCATCCTCGAAATCGAAGGCCTGCCGGACCTGAAGGTCGAACAGGCTTTCGAACTTTCGGACGCCTCGGCCGAGCGTTCCGCCGCCGGCTGCTCGGTGCGCCTGAACAAAGAGCCGATCATCGAGTACATCAACAGCAACATCGTGATGCTCAAGTGGATGATCGCCAATGGCTATGAAGACGAGCGCTCGATCTCGCGCCGCATCAAGGCCATGGAAGCCTGGCTGGCCGATCCCAAGCTGCTGGAGCCGGACGCCGACGCCGAGTACGCCGCCGTGATCGAAATCGACCTGGCCGATATCCATGAACCCATCGTCGCCTGCCCGAACGATCCCGACGACGTCAAGACGCTGTCGGAAGTCGCCGGCGCCAAGATCGACGAAGTGTTCATCGGCAGCTGCATGACCAATATCGGCCACTTCCGCGCGGCGTCCAAGCTGCTGGAAGGCAAGCGCGACATCCCGGTCAAGCTGTGGGTGGCTCCGCCGACCAAGATGGACGCCCAGCAGCTGACCGAAGAAGGCCATTACGGCGTCTTCGGCACCGCCGGCGCCCGCACCGAAATGCCGGGCTGCTCGCTGTGCATGGGCAACCAGGCCCAGGTGCGCGAAGGCGCGACCGTGATGTCGACCAGCACCCGCAACTTCCCGAACCGCCTGGGCAAGAACACCAATGTCTACCTGGGCTCGGCGGAACTGGCGGCTATCTGCTCGCGTCTGGGCCGCATCCCGACGAAGGAAGAGTATCTGTCGGATATGGGCGTCATCAACAAGAGTGGCGAACAGATCTACAAGTACCTGAACTTCGACCAGATCGCCGACTACAAGGACGTGGCCGACTCGGTCGCCGTCTAAGCCGGCAAGCTGGAAAAGCCCGCACCTGGTGTGCGGGCTTTTTCTTTTGGATGCCTGGGAAAGATCAGAACGCCATGCTGGCCGTGAGGGTGAAGGTGCGCGGCGCGCCCTGCACCAGATAGCCATTGCCCGGGTAGCCGCCCACCGAGGCCCAATAATCGCGGTTGGCGATGTTTTCGATGCGGGCGCGCCAGATGACGCTGTGCCCACCGATCTCGGTCGAATAACGCAGGCCGGCATCCAGGCGGGTCCAGCCGGGAACCTTGAGGGTGTTGGCCGAATCGACGTAGGAAGAACCGGTGTAGACCAACCGGCCATCGACTGTCAGGCCGTCCACGCCCGGGATATCCCATTCCACGCCGAGGTTGGCCTGGTAGTCCGGCACGCCGATCACGCGCTTGCCATCCGTGGCGGCGCTGCCGGTGGAACGCTGCTTGGCGTCCAGCCAGGTCATGCCGCCCAATACGCGCACGCTGGGAGCAAGCTGGCCGTACCAGGTGAGTTCGATGCCCTGGTGGCGGTCCTTGCCCGACTCCGTGAACTCCTGCTGCGCATTGACGTAGGCGCGCGGCTTGTCGGTCGAGAAATAGGCCAGGCCCGCGCCGATGCCGTCGCGCTCGACTTTGATGCCCACTTCTTTCTGCTTGGAGACATAGGGGCGCAGCATGGCGCCCGCATTCACCACGGGCAGGCCGTTGGCGTTGGCCGGGGCGGTGTCGCCCGCGGTCAGGGCCTCGATATAGTTGGCGTATAGCGAGACATCGGGCGTGACGCGCCAGACGATGCCGGCGGCCGGCGAGTTGCGGCTTTCGTCATAGGCCTTGGAGCCCACGCCGGTGTTATAGGCAAAATCGCGGCTATACAGGCGCTGATGGCGCAGGCCCAGCGTGAGCAGCACACGGTCATCCAGCATCGCCAGCGTGTCGCCCACGGCCACGCTGGTCATGCGCACGCGGCCGTTGAGGGCCGGGTCGCCCAGGTCGTTGCCGAACAGCGTCTTGGGGCTGAAGGCGGGCTGGGCAATGCGCACCGGGCTGTAGATATTGGTCGCCGTGGTATTGGTGTAGTCCATGGCGTAGGCGTTTTTCTTCTCCAGCTCGAAGTAGGATGCCGCCAGCACCATTTCGTGCTTGACCGGCCCCGTGGCCAGCTTGGCCCGCAGGCCGATTTCGCCGGTGTCGACCGTATCCTTGCGGGCGTTGTCGAAGCGGTAGAAGCTACCGTTGCCCGAGGCATCGACATTGTTGATGTTGGCCAGGGAGTTCTTTTCCTTGCTGTCGCGATGGCCATAGGCGGCATAGGCCGTCAGCTGGTCGCTCAAGTCGTACTCGCCGCGCAGGGTGCCGAAGACATCGCGCTCGTTGGAATAGCTCCAGTCCTGGGCATAGTTGGTGCTGGCATGCGGCGCGCTGGGCACCGAGGCCGCGTCGCCAGCCAGCGTGACGTTGGGCCGGCCGCGCTTGATGCGGTTGAACTGATAGCCGATATCGGCCGAGAGGCGAGCCCGGTCATTGCGCCAATCCAGGCCCACCAGCGCCGAGGTGGTGCGGCCGAATTCGCCGTCGACCCCGCTCTCGCCGCCGCGCTGGCCCACGTTGACGCGGATGCCAGTGCTGTCGTCGGGCCCGAAACGCCGCGCGATGTCGGCCGAGAGCTGCGCCGTGCCGCCGGCGGAGATGCCGGTGGTGAACTCGGTGAGCGGCTCGTTGGGCGCGCGCTTGGGGACCAGGTTGATGGCGCCGCCGACGCCCCCGCCGGTGGGCGGCGTGCCGGTCAGGAAGTTGGAGGCGCCGCGCAGCACCTCGACGCGCTCGAAGAACTCCGACGAGATGTATTGGCGCGGCATGAGGCCGTACAGGCCGTTGTAGGCCACGTCCTCGGAGCTCAGGATGAAGCCGCGGATGAAATATGACTCCTGGAAATTGCCGAAACCGCGCGCGATCCGCACCCCCGGGTCATTTTGCAGGACGTCGGCCACGCTGCGCGCCTGGCGGTCCTTGATCAGCTCGCTGGTGTAGCCGGTCATGGAGAACGGCGTTTCGAGATTGTCGCGCGTGCCCAGGATGCCGGCGCGGCTGCCGGTGGCGACCTGCCCGCCATCGAAGGCGGGCGCCAATCCCGCGGCCGATGCGTCGGCGCTGGCTTCGACCTTGATCGAGCCCAGCGTGACGGAGGCGTCGGCCGCGGGCGCGGATTGGGCCTGGAGGGCGCTCCAGGGCAGGGCGGCCGCCAGATAGGCGGCGCGGGGGAGTTTCTTCATTGCTTCGTCCGTGTTGGGTAAGGATGTCCGTGGACGCGCCCCGCCATGAGCGGGAAACCGCGGGTCGCGCCGGGCCGATGCGATGCCGGCCTGGATCGATATTAACCAACATGGATAATGATTCTCATTTGTAGGACTGTTTTCGTTGCAGGCCGTGGCGAGGCCGCAACAGCGCGGCGCTGCCCTATCCTGCCCGGCCTGGCCGCCGGCCGCGCGGATTAACACTTAGAATTCGCCTGACAATCACGGAAACGAGCCCTGTGGAAAGATGCCTGGCCCTCCTGCTCTGCCTGCTCGCTCTCGCGGGCTGCGCCAGCACGCGCCCGCCCGGCGACCCGGAAAACATCTGCGCCATCTTCCGCGAAAAACCCGATTGGCATGATGCCGCGCTGAAAGTCCAGGAGAAATGGGGCGCGCCGGTGCAGGTGCCGATCGCCATGATGTACCAGGAGTCCAGCTTCCGGCATGACGCCCTGCCCCCGCGCTATTACTTCCTCGGTTTCATCCCCTGGGGCCGGGTGAGCTCGGCCTATGGCTATGCCCAGGCCAAGGACGAAACCTGGAGCGACTACAAGCGCGAGGCGGGCGGCTGGTTCTCCAGCCGCGACAACTTCGCCGACTCGCTGGACTTCATGGGCTGGTATATGAGCAAGACCCAGCGCATCAATGGCATCTCCAAGTGGGACGCCTATGGCCAATACCTGAATTACCACGAAGGCTGGACCGGCTATCGCAACCGCAGCTACGAGCGCAAAGCCTGGCTGCAGCGGGTGGCGCGCCAGGTGCAGGCCCGCGCCGAGCGCTTCGGCGCGCAGTACAAACAATGCGAACGCGAACTGGGCCGCGGCGGCTGGCTGTTCTAGCCGCCGGTTTGCGCCGCGGCAAGCCGCGCGTCATGGAAACTTGGTAATAATAGGCAGCGAGGGACAGGGCAGGCGGGACGGCCCTGCCGGCGCTCGAACTTTTGACCGCCCCCCAGGTCTTATATAAGATACAAGACATAAGGCGACGCGGGCCCGACGGCCCGCCGTATCATGACAAACGCGCGAAATCGCCAGAAAATGGCGGCTTTACGCGGTCACACAACCGGAGTCCATCATGCCGCACAATACGTTCGACACCCTGAAGACCTTCAAGATCGGGAAGAAGACCTGTCAGTACTACTCCTTGCCCGCGCTGGGCAAGTCCCTGGGCATCGATGTCTCGCGCCTGCCGGTGTCCATCCGTATCGTGCTGGAGTCGGTGCTGCGCAACTGTGACGGCCAGAAGGTGACCGAGGAGCACATCCGCCAATTGGCGAATTGGCAGCCCAATGCCAAGCGCGAAGAAGAAATCCCCTTCGTGGTCGCGCGCGTGGTGCTGCAGGACTTCACCGGCGTGCCGCTGCTGGCCGATATCGCCGCCATGCGCTCGGTGGCCGAGAAGATGGGCAAGTCGCCCAAGAGTATCGAACCGCTGGTGCCGGTGGACCTGGTGGTGGACCACTC
Organism: Bordetella hinzii LMG 13501; assembly: GCF_001548475.1. Lineage (GTDB taxonomy): Bacteria > Pseudomonadota > Gammaproteobacteria > Burkholderiales > Burkholderiaceae_B > Bordetella > Bordetella hinzii. The sequence goes on from NZ_LRUJ01000048.1 coordinate 17,962, forward strand.
GGTCATGATCGACTATTTCGGCACCAAGAACGCGCTCGACCTGAACATGAAGCTGGAGTTCCAGCGCAACCGCGAACGCTATCAGTTCATGAAGTGGGGCATGCAGGCCTTCGACACGTTTGGCGTCGTGCCCCCGGGCTTTGGCATCGTGCACCAGGTCAACCTCGAGTACCTGGCGCGCGGGGTGCACTATGACAAGAAGAACGATGTCTATTATCCCGACTCGCTGGTGGGCACGGACAGCCACACCACGATGATCAACGGCATCGGCGTGGTCGGCTGGGGCGTGGGCGGTATCGAGGCCGAGGCCGGCATGCTGGGCCAACCGGTCTATTTCCTGACGCCCGACGTGGTCGGCGTCGAGCTCAAAGGCAAGCTGCGCGGCGGCGTGACCGCCACCGACCTGGTGCTGACCATCACCGAGATGCTGCGCCGCGAAAAGGTGGTGGGCAAGTTCGTGGAGTTCTGTGGCGAAGGCACGGCCAGCCTGTCGGTGACCGACCGCGCCACCATCGGCAATATGGCGCCCGAGTACGGCGCGACCATGGGCTTTTTCCCGGTGGACGAACGCACCATCGATTACTTCAAGGGCACGGGCCGCAGCGAGGCCGAGATTGCCGCCTTCGAGGCGTATTTCAAGGCCCAGAAGATGTTTGGCGTGCCCAAGGCCAGCGAGATCGGCTTCAGCAAGCTGCTGACGCTGGACCTGTCCACGGTCGCCCCGTCGCTGGCCGGCCCCAAGCGCCCGCAGGACCGCATCGAGATCGGCGACGTCAAGAACACCTTCATCGACCTGTTCTCCAAGCCCATCGCCGAGAATGGCTTCAACCAGCCCGCCCAGAAGCTGTCCGAGGTCTTCACGACCAGCGCCGGCACCAAGCTGAAGAACGGCGACATCCTGATCGCCGCCATCACCTCGTGCACCAATACGTCCAACCCCAGCGTGCTGCTGGCCGCGGGCCTGCTGGCCAAGAAGGCCGTCGAGGCCGGCCTGAAGGTCCCCAAGCACATCAAAACCTCGCTGGCGCCGGGATCGCGCGTGGTCACCGAGTACCTGACCAAGACCGGCCTGCTGCCCTACCTGGAAAAGCTGGGCTTTGACATCGCCGCCTATGGCTGCACGACCTGCATCGGCAACGCCGGCGACCTCGCCCCGGACTTGAACGAAGCCATCACCGGCAATGACCTGGTCTGCGCGGCCGTGCTGTCGGGCAACCGCAATTTCGAGGCGCGCATCCATCCCAACATCAAGGCCAACTTCCTGGCCTCGCCGCCGCTGGTCGTGGCCTACGCCCTGGCGGGCACCATGACCCGCGACCTCATGACCGAGCCGGTCGGCCGGGGCAAGCACGGCGATGTCTGGCTGGGCGACATCTGGCCCTCGACCGAGGAAATCGACGCGCTGCTGAAGTTCGCCATGAATCCGGAGGCCTTCAAGGCCAACTACAGCCAGGTCAAGACCAATCCGGGCAAGCTGTGGGAGAACATCAAGGGCGTGACCGGCGACACCTACAACTGGCCGGAGTCGACCTATATCGCCGAGCCGCCTTTCTTCCAGGACTTCGGCATGACGCCGGGCGCCATTCCGGTGATCAAGGGCGCCCGCGCCCTGGGCATCTTCGGCGACTCGGTGACGACCGACCATATCTCCCCGGCCGGCTCCATCAAGGAAAGCTCGCCGGCGGGCAAGTGGCTCAAGGACCATGGCGTGCTCAAGGCCGACTTCAATAGCTACGGCTCGCGCCGCGGCAACCACGAGATCATGATGCGCGGCACCTTCGCCAATGTGCGCATCAAGAACCTGATGATCCCGCCGCGCGCCGACGGCAGCCGCTTCGAAGGCGGCGAGACCCTGTTCCAACCCACGGGCGAACAGATGTCCATCTACGACGCCGCCATGAAGTATGTGGCCCAGGGCACGCCCTCGGTCGTCTTCGGCGGCGAGGAGTACGGCACGGGTTCCTCGCGCGACTGGGCCGCCAAGGGCACCCAGCTCCTGGGCGTCAAGGCGGTCATCACGCGCAGCTTCGAGCGCATCCACCGCAGCAACCTGGTCGGCATGGGCGTGCTGCCCCTGCAGTTCAAGGGCGACGACAGCGTGCAGTCGCTGGGCATCCGTGGCGATGAAACGTTCGACATCTCGGGACTGGAGCATGGCATCAAACCCATGCAGGACGTCACCCTGACCATCCATCGCAAGGACGGCAGCAAGCAGGAAGTCACCCTGCTGCTGCGCATCGATACGCCCATCGAGGTGGATTACTACCTGCACGGCGGCATCCTGCCCTTCGTGCTGCGCCAGCTGCTCGCGGCCTGAGCGCCTTGCGCCCCGCACAGCGCCCCGGGAAACCGGGGCGTTGTGCTTGGCGCGGCGGCAAGGCCTCAGTCCGCCGTGCCGAACTGGTAGGCGTCCATGGCCAGCGCCGCGTAGCTGACCTCGTCGTTCAGGCGCCTGGCGGGCAGGCCGCCCGCCCCCAAGGCGACATAGAGTGGCATGAGATGATCGTCGTGCGGATGCGCCTGGCTCGCGCCGGGCGCCCGCGCCTGCCAGTCGAACAGCGCCTCCAGGTCGCCTTCGGCCAGGCGGTCCGCATACCATTGCTGGAAGCCGGGCACATAGGCGCTGGGCGGCGCCGATCGTGGCATGCGGACATCGCGCAGATTGTGCGTGAGCGACCCCGATCCGATGATGAGCACGCCTTCCTCGCGCAAGGGCGCCAGGGCCCGGCCAAGCTCGTACTGCGCACGGGCATCGCGCCCGACGTCCAGCGCCAGCTGCACGACAGGCACATCCGCCTGCGGATAGAGGTAGCGCAAGGGCACCCAGGCGCCATGGTCCAGCGGACGGCGGGCGTCGTCGGCCGCCTCGATGGCGGCGGCGGCCAGCACCTGGCGCACGCGCGCGGCCAGCCCGGGCGAGCCCGCGGGGCCATACTGCAACTGATACAGCTCGGGCGGGAAGCCGCCGAAGTCATGCCAGGCAATTTGCCGGTCGCGGGTGGACACGGCCAGGCCCTGCCCCATCCAATGGGGCGAGACCACCAGAATGCCTTCGGGCTTGGCGGGCTGGGCGGCGCTCCACTGCGCCAGCACGGCGCCGGTGCGTCCGGGCTCGACGGCAAGCATGGGAGAACCGTGGGAAACGAAGAGAACAGGCCAGGACATGGCAGTACATTCCGAAAGTGAATGATGGCATTGTGCGCGCATGGGCTTTGGCAATAAAGCCCTTATCCACACATGAACCATTCCGGAATTGGCAACAATTGGGGAGGCCGGACGCCGGGAGCGGTAAACTACGCTGTTACGCATCTTTTGACCCGACGAAGTCATGGCCCGTACCCGCAGCACCACCGCTCCCCGCTTGAACCGCGATGCCACCCGGCTGGTCAGCCTTGCCCAGGCCCTGAACCGCTCGGGCAGCCGTATCGAGGACGTGTACTGGGAAGCCCAGCTTGCCGAGGCCATCGGCAAGCTGCTGCGCCCGGGCAGCGACGGTCCGCTTGAGGCGGCCCTGGACCACCTGGCCCAGCGCGACATCGGCGCCTACGAAGTGCTGATCGAACAGGCCGAGACGCTGTCCGAGTCGATGAAAACCGACAAAAACGGCGTGCGCCACGACGTGCTGCTGCTGGTGGCGCCCGTGGTGGCCTGGACGCGCTATGCCATCCCCACCGGCCCCATCCCTGCCGCCGCGCAGCAGGCGCTGCTGGCCCAGCTGCACGGGCATGTGCTGGCGGCCAATACGCGCGTGGCGCTGCTGCCGCACCTGGTGAGCATCGACCAGATGCCGCGCACCTTCGCCGAGACCGCGCAATGGATGCAGCGCCTGGCCGGCCAGGCGCTGGGCGGCGCGCCCACGCGCACCATCATCGACACCGAGGCCGAGACGGCCAATATGCTGGCCGACACCCGCTACCTGGTCGCCGCCGTGGCGGTGCCCGAACATGCGCCGATTTTCCGCTGGCAGGAGCATCCCGAGGATGCCGAGGCCGGCCGCGATGCCTGCCTGGCCCGCTGGTCGGAGCAGGCCATGCCCACCCTGGCGACGCTGCTGCCGGGCTGCGGCCTGGAGTGCCTGCTGCCTGACGCCTATTACGTCAGCAACCGCGAGGCAGACCGCCGCGTGCGCCCCCTGTCGCTGCGCGCTGCCGTCAGCTGGCTGGAAGGCGCCACCAATCTGTCCGCCGACCAGCTGCGCGCCGTGATCGCGGCCTGCGGCCAGGAGCACATCGAGGAATACCGCATCGGCTTCACGCCGCGCAACAGCAACGATGTGTACTACGGCTGCGTCTGGCCGGTGTACGGCCGCGAGGAAGAGCAGGCCGACGACGAGGCGCCCGATGTGGCCGAGCAGATCGCCGCCCTGCTCAAGGAATACGGCGTGAGCGAAATCCGCCGCATCCCTGGCCGCCTGCAGGCCGAGTTCTGCGACGATTGCGGCGCGCCTTATTTTCCCGATCCGCTGGGTGTGCTCGTGCATGCCGAACTGCCGGAAGACGCCGAGGCCGTGCCGGCCAAGTTCCACTGAACCGCCATGCGCGCCGATATTTTCTGCCGCGTTGTCGACAACTACGGCGATATCGGCGTGTGCTGGCGCCTGGCCCGGCGGCTGCGCCAGGGCCGCGGCTGGCGGATCCGCCTCTGGGTCGACGACCTGCGGGCCTTTGCCCGGCTGCAGCCCGAGGTCGATCCGGCGGCCGAGCGCCAGCAGGTGCAGGACATCGACATCGTCCGCTGGGGCGAGCATCCCGACCTGGCGCCCGGCGACGTGGTGATCGAGGCGTTCGCCTGCGATCCGCCGGCCGGCTTCGTGCAGGCCATGCGGCAGCGCCAGCCGCCGCCGGCCTGGATCAACCTGGAGTACCTGAGCGCCGAGGATTGGGTGGAGACCTGCCATGGCCTGCCCTCGCAGCGCCCCGACGGTCTGGTCAAGCATTTTTTCTTCCCCGGGTTCACGCCTGCCACGGGCGGGCTGATACGGGAGCCCGGCCTGACGGCGGCGCGCGAGGCCTTCCAGGCCAGCCGCCCCGCGCAGGAGGATTTCCTGCGCCGCCTGGGCGTGACGCGCGCCCACCCCGACAGCCGGACGCTGACGCTTTTCTGCTATCCGCAGGCGCCCTATCGCGAGTTGGCCGCGGCCCTGGGCAATGCGCCCACCCTGCTGGTCGCCCCCGAAGGGGTGGCCCCGGGCCTGGAGGACGCCGCCGGCGCGGCGCTGCAAGTCGCCCGCGTGCCCTTCGTCAGCCAGCCGGATTTCGACCGGCTGCTGTGGTGCGCCGATATCAACTTCGTGCGCGGCGAAGACTCCTTCGTGCGGGCCGCCTGGGCGGCGCGCCCCCTGGTCTGGCAGATCTATCCCCAGGACGAAAACGTCCACCTGGAGAAACTCCAGGCCTGGCTGGCGCGCTACCCGGCGCCTGCCGCCGCGCGGGACCTGTTTTCCCTCTGGAATGAACCCCGGGCAGGCGCCGATTGGCCGGCCACGCTGCAGGCGGCCCTGCAGGGCCCGTCCTGGGAGGCGTGGCGCCAGGCCGCGCGCGACTGGGATGCCGGCTTTGCCGCGCGCCCCGATTTAGGGGACGCCCTTGCGGATTTCTGCGCGGAATTGACCAAGACGCGCTAGAATAGAGAGTTTTCTGCGAGTCTGCCGGCCGGCCCTCCGGTGTATCCCAGGCGCTTGCAAGGATCTTTTTTGACAGCCTCCCGGGGCGCGCATAGATGGTTAACTCCGCTCACGCGCACGCACGGCGAGCGCGCACTTTACCCCCCGGAGTTTTAATCGATGAAAACCGCTCAGGAATTGCGAGTCGGCAACGTGGTGATGGTCGGCAAGGACCCGCTCGTGGTCCAGAAGACCGAATACAACAAGTCCGGCCGTAACGCCGCCGTGGTCAAGCTGAAGTTCAAGAACCTGCTGACGGGTTCGGCCAGCGAGTCGGTCTACAAGGCCGATGAAAAGTTCGACATCGTCATGCTGGAACGCAAGGAGTGCACCTACTCCTACTTCGGCGACCCGATGTACGTCTTCATGGACGCCGACTACAACCAGTACGAGATCGAGGCCGAAAGCATGGGCGACGCCCTGAACTACCTCGAGGAAGCCATGCCGGTCGAAGTGGTGTTCTACGACGGCCGCGCCATCTCGGTCGAACTGCCCACCATCCTGGTCCGCGAAATCACCTACACCGAGCCGGCCGTCCGCGGCGACACCTCGGGCAAGGTGCTCAAGCCGGCCAAGATCAACACGGGTTTTGAACTGCAGGTTCCGCTGTTCTGCGCCATCGGCGACAAGATCGAAATCGATACGCGCACCAACGAGTACCGCAGCCGCGTCAACTAAGCACGCGACGCGCCGCAAACGCCCACCTCCCGGTGGGCGTTTGTTTTTGGGAATTCAAAAGCGATGGCGCAAGCCCGCGGCCCATACCTGGCGCCCGAACGGTCCCCCCGTGCGGCGGATGGCATAGGCGTAGAGATTGCTGCGTTTGGACAGGTCATATTGGTAGCCGGCGGCCAGGCTGTAGAAATCCAGGATGGAGGCGCGCTGCACGGCCAGGCGCAGCGTCGAGGCGGATCCCAGGCCGACATGCATCCCCGCCGCGATGGCCGAGTAAGGTTTCGGGCCGGCGGCCGGTCCGCGATTGACGTTGACCAGCCAGGCAAGGCCCAGGCTGGCGCCGAAACGGTCTTTCTTGTATGCCAGGGCCGCCTGGTGGTTGCGCGTGCGACGCCGGGTTTCCGCGTCGCGCGGCAAGAGACCGTCCAGCGTCAAGGCGGCCGTCCAATGGCCTTCTGCGTAGCGCAGCCCGGCCGTGTAGAGATGGTCGCGGCGGGCGTTTTTCTGTGCGTCGGCCTCGTGCACGCCCAAACTGTAGCCCAGGCCGAGCGTGAACGGCCCCATCGCGGGGGAGCGGTAGCTGACGAGCTTGTCGGCGATGGCGCTGGGCCCCACGTCGCCGTGGCCGGCCGGCATGACCAGGTCGCCGGCGCCGCCCCAGCCGCCATCGAAGCCCGCGTCCAGGCTGCCCCAGGCGCCCCCGAAGACGCTTTGGCGCCCAAGGCGCAGTTCGCCCGCCGCGGAGACCAGGCCGACGTAGGCGGCGGCATTGAAGAGGCGGCCGTCGAGCAGCAGCTTGCCATTGCCCGCATTGAAAACACTGGTGAGGTTGAAGACCGTCTTCAAGCCGCCGCCGAGGTCTTCGCTGCCCTGCAGCGCCCAGCGCGACGCGGACTGGCCGCCCGATCGCGTGGAGAACCGGCTCTGGCTGTCGCCGGTGCGGTAACTCATGCCCATGTCCACCACGCCGGACAGCCTCAACGAGGATGTCTGCGCGATCGCGGCGGGACAGATTGCCGCCGCCAGCATGGCGGCGAATATTTTTTTCATTCCAGTCTCCTCTGCGGCGTCTGCCGACGCAGGCAATGTGCGGGCGCGCGCGGCGGCGCCGCGATTTCCGCGGGCAATATCGGAAAAGCGGAAAGGAGAATGGAAAGTAGGATTACCGCGAGGCCGTCATGGGCCGGACGGCCCAGGGACTATTGCAGCTGGTCGTCGTCCAGGAAGGCCGGCAGGGACAGCACCTCGATGCCTTCTTCGGCCAGTTCCGCGCGTTCGTCGGCCGTGGCGGTGCCGCGGATGGGGCGCTCGGCCGCTTCGCCCTCGTGGATGCGCCGGGCCTCGGCGGCAAAGCCCGCGCCGACGTTTTCGGTCTGGCGGATGAGCTCGCGCACTTTGCGCATGACTTCGGCCTGCAGGGCGTTCGGGGCGGGCGCGGTCGCCGGTTGATGCAAGTGCGCAACATTGAGATGCGGCGCGGACAGGCGTTTGGTGATCGCGGCCGACGCGCAAACAGGACAGGTCAGCAGGCCGCGGGCCTGCTGGGCGTCATAGTCGTCATGCGAAGCGAACCAGCCCTCAAACACGTGGCCGTGCTCGCATTGGAGATCGAAAACTTTCAATGCCATGGCGGATAGATGGGGAATCCGGCCGGAAAAACAAGGGCTGGGAAAGCGCCGGCGGGCGCCTTCGTTTACTTGCGCCGCGGGGTGTTCAGGCGCATCTGCTCGGCCTGCAGGCTGTCGATCTGGCGCTGCAGGTTGCGCAGTTGCTCACGCACGTCCTTGTTCTGCTCGCTGAGGGCCTGGGTTTCCTGGCGCGACTGGGCCTGGCGGGCGGCGACCTGCTGCTCCTGCTCCTGGCGCAAGGCCTGGTCGGCCTGCAGGGAGGCCAGTTCGGCATTGCGGGCCGCCAGCTGCTGCTCGGCCTTGTTGTACTCGGCCTGCAGACGGATGCGCCGGATTTCGATATCGGCCAGCTCGGCGGAGCGGGCCACGAAGGAGCGATAGGTGGCTTCCGCCTGGGCCGGGCTCTTGGTCTTCACGACGCGCCAGAAGTCCTTCTGCTGGAACAGCGCGACGAAATAGGTTTGATCGTCGGGCTTGAACAACAGGCTGGCGCCGTAGCTGCCATTGTAGGCCGTGCGCAACTCGGATACCTGGCGGGACTGGATCAGCCCCTGCAGCTCGGTGGCGGTGGAGCTGGCGCGCGGCGCGGGCGCGGGCGGCGGCGGGGGCGTCACGGGCGTCGTCGCGGCGTCTTTGTTCTCGACCTGCTGCACCACCGGGCGCTCGGCTTCCGGCTGGGTGGTGGCGCAGGCGGCCAACGCGGACAGGATCGTGCCGGCCATGGCCAGGCGCGCGCCTTTCCCCAGGATATCGATCTTCATTCCTTCCCCTATGCGGTGAGTACCGAACTATAGCAACTAATGGAGAATATTCGTATCAGCTTTCACCCAGGAAACCCGGGATTGAATGCCATTTTCCCGCGCTATAGATCGGCCATTCCGTCGACGGCCTCGCCCTGGGCCTCGCCCAGGCGCAATTTGCGCATTTTTTCCCAGAGTACCTTGCGGCTGATGCCCAGGTGGTGGGCGGTATCCTGGCGCCGCCAGCCATGGCTTTCCAGCGCGGCCAGGATGCGCTCGCGCTCGGCCCGCTCGGCCTGGGTCAGGGCGGCTGGCGCAGGCGGGGCGCCGCACATGGCCGCCCCCTGCCCGTCCAGGATGCGCGCCAGCCGCTCGGGATCCCAGCCCTGCAGCTGGCGCCTGACGATGGCCACGCGCTCGGCCAGGTTGGACAGCTCGCGCACATTGCCCGGGAAGCGCAGGCCTTCCACGCGCTGCAGGATCCAGGCCGGCACCTCGTCGTGAACGCCATGCTGGCGCAGCAAGGCCGCAAAGAGCGCGCGCTTCTCGGCCGGCCCGCGCGACTCCAGATTGGGAATGCGCAGCTCGATGACCGCCAGGCGGTAGTAGAGATCGGCGCGGAAATCGCCCTCGGCGACCAGGGCGCGCAAGTCCTTGTTGGTCGCGGCCACCAGCCGGAAGGCCACCGGCACCTCGACGGCCGAGCCCAGCCGGGTCACGGTGTTCTGCTCCAGGACGCGCAAGAGCTTGACCTGCTGGTAGAGCGGCAGGTCGCCGATTTCGTCCAGGAACAGCGTGCCGCCATGGGCTTGTTCGAAATAGCCCTTGTGCGCGCCGACCGCGCCGGTGAAGGCGCCCTTGGCGTGGCCGAAGAAATGCGCCTCGAACAGGCCTTCCGGGATGGCGCCGCAATTGACCGCCACGAAAGGCCCGCCCGACCAGGAGGCCGCGTCGTGCAGCAGGCGCGCGATACGCTCCTTGCCGACGCCGGTTTCGCCGTGGATGAGCACATTGGAACGGCAATCGGCGAACATGCCGGCCTCGGCCAGCAGGTTGCGCATGGCCGGCGACTCGGCCACCAGGGCGGGCGGCGGCTTGGGCCCGTCGGGCGCCATGGCGCTCTGGGCGATGCCGGCCACCCGGAACAGGAGGCGGCGCAGTTCGGCGCCGCTGAAGGCCAGCGGCAACGTGTAGGAATACTCGGGGGGATAGAAACGCCGGTCATGGCTGCGCTCCTCGCCGGCCACCCAGATCACGGGAATGCCCTGCGTGGCCAGCCAGTCGCTGGAAAAGCGCCCATCGCCCATGATGGTCACGGACACGACGGCCACCGCCAGCCGCGTCGCGTCGCGATCCTGCGGCAGCGAGGTGGCCGAGGCGTCGGCATGGATGACCGTGGCGTCGTAGCCCGCCAGGGCGCGTTCGGTCCGCAGGGCAATATCCGAACTGCCCTCCCATACATAGACGTCCAGACCGTTGTTGAGCAGCGCTTCGCTCATGACCCCCTCTCAATAGACAAGCTGCACTCCTTTCCCGTCGCAATCCACGGATAGCATGTGCACATCGGTCAGGCCGAGCCTGAGGCCGAGCGTGTTGTTGATCAGCGGCTGCAGCACGGACGCGCCCACGGCGTCCAGCGCCGGCTGCAGGATCTTGAGCAGCAGGCCCACCAGGGCCGTCACCGCATTGGACGCATTGCCGGCTCCGGGCGCATTGTTGGGCGTGGTGCTCAGCGCGCTCTTGAGCTGGTTCAGGCAGCCTGCCTCGCTGCCCGCGAGATAGCCGCTGCAGCTGTTAAGCCCCAGCACGTCGAGCAGGCCATTGAGCAGCCCCCCCACCAGGCCCAGCACACCGTTGACCAGGCTGCCCACGCCTTGCAGCAGGCTGGGGATATTGAGCGTCAGGAGGCTGCCGAGGATGTTGAGGGTGGACCCCGTCAGGCCGCCCAGGAAGCCGCCCAGGCCGGAAGAAGCGTCCTTGACCTGGTTGAGCGCCGCCGTCAGGCGGTTGCCGCGGCAGGCGGGGGTGTTGGCCGAGCAGACCGAGCCCGCCGTGCCGTCCCAGAGCTGCTGCGCGAGCTGGTCGCGCACCTTGCCCTGGTTGGTCGAATTGAGCAACGAACTATTGTTCAAGCCATTGCCCACGACCAGGCCCAGCAAGGCGTCGGTGAGATTCTTGACCGTGCTGCCGATGGCCAGGGGGTTGCCGCCCTGCGGCAGGGCCTGGGTCTGGCCGGCATGGAAATCGGCCTGGCCGGTGGACGGCAGCGCCGCGACGTTGACCTTGGCCGTGTTGAGATTGGCCAGGCTCACGCCCAGGACGGACAGGTTGAGCAATGGCTGGCTGGCATAGCTGTCATCGCAGCTGTACTTGGTGGAGAACGGCCAATTGGCGTCGGCCCCGGCCGGCGGGCCGCCGATGCACATGCGCATGAGCGCCGCGTCGGCGCGCACCGTCGCCAGGTCGCGGTTCTGCGCGTCGCGCGCCGTGCACAGGCTGGTGATCGTGCCTTTGCCGGAGACCACGTCCACGGTCAGGGGGATATTGAGGTTGAAGCTCACCAGGTTGCCCAGGATGGACACCGGCTGCTTGTTGGGTGTGCTGATCTGGACAAAGGCGCGCACCTGGGCGGTATAGGCCTGGGTGCCCACGCCGCCAATGCCGATCGACGGCGGCTCGATCACGCTGGCCTTGGCGCTGATGGTCAGCAGGCCGGGCACCGTGATGGACTGGTCGGCCGCGACGGCATGCCCCTTGGTTCCCACGCCGATGGCCGTGGCCAGCACATCCAGCGCGCTCAACTGCACGTTGAGCGCCGACCCCACGTCCGGACCGGTGATATTGGCGAACAGGCCGGAGAGATTGCCCGCAGAACCCAGCCGCAGATCCAGATTGGACACGCCCAGCTTGCTCTGGATGGCGTTGAGCAGGCCGACATTGGCCGCCAGCAACTCCGGGCGCCCGGCCACCGTGACCACGGCATTCAGGACGTCGCCCAGCAGGCGCGTATTGGCGGCCAGCAGTTGATTGAAGTCGCCCAGCGAAATATCGGCCGGCACCGGGATGCCCAGTTGCTGCAACAGGCCGGCCGGCGTGATCTTGGCCGTGGCCAGGCCGGAGTCGTAGCCCGCCAGCGACGTGCCGCCCAGGTCCAGGCCCACTTGTTTGAGCAGGTTGGTCAGCACGCCCGGCTGGGTCGCGGCCAGGGTCGTGCCGACCCAGAAAGCGGCCACGGGCTCGGCCGGCCGCGCGGCGACGGCCTCGGCCTGCAGACTGCGGGAAGTGACATAGGGAAAGAGCGCCGACACCGGCAGGGACACCTGGACCCGCACCGCGTTCAGGCGTTCGCCCGCGGCGGGCGCGCGCACAAAGCGCGGCGCCAGCGCGGCGTTGCCCGGGTCCCAGCGATAGCAATCCACCTGGGGCGGCGCGAGGGCCGAAGCATAGTTGCTCAGGTTCTGGCGCACATTGGCCGTCGCCGCCGTCCTGGCCCAGGTGCAGGTCGTGCCGTCCAGCATCTGGGCGGCCGTCAGGGCGGCCAGGTCGGCGGCCTTTTGCAGCTCGCGCTTGACGTAATAGAAATAGCCCAGCTGGGCGCCGCCCAACAGGATGATGCCGACCAGGATGATGAGCGCGGCCGACACCAGGATGGAGCCGCGTTGACGCCACGCTCGGTTGCGCCCATGCATGATAGGGCCTATTGGCTCATGCCCAGGCCGCCGCCCGAGCCGCCCTTGCCGCTGGTCGCGCTGCTGGCGAACCACGGCGGCAGCGGGTGTTCGAAGCTTTTGAGATAACGCCGCCAGGCCGCCGTGGCCACCGGGCCTTGCAGGCGCAGGCCCGGCCCCGCGCGGCGGCCGTCGGCCTGGGCGGCCATCAGGGCCCGGGTGACATCGCCGGGGTTTTCCTCGACGAAAGCGGTTTGCGCCGGCGGGGCCGCCGGCGCGGCCGCGGCCGGCGGCGTGGACACGTCGACCTGGCGCACCACGGCCGGCGCCGCGG
>NZ_LRUJ01000049.1 GCF_001548475.1 Bordetella hinzii LMG 13501
GCGCCCGCCGCGCCGGCCACCGCCGCGCGCACGTCAAGCCGGGCATGCTGGTTGTACTTGCGCACCGCCATGACAATCGTGGGCAGGACCATGATGAGCGCCGTGCCCTGCGCCAGCTGCTGCGGCATGCCCATCAAGAGCACCAGCGCCGGAATCGCGATCAGCCCGCCGCCGATGCCCAGCACCCCCCCCAGGAACCCGATCAATGCCCCGCTGCCCAGACAGGCCGCCACCACCAGACCGCTCAAGACTGCTCTCCCCACCCTGCTCTATGCCGCCGGCGACATCGCCTGGCGGGTCGGCGCACTTTAGCGCAATTTGTCCAAGGCTTCTTCCAGGCGGTCCACCGCCCAGATCTCCAGACCTTCTATCGCCTGGCGCGGCGCATTGGCCTTGGGAATGAGAGCGATGGAGAATCCCAGCTTGGCCGCCTCGCGCAGCCGCTCCTGGCCGCGCGGCGCCGGCCGGATCTCGCCGGCCAGGCCGATCTCGCCAAAGGCGATCAGGCCCTTGGGCAAGGGCCGGTCGCGCAGCGAGGACATGATGGCCAGCAGGACGGGCAGGTCGGCCGCGGGCTCGGTGATGCGCACGCCGCCCACGGCATTGACAAAGACATCCTGGTCATAGGTGCTGACGCCGGCGTGCCGGTGCATGACGGCCAGGAGCATGGCCAGGCGGTTGCTCTCCAGACCCACCGTCAGGCGCTTGGGATTGGGCGCATGCGAGCTATCGACCAGCGCCTGGATCTCGACCAGCATGGGCCGCGTGCCCTCCTGCGTGGCCATGACGCAGGAGCCCGCCACCTGGTCCTGGTGCTGCGACAGGAAGAGCGCCGAGGGGTTGGCCACGCCGCGCAGACCGCGGTCCGTCATGGCGAACACGCCCAGCTCGTTGACCGCGCCAAAGCGGTTCTTGAACGCCCGCACCAGACGGAAGGACGAATGCGTGTCGCCTTCGAAATAGAGCACCGTGTCGACGATGTGCTCGAGCACGCGCGGCCCGGCCAGGGCGCCGTCCTTCGTGACGTGGCCGATCATGACGATGGCGATGCCGGTCTGCTTGGCCAGCCGCGTGAGCTGGGCGGCGCATTCGCGCACCTGCGAGACGGATCCGGGCGCGGCCGTCAGCTCGCCGCTGTAGAGCGTCTGGATGGAATCGATGACGGCCACGGCGGGCTTTTGCTGGGACACCGCCGCCTGGATGGCCTCCAGCCGGATCTCGGCCAGCAGGTTGACCGCGCCGGTCGGAAGGCCCAGGCGGCGGGCGCGCAGGGCCACTTGCTCGGCGGACTCTTCGCCGGTGACATAGAGGACCGGCACGCTGGCCGACAGCGACGCCAGGGCCTGGAGGAGCAAAGTGGATTTGCCGATGCCGGGATCGCCGCCGATGAGCACCACGGCCCCTTCGACCAGGCCGCCGCCCAGCACGCGGTCGAATTCGTCCAGCCCGGTCGGCTGGCGCGGCGTCTCGCGCGCCTCGATATCGGCCAGGCTGCGCACGGGACTGGAGGACGCCAGGGGCGCGTAGCGGTGGCCGGCCGCCGGCGCGGACGACTCGACGGTTTCTTCGAGGGTGTTCCAGGCGGCGCAGTGCGGACACTTGCCCTGCCACTTCAAGCTGGTGCCGCCACACTCGGCGCACACATAGACGGTTCGCGATTTAGCCATGACAGAAGTTTACCGGCAAGGCGGGCCCGGCCATGGGGCATGATCCCACCCTTGAATTAAAATTATTTCAACGGGCATTTACCCCTGGCGCACAGCACGCCGGGAAGGCTATCCTTTGCAATGATGCGACGCCGCACGCCCTTCATTGCCCGGCCCGCTAGGAGTCTGTTGCATGTGCCCTCACCTGTCGCCTGATGACGACACTGAAGACCTGGATCTGCGCGCGCACTACCGCAGCACGCCTCCCCTCGCGCCGGAGCTGGCCGCGGCGGGCGCGGCCTTGCGCCGCCCCCACGGGACATGGCATCCGGGCTGGGGCATCGCGGGTTCGGTGGCGGTGGTGTTCAGCCTGCTGGTGTTCACCGACTATAGCAACCTGGACAACTCGGCCACCATGGACGAGGACGACGTGGTGACGCAAAGCGACGCGCCCGACGAGACGCTGACCCAGCCGCCGGAGATCGGCAGCTATACGGCCGCGCCGCCGCCCGCCCTGCCCGCCTCGCTGACCACTCCCGAAAGCGCCAAGCCGGTGCTCAAGCAAGTGCCGCCGCCGGCCGGCCCCGACGCCACCTCGCGCATCGAGTACATCCGCAATCTCCTGCGCGGCGACCAGCGCGATGCCGCGCTGGTGCAGCTGGCGGCGCTGCACCGCGATGAAGACGAGCTTGAGCTGCCGCCCGACCTGCAGGTCCTGTTGCCCGAGGCCGAGGCCCTGCCCGAGCCGGACCAAACAGAATCCGGCCCGACCTCGAACAAAACGGCGCCCTAGCCGCCGGCAGGGCCCTCAGCGTCCGCCCAGGCTGCCGCCGCCATCCACGCCCAGCACCTGGCCGGTAATGAACCCGGCATCATCCGAGAGCAGGAAAGCAATCGCCGCCGCGACATCCGCCGGGGCGCCGACGCGCTTCATGGGAATGGACGCCAGCGTGCGCTTTTCTGCGTCGCTGCCGGCCGGATGGCCGCGGCGAAACAGCTCGGTCTCGATGGGGCCGGGCGCGACCGCATTGACCGTCACGCCGTACTCGGCCAGTTCCAGCGCCCAGGTGCGGGTCACTCCCACCAGCGCGCTCTTGGCCGCCGAATACGCCGTGCGGTCATACGCGCCGTGGATGGCGCGGCTGACGATATTGACGATGCGCCCGGCGCGGCGCGCCTTCATGGAGTCCACGAAGGCCTGGGTCACCTGCACGGCGACACGGATGTTCAGATCCAGCACGCTGTACAGCGTGGCCAGGTCGATCTCGCCCAGGGGCTGGGGCGAGGCCACGCCGACATTGTTGACGACCGCGTCGACCGGAAATTTCTCGCGGATTTCGCGCAGCACTTCTTCGGTGCGGCCCGCATCGGCGAGATCGCAGGCATAGAGATAGCCCGGGAAATCCACGTCCGTGGTGTTGCGCGCAATGCCGACCACGTGACAGCCCAGGTCGGCCAGACGCTGTGTGAGAGCCCAGCCTATACCCTTGGTTGCGCCCGTCACGAGCACGCATTTGTCCTTCATGGATTTCAACCTCGCTTTTGTCTATCAACCTGGCGCCGCAAGGGCACAAGGCGTCTTGTAACTTGACTGGCGCGCCTTGGCTAGAGCCTGGGCCAGCCGAGGTTTTACCCTCGGTTTCAGCGGATTTCCGTGACAGGGACCCGCTGGGCGAGCGCCGTCAACAATTCGTAGCCTATCGTGCCGGCCGCGGCCGCCACCTCGTCCACGCCCGGGCCGCCTTCGCCCCAGAGCACGACCGGGCTGCCGACGCCGGCGGCCGCGACCGGCTCCAGGTCGACCGCCAGCATGTCCATGGACACCCGGCCCAGCAGGCGGGTCGGCACGCCGGCCACGGTGATGGGCGTGCCGGTGCCGCAGTGGCGCGGATAGCCATCGGCATAGCCGCAAGCCACCACGCCGATGCGCATGGCCCGCGGCGCGGTGAAGGTGGCGCCATAGCCGACGGTCTGGCCCGGCTGCAGGTGCTGCACGCCGATCAGCTCGGAGCGCAGCGTCATGGCCGGGCGCAGGCCCAGCTCGGCGGCGCTCTGGTCGTCAAACGGCGATGCGCCATAGAGGCAAATACCGGGACGCACCCAATGGGTGTCTTGGCCCGCGCGGCCGATGGCCAGCCGCGGATAACGCAGCGTGCCCGCCGAGTTGCACACGCTGACCGGGCCGGGCAAGCCCTGGGTGGCCGCTTCGAAGACCTCCCACTGCCATTGCGGGCCTTGCGGCCCGTCGGCCGTGGCGAAGTGCGTCATCTTGCCCACGGTGCCCAGCACGCCGCGGCCCTGCAGCGCCCGCGCGGCCTCGAAGGCGCGCGCATAGGCGTCCGGGGCAAAGCCCAGGCGGTTCATGCCGCTGTTGAGCTTGAGCATGGCGTTGATGCGATGCGCCGGCCGCGCATGGGCCAGCATGTCCAGCTGCTCCTGGCAGTGTATGGCGGTGCTGAGATGGTAGCGGTCGAGCAGGTCCAGGTCGCGCGGCTGGAAAAAACCCTCGAGCAGCATGATGGGCCCGCCCCAGCCGGCCTCGCGGCAGCGCACCGCCTCTTCGAGGTCGAGCATGGCCAGGCCCTGGGCTTCGGAGAAAGCGCCGACGGCGCGCTCGATGCCGTGGCCATAGGCATTGGCCTTGATGACGGCCCAGATGGACGGCGATACGCCGCCCTCGACCTCGGCCTGGCGATCCAGGCGCTGGCGCACAACGGAAAGGTTATGACGCAAAGCCGAAGGCGAAATCAAGGCGGAAATGGGACGGGGCATGGTAGCTTTCTTCCTGAGTCGGATAGTCTAACGTATCCGGGCATGGCGCCCACGCCGCCTCGGCCGCCGCCCCGGCGCGTTTTTCCCCATGTCACCATGGCTGTTGATCACTACGAAAACTTCCCCGTCGCCTCACTGCTGCTGCCCCGGCCCCTGCGCCAGGCCGTGCGCGACATCTATCGCTATGCGCGCGCCGCCGACGATATTGCCGACGAAGGCGAGGCCGACGATGCCCAGCGCCTGGCCGCCCTGGAACGCTTTCGCGCCGAGCTGCACCGCATCGGCGCCGGCCCCGGTCATCCTGGCCAGGCGGACCTGGCGCCCATCTTCGACCCGCTGGCGGACACCATCCGCCGGCACCAGTTGCCCATCACGCCATTTTTCGACCTGCTCTCGGCCTTCGAGCAGGACGTGGGCACCAAACGCTACGCGGACTTCGCCAGCCTGCGCGACTACTGCGCGCGCTCGGCCGACCCCGTCGGACGCCTGATGCTGCATCTGTACGGGGCCGCCACGGCCGAGAACATGCGCGATGCCGACGCCATCTGCACCGGGCTGCAACTGACCAACTTCTGGCAGGACGTGCGCGTGGACTGGCTCAAAGACCGCGTGTATCTGCCCGAGGAAGACCGCCAGGCCCATGGCGTCAGCGAGGAGGACCTCGCCGCCTGCCGCCTCACCCCGGCCTGGCGGTCGCTGATGGCGTTCGAAATCGACCGCACGCGCGCGCTGCTACACTCTGGCGCTGCGCTGCCGCGTCGCCTGCCTGGCCGCATCGGCTTCGAACTGAAGCTGGTGATCCAGGGCGGCCTGCGCATCCTGCAACGCATCGAGCAGGCCGACTACGATGTTTTCATGAACCGCCCGCAGCTGGGCGCCCGGGACTGGGTGCTCATGGCGTGGCGCGCGCTAACTTGACATGACCCCTGACGAATACTGCCAGGACAAGGCCGCCAAAAGCGGCTCCAGCTTCTACTACGCCTTTCTGTTCCTGCCCCCGGAACGGCGGCGCGCCATCACGGCCCTCTACGCCTTCTGCCGCGAGGTCGACGATGTCGTGGACGAAACCTCCGATGCCCAGCTGGCCCGCGTGAAGCTGGGCTGGTGGCGCACGCAGATCGACGCCATGTTCGCCGGCAATCCCGAGCATCCCGTCACGCGCGCGCTGCAGCCGCACGTCCAGCCCCATGGGATCAGCCGCCAGCGCCTGATGGCCGTGATCGACGGCATGGAAATGGACCTGGACCAGACCCGCTACCTGGATTGGCCCGGCTTGCGCAAGTATTGCTGGCATGTGGCCGGCGTGGTGGGCGAAATGTCGGCCGCCATTTTCGGCTACACCGAGGAAGCCACGCTGGAGTACGCCGCCAAGCTGGGCCTGGCCTTCCAGCTCACCAACATCATCCGCGACGTCGGCGACGACGCGCGGCGCGGCCGCATCTATCTGCCCATCAACGACCTGCAGCAGTTCGAGGTCAAGGCCAGCGACATCCTCAACGGCAATTACTCCGAGGGTTTCTCGGCCTTGATGGCCTTCGAGACCGCGCGGGCCCGCGACCTGTACCGCGAGGCCATGCAGGCCCTGCCCAAGGCCGATGTCCGCGCCCAGCGCCCCGGCCTCATGATGGCGGCCATCTATCACGCCCTCCTCGAGGAGATCGAGCGCGATGACTGGCAGGTGCTGCACCAGCGCATCTCGCTCACGCCGCTGCGCAAGCTCTGGCTGGCCTGGAAAACCTGGGTGGGCGGAGGCCACGGCGTCGTGCGCAGGTTGGGACGATGAAGGTCGCCGTCATCGGAGCCGGCTGGGCCGGCCTGGCCGCGGCCGCCGCATTGCGCGAGGCCGATGCCAAGGTCACGGTGTTCGAGGCCGGCCGCACCCCGGGCGGACGCGCCCGGCGCGTGGTGCATCCCGCCTTTGGCGCCGACCTGGACAACGGCCAGCACGTGATGCTGGGCGCCTATACCGAAACCCTGGCGCTGATGCGCCGCCTGGGCCGCAACCCCGATGCCCTGCTGATGCGCCGCCCCTTGCGGCTGGCCAGCCTGGACCGCCAGTTCCTGCTGTCGGCCCCGCCGCTGCCCGCTCCCCTGCACGCCGCCGTCGGCCTGTTGCTGGCGCGCGGCCTGAGGCTGGGCGAAAAACTGGCGGCGCTGCGCCTGATCCGCGCCCTGCAGCATTGCCATTGGCAGCCGCCGCGCGACTGGACGGTGGCCAGCCTGCTCGACTACCACGCCCAGCCCGAGGCGGTGGTGCGCAATATCTGGGGGCCGCTCTGCCTGGCCGCCTTGAACACCCCCCTGGTGCAGGCCAGCGCCTCGCTGTTTGCCGCCGTGCTGCGCGATACGCTGGACGGCCATCGCCGCAATAGCGATGTGCTGCTGCCTTGCGTGGATCTGTCCGCGCTATGGCCCGATGTCATCGCCCTGCAGGTCAAGATGCGCTATGGCGACACCGTGCGCCGGCTGCAGCCCTCGGCCACGGGCGTGGATGTCAATGACGAACGCTTCGACGCGGCCGTGGTCGCCGTGCCGCCGGCCATCGCCGCCCGCCTGCTGGGCAATGCGCTGCGCGCCTCGCAGTCGCCGGGCCTGCTGCGCGCCCTGCAGGCCTTTGAGTACCAGCCCATCGCCACCCTCAATCTGCGCCTGGCCGCGCCCTGGTCGCTGCCCGAGCCCATGATGATGCTGCGCGAGGATATCGGCCGGGGCCAGGCCGGCCAATGGCTGTTCGACCGAGCCCGGCTGACGGGCAAGTCCAAGACGGGCGAGCTGGCCCTGGTATGCAGCGCCGCGGCCACCGTGGCCAATATGGAACGGCAGGACGCCATCGACGCCCTGGTCGGCCAGATCGAAGAACAGGCCGCGCGCGCCGGCCTGCCGCCCCTGCCCGCCATCGAGATCGCCGAGCTCTTCATCGAAAAGCGCGCCACCTTTGCCGCCGTGCCCAAGCTCACCCGGCCGCTCAACAGCACCCCCTGGCCCAATCTCGCGCTGGCCGGAGACTGGACGGACACGGGTTATCCGGGCGTGCTGGAAGGCGCGGTGCGCAGCGGCCTGGCCGCCGCGCGGGTATTGCTGTCGGGCAGGCCGGCTTGACGGCCCGCGGCTCAGCGGCCCAACAGATGGGCCGTGGCCAGCCCCAGCGCGGTCAGGCATAGCGAACCGGCCAGGCTGGCCAGCGCATAGCCGGCCGCCGGCCCGACCTGCCCGCGTTCGAGGTATTGCACGACCTCGGCTGAAAACGTCGAGAACGTCGTCAGGCCGCCCAGGAAGCCGGTCACCGCCGCCAGCCGTATCCATGCCGGCCATTCCGGATGCAGGGCGACCAGGCCCAGCACCAGCCCGATCAGGTAGCCGCCGCCCAGGTTGGCCGCCAGCGTGCCCCAGGGCCAGCCACCGCTGTTGAACTTCAGGCCCAGCAGCCAGCGCAGCCAGGCGCCGGCCGCCGCGCCCAGGCCGATGACGAGAAAATTGAGAGGGATGAGCATCTGGATCCGAAGCTGAAGAAATCCTAGGCCGCGTGACGCTTCAGGCGCAAGGCCAGGACCAGCAAGAGGATACCGAAAAATACGGCATACAGGCCGATCACCCAGACCAGCGCCAAGGCCCCCGCGCCCGGTTGTATCACCAGCATGACGCCGAAGAGCAGCGAGACTAGGCCGGACAGCCCGTGCAGCCATTCGTTCTGGATTTCCTTGCGGAAGCGGATGGCCGCGGCGATCTGGAACACGCCGGCCACGATGGCCCAGAAGGCGATGATGTACAGCAGCACCAGGGCCGTGACGCCGGGCCACAGAAAGGTCACGATGCCGGCGGCCAGGCCGGTGATGCCGACCAGAACCAAGGGCCACAGGGGTTTGTCCTGGTCCCGGATGCGCCAGCCGGCGATCAGCGCGAACACGCCATCGACCAGGGCATAGGCGCCCCAGACCAGGACCAGGGCCGCCAACGTGATACCCGGCAGAAAGAGCGCCAGCAAGCCGAACAGCACCGCCACCAAACCCCGCAAGGCCACCCAACCCCATTGTCTTCCCACGTTTTGCGTCACGTCGATCATGGTTCTCTCCCTGTTGTGTCGGGCCCGCGCCAGGCGGGATGCCCCATCTTATCCCCCCCATCCGTCCCTGCGCCATGGCGCGCGGCTGAAACGAGCTGAAATGTCATGAGCGGGTCGATTTTAAGAGTCATTCTCATTAAGTGTTAGAATGCGCCACCTTCGTGGCCTTGCACAATGAACGAAAAAAACGCCAGCCAGCGACGCGCCTACTGGCTCAAGACCTTGCACACCTGGCATTGGATCAGCTCGGCGCTCTGCCTGCTGGGCATGCTGCTGTTCGCCGTCACCGGGCTGACGCTGAACAACGCCTCGCACATCGAGAGCAAGGCCACCGTGCAGACCCGCCGCGCGCAATTGCCCGGGCCGCTGCACGAGGCCGTCAAGGCCGCCGGCGGACAACGCGCCGCCCGCTTGCCGGCCGAGGCCGGCGCCTGGCTGGACCACGAATTCGGCATCGACACGGCGCGGACCAAACCCGAGTGGTCCGCCGACGAAGCCTATCTCTCCCTGCCGCGCGCCGGCGGCGATGCCTGGCTGTCGGTCGATATGCAGACCGGCGAGGTCGAGTACGAGCGCACCGACCGGGGCTGGATTGCCTACCTGAACGATTTGCACAAGGGCCGCCACACCGGCGTGGCCTGGAGCTGGTTTCTGGACCTGTTCGCCGTGGCCTGTCTGGTCTTTTCCTTGACCGGACTGGTGCTGCTGAAGATGCACGCCGGCCATCGCGCCGCCACCTGGCCCATGGTGGGATTGGGCGTGGTGATCCCCGTCGTGCTCGCCCTGCTTTTCATTCATTGATCGTTCTCGCGGAAAACCCTATGCGCAAACTGCTGCTCTCCCTCGTCCTGGCCGGCGCCATCGCGCGCACGGCCCAGGCGGCCGATCTCACCGTCACGGTGGAAATCCCGCGGCTGGACGTCGCCGAATACCACCGCCCTTACGTGGCCATCTGGATCGAACGCGAAGACCAGAGCCTGGCCGGCGACCTCGCCGTCTGGTATGACGTGGCCAAGAAAAACAACGAAGGCACCGAATGGCTCAAGGACATGCGCCAATGGTGGCGCCGCAGCGGCCGCAACCAGCAGTTTCCGGTCGATGGCGTGAGCGGCGCCACGCGCCCGGCGGGCAAGCATGCGCTGGCCTTTTCCGACCGCGCCAAGCCCCTGTCCGACCTCAAGCCGGGCAACTATGCCGTGGTGGTCGAGGCCGCCCGCGAAGTCGGCGGCCGCGAGCTGCTGCGCCTGCCCTTTGCCTGGCCGCCCAAGGCCGACGCCGGCCAGGCCGTCAAGGGCGAACATGAACTCGGCGAAGTCGCCATCCAGCTCAAGCCCTGATCCTCTCGCAAACGGAGCACAAGACATGAAACTCTTCGCCAAGCTGGGCCTCGCGGCCGCGCTCGCCCTGCCCCTGGTCTCGCACGCGCACGACGTGTGGCTGCTGCCTTCGTCCACCGTACTGTCCGGGACCAACACCTGGGTGACGTTCGATGGCGCGGTCAGCAACGACAAGTTCTACATCAACCACGCGCCGCTGCGCCTGGACAACCTGGTGATCGTCGCGCCGGACGGCAGCAGCGTCCAGGCCGAGAACGAGCATCGCGGCAAGCTGCGCAGCACCTTCGATCTCCAGCTCGCGCAGACCGGCACCTACCGCATCGCCGTGGTCAATGACGGCGTGTTCGCGCGCTGGAAGGAAGACGGCAAACCCAAGCGCTATTTCGGCAAGGCCGAAGGCCTGGCCCAGGCGGTGCCGGCCCAGGCCCAGGACCTGGAGATCAGCCAGAGCCTGGGGCGGGTCGAAACCTTCGTGACCTCCGGCAAGCCCAGCCCGATCAAGCCCGTGGGCCGCGGCCTGGAGCTGGTCGCCGTGACCCACCCGAATGATCTGTACTCCGACGAAGCCGCGACCTTCCAGATGACGGTGGACGGCAAGCCGGCCGCCGGCCTCGAAGTGACCGTGGTGCCCGACGGCAGCCGCTATCGCGACAAGGTCGATGAGATGGCGCTCAAGACCGATGCGCAGGGCAAGTTCCAGGTCAAATGGCCGCAGCCCGGCATGTATTGGCTGGAGGCCAGCCTGGAAGACCAGCAGGTGACCGTGCCCAAGGCCAGCAAGCGCCGCCTGAGCTATGCCGGCACGCTGGAAGTGCTGCGCCCCTGAGCCCGGCATGCCGCAGATCGCCGTTGCCCCCGCCGAACACTACGGCGCGGCGCTCAGCCGCCCGGTGGCGCTGGCCGGCGCCACCATGGGCACGACCTGGTCGGCGCGGCTGTCCGCCACGCTGAGCCTGTCCGACACCCGCATCCAGGCCGCCGTGCAGGCCGCGCTGGACGGCGTGGTGGCACAGATGAGCCATTGGGATCCGGACTCCGACCTGGCGCGTTTCAATCGCGCGCCGGCCGGCTGGCACGTCTTGCCCAAGGACCTGCTGCACGTGCTGGACTATGCCCTGAAGCTGGCCCGCGAGACCGGCGGCGCCTGTGACCCCACGCTGGGCGAGTGGGTGGATATGTGGGGCTTCGGGCCACGCCGCGGTGTCTCCGAACCGCCTTCGCAGGCCATGATCGCCGAAGCCGCCAGGCGCTGCGGCTGGCAGCGCCTGGCGCTGGATCCCCGGCGCGGACGCGCCTGGCAGCCTGGCGGGCTGAAGCTGGACCTGTCGGCCATCGCCAAAGGCTATGGCGTGGACGCGGCGGCCTGGGCCTTGGACGGCCTGGGCCTGCGGCACTATCTGATCGAGGCGGGCGGCGAACTGCGCGCCCGCGGCAGGCGGCCGGATGGCCTGCCCTGGCGCGTGGCCGTCGAAGTCCCCGACGGCAGCGGCGCCCATGCCCTGGGCGTGGCGCTGGCTGGGCAGGCCATCGCCACCTCGGGCGACTATCGACGCTATGCCGAGCACGGCGGACGGCGCTACGCCCATACGCTGGATCCGCGCAGCGGCCAGCCCTTGGACAATGACCTGGCCTCGGTGACCGTACTGCATGCCGGCTGCATGCAGGCCGATGCGCTGGCCACGGCCCTGAACGTGATGGGCGAGGCCGAGGGCATGGCCTATGCCCGCCGCCATGAGCTGGCGGCGCTGTTCATCGTGCGCGGCAGCCAGGGCCTGCGCCTGGCGCCCAGTCCCGCTTTCCTCGCTCTGGACGTGATCGGCCTATGACGGCGCGGTTCGCCGCCGCCGCCCTGCTGGTGGCGGCCTGGATGCTTCTGAGCTGGCGGGCCTGGCGGCGCGCCCGCGCCGCCCGCCGGCCGCAGCCCGTCAGCGGCGGCTGGCTGGTGGCGCATGCCAGCCAATCCGGCCTGGCCCGGGAGATCGCCGAACACAGCGCGGCGGCCCTGCGCGCCGCCGGCCACCTGGCCGATGTGCTGCCGCTCAACCAGGTCGATGCCACGCTGCTGGCCTCGTGCCGGCGCGCCCTTTTCGTGGCGAGCACCTATGGCGAAGGCGATGCGCCCGATGGCGCGGCCCGCTTTGCCCAGGACGTCATGCGCCCGGCCGCCGAAGGCCAGCTGGCGCATCTGCAATACGCCCTGCTGGCGCTGGGCGACAGCAGCTACACCCGCTTCTGCGGCTTCGGCCGCGGGCTCGACCATTGGCTGGCGGCCCAGGGCGCTCACAGCCTGTTCGACCGGGTGGAGGTAGACCGGGCCGATCCGGCGGCCCTGCGCCATTGGCAGCGCGAATTGGTGGCCGCCTGCGGCGCGGCCGAGCAGGCCGACTGGCAGGCGCCCGATTACCAGGCCTGGCGCCTGGTCCGGCGCGAACACCTCAATCCCGGCAGCGCCGGCGGCCCTTGCTTTCTGCTCAGCCTCGTACCGGAACGCGAAACGACATGGGAGGCGGGCGACATCGCCGAGATCGGGCCCCGCGCCGCGCCCGATGCGCCACTGCAAAACCATCGCGAATATTCGATCGCTTCGCTGCCGGCCGATGGCTGCCTGCAATTGCTCGTCAGGCAGCAGCGCCACGCCGACGGCCGCCTGGGCCTGGGCAGTGGCTGGCTGACCGAGCGATGCCCGGTGGGCGCGGAAGTCGCCTTGCGCATCCGTGGCAATCACGGCTTTCACCTGCCACCGGGCCCGCGGCCGCTCATCCTCATCGGCAATGGCACCGGCCTGGCCGGACTGCGATCCTGGCTCAAGGCCCGCATCGCGGCGGGCCACGCGCGCAACTGGTTGGTGTTCGGGGAACGGCATGCCGCGCACGATGCCTTGCTGGGCGATGAGCTGCGCGCCTGGCAGGCCCAAGGCCTGCTGCCCGAACTGGATCTCGTCTATTCGCGCCAGGGACAGGGCTATGTGCAGGACCGCTTGCGCGAGCGCGCCGGGCTGCTGCGGGGCTGGGTCGGCGAAGGCGCCGTCATCGCGGTCTGCGGCAGCCTGCAAGGCATGGCCCAGGGCGTGGAGGAGGCCCTCACGGAAATCCTGGGCGCGCCGGCCGTGCTCGCCCTGCGCGCCGAAGGCAGGCTGCGCCGCGACGTCTATTGACGCCCCGGCGCACCGGCAATTACTGGAGCTTGATGTCCGCCTGCTGGATGACGCGCTGCCAGCGGTCTTTCTCGGTGCGGATCTGGGCCGCGAACTCGGCAGGCGTATTGCCCAGCGGGAAGGCGCCCGCCTCCTCCATCTTGGCGGCCGTGGCCGGATCGCGCACCGCCTGGGCGAAGGCCTTTGCCAGCTTGTCGCGCACCGCATCGGGCAGGCCGGCCGGCGCCACCACGCCATACCAGGCCGTCACATCGTAATCGCGGTAGCCCAGCTCGGCGAAGGTCGGCAGCTCGGGCAGGCGCGGATTGCGGGCATTGCCGGTGATGGCCAGGGCCCGCAGATGGCCGCTCTTGACGTAGGGCAGTGTCGACGGGAAGTTGTCGAAGATCGCCGGCACCACGCCGGCCACGGTGTCCGTCAGGGCCGGGGCCGAGCCGCGATAAGAAATACTGTTCATCTTGCCGTCGATGATCTGCAGGAACCAGATCATGCCCAGGTCATTGACGCCCCCCGCGCCGGCATTGGCGTAGCCGTCCTTGCCCGGATTGGCGCGGACATGGGCCACGAAACCGGCCAGGTCCTTGGCGGGAAAAGCGGGGTTGACCGCCAGGATGTTGGGGCTGGTCACCAGATTGCTGATGGGCGTGAAGTCCTTGACGGGGTCATAGGCGAGCTTGGGGAACAGATGCGGCGCGGTGCCATGGGTGGACACCGTCGCCAGGCCGACGGTGTAACCGTCGGGCTTGGCACGGGCCGTGGCGGTCATGCCTATGGTGCCCGAGGCCCCGGTGCGGTTTTCCACCACGATCTGCTGGCCCAGGATCTCGCCGGCCTTGGCCGCGGCCACGCGGCCGACGATGTCGGTGGGGCCGCCGGCCGGGAAAGGCACGATCAGCGTGATGGGGCGATCGGGAAATTCGGCGTGCGCGCTCAGCGCGACAGCGGCCAGTGCCAGGGCGGCACAGATCTTGCGCAGCATGGTCAGGTCTCCAAAACAGTTGAGGATGGCAAGCAGGTCGGGCAGCCTCAGGCCGCTTCGCGGCGCAGGACGCGCCCCGGGCGGCTGCGGGCAGGCGCCGGGAAAACGGCCTGGCCGTTGACCCAGACGCCGTCCACACCCACCGAAGGCAAGGTCGGGGTCTCCCAGGTGGCGCGGTCAGCCACCGTGGCCGGGTCGAACAGCACCAGGTCGGCGTAGGCGCCCACGCGCAGCTCGCCCCGGTCGCGCAGGCCGTAGACGCGGGCGGGCAGCCCCGTCATGCGCGCCACCGCGGCCTCCAGCGTCATCAGGCCGGCCTCGCGCACAAAGCGTCCGAGCACGCGGGTGAACGAGCCCCACAGGCGCGGATGGGGATGCGCATCATTGGGCAGGCCGTCCGAGCCCACCATGCAGGCCGGGTGCTGGAAGATGCGCTGGACCTCGGCCTCGTCCATCGCGAAGTAGATCGCGCCGGCCGGCAGCAGGCGCCGGGCCGCCGTGGTCTTGTCGCAGCCCCATTCGCGGGCAATATCCGCCAGGGCGCGGCCGCTGCACTCCGGGTGGGGCACCGACCAGGTGATGCGGATCTCCTCGATCTGCTCGGCCCGCTCGGGAATCAGAATGGTGGAGCTGCCCGGATAGGGATAGATGTCCAGGCCGACGTCCAGGCCCTGGGCGCGGGCGCGGTCGATATTGGCCAAGGTGGCGCGGCTCTTGCCCCAGTTGGCCGGCATCATGCATTTGTGGTGTGAGACCACCGTAGCGCAGCCCGTGGCGCGGCCCATTTCCAGGACTTCTTCGACGGCCTGCTCGACGGCGTCGGCCTCGTTGCGAATGTGGCTGGTGTGCAAGCGGCGATGGCCGGCGGCCACGCGGGCCAGGCCATGCAGCTCGGCCGGCTGGGCGCGCGCGCCGGGCTCGTAGGCCAGGCCGGTGCTGAAACCCACGGCGCCGGCCAACAGCGACTGCTCCAGCAGGGCCTCCATGCCGGCCTGCTCTGCCGCACTGGGCGCGGCCGCCGGATCTTCCATGACGGCCAGGCGCAGATTGGCATGGCCCACCAGCGCGGCCACATTGATCATGGGCTGCAGGCGCTCCAATTCGGCCAGATAGGCGGCCATATCGGCAAACAAGGGGGTCTCGCCCAGCAACGCCAGCGCCGCGGCGGTATTGCCGGGCCGGGGGGCGGGCGCGCCGCTCACGCCGCAATTGCCCACCACCACGGTGGTGATGCCCTGGCTGGTCTTCCAGGGCAGCGCGGGTTTTTCCACGAACATCAGGTCGTCGTGGCCGTGCACATCGATAAAGCCCGGCGCCAGCGCCCGGCCTTGGGCATCGATGCGCCGGCCGGCGGGCATGCCGTCGAGCTGGCCGATGGCGATGATGCGGTCGCCGCGCACGGCGAGATCGGCGCGGCGCCTCGGCGCGCCGCTGCCGTCGATGAGGTCGGCGCCCCGGATGATGAAGTCGGCGGTGTCGGAAGGATTCTGGGTCATCTGCGTATCGGGATGCCGGAACAGCCGGCGCCCCGCAGTATCCGCCTTGTCATCAATCTGGGAAAATTGTTTTAGTTGATCCATCTATCGGATTTTGCAATGCATCGCCTGCCCAAGCACGTCACGCTCAAGCACCTGAACGCCTTTGTGGCCGTCGCCCAGGAAAGCAGCTTCACGCATGCCGCCAAGCGGCTGTTCCAGACGCAGTCCTCGGTCACCACGCTCATCCGCCAGCTGGAATCGGCCCTGGGCGCCGCCCTGTTCGAGCGCACCAGCCGCCGCGTGCTGCTCACGCCGCTGGGCCGGGATTTCCTGCCCCGGGTGCTGCGCCTGTTGGCCGATTTCGACGGCGCCATCGACGATGCCGTGCGCTATGGCTCGCTGCAGCGCGGGCGCGTGGGCGTGGCCGCCGCGCCCTCGGCCATCACCGAGATCATTTCCCCCGCCGCGGCCGGCTATGCCGCGCGCTACCCCGGCATCAGGCTCTATCTGCGCGACGACAATTCGGGCAGCATCCAGCGCCTAGTGGCCGCGGGCCAGGTCGATTTCGGCCTGACCAGCCGCTGGGCCGATGCGCCGGGCCTGGCTTTCGACCCCTTGCTGGAAGACCGCTTCGGCGTGCTGTACCGCAGCGATGACCCGCAGCTGCGGGCCGGGCGCGATGGCAATATCTCCTGGCGCGCGCTGGCCGGCCGCAAGCTGGTCGGCGTGGTGGACGAGACCGGCATCATGGCCTTGCTGCGGGCGCGCGCCGACCTTCCCGTGGAAGCCGCCGCGCCGTTCTACGAAGCCTCCAGCACCACCTCGCAGGCTGCCCTGGTGCAGGCCGGCCTGGGCGTGGCCTTGTTGCCCGCCCTGGCCGCACACCGCGTCATGCTGCCCGGCCTGAGCTACGCCTTGCTGGCCCGGCCGACGGTTCTGCGCACGTTGTGCATCGTCCGCGAACACGAGCGCACGCCCAGCCCCGCGGCGGCCGCGCTCATCGAGGCCATCGTGGCCCATGTCCGCCTGGCCCGGCTGCCCGCGGGCTGCAAGCGCTGCGCCTGAGTCCGGCCGCGCAAGAAAAAGCCGGCCTTCCGGCCGGCTTCGTGGGACCGCGCGCGCTTATTGCAAGGTCCGGGTGAAGACGAACTTGCCGTCCTGGTAGTCCACCGGCACCACATCGCGCGGCCCGAATACGCCTTGCAGGATGAGCTTGGCGACCGGGTTCTCGATCTGCTGCTGGATGGCGCGCTTGAGCGGCCGCGCGCCGAACACCGGATCGAAGCCCACGCGGGCAATCTCCGCCAGCGCGGCATCGGTGACTTCGAGCTGCATCTCCTGCTTTTCCAGGCGTTCGGCCAGGCGCTTGAGCTGGATGCGCGCGATGGACTCGATATGCTGCGCGTCCAGGCCATGGAAGACCACGACTTCATCGATGCGGTTCAGGAACTCCGGGCGCAGGGTCTGCTTGAGTTCTTCCATCACCACATCCTTGATGACTTCGTAGGGCTTGCCCGCCATGCTCTGGATCTGCTGCGAGCCCAGGTTGGACGTCATCACGATGACGGTGTTGCGGAAATCCACCGTGCGGCCCTGGCCATCGGTCAGGCGGCCGTCGTCCAGCACCTGCAGCAACACGTTGAACACGTCCGGATGCGCCTTCTCGACCTCGTCGAGCAGCACCACGCTATAGGGTTTGCGGCGCACGGCCTCGGTCAGGTAGCCGCCCTCTTCGTAGCCCACATAGCCCGGCGGCGCGCCGATGAGACGGGCCACCGAGTGCTTTTCCATGAATTCGCTCATGTCGATGCGGATCATGTGCTCTTCGGAGTCGAACAGGAAGTCGGCCAAGGCGCGTGTCAGCTCGGTCTTGCCCACGCCCGTGGGGCCCAGGAAGAGGAAGGAACCATAGGGCTTGGACGGATCGGCCAGGCCGGCGCGCGAACGGCGGATGGCGTCGGCCACGAGGCTGCAGGCTTCGTCCTGGCCCACCACGCGCTTGTGCAGGGCGTCTTCCATGTGCAGCAGCTTGTCGCGCTCGCCTTCCATCATCTTGGACACCGGGATGCCGGTGGCGCGCGAGACCACCTCGGCGATCTCTTCGGCGCCGACCTGGGTGCGCAGCAGCCGCGGCTTGCCGCCGGCGGTCTCGGCGCGCTCGATGTCGCTCTCGGCCATGTCGGCCGCCTTCAGGCGCGCCTCCAGTTCGGGCAGCTTGCCATATTGCAGCTCGGCCAGCTTGTCGAACTGGCCCTTGCGCTGCAGCTCGGCCATCTCGGCGCGCACGCGGTCGATTTCTTCCTTGATGGACTGCGTGCCCTGCACGGCGGCCTTTTCGGCTTTCCAGATTTCTTCGTAGTCGTTGTACTCGCGCTGCAGGCGCTCAAGTTCTTCCTCGATGGCGGCCAGGCGGCGCTTGGAGGCGTCGTCGGTTTCCTTCTTGACGGCCTCGCGCTCGATCTTGAGCTGGATGATGCGGCGATCCAGCTTGTCCATCACCTCGGGCTTGGAGTCGATCTCCATGCGGATGCGCGACGCCGCCTCGTCGATCAGGTCGATGGCCTTGTCGGGCAGGAAACGGTCGGTGATATAGCGGTGCGAGAGCTCGGCGGCCGCGACGATGGCCGGGTCGGTGATCTCCACGCCGTGGTGGATCTCGTAGCGCTCCTGCAGGCCGCGCAGGATGGCGATGGTCGACTCGACGTCGGGCTCGCCCACCAGGACCTTCTGGAAGCGGCGCTCCAGCGCGGCGTCTTTTTCGATGTACTTGCGGTACTCGTCCAGCGTGGTGGCGCCGATGCAGTGCAGCTCTCCGCGCGCCAGCGCGGGCTTGAGCATATTGCCCGCGTCCATGGCGCCCTCGGCCTTGCCCGCGCCCACCATGGTATGCAGCTCGTCGATGAAGACGATGTTCTGCCCGTCGTCCTGCGACAGCTCTTTGAGCACGGCCTTCAGGCGTTCTTCGAATTCGCCGCGGAACTTGGCGCCGGCCAGCAGCGCGGCGAGGTCCAGCGAGAGCACGCGCTTGCCGCGCAGCGTCTCGGGCACTTCGTCGTTGACGATGCGCTGGGCCAGGCCTTCGACGATGGCGGTCTTGCCCACGCCAGGCTCGCCGATCAGCACGGGGTTGTTCTTGGTGCGGCGCTGCAGGATCTGGATGGTGCGGCGGATTTCGTCATCGCGGCCGATGACGGGATCGAGCTTGCCCTCGCGGGCGCGCTCGGTGAGGTCCAGCGTGTACTTGGCCAGCGCCTCGCGGTTGGACTCGCCTTCGGCCTCGGAGATTTTTTCGCCGCCGCGCACGGCGTCGATGGCGGTCTCGAGCGCTTTTTTCTGCAGGCCGGCCTCGCGCAGGATGCGCCCGGCCTCGCCCTTGTCATCGGCCAGGGCGAGCAGGAAGAGCTCGCTGGCGATGAAGGTGTCGCCGCGGCGCGCGGCCTCCTTGTCGGTGCGCGTGAGCACGCCCTGCAGATCGCGGCCGACCTGCACATTGTCCTCGCCGGCGACCTGCGGCAAGGCGCGCATGGCCGTCTCCAGGGCAGGCTGCAGGCGGTTGACCGCCACGCCGGCGCGCGCCAGCAGGCTGCCCGCGCCGCTGTCGGCGTCGGCGAGCAGGGCGGCCAGCACGTGGACCGGCTCGATATAGGGATTGTCGTTGCGGGCGGCAAGGCTTTGCGCGTCCGCCAGGGCTTGCTGGAACTTGGTGGTAAGTTTGTCGAATCGCATAGTGGTCGGTTGGCAGTTGGGGAGCCATGCCGAAACCCGTCAGCCGGCTCGATGACCTGAATGTGCGGCCGGAATGGGACTTTTCAAGACCCGGCGCCACACGCGGAAAGTCGACTTACAGTGACTTACACTACCGCCTATATCCAGAGGGCGGTCCGATGAGCATAAACGTTTTTGTCTACGGCACGCTACGCAGTGGCGAAATCCATGATCTGACGCAAGTGGCCGCAAGACACGGCCTGCCCGCCCCGCGTTTCATCGGCCCGGGCCGCGTGCCCGGCCATCTGGTCGATTTCGGCGACTGGCCCGGCTTGCTGCCCGCCCATGACGGCCGCTGCGTCATCGGCGACATCTATCAAGTGGACCCGCGGCTGCTGCCCGTGCTGGACGACATCGAGGAGGTCCATCCCGAGGGGGACTCCTGTTTCGTGCGCGCCGAGGTGCAGGCCGAGACCGCCCTGGGTCCGGTCTTGTGCCAGTACTACCCGGTCAATCCCGGCGCCGCCCCGAGCGGGCGCCATATTGCCGCCGACGATTGGGTGTCCTATCGCGCGGCGCGCGACACCGCGGCCCTGGGTTCGCTGGAGACGCCGGCGCTGCTGCTGGACCTGGACCGCCTGCGGGCCAACACCGACATGATGCGGGCGCGCGCCGCGGCCCTGGGCGTGATGCTGCGGCCCCATGTCAAGACGGCCAAGTGCATCGAGGTGGCGCTGGCCGCCGGCGGCGGCCAACCCGGCCCCATTACCGTCTCGACCCTGAAGGAAGCCGAGCGCTTCCACGCCGCGGGCTTTGACGACATCCTCTACGCGGTGGGCATCACGCCCAACAAGCTGGAACACGTCGGCCGCCTGCGCCGCGCCGGCTGCAACCTGAAGATCATTCTTGACAACCGCCAGGCGGCCGAAGCCGTGTGCGCGGCCCGCGCCCGCTTGGCGCTGGACCTGCCCTGCCTGCTGGAAATCGATTGCGACGGCCACCGCAGCGGCCTGAAACCCGACGACCCCGAGCTGCCGGCCATCGCCGAGCTGCTGCGCGCCGGTGGCGTGACGGTGGCCGGCGTGCTGACCCACGCCGGCGAGTCATACAACTGCCGCAGCCGCGAAGCCATCGTGGCCCTGGCCGAGCAGGAGCGCGCCGCCTGCGTGGCCGCCGCCCAGCGCCTGCGGGACCAGGGCCACCCCTGCCCCATTGTCAGCGTGGGATCCACGCCCACGGCCCGCTATGCCCGCCACCTCGAAGGCGTCACCGAGCTGCGCGCCGGCGTCTATGTTTTCTTCGACCTGGTCATGTCCGGCGTGGGCGCCTGCACGCCCGATGAGATCGCCCTGTCGGTGCTGGTCACCGTGCTGGGCCACCAGGCCGACCGCGGCTGGATCATCACCGATGGCGGCTGGATGGCCCTGAGCCGCGACCGGGGCACCGCGCGCCAGCCCGTCGACCAGGGTTACGGCCTGGTCTGCGACCGCCTGGGCCGGCCCATACCGGGGCTGCGCATGACCGACGCCAACCAGGAGCACGGCGTGCTCGCCTTCGACTCCGCCCCGCCCATCGACCTGGCCGCGGCCTACCCCGTGGGCTCGCAACTGCGCATCCTGCCCAACCATGCTTGCGCGACAGCCGCGCAGCACACGCGCTACCACTTGGTGCGGCCGGACAGCGACCGCGTCGAAGGCATCTGGGCGCGCTTTGGCGGCTGGTAACGCGAAAACCGTCAAATTCTGTCAGCTGGCCGCATAAATCGGCGAAATTCCGGCAAGAAGACTACAATGTATGCATACGAACAAGCCGCGCCATCTCCCGGAGCCGGTGTATCAAAACAACGAGGTCACGAATGCTGAAGCGGGTTCCCATTGCGCCTGATGCCGCGCATTGCTCCAGTTGCATGCTGGGCCATGTCTGCATCCCCATCGGCATGGCCGCCGCCGAGGTGGAAAAACTCGACGACCTGGTCAAGGAGCGTGTGCGGGTCGAAAAAGGCAATACGCTCTATGAACTCGACACGCCGCTGGACGCCGTTTTCGGGGTGCGCTACGGCTCGCTCAAGACCCAGCTCGAAGACGCCGCCGGCCAGCTGCAGATCACCGGCTTTCATCTGCCGGGGGAGATCGTCGGCCTGGACGGCATGCTCGAATCGCGCCATGTGTCCAACGCCGTGGCCCTGGAAGACTCCGAAGTCTGCGTCATCCGCATCGCCGAGATCGACCGCGTCGCCAGTCACCTGCCCAGCCTGCAGCAACAGTTCCGCCGCCTGATGAGCCGCGAGATCAGCCGCTCGCACCAGATGCTGGCCACCCTGGGTTCCATGCGCTCTGAGCAGCGCCTGGCGGCCTTCCTGTTGAATCTGTCGCAGCGCTATGCCGCGCTGGGCTATTCGTCGACCGAATTCGTGCTGCGCATGAGCCGCGAAGAAATCGGCAACTATCTCGGCCTGACGCTGGAGACGGTCAGCCGCCTGTTCTCGCGCTTTGCCCGCGAAGGCCTGATCCGGATCAACCAGCGCGAAGTCCGGCTGCTCGACCAGCCGGCCCTGCGCCAATTGCTCGGCCACGAGCACTGCTGACAGGCGGTATGAAGCCTCGGCGTGGCGGGTACTGCCTGGTCCTGGCCGCGGCCCTGGCGGGCCTGCCGGCCGCCGCGCCGATGGCCCAGGCCGTGCAGCCGGCCGACGAGGCCGCCGACCCCTATGACGAACCGGTCGCCGCCGACCCGGCGCGCACGCCGCCCTGGCGTGCCCTGGAGCTGGGGCGCGCGGGGCAGCGCTACCCCTTCCCGGTCTATGCCAGCAAGAATCTCAAGCGGGACGACCTGCGCGGCATCCGCCGGCTGGTCATCGTCGTGCATGGCGTCAAGCGCGATGCCACCCGTTCCTACGAAGCGGTCTCGGCCCTGATGGGCACCAACCCGGACCGCCTGGACGACACCTTAATCATCGCGCCCAAGTTCGCCAGCGCCATCGACGCCGGTTTCGGCCATATGCCGGCCTGGCGCCGCGCCAGCTGGGAAGATGGCGAACCCAGCATGCCGGCCAAGGGCCGGCCGGCCCCGGTCGGCTCGATGCGGGTGCTCGACGACATCCTGCAGGAACTGGCCCGCCCCGAGCGCCTGCCGGCGCTGCGCACGGTGGTGCTTGCGGGCCACTCCGCCGGCGGCCAGCTCATCCAGCGCTATGCGGTGCTCAACAATGTCGACGAGGATCTGCGCAAGAAAGGCCTGGACGTGCGTTATGTGGTCGCCAACCCGTCTTCCTATCTATACCTGACGCCGGACCGGCCGCGTCCCGACGGCCGCGGATTCGCGCCCTACGAGCGCGGGATCTGCCCCACCTACAACCAATACAAGTACGGCCTGGACCAACTGCCCGCCTATCTGCATGACGTGGACCGCGCGCGGCTGGCCTCGCGCTACGCGGCGCGCCATGTCACTTATCTGCTGGGCAGCGCCGACAACAACCCCGAGCATCAATTCCTGGACAAGACCTGCGGCGCCGAGGCCCAGGGCGCCACGCGCTGGGCGCGCGGCCTGGGCTATTGGCGCCATGAGCTGGACAGTGCCCAGCGCCACCCGGACTGGCCGGCGCTGGCGCACCAGGCCCAGGAAGTCGTGGAGACCGGCCACAACGTGGCGGCCATGTTCGGCTCGACCTGCGGCGCGCGGGCCCTGCTGGGCGAGACCAGCGCGCCGCTGACCCAGGGCGCGGCCTGCCTGCCCATCACGCGCTGACCGTCCGCTCTCAGGCGTCCGTCCCCGTGCGCGGACTCGGCGCGCCGTCGGCGGACAGGACGGTGGCCGGCTCGCCCGGCTCGGCCACGACGTTGTCGAAGGCCGCCGTGCCGGCAGCGGGTTCGGCGGCCGGCGGCGGCGGCTGCACCACGCCGGCCTCGGGCGTGACCATCTCCATGGCCGGGTCCACCTCGGGATCCACACGGGGATCCAAGGCCACCATGGCGGGCGAGGACTGCAGCGTGTCGGGCATGGGCACGAATTGCACCGGCGCCTCCTCGACCTGGTGCACGCCAGTGACGGCGCTGGGCCGCACGCGCCAGACCAGGATAAGGGCGCAGGCCGGCACGAAGACGTAGTACATGGCGTGCCCGCCGAGCGACATGAGGATGCCGGCGACCAGCGGGCCCAGGCAGGCGCCCACCCCGTAGACCATCAGCAGCACGGCGCTCAGGCTCACCCGGCGCTCGGCCTCCACATGGTCATTGGCCAGGGCCGCGCCCAGCGGATAGAGGGTGAACTGCAGCACGCCCAGCAGCGCCGAGAGGCAGAGCAGCAGCCAGAAAGGCAGGTCCAGCCAGCCCCACATCAGCGTGGGCAGCAGCACCAGCACGGCGGCGTTGAAACGGATCAGGCCGGCGCGATTGACGCGGTCGGACAGCCAGCCGATGGGCCATTGCGACAGCAGGCCGGCGGTGACGGACACGGCGACGAACAAGGCCACCTGGGAAGTCTGCAGGCCATGCTTGGCGGCATAGACCGGGGCCAGCCCGTAGAAGGCGCCACTCAGGTTGCCGGCCACGAACAGGACCGTCATGGCCAGCGGCACGCGCTTGACGAAAAAGAAGAAGTCCAGCGGCGCCGGACGCGGCGTGGGCGGGTGCGAGCGCGCCGTCACGGCGATGGGCACCAGGCACAGGACCAGGCACATGGCCACCAGGATGAGCGGCCCGTCGTCCAGCGCGCCGTAGAGCGTGAGCGCCAGCTGTCCCAGCACCGTGCCCAGGCCGGAGACCACCATGTACACCGAGAATACGCGGCCGCGCTGGCGGTTTTCGGTTTGTTCGTTGAGCCAGCTTTCGATGACCATGAATTCGGTCACCATCATGATGCCCGAGACCAGGCGCAGCAGCAGCCAGATGGGCAGGTAGTCGATCTGGGCCTGCAGCAGGATCATGCTGGTGGCCACGGCCGCGCAGGCCACGAAGGCCCGGATATGGCCCACCCGGATGATGAGTTTGTGGCCCAGCCGCGCCCCGCAGACCAGGCCGAGGTAATACCCTGCGATCATGGAGCCGATCCAGACTTCGTTGACGGATTTCGCCGTCAGGGTCAGGCCCATATAGGTGTTGAACAGGCCCGTGCCGATCAACATCAACAGCGTGGCGAAGTACAGCGAGGAAAACGAAAATATGGTCGATAGCATGGGCGGGCGGGCAGCAGAGGAGGCGAAGGGGCTGCACGGGAGGCCGGACCGCCGGCCTCCTGGAAAACATCAGATCTGCGACAGCAGGGTATCGGCGTCGCTGACCTCGAACTTGCCGGGGGCCTCGATGTTCAGGCGGGTGACCACGCCGTCTTCGATCAGGGCCGAGTAGCGCTGCGAACGCACGCCCATGCCGCGCGCGATGAGGTCCAGCTCCAGGCCCAGCTCGCGCGTCCAGAGCGCCGAGCCGTCGGCCAGCATGCGCACCTTGCCGCCGGCATTCTGCTCACGGCCCCAGGCGCCCATCACGAAGGCATCGTTGACGGCCACGCACCAGATTTCATCCACGCCCTTATCGGCGAAATCCTGCGCGCGGGCGATATAGCCCGGCAGGTGCTTGGCCGAGCAGGTCGGCGTGAAAGCGCCCGGCAGCGCGAACAGCGCGATCTTCTTGCCGCGCGTCAGATCGGAGACCTGGAAGGCGTTGGGACCGAGCTGGCAGCCCGGAGTTTCGGTTTCGATGAACTCGGTGAGCGTGCCGTCCGGCACGCGGGCGCCAACGGAAATAGTCATGAAATTCTCCAACAGGAACGTTTATCTGTTTGCCTTCTCGGCGGGCCGCGGGCGCGGCTTGCCCTCCATCATAGATCGTGTCGCCGGCCCGGGGGCCGCGGCCCGCCGGGAAAAGCCTGCGCACAGACTGAAACGACTGCAAACCGGCCGGGAACATCCGTGGCCGCCGTGGCTGGCGATAATCAAGCGTTGCGAACAAGCGACGGAGGACCGAATCATGCGAGCCCTTTGGATGGCGCTGGCCGCCCTGGCGCCGGCGGCGCAGGCCCAGGCCCCGGCAGACCCCGGCGGCCAGGTCACTTTCGAGCAGATTGTCATCGCCGCCGGCGCGACCAATGGCGCGGCGCGCACCTGCGGCGCCTCGGAACCCGACCTGCGCCAGCATGAATCGAACTGGCACGTGAACCTCAAGCACTATGCCCAGGAATACCGCTACGACACCGCCAACCTGGACAGCCGCTTTGCGCAGGGCCAGGAAAATGGCAAACAAATGATGGAGCAGATGCGCCAGGGCGGGGTCGACGGCTGCGCCGGCGTGCTGGGCAGTTTCCAGCGCGAACGCGCGATCGGCTACCGCGAAATGAAACAGGCCATCGCCGAAGTGACCGATGGCCTGCCCGAAAAGCCGGCGCGTTGATCCGCGCGCCACGGAGGCTCAGAGCCCGTTCTGCTTGAACCAGTCCAGCATGCGCTGCCAGG
This sequence comes from Bordetella hinzii LMG 13501, assembly GCF_001548475.1. GTDB lineage: Bacteria > Pseudomonadota > Gammaproteobacteria > Burkholderiales > Burkholderiaceae_B > Bordetella > Bordetella hinzii. The sequence goes on from NZ_LRUJ01000049.1 coordinate 25,574, forward strand.
CCTGTTCTGCCTCGGCCTTGTGGAAGCTGGGCCGGTAGTCGGCATGGAAGGCGTGCGGCGCATCGGGATAGACGTCGATGCGCGAAGCCTTGGCGGCGGCCGGCCCCTTGGCCAGCGCCACCCGCATCTTGTCCACGTCCGTCAGCGGAATGCCGGCGTCCTTGCCGCCATAGGCGCCCAGCACGGGCGCCTGCAGATTGGGCACCACGTCCAGCACCGAGCGCGGCTTGAGCGCGCTGGGCTCGCCGCCCAGCTGGCCATACCAGGCCGCCCCCGCCGCCAGGCCGGCGCGATGGGCCGCGTAGAGCCAGACGATGCGGCCGCCCCAGCAAAAGCCCAGGATGCCCAGCTTGTCGGCCGCGCCGCCATTGGCCGCCGCCCAGGTGACGGTGGCGTCCAGGTCGGCCATGACCTGGGCGTCGGGCACTTTGTCGATGATCTGGGCGCGCAGCGTGGCGATGTCGGAATATTTGGCGGGGTCGCCCTGGCGGGCGAAGAGTTCGGGCGCGATCGCGAGATAGCCTTGGTGGGCCAGCCGGCGGCAGACATCCTGGATGTATTCATGCACTCCGAAGATCTCGGAGACCACCAATAACGTGGCCAGCCCTTTCCTGCCCTCGGGCGCGGCGCGATAGGCGGGCATCTTGCCGTCGGTGGTCGGGATATCGACGCGCCCGGCCACCAAACCCTTGCTGTCGGTCTTGATGGCCGTCTGGGCCGCCACGGGGCCGGCGGCCAGCGAAAAACCGGCCGCCACGCCGGTGGCGATGAAACCGCGCCGGTTCAGCTTCAGGGGCGGCAGGAGACTATCGATTTCGGCATCTTTGAAAACCATGGAAACACCCTCCGGGTGGGATCACTTCAAAGAGAAATCGACGCGCGAGGGCTTGCCGTCATCTTTGATGCCCTCGGCGTCGAGTACGGGCGCGACGATGAAAATCCGGTCGGCCGGTCCTTCGGCCTGCAGCTTCTCGAACACGGCCTGCGCCCGCGCGTCGGCCAGCTTGCGCAGATCGTCCTGCGTGATGGTGGCCGCGCCGCGCAGCAAGGCCTCCATCTGGTCGGCCGGAATGGACTTGGCGATGCCGATGAAGTTCCTGGGCTTGCCCTCGATCTTGGTGTCGTCGTAGACCTTTTCGAGGTATTTGCCGCGCTCGGCGGCGCTGACGGTCACGCCCTCGGGGTTGGGCTTCTTGCCGCGGCCAGCCGTCTCGCGCGCCTTGGCCAGGCGGATCTGGCGATCCACCCAGGCCTGGCGCAGGCCTTCCTCGTCGGTCTTGGGATCGGCGCGTCCGGCGATGTCCAGCTTGAGGCTGGGCCGGTCGTTCAGGGCCTTGGCCAGCGTCTGCAGCCGTTCCTCGCTGTCGGGCGAGAGCTCGGCGCTGCCCGGGGCGAATTCGATGTAGGAGAGTTCTTCGCCGCCGCCGAAGACCGAGGCCAGCAGGCTGAAGGGCGAGGTGACCGCCTTGACGATCAGATTGACGAAGACCCGCACGATGATGCCGCCGACCGAGAACTGCGGATCGTCCAGCGAGCCGGAAATCGGCAGGTTGATATCGATGTTGCCCTTGCTGTCCTTGAGCAGCGCCACGGCCAGCAATACGGGCAGCTGCAGGGCGTCCTTGCTGTCTGTCTTGTCGCCCAGGGTCAGCTGGTTGAGCACGACGCGGTTGCTGGCCTGCAGCTCGCGGTTCTTGATCTTGTACTCGACGTCCAGCGACAGCTTGCCGCGCTTGATGGGATAGCCCACGTACTTGGCCGAGTAGGTCGTGAAGCGCGGCAAGTCCACCCCCTTGGCCGAGGCTTTGATGTCCAGCGCCAGATATTGCGCGAAAGGCTGGACCGTCCCGCTGATGGAGAAAGGCGCCGTGGTATAGACGCGCCCGCCCACCTTGACCCGCGCCGGCTGGGGGTTGCGCGAAGACACCGCCGAGACCGACCCTTCGATGGCCGAAAGCTCGGCCGTATAGTTGGGCTTGACGAAACGGTCGGTGAAATTCATCTTGCCGCGCGTCAGCGTCACGCTATTGAGCGAGATGTCCGGCATGGCCGAAGCCGCCTTGGCCGGCGCCGGCCGCGCCCGGGTCTGCGTGTCCTGCGTGATGGAGCCCCCGGCCTGGCCGGGTTCGGCGACCAGGTCCATGATGTTCAGGCGCCCCTCGGCGTTGAGCAGCACGCGGCCGTAGAAGTCGTCCAGCACGATGTCGCCCAGATTGGCCGAGAACTGCGTCCCCCGCAGCGCGACCTGCATGTTCGACAGGGCCAGCTTGCCCCAATTGAGGAAGTCCGCCTTGTTGACGCGGTCTTGCAGGTCAAAGTCGCTGACTTCGGCCGCGCCGCGCCAGGAAGCGGTCATCGGCGTGCTGCCCTGGCCCATGGCGAACTCCGCCTGGCCGCGCGCGCCCACGGTCACGGCGCGCACCGTCGCGTTCAGGCTGGAGGCCACATAAGGCGCAAAGGGCGCCAGGTCCAGGCTGGAGAGGTCGACCTGGGATTTGAGCGTGACCGGCGAGGACGTGAACACGCCCTGCATGGCCAGTTGCCCCTTGCCCTGGATATCGGCGGCCTTCAGGGTGAAGTTCGAGGGGGTGGCCCCCAGCGAAAGCTGGTCGGCGCCCACATCCAGCTGCCCCAGCGAGATGTCCACGGCCGGCTTGATGCCCTCATCGCGGGCGGCCAGCCGCGACAGCGACAGCTTGAGGTCATGGGCGCTGGCCTGGGTGGCGCCGTTGGCCTGGGCCAGTCGTATCCGGGTGTCCAGCGCCAGCCGGCCGTCCTTGATGACCAGGGGCGCGGCAGCCTGCACCGCCGGCGCGAAAGGCGCCAGCGCAACATTGCCCATGTGCAGTTCCATGTCCAGTGCCAGCGGCTCCAGCCTGAGCGGCCCCTTGGCCCGCAGCCAGCCGCCGTCGACGCTGTTTTCCATGCTGGCCCAGATCTGGATGGGCTGCTTGGGCGGCTGCGGCAGCTGCACGGTCTCGACCGTCAGGTCCAGGCCGGTGATCAGATAGTCCAGGCGGGTCGCGGCATCGCGCAGATGCAGTTCGGCATCGCGGACATTGATGGCGTCCACGGCCACCTGCCATTGCTGCGGCGCGGGCGCGGCCTCGGAGGGCGCGGGGCTTCCCTGGGCTTGCGGGGCCGCCTGGCCACCGGCAGGCGGCACCGGCTGCGAGGAGGCGGCCGGGCCGGGCGCGGGCGCGGCCGGCGGGGCCGCCGGATGGACCGGTTTGCCGCCCGCGCCCAGCTGGCGGAGCTTGTCGATCACCTCCAGCCAATTGACACGTTGCTCGGCATCGCGGCGGGGCTGGGGCCTGCGGGGGCCCGAGGTTCCCCCCCCCCGTATAAAGGTGCTG
>NZ_LRUJ01000050.1 GCF_001548475.1 Bordetella hinzii LMG 13501
GGGCCTGCGGGGCCCAGAGTTCCACCTCGCCGATATAGAGCTGCTGCTTCAAGGGTTCGGTGGAAATGCGCCGCACGACCAGCGAGCTCCACTTGAGCAGGTTATCGCCCGAGGCCTCGCGCACATCCAGCTGGCGCAGCCCCACATCGCCTACCACCTTGATGGCCGGCGGCGCGTCCTTGGGCTGTTCGAAGCGGACCTGCAGGTCGGAATCCAGCAAGGCGCGCTGCAGCTTGACCGGCAGCGCCATGGGCCAGATGTCGGCCCATTTTTCGAGTTCCAGGCCCGAGAAATTGAGGTTCAGGGTGGAATGCGGCACTTTGTCGAAGGGCCGCGCCACGCCGTCCAGGTCGAAGGGGCTGCCGTTGACCCGCAGATGCACCTTGGGCTGGACGTCGATGTCCGTGGCATAGCCAAAGGTGGAGATGAAGGGCACGCCCAGCGTGATCTCGTCGATGACCTGCTTGCGGCCCGTGACCTTGTCGTCAAGCCGTATGCGGCCGCCTTCGAGGCGCATATTGTTCAGCGAGAAGCGGGGCAGGCCCTCCTTGGGTTGGGGGTCGGGCGGCGCCTTGGCGGCCTGCTCGGCCAATTTTTGCTGGATGTCCGAGAAATTGAAGCGCGTGACGTCCTCGCGCACCACGTCGACCTGGGGATCGACCACGCGCACCGAATCGACCACGGGCGCGAACCACAGGAGGGAGCGCCAGGCCGCGCTGGCCTCGAGCAGCCCGACCTTCAGCAGCGGGGTTTCGGAGCGCGGCTGGGCGATCGCCAGGTCATGCGCCCGCACCGTCAGGGTGAAGGGATTGAAGGAGATATCGCCCACGCTGACATCCCGGCCCAGCAGGGCCGCCACGTCTCCGGTCAGGGCGCCGCGCAGCACCTTGGGCACCTGCCAGGCCGCCAGACCGGCCAGCAGGAGCATGACCAGCACGACCGCCCCTAGGATTTTCGCGCCGCGGCGCGAAAGTTTCAGTGCAGGCATGCGAAAGGACATATCGACCACTCCTGACAGGTTTGCCGGGGATTATCGCGCCCCCGACTGGGCTCGTCTATCATAAGGCTGGGCGGCGGCCGGCCCGCCCCCAGCCTTCCATCCACCCTGATCTTTTGCCTTTTGAGATGTCTGACACCCTACCCTCCCTGAGCCATCTGGACGAAAGCGGCCAGGTTCGCATGGTCGATGTCGGCGACAAGGCCGATTCCGACCGCGTCGCCATCGCGCAGGCCGCGGTGCGCATGAGCCCCCAAGCCTACGGCCTGTTGACCCAGCCCGGCCAGGGCAAGGGCGAGGTCCTGAACACCGCCCGCGTCGCCGGGGTGCTGGCGGCCAAGCGATGCGCCGAGCTCATTCCGCTGTGCCACAGCCTGCCGCTGTCTTTCGTGGGCATCGAGTTCTCGCTGGACGAGCAGTCTCACCGCATCGAGATCCGCGCCACCTGCCGCACACGCTACAAGACCGGCGTCGAAATGGAGGCCATGACCGCCTGCAGCGTGGCCGCGCTGACCATCTACGACATGTGCAAGGCGGCCGACAAGGGCATCGTGGTCGAACAGATACGCCTGGCGTACAAGGCGGGAGGAAAAAGCGGTGAATGGCGCCATGATTGAGCTGCTTTACTTCGCCCGCGTGGCGGAGATGCTGGGCAAGCGCGGCGAACGCCTGCCCCTGCCCGAGCCGGCCGACACGGTCCAGCTGCTGGCAGACCTGGCGGCGCGCTATCCGCAGCTGGCGCACGCCGGCCGCCTGAAAGTCGCCGTCAACCAGACCCATGTCAAGGGACGCGCGCCCCTTGCCGCGGGCGACGAGGTGGCGGTCTTCGAACCCGTCACCGGGGGATGAGGCCATGATTCTCGTCCAGGAGGCCGATTTCGACACGGCCGCCCTCACCGCCGCCCTGCGCGCCGAGGTCGGCGCCCAGGCCGGCGCCATCGTGACCTTCACGGGCTATGTGCGCGACTACGCGCCCGGCCAGGCCACCGATACCCTGTACCTCGAACACTACCCGGGCATGTGCGAGCGCGAACTGCAGGCCATCGCCCACACGGCCCGCGAACGCTGGCAGCTGGCTGGCACCCTCATCGCCCACCGCGTGGGCGCCCTGCCGCGCGAAAGCCAGATCGTCTTCGTGGCCGCCGCCAGCGCGCACCGGGGCGATGCCTTTCGCGGCTGCGAGTTCATGATCGACGCCCTCAAGACGCGCGCGCCCTTCTGGAAGCGCGAAACCCTGGCCGATGGCAAGCGCTTCTGGGTCGAGCAGCGCGCCGACGACGAAGACCGCACTCTCGCCTGGGAAGACAACAAGGAGAAACCATGAACGCCGACAACAATATCCCGCTGGCCTGCGCCGTGCTGACGGTCAGCGACACCCGCAGCGCCGGAGACGACACCTCGGGCAACCTCCTGGCCCAGAACCTGGCCCAGGCCGGCCATATCTGCGTGCGCCGCGACATCGTGCGCGATGACGTCTACCTCATCCGCCGCGTCATGAGCGACTGGATCGCCGACCCCGAGGTGCAGGTCATCCTCACCACCGGCGGCACGGGTTTCTCGCACCGCGACTCCATGCCCGAGGCGGTGCGTCCGCTGTTCGACAAGGAGATCGACGGTTTCGGCGAGTTGTTCCGCCAGGTTTCCTATGAGGAGATCGGCTCGTCCACCATCCAGTCGCGCGCGCTGGCCGGCTACGCCAACAACACCGTGATCTTCTGCATGCCGGGCTCCAACAATGCCTGCCAGACGGCCTGGACGCGCATCATCGCCGAACAGCTGGACAGCCGTCACAAGCCCTGCAACTTCGCCACCCACCTGTCGCGCAAGGACGCACCATGATGGAGTTCGACCAGGCCCAGGCGCAATTGGCCCTGGCCGCGCAAGCCATTACGCGGCGCGAAACCTTGCCGCTGGCCAGCCTGGCCGGCCGGGTGCTGGCACAGGACATCCTGGCGACGCTGGACCTGCCGCCGGCCGACAACAGCGCCATGGACGGCTATGCCATCCGCCATGCCGACTACGAGGCCGGCCGCGCCCTGCCCGTGACCCAGCGTGTTTTCGCCGGCGACATGCCGGCCGCGCTGGCGCCGGGCCAGGCGGCCCGCCTGTTCACCGGCAGCCTGATGCCCGAGGGCGCCGACACCGTCGTCATGCAGGAGGACACGCGCGAGGCCGACGGACGGGTCGAGATCCTGCAGGCGCCGCGCGCCGGCCAGCATGTGCGCAAGCGCGGCGAGGATACGGCCGCCGGCCAGCTCCTGCTGGCCGCGGGCACGGTGCTGCAGGCCGCCCACATCGCCCTGCTCGCCTCGCAGGGCCTGGCCCAGGCCGAGGTCTACGGGCGCCTGCGCGTGGGCATCCTCACCACCGGCGACGAACTGGTCCCGCCCGGCTCGCACCGCCAGCCGCAGCAAATCTACAACTCCAACGGCGCCATGCTGGCCGCCCTGGCCGAAGGCATGGGCGCCGAGGCCACGCATGTGCTGCATGCGCGCGATGACGAGGCCAGCCTGAACGCCGCCTTCACGCGCCTGCTGCGCGATTGCGACCTGGTGCTCAGCGTGGGCGGCGTGTCGGTGGGCGAGCGCGACCTGGTCAAGCCCGTGCTGGAGTCCATGGGCGCCTCGCTGGTGCTCTGGAAGGTCCGCATGAAACCGGGCAAGCCGGTGGCGCTGGCCCACGTCCAGGGCAAGCCGCTGGTCTGCCTGCCGGGCAATCCGGTCTCGGCCTACGCCGTCTTCACGGTGCTGGTGTCGCCGCTGGTGCGCCGCATGCAGGGCCGCGGCGAGATCTACCCGCGCGTGGACTGGGTGCCCCTGCGCACGCAGCGCACCCGCCGCGATGGGCGCGAGGAATTCCTCCGGGTGCGGTACCAGGCCGGCGAGACACCCGAACTGCACGCCTATGGCAACCAGGGTTCGGGCGTGATGAGCTCGCTGCCCTGGGCCAGCGGCCTGGCGCGCCTGCCCTGCGACACCGACATCGGCGACGGCACGCGCGTGCGCTATTACGACCTGCGCCTGTGGCAGGCCTAGCCCTGGGCGAAGGCGAAGTCTTCCGCGGTGTTGAGATTGAGGAAGGCCTGGGGCACATCGTCGAATGAGACTTCGACGGCCCCGGCGCGATCCTGCCACCAGGCGACCTTGCGGTCGCCCGCGGCCAGGTAGGCGCGCAGATCGTCCAATAGCGTGGGACGCAGCGCCATGCAGACCGCATGGCGGCGGCCCTGGCAGCTTGCCACCGCCAGGGGCGCCCGGGAGGACAGGGCCGCCTGCGTCAGGCGCGCCGCCAGATCCTGCGGGATGAGCGGCGTATCGCAAGGCACACAGACCAGCCATTCTTCGGTGCAGGCCGCCAGGCCCGCGGCCAGGCCCGCCAGCGGCCCCTGCCAGGCCCCCAGGCGGGCGTCGTCGCCCACCACCTGCCCGAAGACGGCATAGGCCTCGGCATTGCGGTTGGCGCTGATGATGAGGCGGCCGACCTGAGGGGCCAGACGCTGGGCCACATGGGCCACCAGGGGTTTGCCGCGCCAGGGCAGCAGCCCCTTGTCGGCCTCGTTGACGCGGCTGCCCTGGCCTCCGGCCAGGATCAGGCCGGCGATTGTGATATCAGCCACCGATGTAACTCATTTCGATCTTGTCGCGCACGGCCGTGGCCTGCCCGCGGCGTTCGGAGTAATTGTCCTGCCGCGCCGTCCAGATGCCGGCCAGCGCCGCGGCGATGGCCTCGTCGCCGGCGGTGCCGCGCAGCAGCGCGCGCACATCGTGCCCGCGCGAGGCGAACAGGCACAGAAACAGCTGCCCTTCGGGCGACAGGCGGGCCCGCGTGCAGCCGCCGCAAAAGGCGTGCGTGACGCTGGAAATCACGCCGACTTCGCCGGCCCCGTCGGCATAGCGCCAGCGCTCGGCGACCCGCCCCATGGGCGCATCGTCGACGGGCTCGAGCGCGAAGTGCTCGCGCAGGCGCGCCAGCAGCTCGTCGCTGGGCAGCACCTCGGCGACATTCCAGCCGTTGCTGTTGCCCACATCCATGTACTCGATGAAGCGCAGCACATGGCCGCTATGCCGGAAGCGGCGCGCCATGGGCAGGATTTCCGCATCGTTGACGCCCCGGCGCACCACCATGTTGACCTTGACCGGCAGGCCCGCCTCGGCCGCCGCGTCGATGCCCGCCAGGACGTCGCCGGGCGTGTAGTCGGCATCGGCCAGGCGCGCGAAGCGCGCCGGATCCAGCGCGTCCAGGCTCACCGTGACCCGCGCCAGGCCGGCTGCCTTGAGTGCGCGCGCCTTGCGCGCCAGCAGGCTGGCGTTGGTGGTCAGCGTGAGATCCAGCGGCCGGCCCTGCGGCGTGCGCAGCCCGGCCAGCATGGCGATCAGCTTGTCGATGTCTTTGCGCAGCAGCGGCTCGCCGCCCGTCAGACGGATCTTTTCGGTGCCCAGCCGCACGAAGATGCGCGCCGCGCGCGTGATCTCCTCGAAGGACAGCAGCGCCGAATGCGGCATGAAGCGGTAGTTGGCGTCAAAGACCTCGCGCGGCATGCAATAGGTGCAACGGAAGTTGCAGCGGTCCGTGACCGAGATGCGCAGGTCGCGCAAAGGACGCGCGCGCCGGTCCAGCAGCGGCTCGCCCTCGGGCGGCGGCGTGACGGCGGCGGGTCGCTCATCGGCGAGATAGATCACGGAAGACATAGCGGGATGATAGCCCTTGAAGCGCGGCTCAGGGAAACGCCTCGGACAGGTTCATGAGGCGGCCGCAATCGCGCGCGTCATAGCCGGGCAAAGCGCCGATATCGCCCAGGTAGGCCGGGCTGCGCAAGGCCCGCAGGAACTCCTGCATGGCCGGCTGGGCCAGCTCGGCGCGGCGCAGCGCAAAGAAATAGCGCTCCCGCACCAGGGGGATGAAGTCCAGCCCGAAGCGCCGCGCCGCGGTCTCCACGCCCATGCCCACATCGGCCATGCCGCTGGCGATATGGGCGGCTATCGCCATATGCGTGAACTCATTGGTCTGGAAGCCCTGCACCCGGCCGACGTCGATGCCGCTGCGCTGCAGCAAAAGATGGGCCAGGTAACGGGTGCTGGATCCCATCTGGCGATTGACGAAGCGCACGTCCGGCCGCGCCAGGTCGGCCACGCCGCGGATGCCCTTGGGGTTGCCGGCCATGACGAAGAAACCGGTATTGCGCACCGCCAACTGGATGAGCATATGCGCCTCGCGGTCCAGCCACTGCGCGTAATGGGCCAGGATGTCGCGCTCGAACTCGCCTTGCGGCAGCTGGAAACCGGCCAGGTCGCAATCGCCGCGCGCCAGCGACGCCAGCGCCTCGCTGGCATTGCGGTAGCGCAGCTCCACGCCCGCGCCGTCCAGGTGCTGCATCAGGGCCTCGACGGCGAAACCGTGGCTGGCCTGCAGGCGCAGGGCCGGCCGCTCCTGCGGCAGCAGGCGCTGCAGCTCCTCCTGCAGCTCCGAAGCCAGGCTCTCCAGGGTGGGCGCCAGCCGGGCCTCGATGCGGCGGTTGGCCCACAGCAGTCGCTGCGCGAAAGGCGAGAGCTGGCTGCCCTGACGCCGCCGCGTCTGGATGAGCGCCGTGCCGAACGCGGCCTCGAAGCGGCGCAGCAATCCCCAGCCGTGGCGATACGACAGCCCGCAGCTTTTACAGGCGCCGGCGATATGTCCTTCGGCCTCGATGGCGGTCAACAGGGCGAGCAATTCGTGCAGCGGCGTGCCGGCGCTGTCGCCTCCGGGCGCCAGATACCACTGCGGGCGCAGGCCTATGCGGAAGTTATATGTCATTTATTGCATATTGAAGTGAGGCCGCCAGGCGATTAGAGTACGGCGAAGTTCCTGTCTTTCCTACGGTTTTAATATGTTTTTGAAAGCATATTAAACACCCGGAAGGCGGCAAGCAATCTGTTTTCGGCGCCGTAGCGGCGCCGCCAGGAGACTCCATGGCCTTGGCCTGTACGCCCGCGGACGTGTCCGCTCCCGACCCGATCGCCACGGCGCGCCAGCTGGCGGCCCGCCATGCCGGCCAGCCCGGCGCCCTGCTTCCGCTGCTGCATGCCGTGCAGGAAGCCCTGGGCCATATCCCCGCCGAGACCGTCGCCGTCATGGCGGAGGCGCTGTCGCTCTCGCGCGCCGAGGTCCATGGCGTCATTACCTTCTATCCGCATTTCCGCAGCGAACCGGGCGGCCGCCATACCTTGCAGATCTGCCGCGCCGAGGCTTGCCAGGCCATGGGCGGCGAGGCCATCGCGGCCCATGCGCAATCCCGCCTGGGCTGCGGTTTCCACGGCGTCAGCGCCGACGGCGCCTTCACCCTGGAGCCGGCCTATTGCCTGGGGCTGTGCGCCCAATCCCCCGCCCTCATGCTCGACGGCCGGCCCCACGCGCGCATGACAGCCGCGCGGCTGGATCAGCTGATCGACCGGGAGCGCCAGGCATGAGCGCCCCCATCCGAATCTACGTCCCCCGCGACGCGGCCGCCCTGGCCGTCGGCGCCGACGAGGTGGCCGGCGCCATCGAGGCCGAGGCCGCCCGCCTGGGCCTGGCCGTGGAAATCGTGCGCAACGGTTCGCGCGGCCTGCTGTGGCTGGAACCGCTGGTCGAGATCGCCACGCCCCTGGGGCGCATGGCTTACGGCCCGGTGGCGCCGGAGGATGTCGCCACGCTGTTTGCCGCCGGCTGGCTTGCCGGGCGGGCCGGCCATCCCCTGGCCCACGGACTGACCGAAGAGATTCCCTACCTGCGCCGCCAGGAAAGGCTGACCTTCGCCCGTGTCGGCATCACCGACCCGCTTTCCCTCCAGGACTACGCCGCCCATGGCGGCCTGGCCGGGCTGGAGCGCGCCCTGGCCATGACCCCGGCAGAGATCGTCGAGGAAGTCACCGCCTCGGGCCTGCGCGGACGCGGCGGCGCGGCGTTTCCCACCGGCCTGAAGTGGAAGACGGTGCTGGGCGCGCCGTCGGCCACCAAGTACATCGTGTGCAATGCCGACGAAGGCGATTCCGGCACGTTTGCCGACCGCCTGCTCATGGAGGGCGACCCCTATGCCCTCATCGAGGGGATGACCATCGCCGGCCTGGCCGTCGGCGCCGATTACGGCTACATCTACGTCCGCTCCGAGTACCCGCACGCGATCGCGACGCTGCGCGCGGCCATCGGGCGCGCGCGCGAGGTGGGCTGGCTGGGCGAAGACATCCACGGCAGCGGCAGGCGCTTCGACCTGGAAGTCCGCCAAGGCGCGGGCGCCTATATCTGCGGCGAAGAAACCTCGCTGCTGGAAAGCCTGGAGGGCAAGCGCGGCGTGGTGCGCGCCAAACCGCCGCTGCCCGCCGTCAGCGGCCTGTTCGGGCAGCCGACCGTCATCAACAACGTGATCTCGCTGGCCACCGTGCCGACCATCCTGGCGCGCGGCGCGGCCTATTACCGCGACTATGGCGTGGGCCGCTCGCACGGCACGCTGCCCTTCCAGCTGGCCGGCAATATCAAGCAGGGCGGACTGGTCGAGAAGGCCTTCGGCCTGAGCCTGCGCGAGCTGCTCTATGACTTCGGCGGCGGCAGCGCCAGCGGGCGGCCACTGCGCGCCGCGCAGGTCGGCGGCCCGCTGGGCGCCTACCTGCCCGAGTCCCAATGGGATGTGCCGCTGGATTACGAGGCCTATATCGCTATCTCGGCCATGGTGGGCCACGGCGGCGTGGTCGCCTTCGATGACAGCGTGGACATGGCCCGGATGGCCCGCTATGCCATGGAGTTCTGCGCCGTCGAATCCTGCGGCAAGTGCACGCCCTGCCGCATCGGCTCCACGCGCGGCGTCGAGACCATAGACCGCATCATCGCCGGCGGGCCCGCCCGCCAGGCGCAGATCCATCTCCTGCGCGACCTCTGCGACACCATGCTGGGCGGCTCGCTGTGCGCGCTGGGCGGCATGGCGCCCTATCCCGTGCTGTCCGCGCTGAACCACTTCCCCGAAGACTTCGGGCAGATCACCCAGGCCGCCTGAAGGAGAACGACATGCTCGAAACCGTGATCAAACGCGACCGCGACCTGGGCACCCCCGCGCGCCAGGGCGAACGCCTGGTGACGCTCACCATCGACGGACAGGCCATATCGGTGCCCGAGGGCACCTCGGTCATGCGCGCGGCCGCCGAGGCCGGCATCAACATCCCCAAGCTCTGCGCCACCGACAGCCTGGAGCCCTTCGGTTCCTGCCGCCTCTGCCTGGTACAGATCGAAGGCCGGCGCGGCTACCCCGCTTCCTGCACCACGCCGGCCGAGGAAGGCATGGTGGTGCTGACCGAGACGCCCAAGCTGCATGATCTGCGCCGGGGGGTGATGGAGCTTTATATTTCGGACCACCCCTTGGACTGCCTGACCTGTCCGGCCAACGGCGATTGCGAGCTGCAGGACATGGCCGGCGTGGTGGGCCTGCGCAATGTGCGCTATGGCCAGACGGGCGCCAATCACTTGCAGGCGGCCAAGGACGAGTCCAATCCTTATTTCAGCTACGACCCGTCCAAGTGCATCGTCTGCAACCGCTGCGTGCGCGCCTGCGAGGAAACCCAGGGCACCTTCGCGCTGACCATCTCCGGCAAGGGCTTTGCCTCGCGCGTCTCGCCGGGCCAGGACCAGCCCTTCATGGAGAGCGAATGCGTCTCCTGCGGCGCCTGCGTGCAGGCCTGCCCGACGGCCACGCTGCAGGAAAAGACCGTCATCATGATGGGCCAGGCCGAGCATGCCGTCATCACCACCTGCGCCTATTGCGGCGTGGGCTGCGGCTTCAAGGCCGAGATGAAGGGCCAGGAAGTGGTGCGCATGGTGCCCTGGAAAGACGGCCAGGCCAATCGCGGACACTCCTGCGTCAAGGGCCGTTTTGCCTGGGGCTATACCACGCACCGCGAGCGCGTGCTCAAGCCCATGATACGCAAGCGCATCACCGACCCCTGGCAGGAGGTGTCCTGGGACGAAGCGATCCAGTACGCGGCGTCGGAATTCCGCCGCATCCAGGCCCGCCACGGACGCGACGCCGTGGGCGGCATCACCTCCTCGCGCTGCACCAACGAAGAAACCTGGCTGGTGCAGAAACTGGTGCGCGCGGCCTTCAACACCAACAACGTCGACACCTGCGCGCGCGTATGCCATTCGCCCACGGGCTATGGCCTGAAGCAGACGCTGGGCGAATCGGCCGGCACGCAGACCTTTGACTCGGTCATGCACAGCGATGTCGTCATCGTGATGGGCGCCAATCCCAGCAGCGGCCACCCGGTCTTTGCCTCGCGCCTGAAAAAACGCCTGCGCCAGGGCGCGCGCCTCATCGTCATCGACCCCCGCCGCATCGAGCTGGTGGACTCGCCGCATATCAAGGCCGACTACCATCTGCAGGTGCGTCCCGGCACCAACGTGGCGCTCCTGACGGCGCTGGCCCATGTCATCGTCACCGAGGGCCTGGTCGACGAGGCCTTTGTCGCCGAGCGCTGCGAAGCCCCGGCCTTCGAGCAATGGAAAGCCTTCGCGGCGCGCCCCGAGCACTCGCCGGAAGCCACCCAGGAAATCACCGGCGTGCCGGCGCAGCTGGTGCGCGGCGCGGCCCGTTTGTACGCGGGCGGGGGCAACGGCGCCATCTATTATGGCCTGGGCGTGACCGAGCACAGCCAGGGGTCGACCACGGTCATGGCCATCGCCAACCTGGCCATGGCCACGGGCAATGTGGGACGCGAGGGCGTGGGCGTGAACCCGCTGCGCGGCCAGAACAATGTCCAGGGCTCCTGCGACATGGGCTCCTTCCCGCATGAGCTGCCCGGCTACCGCCATATTTCCGACGACGGGACGCGCCGCCAGTTCGAGGCCGACTGGGGCGTGACGCTGCAGCCCGAACCCGGCCTGCGCATTCCCAATATGTTCGAGGCGGCGCTGGCGGGCAGCTTCCTGGGCCTGTACTGCCAGGGCGAGGATATCGTGCAATCCGATCCCAACACCCAGCACGTGGCCGCCGCCTTGTCGGCCATGGAGTGCATCGTGGTGCAGGATCTCTTCCTGAACGAGACGGCCAAGTACGCGCACGTCTTCCTGCCCGGCTCGTCCTTCCTTGAAAAAGACGGCACCTTCACCAATGCCGAGCGCCGCATCTCGCGCGTGCGCAAGGTCATGGAGCCGCGCAACGGCATGGCCGACTGGGAGATCACCATGGCCCTGTCCAATGCGCTGGGCTATCCCATGCACTACCGGCATCCGTCGGAGATCATGGCCGAAATCGCGCGCCTGACGCCCACTTTCGCCGGCGTCAGCTATGACAAGCTGGACCGCGCCGGCAGCCTGCAATGGCCCTGCAACGACGACGCCCCGGACGGCACGCCCATCATGCACGTCGACGGCTTTGTGCGCGGCAAGGGCCGCTTCATGATCACGCGCTATGTCCCCACCGACGAGCGCAGCACGCGCCGCTTCCCGCTGCTGCTGACCACGGGGCGCATCCTGTCGCAGTACAACGTCGGCGCGCAGACCCGGCGCACCGAGAACGTGCGCTGGCATGCCGAGGATGTGCTGGAGATCCATCCGCAAGACGCCGAGGACAGGGGCGTGCGCGAGGGCGATTGGGTGGGCATACAGAGCCGGGCCGGCGAGACGGTATTGCGCGCCACCCTGACTGACCGCGTCCAGCCAGGCGTGGTATACACGACATTCCACTTCCCGGAATCCGGCGCCAACGTGGTCACGACCGACAACTCCGACTGGGCGACCAACTGCCCCGAGTACAAGGTGACGGCGGTGCAGGTCACGCGGGTATCGCAACCCTCGGAATGGCAGCGGCAATGGACGCGCTTTACCGAGACGCAGCATCGCCTGCTGCGCGAACGCGACAGCGCCGCGGTCGTCGGGAAATAACCCCCTGCGAAGACCCGACATGACCACCTCCCCCGCAAGCGCCTGGCCCGATCATCGCGACGTGGAGGTATTGCGCGTGCGCGAAGGACGCAAGCAGGCCGCGCCCGAGGCGGACAGGCTGGCCGAGGAAACGCCGGTCGCGCTGGAGTTCAACGGCATCAGCCACGCGACCATGCTGGCCACGCCCCGCGACCTGGAGGACTTCGCGCTGGGCTTCGCCCTGACCGAAGGCATCATCGGCGCGCCCGGCGATGTGCGCGGCATCGACCTGGATGCGCGCGCCGACGGCATCGTGGTGCAGCTGGAGATCGCCACGGCCTGCGAGGTCCGCCTGAAGGAAAGGCGCCGGGCCATGGCCGGGCGCACCGGCTGCGGCCTGTGCGGCGTGGAGACGTTGCCCGAGGTGCTGCGTCCGGTCGCCGCCTTGCCGGCCTTGCCGCCCCTGCCGCTGGCCGGCCTGCTGTCGGCCATGCGCGCCTTGCGCGCCCGCCAGCCCCTGCACGACCTCACGGGCGCCACGCACGCGGCGGGCTGGGCCGACGCCTCGGGCGAATTGCGCATCGCGCGCGAAGACGTGGGACGCCACAACGCCCTGGACAAGCTCATCGGCGCGCTGGCCCGCGCCGGACTGCCCGGCCCGCAGGGCATGGCCGTGGTTTCCAGCCGGGCCAGTTTCGAAATGGTGCAGAAGACCGCCAGCGCCGGCATCGGCGTGCTGGCCGCCGTTTCCGCGCCCACCGCCCTGGCCCGGCGCCTGGCCGAGCAGACCGGCCTGACCCTGGCCGGCTTTGTGCGCGGGGCCGACGCCACGCTCTACACCCATCCTGGCCGGCTCTATTGAGGCCGGCCTCCTATTCCCTATCCGCATGGACGCCACCAACCTCATCCGCATGGCCAATCGCATCGGCGACTTCTTCGAGGCCTATCCCGACAATGCCGAAGCGCTGGAGGGCATCGCCAACCATATCGAGAAATTCTGGGAGCCTCGCATGCGCTGGCAATTGCTGGACTTCCTGGCCGAACATCCCGACGGCCAGGCGCCCGGGATCGCGCTGCATCCCCTGCTGCGCCAGGCCGTGATGCAGAACAGCGCCCGCCTGACGCCCCGCCAGCCCCGCCGGGCCTAGGTTGCCCGGCGGGCGGCGGCCCGGACCGGGCGAAAACCGGCTACATTGCCAGCCTATGCCCTCCTCCTCTTCTTCCCCGGTCCAATGGACCGACGCCGACGGCAGCCCCCGGCAAGCCCGCTGGCAATCGGAAAACGGCGCCCCGGCGCCGACGCGCATCGAAGTCATCGACGACCGCATGCCGGCCGACACCGCCTACCGCAAGGCCTGCGAAGGCACCGCGCTACTGTGGCGCGGCGATTTCCATAACGCCCGCCAGCTGCTGCAGGCCATGACGCGGCGCATGGACAAGCGCCCGCCCAAACTGGCCGAAACGCCCCGCGAGCGCTTCAACCAGCATCGCATGTGGCAGGCGCAGCGCGCGCGCACGCTGGGCAAGTTGCTGGTCGAGATCGGCGCCGGCTACGCGCTGGACCTGCGCCGCGCCCCGCCGGTCGCCGCGGCCTGCGCGGCCGCGGGCATCGAGGCGCCCTGCCTGATGTCGCTGCGCGAGCTGCAAGGCCTGCTGGGCGCCCACGAATGGCATAAGAAAGGCGTGCCCATCCCGGCCCTGGGCGGACAGCATATCCACCCCTGCTATGGGGTGTATTCGCCGGTGCGCGGCGAGTACATCGACCTGGTGGCGCGCGCGCCGCTGCCGCAAGGCCCCATCTTCGATATCGGCACCGGCACGGGCGTGCTGGCCGCCGTGCTGGCGCGGCGCAGCCCGCACCCGGTCATCGCCACCGACCTGGATCCGCGCGCGCTGGCCTGCGCCCGCGACAACCTGCAGCGGCTGGACCTGGCCGCGCGGGTCAGCCTGCGGCAGGCCGATCTGTTCCCGGAGGGCCGCGCCGCGCTCATTGTCTGCAACCCGCCCTGGCTGCCGGCCAAACCGAGTTCACCCATCGAGCATGCCGTGTACGACCCGGACAGCCGCATGCTGCGCGCCTTCCTGCGGGGACTGCCGGCGCATCTGCTGCCCGGCGGCGAAGGCTGGCTCATTCTTTCCGACCTGGCCGAGCATCTCGGCCTGCGCGGCCCGGACGAGCTCCAGGACTGGATCGCCCAGGCCGGTCTGCGGGTGCTCGAACGCCACACCGCCCAGCCCTTGCACCCCCGTGCCCGGGACGACAAGGACCCGCTGCATGAAGCGCGCTCGCGCGAGCTGACCTCGCTCTGGCGCCTGGCGGCCGCCTGAGGCCCGCCGCCGCGGGTGCCGAAGGCTCAACCGCCGCCGGCCAGCCCCGCCAGGGCGCCGGCGGCCAGCAGCCAGAGCGGATGCAGGCGCGACAGCGTCGCCGTCAGCGCCACCAGGCCCGCGATGGCGGCCGTCACCCAGCTATGCACCGAAGCCTGCGTGATCAGCGCCGCGCTGGCCGCCATCAAACCGGCGGTCATGGGAAAAATCCCGGCCTGCGCCACGGCGCGCCAGGGCTTGTCCTTGAAACGCTCCCACAGACGCAGGACCAGCACCACCACCACGGAAGAAGGCCCGAACTTGGCGACCGTCGTCACCAGCATGCCCATCCACCCGGCCACATGCCAGCCCACCAGGGTGACGACCATGAGATTGGGGCCGGGCGCGGCCTGGCCCAGGGCGAACAGGGCGCCGAACTCGGCCGCCGACATCCATTGGTGCACCTCGACCACCTGGCGCTGCATCTCGGGCAGGATGGTGTTGCCGCCGCCGAAGGCCAATAGCGACA
The DNA here is from genome assembly GCF_001548475.1 of Bordetella hinzii LMG 13501. Taxonomy (GTDB): domain Bacteria; phylum Pseudomonadota; class Gammaproteobacteria; order Burkholderiales; family Burkholderiaceae_B; genus Bordetella; species Bordetella hinzii. Next base: position 14,691 of record NZ_LRUJ01000050.1, read on the forward strand.
GCTGCGTGAAGATGATGGCCAGCGAAATCAGGACGGACATCATCGGCGCCACCGCCAGGTCAGGAAAATGCTCAGCGGGGTGAGCACCAGCATGGTGGGCAACAGCGGCAGGCGCAGCACGGCGATGGCCGCGAAACAGGCCAGGGCGATCGCGATGCCTGGCCCATTGCCGCGCAGCGGCTTGGCGATCTTGACGGCCATGGAGATCAGCAGCCCGGCGGCCGCCGCGGCCAGGCCGGCGAACATATGCTGGATGTGCGGGTCGCTTTCGTAGCGCTGGTAGACCGAGCCCAGCATGATCACGATGAGAGAAGGCGCGAGGATGAGGCCCATCAGGGCGGCGAAGGCGCCGCGGGGGCCATGGAAGCGGGCGCCGACCGCCACCGACATATTGATCACATTGCCGCCCGGCAGGAACTGGCACAAACCGAGCAAGTCGGTGAACTCCTCGCCGGTAAGCCAGCGCTCTTTCTCCACCAGCATGCGGCGCGCCAGCGGCAGGGCGCCGCCGAAGGCGGTGATGCCCAGGCGGAAAAATCCATAGAAAAGCTGGGTACAGGAAGGCCGGCCGGTCTCGGCCTTGGGCGATATCGCAGTCATGGCGGGCTCGCGGGTCTCGGGCGGGCTTTGTTCAAATAATGGCGGCAAGGCTACTCCTGCCCGCGGCCGGGAGCAAATGCCGCGGCCCGCCCCGGGGGAGACGCGGGCCCCAACGCCCGGCTTGCGCTGGCGCAGAGACGGCGTCGCCGATGTGTTTTACATTGATCGTAGACGCGCCTTTTTCCGGCGCCCTTCAAGGAGGAAGATCATGAAGCCGGTTGTCGTCCCCGTCGACGGTTCGGAACATGCGCTGCGCGCCCTCTCGGCCGTTCTCAATCCCAGGCTCTACCCCAGGCTGGGCCGCGTGCACCTGGTCACGGTGCAGCCCCCGCTGCTGCGCCAGGGCCTGCACCTGGGCCTGACGCAAGAGGATATCGACGCCTACCACGCCGAAGAAAGCGCCGCGGCCCTGAAGGATGCGCTTGCCTTGCTGGACAAGGCCGGCATGCCCTATGAGGTGCACAATGAAATCGGCGTGGTGGCCGAGTCCATTGTCCAGGTGGCCCGCGATTGCGAAGCCAGCGAAATCGTGATGGGTTCGCGCGGGCTGGGCTCGGTGGCCAGCGTGCTGCTGGGGTCGGTGGCCACCAAGGTGATCAGCCTGGCCGACCGCCCCGTCACCCTGGTGCACTGAGCGGACCGGCACGGCGGCCGGGTGCCGTAGAATCGCGGGCTCGCCTGCATTCCCCGCTCCATGTCCCGCTCCCCGCTCTACCCGGTCGTCCTGCTTCTCATTGCCATGGCCTCGCTGCAAGGCGGCGCGGCGCTGGCCAAGACGCTCTTTCCCGCCGTGGGCGCCCAGGGCACCGCGGCGCTGCGCCTGTTTTTCTCGGCGCTCATCCTGCTGCCCATCCTCCAGCCTTGGCGCCTGAGGCTCGATGCGCGGGGCTGGCGCGACGTCGCCCTCTACGGCCTGACGCTCGGCGGCATGAACCTGATGTTCTACATGGCGCTGCGCACCGTGCCGCTGGGCATCGCCGTGGCGCTGGAATTCACCGGTCCCTTCGCCGTCGCCGTGCTGACGTCGCGCCGCCCGCGGGACTTTGCCTGGATCGCCCTGGCCGCCGCCGGCCTGCTGGCGCTGGTTCCGCATGGCGCCAGCCTGAGCAGCCTGGACCCCGAAGGCGTGGCCTATGCGCTGGCCGCCGGCCTGTGCTGGGCGCTCTACATCGTCTTCGGCCAGCGCGCCGGCCTGCGCCACGGCTCGCGCACGGTGGCGCTGGCCGCCGGCATCGCCGCGCTGGGCGTGCTGCCTTTCGGGCTGGCGCACGCGGGCCCGGCCGCCTTGTTCGCGCCCGGACTGCTGCCCTGGGCGGTTGCCGTGGCCATCCTGTCCAGCGCCCTGCCCTATGCGCTGGAGATGCAGGTGCTGCGGCGTCTGCCGGCACGCGCCTTCGGTACGCTCCTCAGCCTGGAGCCGGTGTTCGGCGCCCTGTCCGGCCTGCTCTTCCTGGGCGAGACCCTCAGCCCGCGGCAGTGGCTGGCCGTGGCCGCCATCGTCGTCGCCTCGGCGGGCATCACCGCCAGCAGCCGGCGCGGCGGCTAGCCCGGGCGCAAAGGCGGAGCGCCGGCAGGGTTATGTTTGCGCCGGCCGATGGCGCCTGCTCAAATAGCGGCTCCTCTTTCGCAGACATGGAGCACACATGAGCCAGCACAAAGTCGCCATCATCACGGCCGGAGGCAGCGGCATGGGAGCGGCGGCCGCCCGCAAGCTCGCCCAGGAGGGTTTCCAGGTGGCGATACTGTCCTCCTCGGGCAAGGGGGAGGCGCTGGCCGCGGAGCTGGGCGGGCTGGGCGTGACCGGCTCCAATCTGTCGGTCGACGACATCGCCCGGCTGGTTGACGCCACGATGCAGCGATGGGGACGGATCGATGCGGTGGTCAACAGCGCCGGCCATGGCCCCAAGGGCAAGCTGCTGGAGATCAGCGACGCGGACTGGGCGCGCGGCATGGAGTTCTATCTGCTGAACGTGGTGCGCATCACCCGCCTGGTGGCGCCCATCATGCAGGCCCAGCAAGGCGGCTCCATCGTCAATATCTCGACCTACGCCACCTTCGAGCCCGAAGCGGCCTTCCCCACGTCGGGCGTGTTCCGCGCCGGCCTGGCGGCCTTCACCAAGCTGTTCTCGGACGAGTATGCGGCATCCAATGTGCGCATGAACAACGTGCTGCCCGGCTTTATCGACAGCCTGCCCGAGAAGGAAGAGCGGCGCGGGCGCATCCCCATGGGCCGCTATGGCCGCGCCGAGGAGGTCGCCGATCTCATCGCCTTCCTGGCCTCGGCGCGCTCCAGCTATATCACCGGGCAGAACATCCGCATCGACGGCGGCATCACCCGCTCGGTCTAGGGCCTGCGCAAGGCGCCCTCCGGCGCCGGCAGGCCCGGCCCGAGCTGGCGGTAGACATCCTGGGCCAGGCGCAGCAATTCCTCGCGCGAGACTTCGCCCGACAGCGCATAGCCCAGGCTGCCCTCCATCCAATAGAAAACCCGCACCGGCCCGTCCTGCATGTAGCGGAAGGCCGCCGTCTCGCCCTTGGCCTCGTGGGTCAGGTAGAGCGTCAGGCGCTGGCCCGAGGCGGAGCTGTACATCAGCTGCGCCACCGCGCCGCGTCCGCCCGGCAGCACCCGCCCGCCCACCAGCTCGTAGCCGGCCGCCCCCAGCGCGGGCGCGCGGACCGGGGAGCCCAGGCGCCGTGTGAGCCAGGTGACCATGGCCTGCTCCTGGTCGGCGCCCACCTCCACCGGCCGCCGCATATCGGCGGCGAACACCGCATGCGCCACGGCCGCGCGCTGCGCGAAGCCGCCGCTGTCCAGGGCCTGGGCGACCTGGCTGCGCTGGGCGCGCGCGTCCAGGGCCCCGCGCGCCACCCAGGCCGCCCCGCCGCTGGCCACGGCGATCAGCAAGCCGGCCGCCAGGGCCCAGCCGCGGCCGCGGGCAGGCGCGGCACGCAGGGGCAGGCGCAGCGGCAGTGGTTCGTCCAGCACGCCGTCCAGGTGCGCGCGCAGCCGCCTTTTCTGCTCCACCCATTGCGCCACCTGGCGCCGCGCGGTCTCATTGCCCGCCAGATAGGCCTGGACCTCGTCACGCCGCTCGGGCGGCAGCTGCCCATCGACCAGGGCGTGCAGATCCGCCTCGGCGATGGGTGCGGACGGGGCGATCGAGTCGTCTTTCATGGTTTGATGCGGTGCAAAGTGGCCGAGGCCGGCGGCGCGTCGGCCAACAGGGCGGCCAGCCGTTCACGGGCCCGCGACAGGCGCGACATGACCGTGCCCACCGGCACGTCCAGCACGCGCGCGGCCTCCTGGTAGCTGAACTCCTCCACCGAGACCAGCAGGATCACGGCGCGCAGCTCCGGCGACAGACGGGACAGGCAACGATCCAGATCGCGCACCGCCAGGCCGTCGTCCTGCGTGGCGCGGGTCGGCAGGTCCTCCATGGCGGACGCCGCGGCAAACGGAGGCTGGCGGTTCTGGGCCCGCAGCCCGTCGATGAAATGGTTGTGCATGATGCCGAACATCCAGGCGCGCAACTCGCCGCGGCGCTGCCAGCGCGAATACCGGCTCCAGGCCCGCTCCAGCGTGTCCTGCACCAGATCATCGGCCCGATCGCGGTCGCCCGTCAGCCCGCGGGCATAACGCCGCAGGCTGGGGATGCAGGCCACGATCAGGGCTTCGATATCGCCGGACATGAGAATCCCGTATCAGGGCTTCACAATGTGCCACACGTCCTTGAAGTTGTCGCCCGTCTTGTCGCCCGCCTTGCTGTCCTTGGCGAACAGATACAGCGGCTTGCCCTTGTAGGCCCATTGTTTGCCGCCATCGTCGCGTGTGACGATGCTCCAGTCGCCCTGCGGCTTGGCATCGGCGGCGGCGGCCAGCGGCGGCCACGCCTTGGCGCAGGCGTCGTTGCAGACGCTCTTGCCGCTGCCGGCCGTATCCTTGTCAAAGGTGTACAGCGTCATGCCCTTGGCATCGACCAGCATGCCGGCTTCGGTCTTGGCCGGGGCCTGGGCATAGGCGCTGCCGGCGGCCAGGCTCAGGCCCAACAGGGCCAGGGCGGCGTAATGTCGCTTCATGATCTTGCTCCTCAAGTGGTGAAGGGGTGTTGCAGAGCTATGGACGAAGCCGGCGGCGGAAATATTCCCTGGCGACACAGGAAAATTGGGGGACGCGCCCGGCGTCAGACACTCCCACGCCCCCGTCACCCGGCGGCGGGCCCCCCCCTGATCAACCCGCGCGGTCACGCGCCTCGTGCAGCATATGCACGGTGATCTTGCGCACCACCGATTTGGACAATTCGATATGGGCGCGCAACATACGGGCCGCCTCGGCCGCGCGGCGGGCGAGGATGGCGCGCAGGATGGCGGCGTGCTCGTCATAGGTGGCGTCCACGCGGAAGTCCTTGGTGAAGTCCAGCCGGCGGATGATGCGTATCTTCTCGGTGACTTCGCGATGCACCTGCGCCATCTCGGCATTGCCGGCGGCGGCCACCACCGAGCAATGAAAGGCTTCGTCCAGCTGGGCCACCAGCCTGCCGTCGCCGATGCGCTGCCCGGGCGGGACGAACCACACGTCCTGCAAGGCGCCCAGCAGGCCGGCCAGGTCCATGGGCCCGCGCGCGCACAGGCGCTCCACGGCCGCCTGCTCCAGCACGATGCGCAGGTCGTACAAGGCCTCGAAGCGCTCGAAATCAAAGGGCCGGACTTGCCAGCCCGCTCGCGGCCGGGCCAGCAGGAAACCTTCCCGCTCCAGCCGCGCCAGGCCCAGGCGCACGGGCGTGCGGCTCACGCCCAGGCGCTGGGCGATGTCGGCCTCGGTGAACAGATCGCCCGGCAGCAGGCGGAACTCGAACAAATCGTCCTTGATCTGTTCATAGACCACATCGGCCAGCGACCCCGGCGCGGGGGGGCCGGGCATCGGGCTGATCCGCAAGGCGGCGCGCATTTCAGAGCACCGGCGCGGAGACGGATTCCTCGGCCAGCACGATCAGCGCATCGCCGCTGTTGACCTGCTTGCCCGGCGTGCAGCGTATGGCCCGCACCACGCCGGCGGCCGGCGCGATCACCGCCAATTCCATCTTCATGGCCTCGATGATCACCAGGGTGTCGCCCGCGGCCACGCTCTGGCCGACCGCGACCGGCACTTTCCAGACGCTGCCGCACATATCCGCCGCCACCAGTGTTTCGTCTTCGGCCAGGGCGGCCGCCTCATCCGGGTCGGGCAAGGCCTCGCGCACGACCGTGTCCTCGTGCTTCCACAACGCCACCTCGGCATCGAAAGCCGTTTTCTGGCGCGCCTGGAAGGCGGCGATGCTGGCGGCCTCTTCGTCCAGGAAACGCTGGTGGGCCGCGAAGTCGAAAACCTCTTCTTCGATGCGCAGCGAGGCGCGCCCCTCGCGGAAGTCGGCCCGCAGGACATCGAGCTCGGCCTCGCTGACCGGATAGAAGCGCACCTGATCGAAAAAGCGCAGCAGCCAGGGCTTCCCATCCTGGAACACCGGATTCTTGAGGAATTTGTTCCAGATGGGCAGGGTGCGGCCCACCAGTTGATAGCCGCCCGGCGAGTCCATGCCATAGATGCACATGTACACGCCGCCTATCCCCACCGTGCCTTCGGCCGTGAAAGTGCGCGCCGGGTTGTACTTGGAGGTCAACAGGCGATGGCGCGGGTCGATGGGCACGGCGCAAGGCGCGCCCAGATAGACGTCGCCCAGGCCCATGATGAGATAGCTGGCCTCGAACACGATGCGCTCGACGTCCTCGCGCCGCGCCAGCCCGTTGATGCGCTGGATGAAGTCCACATTGTTGGGCAGCCAGGGCGCCTGCGGGCGCACGGTTTCCTGGTAGCGCTGCACCGCCCCCAGCGTGGCGCTGTCTTCGAAGGCCATGGGCAGGTAGACCACCCGGGTGGGGATCCTGAGCGTGGCCACGTCGGCCAGCGCCGCCTCGATGCGCAGGAGTTTTTCGATCAGGACGCCCTGGCGGATTTCGCGGCTGTCATAGCGTATCTGCAGCGAGCGCACCCCCGGCGACAGCTCGCGCACACCGGCGATCGGATCGGCGGCCAGGGCCTCCATCAGGAGATGCACCCGCATGCGCAGCGCCAGGTCCAGCACGTTTTCGCCGTACTCCAACAAAAGATAGCCATCGCCGGCCTGCCGATAGGCCACCGAGGGCCGGCCCTCGCGAGCCGGCAGTTCGGCCACCACGGTCTCCGATACGGTGGCGGCGCGAGCCGTGCCGACCGTGACCGCCTCGGGCGGCACGGGCGCCAGCGTGGCGATGGCGCGGTCCTGCGCGGCCTCCAGGGCCACGGCGGCTTCATAGCTGATGCGCTTGAAACGGATACGGTCGCCCGGTTTGACCTGGCCGACTTTCCAGAGCTCGGCGCGGGCGATCGTGGCCGGGCAGACAAAACCGCCCAGGCTGGGGCCGTCGCGCGTCAGGATGACGGGGCTGTCGCCGGTGAAATTGATACTCCCGATGGCGTATTCGCAATCGTGGATGTTCGAGGGATGCAGGCCGGCCTCGCCGCCGTTTTCGCGCGCCCAGGCGGGCTTGGGGCCGATCAGCCGCACCCCCAGGCGGTTGGAGTTGTAGTGCACCTCCCAGTCGGCCGCAAAGAAACTGTCCATGGCTTCGGGGGTGAAGAAATCGGGCGCGCCGTGCGGCCCATAGAGCACGCCGATCTCCCAATGCTGGCCATAGGCCGGGATCAGCGCGGCAGGCGCCGCGGCCGGCGCCAGCGTGGCGTGCGGCGCGAGGCTGGCCGGCAGCTCCGGACGTCCCAGCGGCAGCATATCGCCCATGCGCAGCACGCGGCCGGCATGTCCGCCGAACTGCCCCAGCGCGAAAGTGGAGCGGCTGCCCAGATAGACCGGCACGTCCAGGCCTTCGCGCACGGCGAGATACAGGCGGCAGCCATTCTGCACCCGGCCGGTAGCCAGCACCTGCCCGCTCTTGACCGTGATGGGCTGCCACATGGCGACCGGCTCGCCGTCCAGCGTGGCCGCGCACGGCGCGCCGGTCAGCGCGATGAGAGCATCGCCATGGAAACGCAGCGACGGCCCCAGCAAGGTGGCCTCCAGGCCGGCCGCGCCGGGGGCGTTGCCCACGATGCGGTTGGCCAGGCGGAAGGCATAGTCGTCCATGGGCCCGGACGGCGGCACACCGATGTCCCAATAGCCTTCGCGGCCCGGATAGTCCTGCACGCTAGTGTAGGTGCCGGGTTCAAGCACCTCCAGCATGGCGGGACGATAAGCGAAGCCCTCCAGGAAGCGCGTGCTGACGTGGCCGGCGCGAAAGGCCGGATCATCGACGATCTGGCGCAGATAATCGAGATTGGTCGCGATGCCGTGCAGCCGGGTGGCGCCCAGCGCCTCGGAGAGCCGCTGCAGCGCCTGGGCCCGGTCGCGGCCATGCACGATGAGCTTGGCCAGCAGCGGGTCGTAGAAGGCGGGCACCTCGGTGCCGGTCGAGATCCAGCCGTCGACCCGCGGCCCGGGCGGGAAACTCACCTCGGTCAACACCCCCGGAGAAGGCTGGAATTGCTTGAGCGGATCCTCGGCATAGAGGCGCACCTCGATGGCCGCGCCCTCGGGCGGGCGGGCCATCGCCTCCCAGTCCAGCGCATCGCCGGCGGCCACGCGCAGCATGCACTCCACCAGGTCCAGCCCGGTCACGCATTCGGTTACGGGATGCTCGACCTGCAGGCGCGTGTTGACCTCCAGGAAGTAGAACTGGCCGGCGCGCTCGTCATAGATGAACTCCACCGTCCCGGCCGACCGATAGCCAACGGACACGCCCAGGCGCACCGCGGCCTCCAGCAGCGCGGCGCGCGTGGCCTCGGGCAGATGCGGCGCGGGCGTTTCCTCTATCACTTTCTGGTTGCGCCGCTGCACCGAGCAATCGCGCTCGCCCAGGGCCACCACGCGGCCCTGGCCATCGCCGAATATCTGCACCTCCACATGCCGGGCGCGGTCCACATAGCGCTCGATGAACACGCCGCCATCGCGGAAGAAGTGTTCGCCCAGGCGCTGCACGCCCTCGTAGGCCGCCGTGAGCTCGGCCTCGTTGGCACAGCGCGACAGGCCGATGCCGCCCCCGCCCGCCGTGCTCTTCAACATCACCGGATAGCCGATGCGTTCGGCCTCCAGCAAGGCCTGTCCCAGATTGGGCAGCAAGCCGGTGCCGGGCGTCATGGGCACACCGGCGGCCCGGGCCAGCTCCCGCGCCCGGTGTTTCAGGCCGAACTCCTCGATCTGGCCCGGCGTGGGCCCCACGAAAGCCAGGCCCGCGGCCTCGCAGGCCGCCGCGAATTCCGCGCTCTCCGAAAGAAAGCCATAGCCAGGGAACACCGCCTGCGCGCCCGTGCGGCGCGCCGCCTCCAGCAGCAGGTCGATACGCAGATAGCTGTCGGCGGCTTTCTCTCCGCCCAGCGCGATCGCCACATCGGCCTGGCGCACATGCGCGGCGTCGCGGTCCGCGTCGGAGTAGACGGCCACGCTGCGCACGCCCAGGCGTTTGAGCGTGCGGATGGCGCGCAAGGCGATTTCGCCGCGATTGGCGATCAGTACGGTGTCAAACATGATGCCGGCTCCCTGGATCAGGATCGGGAGGCGGCCAGGAAGGCACGCCAACCGCCAAATGAAGTGATGTCGCGCGCGCCTTGCAGGCCATGCGCCTCGCAGATAAAGCCCTTGACCTCCCGGCCGTCGGCCAGGGCCAGCGTGCCTATGCCCAAGGGCGCGGGGATCTCGGCCACAAAGGCGCCGAAGTGCGCGCTGGGCACGTCCCAGAGCTCGACCACGATGCCGGCCCCGCCCTCGCCCACCCTGGCGAGCCCCGGTTTGGGCGGCGTGGTGTTGGCCAGCGCATAAAGCCGGTATTCGGCCGCCGTGCGGGTCTCCTCCACCAGCCTTGCCTGGCGCGAAGTCAGCTGGTGATTCAGCGGCATGCCGGTCAGGTGCGCCCCGACCACGGCCACGCGCACGGTATCGGCTGGCGCGGGCGGCGCACCAGAATCCGCCGGCAAGGCTTTGCCGGTGGCGCCCAGCGGCAAGCGCAGCGCGGCCTGCCAGCGCTGCCCGAATGCCGCCAGCCCATGGTCCTGCCACGCAAGACCGATGAAGGTGATGCCGGCCGGCAGGCCGTCGGCGCGCATGCCCGCGGGCACGGCCAGCGCCGACAGGTCCGCCAGATTGGCGAAGTTGGTGTAGATGCCCAGGCGCGAGTTCAGCGTCACCGGATCGGACTGCAATTGCTCGATGGTGTAGATGGACGGCGCGGTCGGCACGACCAGGGCATCGAAACCGGCCAGCGTGTCCTGGATGCGCCGCGCGAGTTCGGCGCGGCGGTACTCGGCGACAAAGGCGTCGGTGGCGCTGAAGCCCTGGGCCTGTTCGACGATGCCGCGCACCACGGGATGAATGGCGTCGGGCTGCTCGCGCCACAGCGGCTGCACGGCGGCAAAGCGCTCGGCGACCCAAGGTCCCTGGTAAAGCAGCGCGGCCAGTTCGGCAAAGGGGGTGAAATCGATGGTCTCTATCCGCGCGCCCATCTCGCCCAGCCGCGCCAGGGCCGCCTCATGCACTTGCCGGGCGGCCTCGTCGCCAAAGAACTCGCACTGCGCGGGCACGGCCAGCCGCGGCGGCGTGTGCCAGGGCAGGCGCGCGCCCAAGGGCTCGGGGCGGGAATACGCATCCGCGCGGTCATAGCCGCCGGCGATGTCGGCCACGGCCAGGGCATCCTCCACCGTCAGCGCGAACACCGACACGCAGTCCAGGGTGCGGCAGGCCGGCACCACGCCGGCCGTGCTCAGCCAGCCGCGCGTGGGCTTGAGACCCACGATGTTGTTGAAGCCGGCCGGCACGCGGCCCGAGCCCGCGGTATCGGTGCCCAGCGCGAACGGCACCAGGCCGCGCGCCACCACCGAGGCCGATCCCGAACTCGACCCGCCGCTGATATAGCGCGCATCGAAGCTGTTGCTCACCGCGCCGTGCGGCGAGCGGGTGCCCACCAGGCCGGTGGCGAACTGGTCGAGATTGGTCTTGCCCACCAGGATGGCGCCCGCCGCCCGCAGACGCGCCACCACCGTGGCGTCGGCCTGGGCCGGATAGGCAAAGGACGGGCAGGCCGCCGTCGTCGGCCACCCTTGCGCATCGATATTGTCCTTGACCGCGAAGGGCACGCCATAGAGCGGCAGGCGCCGCATATCGCCCGACACGCCGCGCAGGCGCTCGGCCAGGGCGGCCAGTTGCGCGGCCAGCCCGTCGGCGTCCAGGCGCGCGATCCAGGCATTGTCGCCACCGTCGCCGGCCGCGAACGCGGCCAGCAGTGTTTCGGGCGCGGCGCCCTCCCGGTAAGCCTGGCGCCATTGCGCCAGCGTCCATCCCTGGGTTTGTGCAGCGGGGGCATTCATGCTGGGATCCTCTGTTGTGTACGAGTACGGATACCCAAGCAATCTGCGTGCCATCCGCGGCCTCGCGGGCCCGGCCAGGCGCGCGCCGGCCCCGGCTTCCCCTCTGGCGCCGGGCCGGCGCTTGGGCGGGGCGCGGGCGCGCG
>NZ_LRUJ01000051.1 GCF_001548475.1 Bordetella hinzii LMG 13501
CCCGCCGCGATCTCGCGCGCGCCCACGTTGATCTCGTCCACGCCCCGGCGCACCGACGACACCGTGCGCGTCAGGCTCTCCTGCATGCGCTTGAGCGCCGCGAACAGCTGGCCGATCTCATTGCTGTTGCGCACTTCCACCCGCGCCGTCAGGTCCCCGCCGGCAATCCGGTCAAAATGCGCGCCCGCCTCGACCAGGGGCTTGAGCACACTGCGCGAGATGAAGAGCCCGCCGCCCACGGCCAAGAGGATGGCCAACGCCACCAACACCAGGGTCACGGTATTGGATTGCCCGCGCGCGGCTTCGGCCTCGTCCACATAAGTATCGGTGATCGCGTCCACATAGCTCATATAGGCTTGCATGGCCGTGTCGAACTGCATGTTCTGCGTCGATGCGGCGGGCGTGAGCTGCATATATTCCGCGATGGCCTGGCGCGTCACCGCATCCTGCAGACGCTTGAGAACGTCCATATAGGACTTGAATTGGGCCAACACCGGCGCAGCCTTCTCTTCCACGTCGGGCGACTTGGGCGCCTTGGCGAAGATATCGAAACGCTTGCTTGCCTCGGCCAAGGCTTCGCTGGCGCGCTTGCCCTGTTCTTCGGACTCCCGCAGCCGGCCTTCCTGCAAGTCGGAGACCGCGTTGTTCATATTGATGCGCGCGCGCAGCGCGAAGGTGTAGCCGGCATAACCCGGCATCACCTGATCCGAGAAAATGCGGTTGACGCGGTCCAGCCGCGTATTGCTGGCATTCATGCCCAGCCAGCCGGCGGCGTTGGACACCAACATCGCCAGGAAGAAGAGCCCGAGCACCAGAATCATGCCGGTCCGGACTTTCAGATTCGCAAACATGCTATTTCCGTTCTTTATCGAAATCGCGCTCCCCTAGGGGAGCGCGAGGGTCTTTCCATCGGGGGTTTGGGAGGCTGGGCCTTATTTGTTCATGGAGAACAGGCTGGAGCCGATGATCTTGGAGAAGGACGACGATGCGGCCTGCAAGGCCACTTGCCTGAGCAGCAGTTCCGTCGTCGTTGAATAGATGTCCACGTTCTCCAGGTTGGAAAGCTGTTGCGTATAGGACAGGCCGTTCTGCGTGCCGGTCGCGTCCAGGGCGTCGATCTCGTTCATGCGCGCGCCCACCGAGGCGCGCACCGTCAGCACGTTGTCCATGCCTAGCGTCAGGGTCTTGTTGGCCGTCGCCAGCTTGTTGACCAGCTCGGCCGTCTGCACGTCGCTGTTGCCGGTGGGCTTTTCCAGCGTCGTGATCAGGTCATTGAGCATGGCGAACATATCCATATTGCTGCTGTTCGGCGTCTCCACGGAGAAGGTGTCGCCCGCGGCGGGCTGGCCCTTCATGGTCAGCGATACGCCGCCCATGTCGATCTTGGCGCCTTCCTTGTACTCGGCGGTGACCGGCGTGTAGCCCGGCGCATCGCTGGTGATGGTGTACTCCAGCGCGCCCGTGGTGGCGTTGTTGCCAAAGGTGATCTTGAAATTGGAGCCGACGAAATTGCCCGCACTGGGCGCATCGAGCGACACCGGGCCAAACTGGCCCGTGCCGGCATTAGGGGTGGCGGCGCTGCCCGCCGACGTGATATAGGCCAGCGTGCCGGCCACCGCGCGGCTGAAGATATCGGTGCCGATGTCGCTGCCGGCCAGCTGGCGGCTCTGCTCGACCTGGACCATGCGCTGGCCATTGTCCCCGTTGTAGGTCACATTGCCATCGCCATCGATGTCATAGGGCTGGGTAAAGCCCTGGTAGCCCGAGAACAGATATTGGCCATTGCCGTCGGTGGAGTTCGCCAGGCCGACCAACTGGTCGCGGGCAGCCTTCAGGTCCGTGGCCAGCGATTGGCGATCGGAATCGCTGATCGTGCCGTTGCCCGCCTCGACCACGCGCTGCAGCACGCTCTGCAAGGTGGTGACCACCGAATTCAGGGCGTTTTCTTCCATGCCCAGCGACTGCTTGATGGTATTGCGGTTGGCCGCATAGGTGCTGTTCATGCTGGCCGTCTGCGAGACGTTGATCGCCAGCGAGGCCGCCAAGGGGTCGTCCGAAGGAGTCAGCACGCGCTTGCCGCTGGCCAGCTGCTCCTGCAGCCGCGACATCAGGCTTTCCTGGTTGAGGATACCGTTCAGGCCGTTCTGGTAGATCAGGGAAGTGCTAAGACGCATCATCTAACTCCGGGGCTCAGCGCAGGCCCAACAAGGTATCGAACAGCACGCCCGCCACATTGAGGATCTTGGCGCTCGCCTGGTACTGCTCCTGGTAGACGGCCAGGTTGACGTATTCTTCGTTCAGGTTGACGCCTGACACCGAGGCAAAGGCCGTGGCCTGCTGCGTGGTCAGGTTGTCGGCCGCCGTCATCGCGGTCTTGACCTGCTGGGTCTGCACGCCGACATTGTTGATCAGCCGCGAGAATTGCTCATTCAGGCTGGTCGTGCCGTTGTTCAGCACCTTGGCCGTCTGCAACTTGGCCAGGTCCAGGCCGTTCTGGCCGTTGGTGGTGCCGCCGTTGCTGTCGGCCAGGGCCCACTTGTTCGGGTCGCTGAGCACCATGGTGATGTCGCGCGCCGCATCCCGCGTGGGCTGGAACTGCCAGCTGTCGCCGTCGGCCGGCACACCATTGGGCGTGATAGTGACGCCGTCGAAGCTCATCGCGCCCGTCGTGGCGTCGGTGGTGTAGCTCACTTCGGTGTTGTCGGACAGCCGCGTGATCTTGTAGCCATCGGCCGCGTCATACTCGATCTTGTAGGCGCTGGCGTGGATCTGCGAGGCATCCGTGTACACCGAGGCGATATCGACGTTGCCGCTGTTCTTGGCGTTCGGGACGGCCGCCGGCGGCTGGATGTCGAACACCGCGCCGCCGGGCTGGCCGTTCAGGTCCAGGCCCTCGGCGTTCTGCGCATTGACGGCCAGGGCCAGGCCGATGGCCAGCTGGCCCAGCTGGTCTTGCACCGCGTCCAGGGCCGAGCCGCGAAAGCTCAGCAGCCCGCCCAGCTTGCCGCCGCTGACCTGGGTGTCCCTCAGCTCGACGGTCAAGGTGCCGCCATCGCCGTCGGGCAGGGTATAGGCCAATGCCGTGCGGCTGGGATCGGCGGCCGAATTAACCGCCGCCAACGGGTAGACCGTGCGGCCGGACAGCAGGGTCTGGCCGGATTGCAGGGAGATGTTCAGCGTGTCGCCCTGCTCGTACCAGCGCACGCCCACCAGCTCATTCAGTTCGGACAGCGCCTTGTCGCGCTGGTCCAGCAGGTCGTTGGGCGGCTGGCCGCTCTTGCCGCGCGCGATGGTGATCTGCTGGTTGAGATCATTGATGCGCTCCAGGTAGCTATTGACCTGGGACACCGTGGTCGAAATCTGGGTGTTGAGGCCGTCGCGCTGGTTCTGCAGCTGCTGGTAGGCCGAATTCAGCTGCGAAACCAGGGTGCTGGTCTTGCCGGTCAGGTCCTGGCGCACCGCGGGATCGGCCGGCGAACTGGCCGCCGCGTTCAGGCTGCTGAAAAAACCCGCCAGGGCCGGCGTGATGCCCACGGTCCGGTCGGCGAACTGGTTGTTGATGGCCGAAAGCTGGTCGTACTGGGCGCTCAGCTGCGCGGCGCTGCCCTTGGCGCCCACCAGCTGCTTGTACAGAAAGCTGTCGTATTGGCGCTTGACCGTATCCACCTGGACGCCGCGGCCGAAGAAACCCTGGCCCGTGCCCGTGGCGCCGGCCGTCGAGGTCACCACCCGCTGACGGGTATAGCCGTCGGTGGCCGCATTATTGATATTGTGGCTCGTGACTTCCAGGCCTGCCTGGGAGGCGTTCAGGCCCGTCATGGCCAAGTTATACAGATTCATGCTTTCCCCGGAGTATGCCGCTGGCGGCTCAGAGAGGGTTCGGATACATCCTTAACGGCGGCAGGCGGCCGGAATTTAGGGGTTGCCCGAAAAATCCACCCGCGCGACCGAAGCCCGCAGCTGGCTCATGATGTTGATCAGTTTTTCCGCATAGCGCGGGTCGGTCGCATAACCGGCGTCCTGGATGCGCCGCGCGGCCTCGGTCTCGTTGCGCGACTGCGTCACGCTTTCGTAGCGCGGGCTATTGCCCAGCAGCCGCGCGTAATCGGCGAAGGACTCTTCATAGGAGTCATAGGCGCGGAAGGGTTGCGTCACCTTTTGTGGCACGCCGTCGACGTACTCGGTCGTCAGCACATGGACCACCTTGCCCTTCCAGCTTGCGCCGGCCTTGATGCCGAACAGGTTGTAACTGGTGCTGCCGTCGGGCTGGCGGATTTCGCGCTTGCCCCAGCCGGACTCCAGGGCCGCCTGGCCCAGGATGAGGCGGGCCGGCACGCCGCTCTGGGCGGCGGCGGCATTGGCCGCGTGCGACATGCGCGAGACAAAGTCCACCACATGGTCGGGCGCGCCCTCGGCCGCGGCCAGGGCGCGGTCGCGCGCGCGGTTGTTGCGCAGCACGTCCAGCAAGGCCGAAATCCCCCCTTGCGGGTCCGCCGCCACATAGCGGCCGGCCTGGTCGCGGGTCACGCCCGCGGGCTTGTCGGCCGCCTCGTCGGCGGCCGCCGGCCCCGCATTCTGCTGCATCTGCTTAAGCAGGGCGTCGGCCAGGCCCAGGCCGGGCTTGGCCAATTGCAGGGCCATCTGTTCGTCGGACATGGACTGCAGCATCTCGGTCTGCTGCGAATCGAAGATCCCGTCCTTGGGCGTGGCCTCGCGCATGCGCTTGAGCATCATTTGTATGAACAGGGCCTCGAACTGCTGCGCCACCTGTTTCTGCTGCTGCACATCGTCCGGGCGCTGGCCCACGCCGCGCTTGAGCTCGCCCAGCTTGCCCAGGTCGAATACCGAATCCGGGGCTTGTCCGCCGGCCAGGGATGAAGTCAGCGCCATCTTCCCCGGTCCTTAGATGATTTCCAGATCGGCGCGCAGGGCGCCGGCCGACTTCATCGCCTGCAGGATGGCCAGCAGGTCCTGCGGCGTGGCGCCCAGGGCGTTGAGCGCCTTGACCACATCGGCCAGGTTGGCGCTGGTGGTCACGCGCTGCAAGGCGCCGCTGTCCTGGCGCACTTCGATCTGGGTATTGGGCGCCACCACCGTCTGGCCGTCGGTGAACGGCGTATCCGGCTGGAAGACCTGGTTCTGGCGGTTGATGATGACCGACAGATTGCCATGGGCCACGGCGGCTTCCTCGATCATGACCGTGCGGTTCATCACGACCGAACCGGTGCGCGCATTGATGATGACCTTGGCCGCCGCGGGCGCGCGCACGATGGGCAGATTCTCGATCTGCGACAGGAAGGCGGGCATCTGGTTGGGATCCAGCGGGCCGCGCAGCTGCACCACGCGGCCGTCCATCACCGTGGCCGTACCCGCGCCGAATTGGCGATTGATGGCGGCCGCCGCATTCTGCGTGGTGCCGAAATCGCTGGTGTTCATCTCCAGGTAAACCAGGCCGTCCTGGGCGAAGGTGGTCGGCACCGGCCGCTCCACGATGGCGCCGGCGGAAATCCGCCCGCCATTAAGCGAGTTGATCTGCACGCTGGAGCCGCCGGCCGAGGCCCCTGCCCCGCCGACCAGCACATTGCCCTGGGCGATGGCGTAGACGCTGTTGTCGGCTCCCTTCAAGGGCGTCATCAGCAGCGTGCCGCCGCGCAGGCTCTTGGCATTGCCCATCGAGGAGACCACCACATCGACCGTCTGGCCCGGCCGCGCGAAAGCCGGCAGCGTCGCCGTCACCATGACGGCGGCCACGTTCTTCAGCTGCATATTGCTGCCAGCCGGCACCGTGATGCCCAACTGCGACAACATATTGGTCAGGCTTTGCTGGGTGAACGGCGTCTGACGCACCTGGTCGCCCGTGCCGTCCAGGCCGACCACCAGGCCGTAGCCGATCAGCTGGTTGCCCCGCACGCCCTGGAAGGTCGCCAGATCCTTGAGCCGTTCGGCGGCCGCGGCCGGCGCGCCCGCCAGCACGGCCGCCGCCAGGCAGACCCGGGCGGCGAAGGACAGCAAGGAAAAAGGCGATGTGCGTTGTGTCATGAGATCAGAACGGCGAAGCGATCAGGAAAAAGCGTTGCAGCCAGCCCATGGTCTGGACCTCGTCCATCACACCCTTGCTGCGATACTCGATGCGGGCGTCGGCCACGCGCGTGGACGACACCGTGTTGGTGCCCGTGATGGAGCGCGGATCGACCACGCCCGACAGGCGCACATACTCGCTGCCGCGGTTGATCGCGATCTGCTTCTCGCCCGCGATCTGCAGATTGCCGTTGGGCAGCACGCCCACCACCGTCGTGGTGATAGAGCCGGTGAAGGTATTGTTGGCGCTGCTGTTGCCCGTGCCCTTGGAGGTGTTCTCGCCCGAAATATCAGTGTCCAGCTTGGCGTTGACCACACCGTCCATGAACTTCGGCGCGGCCGTCACGCCCAGATTGCTGCTGCCCGAACGGCTGGTGTTGGTCGACACGCCCTTGGCGGCATTGGTCTTTTCTTCCAGCATCACCGTCACGATGTCGCCGACGTTGCGCGGACGGCGGTCCTCGAACAGCGGATAGTTGCCGTAGGCGGTGGGCTGGTAGATGGACCCGTTGGGGCGGCCCGATGGCGGCGCCGGCATGGGCGGCGGCGCCGTGGTCGGGCCGATCACCACGGGTTCCGGCGGGATCATGGCGCAGCCGGCCGATAACGCCATCAGCAGGCCGGCCATCGAGCGGGCAACGGTTTTCAGCATCACAGTTGGGTCAGGCGGGCCAGCATTTCATCCGAAGTCTTGACGGCCTTGCTGTTCATTTCGTAGGCGCGCTGGGTGGTGATCATGTTGACCAGTTCTTCGGCCACATTGACGTTGGAGGTCTCCACGTAGTTCTGCATCAGGCTGCCCGCGCCGTCCACGCCCGGCTGCAGCAGATTGGCCGGCCCCGAGGAGTCGGTCTGCAGATACAGGTTCTCGCCCACGCTTTGCAGGCCGCCCGGATTGATGAAGGTCGCCAGCTGCAGCTGGCCGATCTGCACGTTGACCCCGGCATTGCCCGGCTGGGTGACCGACACCGTGCCGTCCTTGCCTATGGTCAGCGACAGCGCGTTGTCCGGCACGTTGATGGGCGGCTGGATCACATAGCCGCCCACGGTGGTCAGCTGGCCGTTCTGGTCCACGCCCAGGCCACCGTCGCGGGTGTAGGCCTGGGTGCCGTCGGGCAGGTCCACCTGGAAAAAGCCGCGGCCCTGGATGGCCACGTCCATTTCGGCGCCGGTATTGTTCAGGTTGCCCTCGCTGTGCAGGCGCTGGGTGGCGGCCACCCGCACGCCAGTGCCCAGCTGCAGGCCCGTGGGCAATTGGTTGGCATCGCCCACCTGGGCGCCGGGCTGGCGCAAGGTCTGGTACATCAGGTCCTGGAAGACCGCGCGGCCGCGCTTGAAACCATTGGTCTGGACGTTGGCCAGGTTGTTCGAAATCACGTCCATCGAGGTCTGCTGACCCTCGAGGCCCGTCTTCGAAATCCACAACGAACGCATCATGATGAAAACTCCTGGCGCGGCCTCTTGGCGCGCGCGCTCTGGCTAGTTGGGTTCAGCTCGAAATCGACAGCAGCCCGTTGGCGCGGTCGGCATTGCGGTTGGCCTCGTTGATCGCCTGCATCTGCATCTCGAAGCGGCGGGCGTTCTCTATCATGGCCACCATGGCGCCCGAAGGGCTGACATTGCTGCCCTCCAGCACGCCGGCGATCAGGCGCTGCGTCGGGTCGGCCGGCAGCCCGGCGGCCGGCTGGCCGTTGGCCTGCGGCGGCATGCGGAACAGGCCGTCGTCGCCACGCACCAACTGCGTCTCCGGCGCGTTGACCATCTTCAGCCGCCCCATGTTGAGGATGTTGTCGGGCGCATCGCCCGCCCCGACGGCCGTAATGGTGCCGTCGGTGGCGATGGTCAGCGACGCCTGGTCGGGGATGTCGATCAGGCCGTTCTGGTCGGACAGCACGGGCTGGCCGTTGGCCGTCTGCAGCAGGCCGTTGACCCCCACCTGCAGGCTGCCGGCGCGCGTATAGGCCTCGCCCTGCGGCGTCTGGACCGCGAACCAGCCCGGGCCGGACAGCGCCACATCCAGCTCGCGGCCGGTGGACTGCATCAGCCCCATGGTGAAATTGCTGCCCGGCGTGGTGGTCGCCGTGGCCACGCGGGTGGGCAGCGAGGTGCCGTCGTTCACGGGCACGGAGCGATACATCGCCAGCTGCTCGCGGAACCCCGGCGTGCTCACATTGGCGAGATTGTTGCTCAGCACGGCCTGGTGCTCGGCCGTGCGCGCCGCGCCGTTCATGGCGGTGTAGATGACGCGATCCATGGACGGCTTAACGCATGTTCATCAGGACCTGCAGGACTTCATCCTGGGTCTTGATGGTCTGGGCATTGGCCTGGTAGGTGCGCTGGGCGACGATCATGTTGACCAGCTCCTGGCTCATGTCCACGTTGGACG
Source organism: Bordetella hinzii LMG 13501 (assembly GCF_001548475.1). Classification (GTDB taxonomy): domain Bacteria; phylum Pseudomonadota; class Gammaproteobacteria; order Burkholderiales; family Burkholderiaceae_B; genus Bordetella; species Bordetella hinzii. Next base: position 8,465 of record NZ_LRUJ01000051.1, read on the forward strand.
CCTCCAGCGCCTGGCCGACCAGGGTCGCCAGGCCGTTGGTGCCGGGCTGGCCCAGCGTGGCCTGGCCCGACTCGCTGGTCTCGGACCAGGCATTGTCGCCCACCGGCTTGAGACCGCCCACGTTGTTGAAATTGGCCAGCGCGATGGTGCCCACGGCCTGGGTTTCGCCGTTGGTGTACTGGGCCATGATGGTGCCGTCCTTGGCGATCGAAATACCCGAGAACTCACCGCTGGCATAGCCGTTGGCCGTGACCTTGGGGCTGAAATCGCTGCCGAACTGAGTGACGTTCTGATAGCTCATCTGTATCGTCATGTCGTCGGCCGGCGACGTCGTGCCGCCCGGATTCGGAATGGCGATGTCGCGGGTGGGATTGCCCCCGGTCAGCACGCCCGCGCTATTGAAGGTGAGCGTGGTGTGATCCAGGCCGCCATCGACCGTCACGGCCTTGCCGTCCACGGTGTAATAGACGTCGTACTGGCTTTCACCGGTCGGGCTGGCCGCGCGCTTGACGAAGTACTGCACCATCTGGTGCGCATTGCCCAGCGAGTCGTAGATGGTGGTGGGCACCGAATCCGTATAGGTGGCGCTGTTGGTCGGGTCGAAAGCCGGCGTGGCGGGCACGACGTCGGCATTGGCGTTCAAGTTGGTCTGGGTGCTGGCCGTGCTGCTGACCTGCGGCGCGATATTGCCCTGCGGGACCGACAAGGCCACCGGGTCCGTGCCCACGCCGCCAGCCGGATAGCCGGTCAGGCGATAGCCCAGCGCGTTGGTGATGAAGAAATCCTTGTCGATGCCGAACTCGCCGTTGCGGCTATAGACGATATTGCCGCTGGAGTCGGCCAGGCGGAAGAAGCCCTTGGCGCCGTCGATGGCGATATCGTATTCGCCGCCGGTGGTCGTCACCGACCCCACCGTGAAGCGCTGGTTGATCCCGGCGACTTTCACGCCCAGGCCCACGCGCGAACTGGCGTACACATCGGCAAACGACACCGAGCCGGACTTGAAGCCGACGGTGCCGGAGTTGGCGATGTTGTTGCCGATGACGTCCAGGTTCTGCGATGCGGCGCGAAGCCCGCTCAATCCTTGTCCGAATCCCATGTCTTTATCCCATCAATCCAAGTTAGGGAAGCGCCGCCGCTGGCCGCAGCCAGCCGGCGGGCACCGCGTCAGCCATTCAATACCTTGCGGATGTCCAGCATGCTGACCTTGCCGCCATTGAGGCCCAGATCCAACCGCAGGCCGTTGTTCGAGTAATCCACGCTCTTGACCACGCCATAGGACAGCGCTTCGGCCGCGACCGCCTTGTTGTCGGCGTCGAAGGCGGTCACCTGGAAGGTGTAGGCGCCATCCTTGACCGCGCCGCCGCTGTCGTTGTTGCCGTCCCAGGCGTAGGTGTAGACACCGGTGGCGACATCGGTCTGCTCGACGGTGCGCACCACATTGCCGGCCGCGTCCAAGATCTTGATCGTGAGCTTGGCCGCGTCCGACGGCACGTCATAGCCCAGGGGCGTGGCCGTGCGGCGGGTCGGATCATCGGCATCCGTGCCCAGCGAGATCTTGTTGCCCGGCACCAGCACGGCCTTGCCGATCAGCGACACCGCGTCCATGGACTGCGACACGTCGATCTGGCCGCTGATGGACAGCAGGGTGTTGTTCAGGTTGGTGATGCCCTCGACCGTGGAGATCTGCGCCAGCTGGGAGGTCAGCTCGGCGTTCTGCATCGGGTTCAGCGGATCCTGGTTCTTGAGCTGGGTGACCAGCAGGGTCAGGAACTGATCCTGGATGCTCTTGGCCGCGTTGGACGTGGCCTGCCCCACCTGGGCGTTGTTGACGTTGCTCGTGCTATTGACGGTAGTCATCGTGGTTCCGTTCAGCTCTGGCCGATGGTGAGTGTGCGCTGCATCAGCTGCTTGGCCGTGTTCAGCACCTCGACGTTGGCCTGGTAGGAACGCGAGGCGGCGATCATGTTCACCGTCTCGGCCACCGGGTCCACGTTGGGCATGGCGACATAGCCCTGGGCATTGGCCAGGGGATGCCTGGGGTCGTAAACCATCTTCAGGGGCGACTGGTCCTCGACCACGCCGACCACTTTCACGCCGCCGATCTCCTGGCCCTGGGCCTGGCCGGCGGCCGGGTTGACCTGGAAGACGACCTGGCGCGCGCGATAGGGCTGGCCGTCGGGCCCGGCCACGCTGTCGGCGTTGGCCAGGTTGCTGGCCGCCACGTTCAGGCGCTGCGACTGGGCCGCCAGCGCCGAACCGGAAATATCGAAAATACTGAGCAAGGACATGCGCCTGGACTCCTGGGTGCTTATTCTGAAATGGCCGACTGCAGGCCCTTGATGCGGTTCGAGAGCACCTGCAGGCTGCTTTGATAGTGCAGCGTGTTATCGGCGAACTGCACGCGCTCGATGTCCATGTCCACCGTATTGCCGTCCAGGCTGGCCTGGTAGGGCAGGCGATAGAGGAGCTCGGTGGGACCGCCGGTGCTGGCCGCCTTGGCCGGGATATGCCGCGCCGAGGTCAGCGTCAGCTGGGTGTCGGGGAGGCGCATGCGCGCGTCCACCGCGTTCTGCATGGCGGCCTTGAAATCGAAATCCCGCGCCTTGTAATTGGGCGTATCGGCGTTGGCGATATTGGAGGACAGCACTTCCTGGCGCTGCGCGCGCAGCGCGATGGATTGCTGGAAAAAGCGAAAGTCCTCGTTAAGCCGATCTAGCATGGGTCACGCCTTCAATGGTGAGTAGCAGGCCGTCCGCGCGGGCGGAGAGACCTTTTTGGCATGACGGCATCTTAGGGGGGGGCCGGGCAAGACAATCAGCCAAATAAACCGCTATTTCCAATGCAATTCCGGTATTGGCCGGACGGCCGCCGTTTCTACAATCTGGTCATCATGCGAGCCGCCCTCACCTCCATCGCCCTTCTGTACAGCGGCCTGGCCCTGACGAGCCCGGCCGCCCATGCCCAGGCCACGGAATCGCCCGAGAACATCTCCCGGGCGGCGGAGGCTTTCCTGAAAAGCCAGCTGGCGCCCGGCCAGGCCAGCGTGGTCATGGACCCGGTCAAGAACGACCGGCTGCCGGCCTGCGACGCCCTGTCGCCCTTCATGCCCGGAGCGCTGCGCCCGCGCGCGCGCATGACCGTGGGCGTGCGCTGCGCTGCGCCGCACAACTGGACCGCCTATGTGCAAGCCAGCGTGAGCATGACCGGCACCTACTATGTGGCCGGCCGGCAGATTCCGCCCGGCAAGACCATCGGGCCCGAGGACCTGGACGCCCGCGAGGGCGATCTCATCGCCCTGCCCGCCGGCGTCATGACCGACACCGCCCGCATCCTCGGCATGCAGGCGCGCCACCGCATCAATGCCGGCCAGCCCATACGCGGTTCGGCCCTGCGCAACGCCGACGCCATCGCCCGCGGCCAGAACGTGCGCATCATCGCGCGCGGCAACGGCTTTACCGTCAGCAGCGAAGGCCAGGCGATGGACGACGCCCCGCCGGGGGCCACCGTCCAGGTGCGCACCGCCTCGGGGCAGATCGTCAGCGGCGTGGTGCAGTCCGCCGGCCAGGTGGAGGTCCAGCTGTAGATATGTTACAAATTCAAAAAGACCAGGTTGCCCCTAAAGTTTGCTGCGACGCGGCCGTTACCAGGGCATGACAAGGCAGAGCAGGTCCTGACAACCGCAGCCCCCATCTCTCGCCCAGCGGAGAATATCTTGAAGATCAATACCACCCTCGCCCGCCCGGTTGCCGCCAATCCGGTGCAGCGCTCCGATGGCGCCGTGGCCCAGGCCTATGGCGCTGGCGGCAGCAATGCGAGCAGTTCGCAGGTTGCCCTGAGCGGCGCCTCGCGCCAACTGCTCGCCCTGCAGGAAGGGGGTAGCGACATCGACGTCGAGCGCGTGGCGGCCATCCGCGCGGCCATCGCCTCCGGGCAGCTGCGCATCGATCCCTCCCGCATTGCCGACAGCCTGATCGCCAGCGCCAAGGAATTGATCAAGTGAACCCGGTTTCCCTGCCTGGCGCCCTGGCGTCCTGCATCGAGGACGAAACCGCGCTTATCCTGCAATTCCAGGCCGCGCTGCAGGCCGAGGGCGAAGCCCTGCTCGACCGCAAGGCCACCCAGGCCCTGAAAGAAGCCGCCGAACACAAAGAAATGCTGGCCGACAAACTGGTGGCCGCCAGCCAGGAGCGTGACCGCATCCTCGCCGCCATGGGATTGGCGCCCGGCCACGCCGGCACCGAAACCGCCGCCGAGCGCCACGCCGAGCTGGCGCCGCTGTGGCAGGCCCTGCAAAACCATGCCGCGCAGGCCCGCGAAGCCAACCAGCGCAACGCCATCCTGCTCGAAGTCAATCTGCGCTACACCGAACAGACCCTGGAGGCCTTGCGCCGCCTGGGCAGCCAGACCGCCTCCACCTACGACGCCAACGGCCGTGGCCGGCGCCTGGGCGGCGGCGCCAGCCGCGCCATCGTCGCGACCTGAAAGCGCGCGGACCGGGCAGGCATCCCGCGAGGATGCGGCGCCAGGCCCGCTCAGCGCCCTTCCGACATCTCCAGCAAGGCAAACATCTTCAATAGCGCCACCGGCAGCAGGCGGCTGGGCATCTTGCGCTCGGCCGGACCGATGAGGCCGGCCAGCGAGGCGCGCGCCTGTTCGGCGTGGCTGAGCTGCCAGCAGGCGGCGGCCAGCTGCCCGGCCAGCAAGGCCTGGGCGCGCAAGGCATCCACCCCATGGGCGCGCGGCAAGGCCGCCCAGGCGTGCGCCATATAGCGGAAAGCCGTCTTGGCGCGCTCATGGTGGACCAGCCAGCCGGCCACCGTGGCCGCATCGGCCTGGGCGGCCGCCAGGTTGCTCAGCCCGAAATACTGGGCCTTGATGTCGCCGCTGCGGGCGTCGACCACCCGCGCGCCTATCATGCGCAACGGCCGGCCTTCGTGGCCGCGGGCGGCCAGGTTGAGCTCCGTGCCGCAGGCCCAGAGGGTATCGCCGCCCGGCAGCTCGCCGGCCGGCATATAGCCCAGGTTGCGGGCCACGGCGTTCAGCGTGGTCGGGCAATCATCGTGCAGGACGCGCTGGCCGCCCGCGCAGCGCGCCAGCCACAGCTCGCCCGCCTCGGAAAGCGCGTGGGACAGGCCGGCCGTGCCCATGTCGAAGACCTGCACCTGGGGCAAGGCCTCCAGCGCCTCGCGCAGCCAGGCCGCGCGCGCCAGCAAGGCCTCGGCCGGCTGGTCCGGGCCCAGGCCCATGGTGTTCAGATTACCGTGCGGCAGCATCAGGTGCTGCGCGGGCGCGGCCAGGGCCGCGCCTCGGTCGCTCATCATCAGCGTGGCGTGCAGATGGCCGCCCGGCAGGCCTTCGCCCTTGAGCGCGCTCTTGCCGTGCATGGCCAGCAGATAGCGGCCGCACTGGGCCGGGAACTCGCGGCGCAGCATGGCCACGGCCTGGGCGCGCGCGGCCTCGGCGGCCGGGGCGCGCGAAATGGCCCGCCACAAGACCCTGCCCTGCTTGCAGGCCGGATCGCTGGCCAGCCAGTCCAGCGCCTCGCCCAGCGCGGCTTCGTTGCCCGCCGGCTGCATGGCCGTGGCCAGCAGGCGCCGCTGCTGCTCGGGATCCTTGCCCCCGTTCTGCCACAAGGCGGCCAGGTCGGCCTCGCTGGGCGCATACAGTGGCCGCTGCAGGCTGGCCAGCGCGTGGTCCACCAGCGGCTGGGCCTGGGCCGGCACCAGGTGCTCGGGCACTTTCTGGCCGTTGGATATGTAATGGATGGGCAGGCGGTGGCGGATGGCCGTGTCCAGCGCCGGCCCCAGGCGGGTGGCCTCGTCCAGCTTGGTGATGATGCAGCCCACCACGTCCTCGCCCACGCCGTGCCGATAGGCGTGCGCCACCTCGTCCAGCGTATCGCCCTGGCTGGCCGCGTTGAGCACCAGCAGGCGTCGCACCTGGCGCCCCCCGCTGCACAGCAGCGCGGCCTGCTCGGCCACATTGCGGTCGCGCTGACTGATGCCGGTCGTGTCGATCAGGATGATCTTGCGGCTGCCCAGCTCGTCCAGCGCCTCGCGCAGCTCCGCGGCATCGCGCACCGAGCGCGCCGGCACGCCCATCAGGCGGCCATAGATCTGCAGCTGCTCCAGGGCGCCGATACGGAAGTTGTCGGTGGTCAGCATGGCGACCTGTTCGCGGCCTTCGCGGGCCACGCAGCGCGCGGCCAGCTTGGCCAGCGTCGTGGTCTTGCCCACGCCGGTCGGGCCGACCAGGGCCAGCACGCCGCCCGCGGCCAGGAAGGCGTTTTCGTCGCGCAGCACCGGCAGATGGGTCAGCAATTCATTGCGCGCCCAATCGCGCGCGCGGGCGGCATCCAGCTCGGGCGGCAGGCGCTCGAGCAGCGCCCGCAGCAACGGCATGCTGAAGCCGGCCTCCAACAGCACGCGGAACAGGCCCGCGTTGACGGGTTCGCGCGCCGGCTTGCGCCCGCCCCACAACAGGCCGTCCATGCGGTTCTCCAGCGCGCCGCGCAAGGCGTCGATGGCCGCATGCACGCTGGGGGCTTCGCCGGCAGGCAGGGCCGGCGGCAGCGCGGCCGCCGCGCCCCGCATGGGCGCATCGGGCAAGCGCGCCATGGACGCGGGCGGCGCGGTCTCGGCACCCGGGGGCAGCGCGGCTTGCGGCGCGGCTGCCGGCGGGACGGCCGGCGCCATGGCAGCGCCATAGGCCGCCGCCGAGCGGGTGGCAAGATAACTGTCCGGCCGGGCGCTGACCGATGGCGGCACGGGCGGCAGCGGCTGGACCCGGGGCGGTTCGGCCGGCGGCGGCGCGGGCCGCGGTTCGGCCGGCGCGGGCGCGGCCTGCATTTCGCTTTCCAGCGCGGCCAGCACTTCTATGCCCTGCTCCACCGTGCGGTTGGAGATGATGAGCGCATCCTCGCCCAATACTTCGCGCACCTGGCGCATCACATCCCGGGTGTTGGGCCCGGTAAACCGATGAATCTTCACTCGTTGCCACCCCCGATCAGCGCCGTGACGCGCACCACGCGCTCATCCGGAATTTCCGCGTTGGACAACACCCCCAGCTGCGGCAGGTGATGCCGCAGGAAGCGCGACAAGGGCGCGCGCAGGGGCGGCGACACCAGCAGCACCGGCGCATTGCCCTGCCCCTCCTGGCGCGCCACCGCCGCTTCGGTCTCCCGCAGCAGCGTCTCGGCCAGTCCCGGCTCCAGGCCGCCGCTGGTGGCCATGGCCTGCGACAGCACGCGCTCCAGCTTGACGTCCAGGCCGATGACCCGCAGCTCGCCGTCGCCGGGGAACCATTGCTGGGTGATGGCCCGGCCCAGCGAGCGGCGCGTCAGCGCGATCAGCTCGTGGACATCGGGCTGGCCGCCCACCGCGCCGGCCAAGGCGGCCAGGCGCGGGGCGTGTTCGGCCACGGTATCGATGATGGTGCGCATGTCCCGAATGGGGACTTCCTCGGACAGCAGGCCTTGCAAGATCTTCTGCAGCGTGGTGAGCGACACCGTCTTGGGCACCAGGTCTTCGACCAGCTTGGGCGCGTCGCGGCCCAGGCGGTCGAGCAGCTGCTGCACTTCCTGGCGGCCCAGCAGACTGGACCCATGGCGATGCATGAGATGGTTCAGGTGCGTGGCGACGACCGTGCTGGCATCGACCACGGTATAGCCGGATACCTGGGCCAGGTCGCGCTGGCCGCTGTCTATCCACACCGCCGGCAGGCCGAAGGCGGGATCGGTGGTGGGCGTGCCCTTGACCGGCGCCGAGACCCCGCCCGGATCGATGGCCAGCCATTGGCCGGGCATGGCCGAGCCGCGCCCGACTTCCACGCCCGAGAGCAGGATGCGGTAGTCGTTGGGCTTGAGTTCGAGGTTGTCGCGGATATGGACCACGGGCGGCAGAAAGCCCACGTCCTGGGCGAATTTCTTGCGCAGGCTGCGGATGCGGTGCAGCAGCTCGCCGTTCTGGGCGTGATCCACCAGCGGGATGAGGCGATAGCCCACTTCCAGGCCCAGCTGGTCGACCATGGTGACGTCATCCCAGGTCGCCTCGGCCGCCGCGGCCTGGGCCTGCGCCACGGCCTGGGGCTGTTCCTCGACCGCCTTGCGCTGGCGCGCCGCCTCGCGCTTGGTCAGGCTATAGCCCAGGCCGGCCAGCATGGCCGCCAGCGTCAGGAAGGCCACATGCGGCATATTGGGAATCAGGCCCATGATGCCGACGATGGCCGCCGTGAGATACATCACATGCGGGTTGGAGAACAGCTGTCCCAGGATCTGCTGGCCGACATCCTGGTCGGTGGATACGCGCGAGACGACCACGCCGGCGGCGGTCGAAATCACCAGCGCCGGGATCTGGGCGACCAGGCCGTCGCCGATGGTCAGCAGCGTGTAGACACGGGCGGAGTCGGCCAGCGACAGATCGTGCTGGGCCACGCCGACGATCAGCCCGCCCACCACGTTGATCACCATGATGAGCAGGCCCGCCACCGCGTCGCCCCGCACGAACTTGCTGGCGCCGTCCATGGAGCCGTAGAAATCCGACTCCTGGGCCACCTCGGCGCGCCGCCGCCGCGCTTCGTCTTCGCCGATCAGGCCGGCGTTCAGATCGGCATCGATGGCCATCTGCTTGCCCGGCATGGCGTCCAAGGTGAAGCGCGCCCCGACTTCGGCGATGCGCCCGGCGCCCTTGGTGATGACGATGAAGTTGATGATGGTCAGGATGACGAAGATGATGATCCCGACCGCGAAGTTGCCACCCACCAGGAAGTGGCCGAACGCCTCGATCACCTTGCCGGCGGCGTCCGGCCCCTGGTGGCCATGCAGCAGCACGACCCGCGTGGAGGCCACGTTCAGCGACAGGCGCAGCAGGGTGGCGAACAGCAGCACCGACGGAAAGGCGGCGAAGTCCAGCGGCTTGCGGGTGAACATCGCCACCAGCAGGATCATGATGGACAGCGCGATATTGAAGGTGAACAGCAAGTCCAGCAGGAAGGTCGGCAGGGGCAGCACCATCATGCCCAGCACGAGCACGATGAGCACCGGACCGGCGAGGATGCGCGCGTTGGCCGCGCCATTGGTTTTCAAGAGGGTGAGCAGGCCGCTCATGCCTTAGACTCCTTGGGCCGCGGGATCCAGTTCGGCTGGCACCGGCAGGGCCGTCGGCGCCGCCGGCTCGGCGCCCGCGCCCGCATGCCAGCTGCGCAACTGAAAGACCCACGCCAGCACTTCCGCGACCGCGGTATAGAGCGCCACCGGGATTTCGTGCCCCAGTTCGACGTGTTGATGCAAAGCGCGCGCCAGCGGCGGCGCCTCCAATGTGGGGATGCGACTTTGCGCCGCGATTTCGCGGATGCGCGTGGCCACCAGGCCCGTTCCCTTGGCGATCACCCGGGGCGCGCTGCCCTCGCCTTCGTCGTAGCGCAGGGCCACGGCATAGTGCGTCGGGTTGGTGACCACCACGTCGGCCCGCGGCACCTCGGCCATCATGCGGCGGCGCGCCATGGCGCGCTGCTGCTGGCGGATGCGGGCCTTGATGTGGGGATCGCCCTCGCTTTCCTTGTGTTCCTGGCGCACATCCTCCTTGGACATGCGCAGTTTCTTCAGGTGCGACCAGATCTGCCAGGGCACGTCGATCAACACCACCAGCAGCAGCGAGGCGACGATGAAGGCGCAGCACAGCGCCACCAGGCCCAGGGCCGAGGTCAGCGCGGCCGAAGGCGCCACGTGCATGAGGCCCAGCATATCGTCGTGGTAGTGCCAGATCACCCAGGCCGCCACGCCGCCCACCAGGAAGGCCTTGGCGAAGGCCTTCACCAGCTCGACGAGCGTCTGGGCGGAAAAAATCCGCTTCAGGCCAGAAATGGGATTGAGCTTGGAAGCCTTGAAGGCCAGCGGCTTGCCCGAGAACACCAGGCCGCCCAGGGCGACGCTGCCCAGCACCGCCACCACGGCCAGGATGAGGAAGATGGGCAGGATGGTCCACAGGGCCTGGCCCGCGCCCTGCGCGGCCAGGCTGACCATCACCGCCGTATCTTGCGCCACGCGCTGGTCAAAGCCCATGCCGCCGCGCATCACCCCGGACAGGCCCCGGTACAGCATGCCGCCGCTTAGCCACAGGCCGGCCACGCCGGCGGCCAGCATCAGAAAAGTCACCAGCTCGCGCGAACGCGCGATCTGCCCCTCCTCGCGCGCCTTTTCCAGGCGCCGGGGTGAGGCGGCTTCTGTCTTTTCGAGATCGCTTTCTTCGGCCATATTCTGCGCAGGGGCCAGCCGCGAGGATGCAGGCGGCCCGCCGAGATTCTAGGGGGGCCGCCGCCGGCGCGATCATCCAAGAAAAGGGGGGAAAGCCTCCCTATTCCGCCGCCTGTCCGCCCGGCACCTCAGGCGGCCTGCCCGGCGGGCTCGCCCGTCCCGGCGCGCGGCCGCCGCGCCGGCGCCTGGACGGTTTCCTGGAAGCGCATGAAATCCAGGCCGATGCGCACCGCGCCCCAATGCTGACCCTCCACGAAAACCGGCACCGACACGTCGTTGACGATCTCGCCGGTGTCGCGCGGATAAGTCTGGAACAACAGATTGCCCGTGTTGGCCGCCAAGCGAGCGCCCACCGGATCATCGAAAATGCGCTTGTGCCGCACGCGGGCGATGTCGACCTGGCGCTCGCCGGTCGGGGCGTGCGAGTAGCGGCTGTTGTGCGCCGGCGCATAGCCGTTGGCGTCGACCAGGATGGTGTAGATGGCCCCCGGCACCGAGGCCAGGACCTCATCGAGCAGGCCGGTCAGGCCGTCATCGATGCCCCGGTCGTAGGCCGTGTGATAGCGGGCCGGGTCGCTGCCGGGTATGCGCTGGTAATGCCGGTCGAAGACATCCAGGCCATGCGCCCGCGCCTCGCGCAGCAGCGCGGCGGCCTCGTCCCGGAAGCGCGTCACCGCCTCACACAGCGCATCGAAGGCCGTGTTGCCGGTCCGCATGCCGGCCAGCACCTCCTGGACGCTCTCCGTCTGGCGCCGGATACGGTCGACCTCGCCCGACATCGCAGCCACCCGGGTCTGGACATCGGCGCCCAGCGTCGCCAGGCGCAGCACTTCCTGGCTCATGGCATGGTTGGTCTGATCCACCTCGGCGATGGCGCGCACCACCTCGCCGACCTGGTGGTTCATGCCGTCGAAATCCTGCACGAAACGGGTGAAATCGTCCTGGGTGCGGCCCAGCACCTCACCCGAGGCATGGGCGTCGCCGCGCAGCGCCGTGGTGCGCTGGCCCGTGGCCTCGGCCAAGGCCAGCATCTCGGAGCCGTGGGTGGAGATTTCACTGGTGGCGGCGTTGACGCGCTCGGCCAGGCGGCCGACTTCGCTGGCCACCACGGCAAACCCCCGGCCGGCCTCGCCGGCGCGCGCCGCCTCCACGCCCGCGTTCAGCGCCAGCAGCTGGGTCTGCATGGCGATGCCCTTGATCTGCCGGCTGATGTCGCTCACCGAACGCGCCCGCCCGGTCAGCTGCTCGACCACCTGGCCGAATTCCGCCATCTGGGCGTTCATGCGCGCAATCCGCGAGCCCACCTCGCGCAGCTCGTCCAGGGCGCGACGGGCCGCCTCGAGGTTGTGCGCCGAGACCGACTCGATCTCGCGGGCATGCTCGGAAGTGGTGGCCGACAGCGCGGCGATCTGCCGGCCGCTGGCCGCCAGCGCCTCGGCGGCCGAAGCCTGCTCGCGCGTGAGCTGGGCGCACTGCCCGGCCTGGTATTGCGTGCGCGCCGTGTTCAGGGCGATTTCGATGCTGGACTGGCGCACCGTGATGATGCGGGCGCGGATCTGGGCCACGAAGCGGTAGAACGGCCAGGCCGCGGGACTGATGGACCAGGCCCGCTCGGCCAACGTGGATTGCCCCCGGTTCAGGCGGCGCAGCAAGCGCCAGAGCCCGCCGATACGGACTGTGCGACTACCCATGAAAGTCTCCCGTCAAGCGCGGACGTTCTCCATGGGCAGCGCCCCTGCATCCGTCGCCGCGGCGCCAAGCGCCGTCCCTCTGCTGCGGGCCCCTTTTGTTATGGGCTCCAGTCTAGCCCAGAACCGCGGGGTTCGGGCCGGCGGCGCGGCTAGGGAAAATACGGCTCGCGGCGGCGCCTGGGCGCCGTGGTCAGAAGCCCAGGCTGGCCAGCAGGTCGTCGACCTGGTCCTGGCTGGTGACCACGTCGGTGCGGCCCTCGGGATTGACCTGGGGACCGTTAAGCAGGCTTTGCGCCTCCTCGCGGCGCTCCTGGGGCACGTTGTCCAGCAGCACCTGCAGCAGCTCGCGCTCGATGGCGCCGACCACATCCATCATGCGCATGATGACCTGGCCGGTCAGGTCCTGGAAGTCCTGCGCCATGACGATTTCCATCAGCTTGGCCTGGGTGAACTGCGTGCGCTCGGGCACATCGGCCAGGAAGGCGCGCGTATCCTTGACGAGCTCGCGCGCTTCGGGCAGCTCCAGGGGCTGGTCGAACCACTGCTGCCAGCGCGCATCCAGGGCCTTGGCCGAGCGCGCCATGGCGTCCTGCGCGGGACCGGCGGCCTCGGTGGCGTTGAGCACGCGATTGGCGGCCTGCTCGGTCATCTGCGCCACGTAGCGCAGGCGATCGCGGGCATCCGGAATGGCCTCGGCGGCGTCCTTGATGGCCTGGTCCAGGCCGAGCTCGCGCATGCTGTCGCGCAGCATGCGCGTCAGCGACGCGATCCGGTGGATCAGATCACCAGTGTCCTGCGTGGAACCCGTGCTCTCTGTCATGACGCCCCTCAGCCGGCCAGTTTCTCGAAGATCTTGTTGAGCTTTTCTTCCAGCGTCGCGGCCGTGAAAGGCTTGACCACATAACCGCTGGCGCCGGCCTGGGCGGCGGCGACGATGTTTTCCTTCTTGGCCTCGGCCGTCACCATCAGCACCGGCAGCGACGACAGCGCGGCGTCGGCGCGGATCTGCTTGAGCATTTCCAGGCCGTCCAGGTTGGGCATATTCCAGTCCGACACCACGAACTGGAAGCCGCCGTTGCGCAGCTTCTCCAGGCCGATGACGCCATCCTCGGCCTCGTCGACGTTCTCGAACCCCAGCTCTTTGAGCAGGTTGCGGATGATGCGCCGCATGGTGGGGAAATCATCCACCACCAGAATCTTGATTCCCTTATCTACCATTTCAACTCCAATAGGATTGTTGTACTGCGCGCCGGCCGGTATCTAGACCCGATGTCCCCGGTCGCCGGCGCGCATGAGAATGCGCTCACTCATCTCCGACAAGGGCACCACCTCGTCGGCCGCCCCCAGCTGTATGGCTTCGCGCGGCATGCCGAAGACCACGCAGCTGGCCTCGTCCTGCGCCAGGGTATGGGCGCCGGCCCGCTTCATGGCCAGCAGGCCGGCCGCGCCGTCCTTGCCCATGCCGGTCAGCAGCACGCCGATGGCGTTGCGCCCGGCCGCCTGCGCGGCGGACTGGAACAGCACGTCCACCGACGGACGGTGGCGATTGACCGGCTCGCTGGCCTGCAGCTCGATGACATAGTTGGCGCCGCTGCGGCCCAGCTTCATGTGCTGCTCGCCGCCCGGCGCCAGATAGACGTGGCCCGGCAGCACGCGCTCGCCATGGCTGGCCTCGCGCACCGTGACCGCGCACAAGGCGTCCAGGCGCTGGGCGAAGGAGCGCGTGAAACCCGCCGGCATATGCTGCGTGATCAGGATGGCCGGGCTGTCCGGCGGCAAGGGCTGCAGGACTTCGCGGATGGCCTCGGTGCCGCCGGTCGACGCCCCGAGGATGACGAGTTTCTCGGAGCTGGTGTAGGGGCTGCGCAGGCGCAGCGGCGTGGCGCTGGCCGGCGCCGGCGCCCGCAGCCTGGCCCGGGAGGCGGCGCGGATTTTCTCGGCGATGAGCTCGGAATACTCCAGCAGGCCGTCGCGGATGCCCAGCTTGGGCTTGGTCACGAAATCGATGGCGCCCAGCTCCAGGGCGCGCATGGTGATCTCGCCGCCGCGCTCGGTCAGCGAGGACACCATCACCACCGGCATGGGCCGCAGGCGCATGAGCTTCTCGAGGAAGTCCAGCCCGTCCATGCGCGGCATTTCCACGTCCAGCGTCAGGACGTCGGGGTTGTGCTGCTTGATCAGCTCGCGCGCCACCAGGGGATCGGGCGCGGTCGCCACGACCTCCATATCCGGATGGCTGTTGATGATCTCGGTCATCAGCCCGCGCACCAGGGCCGAATCGTCCACGCAGAGTACTTTTATCTTCTTCATCACTGACCGGCCGCGCATTCATATACCGTCTGCCCGCGCAGACGGAAATCCTGGCTGATATAGGTGAAATTCTCGGAATGCCCGGCAAACAGCAAGCCGCCTGGCTTGAGCAAGGGAACAAAGCGGCGCAGGATCTTGGCCTGCGTCGGTTTGTCGAAGTAAATCATGACATTGCGGCAGAAAATGGCGTCGAACTTCTCCTGGATGGGCCAGGACGGGGCCAGCAGGTTGAGGGTCTCGAAGACCACCATCTCGGCCAGCTCGGGCCGCACCTTGACCTGTCCTTCGTTGGCGCCCTTGCCGCGCAGGAAAAACCGCCGCAGGCGCGCATCGCCCAGCTTGGCCACGCGCTCCCAGGCATAGACGCCGGCGCGCGCGCGCGTCAGGCAATGGGTGTCGATATCGGTGGAATAGACCCGGCTGCCGCTGCCGCGACCGCTCTCGGCCAGGGTCATGGCGATGGAATACGGTTCTTCGCCGGTCGAGGCCGCGCAGCACCAGATCGACAGCGGCCCGCCTCGGCCGCGGGCGAACTCCGCCAGGACCGGGAAATGATGCGACTCGCGGAAGAAGGCGGTCAGGTTGGTCGTCAAGGCATTGACGAACTCTTCCCATTCCGGCGCGCCCGTATCCTCTTGCAGGGTATCCAGGTAGGACGTGAAGTCCGTCACGCCGAGGGCGCGCAGGCGCCGCGCCAGGCGGCTGTAGACCATCTCGCGCTTGTGCGTGCCCAGCGAAATACCGGCGCGCGCGTAGATCATGCTGCGCACCCGCGTAAAGTCCGCGTCGCGGAAATCGAATTGACGCTCCGCCGAGAACGGGGCGTTGGCCATAACGGTGCTCACGCCAGCCTCAGTGCTCCAGCGCCAAAGCGTCCTGGCCCGCCCGCGCCCGCGCCCGGCCGGCCAGCTGCGCAGCCGGCACATCGATGACTTCGCCCGCATTGATCTTGAACACCGCCACGGCCTCGGCCAATTGACGGGCCTGCTCCTGCAGCGAACC
>NZ_LRUJ01000052.1 GCF_001548475.1 Bordetella hinzii LMG 13501
GATCTATATCCTTTAACTTTCAAGGAAACTTGGATATTTGCCGCGCCCCGGATCATGGGGTCGCGGCGACGGTTATTTACTTGGCCCGAGCGGCGATGACTTCGTCAGCGACGTTCTTGGGAGCCTCGGAGTAATGCTTGAATTCCATCGTGTACGTGGCACGACCTTGCGTCAGCGAACGCAGGTTGGTGGCGTAACCGAACATCTCGGCCAGGGGAACCTCGGCCTTGATGATCTTGCCGCCGCCGACCATGTCGTCCATGCCCTGGACCATGCCGCGACGCGAGGACAGATCGCCCATCACGCTGCCAGCGTAGTCTTCCGGCGTTTCGACTTCAACAGCCATCATCGGTTCGAGCAGGACCGGGCTGGCCTTGCGCATACCTTCCTTGAAGGCCATCGAGCCGGCCATCTTGAACGCATTTTCGTTCGAGTCCACGTCGTGGTACGAACCGAAGAACAGCGTGACCTTCACGTCCACGACCGGGTAGCCGGCCAGGATACCTGCAGGCAGGGTTTCCTGGATGCCCTTGTCCACGGCGGGGATGAATTCGCGAGGAACCACACCGCCCTTGATGGCGTCGACGAACTCGTAGCCGCCGCCGGGCTCCAGCGGTTCGACCTTGAGCACCACGTGACCGTACTGGCCACGACCGCCCGACTGCTTGACGAACTTGCCTTCGACTTCTTCGCAGACCTTGCGGATGGTTTCGCGGTAGGCCACCTGGGGCTTGCCGACGTTGGCTTCCACGCCGAATTCGCGCTTCATGCGATCGACCAGGATTTCCAGGTGCAGCTCGCCCATGCCCGAGATGATGGTCTGGCCGGATTCTTCGTCGCTGCGCACGCGGAACGACGGATCTTCCTGGGCCAGGCGCGACAGGGCCAGGCCCATCTTTTCCTGGTCAGCCTTCGACTTGGGTTCGACGGCCTGCGAAATCACGGGCTCGGGGAACTCCATGCGTTCCAGCGTGACATGGGAATCGACGTCGCACAGCGTTTCGCCGGTGGTCACGTCCTTCAGACCCACCACGGCGGCGATGTCGCCGGCGAGAACTTCCTTGATTTCTTCGCGGTTGTTCGCGTGCATCTGCAGAATGCGGCCGATACGCTCTTTCTTGCCCTTGATGGGGTTGTAGACCGTGTCGCCCGACTTCAGGACGCCCGAGTAGACGCGCACGAAGGTCAGCTGGCCGACGAAGGGATCGCTCATCAGCTTGAACGCCAGCGCCGAGAACTTCTCCGCGTCGTTGGCATTGCGCTTGACCTCGTTGCCGTCATCATCGGTGCCTTCGACCGGCGGAATGTCGACCGGCGAGGGCAGGTAGTCGATCACCGCGTCGAGCATGCGCTGCACGCCCTTGTTCTTGAAGGCGGTGCCGCACAGCATCGGCTGGATTTCGCCGGCGATGGTGCGTTGACGGATGGCCGCGTTGATCTCGGCTTCTTCCAGCGAACCGGTTTCGAGGTACTTGTTCATCAGTTCCTCGGACGATTCGGCGGCGGCTTCGACCAGCTTTTCGCGCCATTCATCAGCGGCGGCTTGCAGTTCGGCCGGGATGTCGGCGTAGTCGAACTTGGTGCCTTGGCTGGCTTCGTCCCAAATGATGGACTTCATCTTGACCAGATCGATCACGCCGGTGAACGAATCTTCGGCGCCGATGGGGATCACGATGGGCACGGGGTTGGCGCGCAGACGGGTGCGCAGCTGTTCGTAGACCTTGAAGAAGTTGGCGCCGGTACGGTCCATCTTGTTCACGAAGGCCAGACGCGGCACGCCGTACTTGTTGGCTTGGCGCCAAACGGTTTCCGACTGGGGCTGCACGCCGCCCACGGCGCAATACACCATGCAGGCACCGTCCAGGACGCGCATGGAACGCTCCACCTCGATGGTGAAGTCCACGTGTCCCGGGGTGTCGATGATGTTGATGCGGTGTTCGGGATAGTTGCCGGCCATGCCGCGCCAAAACGCCGTCGTGGCCGCCGACGTAATGGTGATGCCACGCTCTTGCTCTTGTTCCATCCAGTCCATGGTGGCGGCGCCATCATGCACTTCGCCAATCTTGTGATTGACGCCGGTGTAGAACAGGATGCGTTCGGTCGTGGTGGTCTTCCCTGCATCGATGTGCGCAGAGATACCAATGTTGCGATAGCGCTCGATCGGGGTTTTGCGGGCCATGGTGGGTTAATCCTTAAATTACCAGCGGAAATGGCTGAAGGCCTTGTTGGCTTCGGCCATCTTGTGCGTGTCTTCGCGCTTCTTCATTGCGGCGCCACGACCTTCGGAGGCGTCGATCAGTTCGCCAGCCAGACGCAGATCCATCGACTTTTCGCCACGCTTCTTGGCGGCTTCACGGAGCCAACGCATAGCCAGGGCCAGGCGGCGCACGGGGCGCACTTCAACCGGCACTTGGTAGTTGGCACCGCCAACGCGGCGGCTCTTGACTTCGACGATCGGCTTGATGTTGTTGATGGCCAGCGTGAACACTTCGATCGGCTCTTTGCCGGTCTTGGCCTGGACTTGGGCCAGGGCACCGTAGACGATACGCTCGGCGACGGCCTTCTTGCCGTCCAGCATCACAACGTTCATGAACTTGGCGAGCTCGACGCTGCCGAACTTGGGATCGGGCAGGATCTCGCGCTTGGGTACTTCGCGACGACGGGGCATTTTTGCTTCCTTGTGTCTGTTCAGTTGAACCGCGCTTTCGCACGGCCATGGTCATCCATCCAGAATGACCCCTTACGTGCTGCACACTATTCCAGCATTCACTGGCGCAGCTGCACACTTTCCGGGCTACGGGACATCCCGCAACCGGGGTACTGCGTCGAAGGCTTAGGCCTTCTTCGGGCGCTTGGCACCGTACTTCGAGCGGGCTTGCTTACGGTCCTTGACGCCTTGCAGGTCGAGGGAGCCGCGCACGATGTGATAACGCACACCGGGCAAGTCCTTCACACGACCGCCACGCACCAGGACGACCGAGTGCTCTTGCAGGTTGTGGCCTTCGCCGCCGATGTACGAAATGACTTCGTAACCGTTGGTCAGACGCACCTTGGCAACCTTACGCAGAGCGGAGTTCGGCTTCTTGGGGGTGGTGGTGTAGACACGGGTGCAAACGCCACGGCGCTGGGGGCAATTCTCCAGCGCGGGGCTCTTGCTCTTGATGATGCTGACTTCGCGCGGCTTGCGCACGAGTTGGCTAATGGTAGGCATGACCTTTGAAATCCCTTTTACGTACCACTGGTAAGTACTTACGTACTATGTCCTCCGGACGCCTGATGCTAAGACGCCTGGCGGAGGCAGTTTGCGCAAAACCGCCTCTGACGTGGGTGACGTAAAAGAGCGGGTCTTGCAGACAAGCGCGCAGAGTGTGAGAGATGCCTGTTTCACTGCTATTACCCACACAGGCATCGCTGCGCCGAAGCCACCGGAAGATGGCAAGGCGGGCCCCTGGTGCGGGTGGGTGCGGACAAAACTGCCTGAACTCGTGACGCATCCGGCAGTCTTGCTCAATCCGCAGCACCTGTACTTTGCGCGCGCATAAAGCAGTAAGCCCTTTAGCTTAACTTAGTTATCCACCGCTGTCAAAGGCCGTGCGCAAAAAATGCGCGCAGGCGGCGACCCGGTTTATCGGGGCCGCATCCTAGGCGTGGGCGAACAGGTAGCCGCTGCCGTAAACGGTGCGGATGGGCAGGATGAGGCCGGCCAGTTCGGCCTTGCGGCGCAGGCGGCTGATGACGACATCGATGCTGCGCGCACCCGTCATGCGGGCATTTGCCCCATCGGCGCTGAGTTCGTCGGCCAGCGCGCCGCGGCTGACGGCGCGGCCCTCGGCCTGCAGCAGCGCGCGCACGATCAATCTTTCGTTGGACGAAAGCGACAGCGTGGCGCCCGTGGGCGCGGCCAGGGTCCAGTCCTGGTCGCGCAGTTCCCATTTGCCGGAGGGCATCAACTCCATGCCCAGGTCCCCGGCAGGCTCGTCCTGCCAGACCGGCAGGCGGCGCGCCAGCGCCAGGAGCACGCAGGCCAACTCCCGGTCGTCGACCGGTTCGGCCAGCGCGGCGTCGGCGCCGCTTTGCAGGCAGCGCAGCCGCGTCTCGACCGGCATGTCCTCGCCCTTGACGATGACACCCAGCTCCGAGGAGCCGCGCAAACGCGCGATCAGGGCGAAACCCAGTTCGCCCAATACGCTCACATCGAGCACGACGATGTCGTAGTGCTCTTCATTAAGCATGCCGAAGAGTTCCAGCGGCGTGGAACAACCCTTTGTGGAGATGCCAGCTTGCAGCAGCACCGAAATGGTCCGAGCGCGGCTGGCTGAATCCGGCACCATGATTAAAGTGCTCAATTGCTTCATGACCAGGCCCTATCTCACCGTTAGGTGGTTACGCACCCCGGGTATGCGGAACAGCAGACCTTGATGCGATTGGAGATAGTGTGACGCTCTATTGCGCCCGCCCGCGAGTCAAACTTCGTCAATTTTGCAATGATTAACAGTGTTATTTCATCGCTCTTTTCGGAAAACTGGACAAGATATGACAGCGGTTATGATGAAGGGGTAAGAGGAGTCGCTGCGCGACGGTTTTCTCAGGCCGGTAAATCACTGGCCCCAACCCTTCAGAAACACGGCCCATGAGAATCGCCTCATTAGAAGATGACCTGGACCAGGCCCGGCAAATACAGCAATTGTTGCAGCATGCCGGCCATGAGTGCCGCAGCTTTCAGCAGAGCCAGGATT
The DNA here is from genome assembly GCF_001548475.1 of Bordetella hinzii LMG 13501. Taxonomy (GTDB): domain Bacteria; phylum Pseudomonadota; class Gammaproteobacteria; order Burkholderiales; family Burkholderiaceae_B; genus Bordetella; species Bordetella hinzii. The sequence continues at coordinate 4,737 of NZ_LRUJ01000052.1, forward strand.
TATTGGCGGCGCTGCGCAATGAAACCTTTGACCTGATCCTTGTCGATTGGCAACTGCCCGACATGGACGGCGACGAGGTCGTGCGATATTTGCGTTCGCGCTACGGCATGGGCCTGCCCATTATTTTCCTGACCAGCCGCAACCAGGAAGAAGACCTGGTGCAAGGACTGCAGGCCGGCGCCGACGACTACATCGTCAAACCGCTGCGCCCGGCCGAGCTGCTGGCCCGTGTTTCCGCCTTGTTGCGCCGCGCGCAGCCCGCCGCGCAGGACAGTCCGCCCTTTGACGTGGGCCCTTACCACGTCGATCCGGCGCGCCGGGTCATCGAGCTGCATGGCGAGTCCGTCACGCTGGCGCCCAAAGAATATGAACTGGCACTGCTGTTCCTGCGCAATATCGGCCGCCTGCTGTCGCGCGACCTGCTGGCGGAGACCGTGTGGAACCGGGAAATTCCGCCGACCTCGCGCACGCTGGACACCCATTTGTCCAATGTGCGCCAGAAACTGCAGCTGCGCCCCCAGAACGGCCTGCGCCTGACCTCCTCCTACGCGCTGGGCTATCGCCTGGAAACGGTGACCGAACCGTCCAATTAATGATCAAGCGCGGAAAGCAACCGCGCGCGCATCTTCACACAGGAGCGTCGCTATGAACCGGAGTATCCGGCATGCGTCCCTGGCGCTGAGCATTGCCCTGGCCGCCGGCACGGCCCAGGCTCAGCCTGCAGGCACATTGAACGAAGACTTCATTCATCGGGTGCGTCCTGGCGATACCCTGATCGGCCTGGCCACGACGTATACCGGCAAGGAAAGCAACTGGCCAGCGCTGCAGCAACTGAACAAGGTCGCCGACACCCTGGCCCTGCCGGTCGCGATGGAACTGCGCATTCCTCTTGCGATGATTCCCGAGGTGCCGGGCACGGCCCAGATCGTCAACGTGGCGGGAAGCGCCAGCATCAATGGACAGCAGGCCAGCCCGGGCAGCCCGCTGCCCGAGGGCGGCGTGCTGTCGACCGGCGCGGGCGGCTTCGTCACCGTGCGCCTTTCGGACGACAGCGAGATCACCCTGCCACCCAACAGCACCGTACAACTGCAGCGCCTGCGGCGCTTCGAGCGCGTGCCGATCACAGATACCGTGGTGTCGGTCGAGGAAGGCTCGATGGAGTCGCGGGTCGCGCCGGAAGGCTCGGGCGTGGGGCGCTTCGAGATCCGCGCCCCCGTGGCCGTCACAGGGGTGCGCGGCACGCGATTCCGCGTCGAAGCCCGCCGCGACGGCGCCAGCCAGGCTGTGCTGGAAGGCAATGTGCGGGTGCAGGCCCATGCGCGCGGCCAGGCGCCGGCGCAGGTGGTCACGGTGGGCCAGGGCCAGGGCGCCCGCGTCGGGGGCGACGGCAGCCTGCTCGGCGTGCAGCCCTTGCTGGCCGCCCCCCTGCTGGGAACGCCGCAACGCAACGGCGGCAGCTGGACCAGCAGTCTGTCGCCCGTGCCCGGCGCGCAGGCCTACGACGTGCGGGTATCGCGCGACGCCCAAGGCATGCACGTGGTCTCGGCCCAGCGTTTCACCGCGCCGGACATCCGCTTTACGGCCCCGGGCCCCGGCACCTACTATGTGAACGTCAGCGCCGTGGACCAGACCGGCCTGGCGGGCTACGAGGCAAGACAGCCGTTTGAAGGCGCCCTGGCACTATTGAGCAGTGACGGCCAGGCCGTGGCCAGCGGCAGCGGAGGTCTGATCACCTTGCAAGACTATTGACGGGCCAGGCAATGCCAGCGGATCGACGCGCGCTCACACCCCGCTCGGGCTTCATCCTCACGGCACTGCTGACCTTGCTGGCCGCCCTGCTGGGCGCCTTCACGGGCTTGGGCCGCGCCGACCAGACGCTGTATGACCGCGCCCTGTCACTGATCGGCCGGCCTGCCCAGGCCGACATCGTGCTGGTCACCATCGACGACAACAGCATCGCCATGCTGGGCCGCTGGCCTTGGAAACGCCAGGTCCATGCCGCCCTGATCGACAAACTGCACGAGGCGCGCGCAGTTGGGCTGGACCTGATTTTCTCAGAAGCCGACCAGACCGACCCGGCCGCCGATTCGACCCTGGCGCGCGCGATGCGTGCCCACGGCAAAGTGGTCTTGCCCATTGTCCTGGACAAGTTGGACGCGCCCGCAGGCTACCAGCCGCCTATCCCCATGCTGGCCCAGGCGGCCGCCGACATGGGCTTTATCAACATCCCGGTCGATGCGGACGGTGTGGTCCGCCACACGGCCTGGCAGCGCACCGTCGACGGCCACCGCTGGACTCATTTCTCGCTTGCCTTGCTGCGCGCGGGCGGCCAGGCCGACCAGGCCCGCCGCTTCGCCGCCAACATCAGGAATGACAGCGAGGCCCTGATCCCCTTTGCCGGACCACCGGGCCACTACGCCATGGTGCCCTATCTGGATGTCCTCGAAGGCCGCGTGCCGCCCAGCCGGTTCCGAGGCAAATATGTCATCGTCGGTTCCTGGGCAACCGGTTTGACCGACACTTTCCCCACGCCGGTATCGCACCGCGCCAACGGCATGGCGGGCATGGAGATATTGGCCAATCTTCTGCAGGCCGCCAACGAGGATCGCTCCTTGCGCACCGCCGCGTCCTGGGAGAACGCGCTCGCCACCGCGCTGCCCGTGCTGCTGCTATGCCTGGTGATGCGCCACGGTTCGCCCAAGCTGTCGCTGGCCCTCAATGGCATGCTGCTGGTGCTCATCCTGCCGGGCGCCGCGCTGATGCTGCGCTACGGACAGATATGGTTCCCCCCCTCGGCCGCGCTCTTTAGCCTGGCGCTTTGCTATCCGATCTGGAGCTGGCGCAGCCAGGAAGCGGTGCTGCGCTATATGGACGACGAACTCAAGCGGCTGCGCAGGGACTATGCGCCGGTGCTGGACCGACGCCCGGCCTCGCTGCTGCTGGGTCACCGCTCGGTCGAGGACAGGCTGGGACAGTTCCGCCGGGCGCTGGCCCTGGTACGCAATCTGCGCCAGTTCCTGACGGATGGCCTGAACGGCCTGCCCGATGCCACGCTGGTCTTCGACCAGGAGGGACGCCTGCAATTCCGCAATCGCGCCGCCGCGCAATTCTTCCGGCGGCTCAAGCGGCGCGCGCCGCATGCCGGACAACAGCTCGGCGAAATCCTGACGCCCCTGCTGCCCTCGGATAGCACGCGCGAACGCATCGCCGCCTTCATGCAGGAGGCCGCTTCCAAGCCGCCACGCTCGGGCTGGAGCGCCGATGTCGAGACGCGCGTGCACGGCGGGCGAGACGTGATCTTCAAGTGCGCCCCCATCCATTCAGGCGAAGGCGAATTCGTCGGCACCATCTTGACGCTGAGCGATATCAGCGACATCCGGCATGCCGAACGCCAGCGCGAAGAGACGCTGCGCTTTATTTCGCATGACATGCGCGCGCCGCAGAACTCCATCCTGGCCTTGGTGGCCATGCACGAGAATGATCCGGCCAGCCAGGATCAGGCCCAGACCCTGCAGCGCATCGCACAGCTGTCGCGGCGCACGCTGCACCTGGTCGACGGCTTCGTGCAGCTGACCCGCGCCGAGTCCATGAAGATCCACCCGGTGCCGCTGGACCTGGCCGACCTGTTGCGCGAAGTCTGCGATGATTTCTGGGCCCCTTCCCAGGCACGCGGCATCGCCATCGCGCTGCAGGAGCCACTGGTGCCGGCCTTCGTGATGGGCGACCAGACCCTGTTGCGGCGCGCACTGTCCAATCTTCTGGACAACGCCATCAAGTACAGCCCCAAGGACAGCCAGATCCGCTGCGACATCCGGCGCGACGCGGCGCAGTGGGTGGTGAGTATTGCCGACCAGGGGCCGGGCATCGCGGCCGACCAGCTGGAACAGGTCTTCCAGCCTTTTACCCGCGTGGGGTCGGCGGTGCAGGCCGATGCTGGCGGCGCCGGTCTGGGATTGGCTTTTGTACGCGCCGTGGCCGAGCGGCACCACGGCCGGGCCGAAGTGCGCAGCACGCCGGGTCAGGGCTCGACCTTCCTGCTGCGCCTGCCCAGCCAGCCGGCCTGAAGCGTCTCAGGGGAAGGTATGGCGGATCCCGGCTGGACGGCCGGCCTTGACCTCCAGCGTCGTCCGATAAGGCGGCAGATCCGCATTGCGCACCACCACGCTGTATTTGCCGGGCGCCAGCTTGAGTTCGCGCAGCGGCGGCGAGATGCCGCGGTTCACGCCATTGACCCAGACCTCGCCCCAGGGCTGGATATGGACGGCCACGGCGACACGGGCCACCGCGGCGCTGGGCGCCTGCAGCAGTTCGCCGGGCGAGGCGGTGGCCGGCTCGCTGGCCGCCGGTGCGCTCGGTTCGGCGGGCGCGGCGGGGGCTTGTGGCGCGGCTGCCGGCGCCGCGGGAGGCTCGGCCGCCTCGACGGGCGGCTGCCGGGGCGCGGGAGCCTGTACGATAGGCACCAGCTGGGACCCGGCGATCACCGGCGATGCGGTGCTGGAAAGACGTTCCCACCAGTAAAGACCCACACCGGCCGCGGCCAGCAGCAGCACCCCGGCCAGCACGATGCGGCGCGTGTACGAGGTCGCCGGGTGCACCGGCACATAGTCCGTGCGTGGCAAGGCGGCGCGCAGTTCGATGGGCGGAATGGTGGCCAGCTCGGTGTTATCCACCGCCGGCGCGAACGCCAGGCTGTCGGCAAAATCGGCTACCGATTGCGGCCTGTCCAGCGGACGCAGGGCCAAACCGGCATCGATGGCCCGCAGGAAGTCGGCGTCATAGCGCTTGAGGCCGCGCTGGGCCAGGGGCTGGTAGCCGTCGTGCTCGATGCGCTCCATGGCCGGCGGCGGCAGGTCCCCGGTAATCAGGGAATGCGCCACCGCGCTCAGGCTATAGATGTCGCTCCAGGGGCCGCGCGGCCATTGGGCCGACTGCAGGTAGAACTCATAAGGTGCAAAGCCCGCGGCCGTCGTCGGCGCCGCGCCCTCGCTTTGGCGCGGCTGGGTGTCGACCGCCATCAAGTGGGCCCTGCCGTTCTCGTCCAGGCCGACCGAGGCCGTCGTGATATCGCCGCAGATACGGCCTCTGTCGTGCAAGGCCTGCAGGGGCGCGAACAATTCGCCCAGCAGCCGCTTGATGCGGGCTTCGGGAACACCTCCGCCTGCCGTGGCGGCAATGGCGTTCAATGGCCTGTGGGCCAACGGGGCAGCGCCGGCAAACGGACTGCGCGACATTGATGGACCGGCTGGTAAAGACATTTCAATCAAATATGCGCGGCGGAAAATGCCCGCGGCCACGACTTGTCCTGAAAGATTTCCGCACGGAAATCACACACTAGATTGTCGACAATTGGGTATTATGCCACCCAGATCGGGACTCCTTTGCAGGAGTTCGACGCCAAGCATAAACTACCTCGTCCCCTGATCGAGATTCCAGTTGAAACGTATAAACATCCAACTGTTTCCGCTTGGCATGCTCGTGCTGTCTTGCGGCCTTGCCGCCTGCACCGGGCCCAGAACCGCCGCCGAGCTGCCGCCCACCCCTGCCGCGCAACAGGCACTGGAAATGGTGCAAGCCAATTACCAGGCCGGTCGCTATGGCGAGGTGATCCGCTATGTCGCCAAGTCGGACGACCTGGCCACCGCCCCGGCCAGCGTGAAGATACCAGCCCTCAAGCTGCAGGCCTTCAGTTATTGCGTGAGCAATTATCCCCAGCTGTGCCAGGATGCTTTTGCACGCATCCTCGCTATCGACCCCAGCTTTGAATTGACGCCCGCAGAAATCGGCCATCCCGTTTGGGGGCCGGCCTATAAACGCGCCAAACAGGCGCGCTGACCCCGCATTCGGCAGGCAAGCAAAAAAGCCAGCCCCTAGGGCTGGCTTTTTCTATGGATCGCGGACCACAAAAGAAAACTGCCGGCACATGGCCGGCAGTTTCCCGTTTGCGGCCGGGGCCGCGACGTCGGCTTATTCGGCCGGCGTCTCGCCATCGGACGACAGCGGACCATCCGAATCGATGCCGGCCGATACCGGCACGTCTTCGAAGGGGTTGGCCTGCTGGCGGGCGGCTTCGCGCTCGGCAGCTTCCAGGGCCTCCTTGTCCTTGCGGGCAAGGTGGTAGGCCAGGCCGGTGCCGGCCGGGATCAGGCGGCCCACGATGACGTTTTCCTTCAGGCCACGCAGGTCGTCGCGCTTGCCCATGATGGCCGCTTCGGTCAGCACGCGGGTGGTTTCCTGGAAGGAAGCCGCGGAGATGAAGGAGTCCGTGGACAGCGAGGCCTTCGTGATGCCCAGCAGAACGTTGTCGTAATGGGCCGGGCGCTTCTCTTCGGCCATCACGCGATCGTTCTCGTTGAGCAGTTCGGAACGTTCGACCTGTTCGCCCGGGATGAAGGACGTATCGCCCGGATCGGTGATGTTCACACGGCGCAGCATCTGACGAACAATCACTTCGATGTGCTTGTCGTTGATCTTCACGCCCTGCAGACGGTAGACGTCCTGGACCTCGTCGACGATGTAGGTCGCCAGCTTTTCGATACCCTGCAGACGCAGGATGTCGTGCGGGTCGGCCGGACCGTCGACGATCATTTCGCCCTTGTTGACCACTTGGCCGTCGTGCACCAGGACCTGCTTTTCCTTCGGGATCAGGAACTCGTGGCTCACACCTTCCAGGTCGGTGATGACCAGGCGCTGCTTGCCCTTGGTGTCCTTGCCGAACGAAACCGTGCCGGTGACTTCTGCCAGCATGCCGGCATCCTTGGGCGAACGGGCTTCGAACAGTTCGGCCACGCGCGGCAGACCGCCGGTGATGTCGCGGGTCTTTTGCGATTCTTGCGGAATACGCGCCAGCACCTCGCCGACCGCCACCTGCTGGCCATCGCGCACCGTGATCAGCGCGCCGACCGGGAAGGAGATGTTCACCGCATGGTCGGTGCCCGCGATGCGCACGTCTTCGCCGTTTTCGTTGACCAGCTTGATCTGCGGACGCATGACGGTCTTGCCGCCGCGCGTCTTGGGCGTGATGACGACCAGCGTGGACAGGCCCGTGACTTCGTCGACCTGCTTGGCCACGGTCACGCCCTCTTCGATGTTCTCGAAGCGCACGGCGCCGCCGTATTCGGACACGATCGGACGGGTCAGCGGATCCCAGGTCGCCAGGCGCGTGCCGGCCTTGACGGCTTCGCCGTCGCCCACCAGCACGGTCGCGCCGTACGGGATCTTGTGGCGTTCGCGCTCGCGGCCGTTGTCGTCGTAGATCGCCAGTTCGCCGGAACGCGAGATCGCCACGCGCTCGCCCTTGGCGTTGGTCACGTAGCGCATCGTGCTGGCAAAGCCGACGGTGCCGTTGGACTTGGTTTCCACGGCGCTGGCCAGGGCCGAACGCGAAGCCGCGCCACCGATGTGGAAGGTACGCATCGTAAGCTGCGTGCCCGGTTCACCGATGGACTGGGCGGCGATGACGCCGACAGCTTCGCCCACGTTGACGTGCGAACCACGGCCCAGGTCACGGCCATAGCAGTGCGCGCACAGGCCATGGCGGGTTTCGCAGGTCAGCGGCGTGCGGACCTTGACCTCGTCCACGCCCAGGCGATCGATCAGGTCGACCAGATCCTCGTCCAGCAGCGTGCCGGCGGTGATCGCGGTTTCCTGGGTATCCGGGTTGACGATGTCGATGGCGGCCACGCGGCCCAGGATGCGGTCGCGCAGCGGTTCGATGACTTCGCCGCCTTCGACCAGGGCCTTCATCGAGTAGCCGTGCGAGGTGCCGCAATCCACTTCGGTGATGACCAGGTCCTGCGTCACGTCGACCAGACGGCGGGTCAGGTAGCCCGAGTTCGCGGTCTTCAGTGCCGTATCGGCCAGACCCTTACGCGCGCCGTGCGTCGAGATGAAGTACTGCAGTACGTTCAGGCCTTCGCGGAAGTTGGCGGTGATGGGCGTTTCGATGATGGAGCCGTCCGGCTTGGCCATCAGGCCGCGCATACCGGCCAGCTGGCGGATCTGGGCAGCCGAGCCCCGGGCGCCCGAGTCAGCCATCATGTAGATGGAGTTGAACGATTCCTGGCGCACTTCTTCGCCATGGCGGTTCACGACCGGCTCGGTGGCCAGTTGTTCCATCATCGCCTTGCCGACCTTGTCGCCCGCCTTGCCCCAGATATCCACAACGTTGTTGTAGCGCTCTTGCGAGGTGACCAGACCCGACGAGTACTGCTTGTCGATTTCCTTCACTTCGCGGCTGGCTTCGGCCAGGATGACTTCCTTGGCCTTGGGAATCAGCATGTCTTCCATGGCGATGGAAATACCACCGCGGGTCGCCAGGCGGAAACCGGACTGCATCAGCTTATCGGCGAAGATCACCGTGTCGCGCAGGCCGCAACGGCGGAACGACTGGTTGATCAGGCGCGAGATTTCTTTCTTCTTCAGGGCCTTGTTCAGGACCGTGAACGGCAGGCCGCGCGGCAGGATTTCGGACAGCAGGGCACGGCCGACCGTCGTCTCGTGACGGCGGATGACCGGTTGCCATTCGCCCTGTTCATCACGCTCGTGCTCCTTCAGGCGCACGGTGATGCGGGTCTGCAGCTCGACTTCGCCGTTGTCGTAGGCGCGCTGGACCTCGGCCACGTCGGCGAAGAAGATGCCTTCGCCGCGGCCGTTGATGCGCTCGCGGGTCGTGTAGTACAGACCCAGCACGATATCCTGGGACGGCACGATGGACGGCTCGCCGTTGGCCGGGAACAGCACGTTGTTCGACGCCAGCATCAGCGTGCGCGCCTCCAGCTGGGCTTCCAGCGAGAGCGGCACGTGCACGGCCATCTGGTCACCGTCGAAGTCGGCGTTGAACGCCGCGCAAACCAGCGGATGCAGCTGGATGGCCTTGCCTTCGATCAGGACCGGCTCGAAAGCCTGGATGCCCAGACGGTGCAGCGTCGGCGCGCGGTTGAGCATGACCGGGTGCTCGCGGATCACCTCTTCGAGGATGTCCCACACCACCGGTTCCTGGCTCTCGACCAGCTTCTTGGCCGCCTTGATGGTCGTGGCCAGGCCCATCATCTCCAGACGATTGAAGATGAAAGGCTTGAAGAGCTCCAGCGCCATCAGCTTGGGCAGGCCGCACTGGTGCAGCTTGAGCTGCGGACCCACCACGATGACCGAACGGCCCGAGTAGTCCACGCGCTTGCCCAGCAGGTTCTGGCGGAAACGGCCGCTCTTGCCCTTGATCATGTCGGCCAGGGACTTGAGCTGGCGCTTGTTGGCGCCGGTCATGGCCTTGCCGCGACGGCCGTTGTCCAGCAAGGAGTCGACGGCTTCCTGCAGCATGCGCTTTTCGTTGCGCAGGATGATCTCGGGCGCCTTCAGTTCGAGCAGGCGCTTGAGGCGGTTGTTGCGGTTGATGACGCGGCGATAGAGATCGTTCAGGTCGGAGGTCGCGAAGCGGCCGCCGTCCAGCGGCACCAGCGGACGCAGGTCCGGCGGCAGCACGGGCAGCACTTCCATGACCATCCAGTCGGGCTTGATGCCCGACTTCTGGAAGCCTTCCAGCACTTTCAGGCGCTTGGAGATCTTCTTGATCTTGGCTTCGGAGCTGGTGGCCTTGAGTTCGCCGCGCAGCGTTTCGACTTCGCGGTCGATGTCGATGGTGCGCAGCAGCTCACGCACGGCCTCCGCGCCCATCAGGGCACGGAAGTCGTCGCCGTATTCCTCGGTCTTGGCCAGGAAATCGTCGTCCGACATGATCTGGCCGCGCTTGAGCGGCGTCATGCCGGGCTCGATCACGCACCAGGCTTCGAAGTAGAGCACGCGCTCGATGTCGCGCAGCGTCATGTCGAGCACCATGCCCAGGCGCGACGGCAGGCTCTTGAGGAACCAGATGTGCGCAACCGGGCTGGCCAGCTCGATATGGCCCATGCGTTCGCGGCGAACCTTGGCGACGGTGACTTCGACGCCGCACTTTTCGCAGATCACGCCGCGGTGCTTCAGGCGCTTGTATTTGCCGCACAAGCACTCGTAGTCCTTGATCGGGCCAAAGATCTTGGCGCAGAACAGGCCGTCGCGCTCAGGCTTGAACGTGCGGTAGTTGATCGTCTCGGGCTTGCGGACTTCGCCGTAGGACCACGAACGGATCTTCTCCGGCGAGGCGATGCCGATCTTGATGGCATCGAATTGCTCGTCTTGCGAGACTTGCTTGAAGAGATCGAGTAGCGCTTTCATTAGTTACGCTCCAAATCCATGTCCAGGGCCAGCGAGCGGATTTCCTTGACCAGCACGTTGAACGATTCCGGCATGCCGGCGTCGATGACGTGATCGCCCTTGACGATGTTTTCGTAAACCTTGGTGCGGCCGGTGATGTCATCGGACTTCACCGTCAGCATTTCTTGCAGGGTGTAAGAAGCGCCATAGGCCTCCAGCGCCCACACTTCCATTTCACCGAAGCGCTGGCCACCGAACTGCGCCTTGCCGCCCAGCGGCTGCTGGGTCACCAACGAGTACGGGCCGGTCGAACGGGCGTGCATCTTGTCGTCGACCAAGTGGTGCAGCTTCAGGTAGTGCATGTAGCCGATGGTGACCGGGCGCTCGAATTTCTCGCCGGTGCGGCCGTCGAACAGCCATGCCTGGGCGCGCGAAGGCGTCAGCTGCATGCGCTTGGCGACTTCGTCCGGATAGGCCAGCTCGAGCATCATGCCGATTTCTTCTTCGGTCGCGCCGTCGAACACCGGCGTGGCGAACGGCACCCCCTTCTTCAGGTTGTTGGCCAGTTCGATGACTTCGTCGTCCGAAAGCTCGTTGATGCGCGCGCCGGTGCCGGTCGTGTTGTAGACCTGCTCCAGGTAGGCACGGATGCTCTTGACCTGGGCGGTGCGCTCGTCCTGAAGCAGATCGGCAATGCGCTGGCCCACGCCCTTGGCGGCCCAGCCCAGGTGAACTTCCAGCACCTGGCCGACGTTCATCCGGGACGGCACGCCCAGCGGGTTGAGCACGATGTCCACGGTCGTGCCATCCGCCATGTGCGGCATGTCCTCGACCGGGGTGATGCGCGAGACCACGCCCTTGTTACCGTGGCGGCCGGCCATCTTGTCACCAGGCTGCAGACGACGCTTCACGGCCAGGTAGACCTTGATCATCTTCAGCACGCCCGGGGGCAGCTCGTCGCCCTGCGTGAGCTTCTTGCGCTTCTCTTCGAAGGCGAGGTCGAACTGGTGGCGCTTCTGCTCCAGCGATTCCTTGGCCTGCTCCAGGATGACGGCATGCGGCTCGTCAGCCAGGCGGATGTCGAACCACTGCCAGCGGTCCAGGTCGGCCAGATAGGCCTTGGTGACCGTGGCGCCCTTGGCCAGCTTGCGCGGGCCGCCGTTGACGGTCTTGCCCACCAGCAGCTTCTCGATACGATCGAACTGGTCGTTTTCGACGATGCGCAGCTGGTCGTTCAGGTCCTGGCGATAGCGGCGCAGTTCATCGTCGATGATGGACTGGGCGCGCTTGTCGCGCACGATGCCTTCGCGGGTGAAGACCTGCACGTCGATGACGGTGCCCGTCATGCCCGAGGGCACGCGCAGCGAGGTGTCCTTAACGTCGGAGGCCTTTTCGCCGAAGATGGCGCGCAGCAGCTTCTCTTCCGGGGTCAGCTGGGTCTCGCCCTTGGGCGTGACCTTGCCCACCAGCACGTCGTCGGCGCTGACTTCGGCGCCGATGTAGACGATGCCGGACTCATCCAGGCGGTTGAGCTGGGTTTCGGCGAGGTTGCTGATATCGCGCGTGATTTCTTCAGGTCCGAGCTTGGTGTCGCGAGCGACCACGGTCAGCTCTTCGATGTGGACCGAGGTGTAGCGATCATCGGCCACGACACGTTCGGAGATCAGGATCGAGTCTTCGAAGTTGTAGCCGTTCCAGGGCATGAAGGCGATCAGCATGTTCTGGCCCAGGGCGAGTTCGCCCAGGTCCGTCGATGCGCCGTCAGCCAGCACGTCGCCCTTGGCGACACGATCGCCACGCTTGACGATGGGACGCTGGTTGATGTTCGTGTTCTGGTTGGAACGGGTGTACTTGATGAGGTTGTAGATATCCACACCCACTTCGCCCGCGACGTTTTCTTCGTCGTTGACACGGATCACCACGCGCTCGGCGTCGACGTGGTCGACCAGGCCGCCGCGCAACGCCTGCACGGTCGTGCCCGAGTCCACCGCGACGGTGCGCTCGATGCCGGTGCCGACCAGCGGCTTTTCCGGACGCAGGCAGGGCACGGCCTGGCGCTGCATGTTGGCGCCCATCAGCGCGCGGTTGGCGTCATCGTGCTCCAGGAAGGGAATCAGCGAGGCGGCGACCGACACGATCTGCGACGGCGCCACGTCCATGTAGTGCACGTTGGCCGGCGAGGTGAGCATGGTTTCGCCCGCTTCGCGGCAGGCGACCAGGTCATCGACGAAGCGGCCTTCGGCGTCCAGCGCGGCGTTGGCCTGCGCGATCACGTAGTGGCTTTCTTCGATGGCCGACAGGTAGTCGATCTGGTCGCTGACCTTGCCGTCGATGATCTTGCGGTACGGCGTTTCCAGGAAGCCATACTCGTTCAGGCGCGCATACAGCGCCATCGAGTTGATCAGACCGATGTTCGGGCCTTCCGGCGTTTCGATCGGGCAGACGCGGCCATAGTGGGTCGGATGCACGTCACGGACTTCGAAGCCGGCGCGCTCGCGGGTCAGACCGCCCGGGCCCAGGGCGGAAACACGGCGCTTGTGCGTGATTTCCGACAGCGGGTTGGTCTGGTCCATGAACTGGGACAGCTGGCTCGAACCGAAGAACTCCTTGATGGCAGCCGAGATCGGCTTGGAGTTGATCAGGTCATGCGGCATCAGGTTTTCGGTCTCGGCCTGGCCCAGACGTTCCTTGACGGCGCGTTCGACGCGCACCAGGCCGGCGCGGAACTGGTTTTCGGCCAGTTCGCCGACACAGCGCACGCGGCGGTTGCCCAGGTGATCGATGTCGTCGATCTGGCCACGGCCGTTGCGCAGCTCGACCAGCACCTTGATGGTTTCGAGGATGTCCTCGTTGGTCAGCGTCATCGGACCGTTGGCGTCATCGCCACGGCCCAGACGGCTGTTGACCTTCATGCGGCCCACGCGCGACAGATCGTAGGTTTCTTCGCTGTAGAACAGGCGCTGGAACAAGGCCTCGACGGCCTCTTCGGTCGGCGGCTCGCCAGGGCGCATCATGCGATAGATGGCCACGCGGGCAGCGGTCTGGTCGGCCGTTTCATCGGTGCGCAGGGTCTGCGAGATGTAGGGACCGCGATCCAGGTCGTTGGTGTACAGCGTCTGCAGGTCCAGGACCTTGGCGGCGCGCATGGCGGCCAGCACGCTTTCGGTGATTTCGTCGTTGGCGTGCGCGATCACTTCGCCGGTATCGGCGTCGACGACGTTCTTGGCCAGCACGCGGCCGTAGAGGAACTCTTCGGGCACGGAGATGCGCTGGATGCCGCCGTTGGCGAGATCACGCAGGTGCTTGGCGTTGATGCGCTTGTCCTTCTCGACGATCACCTTGCCGGAACGGTCGCTGATGTCGAAACGGGCCATTTCGCCCTTCCAGCGCTCAGGCACGAATTCCATCATGGCGCCTTCGCTCTTCAACTCGAAATTGTCGAAGTCGAAGAAATGGGCCAGGATGGATTCCGGGGTCATGCCGATGGCCTTCAGCAGGATCGTCACGGGCATCTTGCGGCGACGGTCCACACGGAAGAACAGCACGTCCTTGGGATCGAATTCAAAGTCCAGCCAGGACCCACGGTAGGGGATCACACGGGCCGAGAACAGCAGCTTGCCCGAGCTGTGGGTCTTGCCGCGATCGTGTTCGAAGAACACGCCGGGCGAGCGGTGCAGCTGGGACACGATGACACGTTCCGTGCCGTTGATCACGAAAGAACCGGTGCTGGTCATGAGCGGGATTTCGCCCATGTAGACTTCCTGTTCCTTCACTTCCTTGATGGTAGGCTTGCTGACTTCGCGGTCCAGCAGCACCAGGCGAACCTTGGCGCGCAGCGGCGAGGCATAGGTGAGGCCGCGCTGCTGACATTCCTTGACATCGAACACCGGTTCGCCCAGCGCGTAGCTGACGAACTCCAAGCGCGCCATACCATTGTGGCTGACGATCGGAAAAATCGACGAAAACGCCGCCTGCAGGCCTTCATTAACCCGTTCCGCGGTGGCGGTCTCGGCTTGCAGGAAAGTTAGGTAGGATTGAAGTTGTGTCGCGAGCAGAAAAGGAACGTTTTGAACGTCTTCACGCTTGGCGAAACTTTTGCGGATGCGCTTTTTTTCGGTGTACGAGTAAGGCATGAGCACTCCGACTCGAGGTTGCATGGGCCGTCAACCACGGCCCCAGGTGATACGACTCCAGGAAACACCCCTAAAACTCCAGCCATCAGGAGGGGTTTCCTGGAAACGCAAAAGCCCGGGGACGGCATACTGCGCTGTCCCCGGGCAGATGACGCAAAGGTTTACTTGACTTCGACCTTGGCGCCAGCTTCTTCCAGCTTCTTCTTGGCGGCTTCGGCGTCAGCCTTGGCCAGACCTTCCTTGACGGGCTTCGGAGCGCCGTCGACCAGGTCCTTGGCTTCCTTCAGGCCCAGACCGGTCAGCTCGCGCACGGCCTTGATCACGGACACCTTGTTGGCGCCGGCTTCGGCCAGCACAACGGTGAACTCGGTCTGCTCTTCAGCAGCGGCGGCGGCGCCACCGGCAGCCGGAGCGGCCACGGCCACAGCGGCGGCAGCAGCCGACACGCCGAACTTCTCTTCCATTTCCTTGATCAGCTCGGACAGTTCGAGCACGGTCATGCCAGCGATGGCGTCAAGGATTTCAGCTTTGCTAAGTGCCATTTTCTTTAGAACTCCAAAATTGGGTAATGCCAGGGTTGGGTGTCGCTTTGTCGTTCAGCGAGGATCCGCAAGCCGCGCCTGATATCAGGCGGCGGCCTTCTGGTCGCGCACGGCGGCGAGGCCACGGGCGAACTTGGTCGGAACTTCGTTGAGCGTACGCACGAATTGCGCGATCGGGGCTTGCATGGTGCCCAGCAGTTTCGAGAGCAGCTCTTCGCGCGAGGGCATCGTGGCCAAAGCCTTGACGCCATCTTGGCTCAGCAAGTTGTTGGGCAGAGCGCCCGCCTTGATGACCAGCTTGTCGTTGCTCTTAGCGAAACCGGCGAGAACCTTGGCCGCCGCGACCGGGTCGTTGCTGATACCGTAGATCAGCGGACCGGTCAGTTGCTCGGACAGCGGCTCGAAAGCCGTGCCGGCAACCGCACGACGGGCCAGCGAGTTCTTCAGAACACGCAGGTAAACGCCCGATTCACGCGCAGTTTTGCGCAGTACGGTGACAGAGGCGACGTCCAGACCACGGTACTCGGCGATAACGATCGACTGGGCCTTGGCGACTTGCGCCGAGACTTCCTCGATCACCACCGCTTTCTCTTGGCGATTGAGACTCACGGTTTGAACACTCCATCAAAAGACGCCTGGGGCCTGAGCCTTGCGCGTCAACCGAATGCGGCGCCTGGTTGAGTTCTTCGGGTAAAGAATTCTTCCTGGGGACGCCGTCTACGCTGGATCCGGCCTATGAGAGCTCCGGGATTAAGCCGTCCGTCCAGTGCTTGCAACGGACCGCTCCAGCGGTCTTTGACAGCAGCATCCGAAAATCCCGGATGCGGCCCAAAGTACTGTTTGCCAGCGGCCTTAGTTGGCCGACAGCGAAGCGATTTCCACGCGAGCACCGCCGCCCATGGTCGAGGACACGGCGAGCTTGCGCAGGTAAATACCCTTGGCGGCGGCCGGACGAGCCTTTTGCAGGGCGTCGACCAGGGCGGCCAGGTTGGATTGCAGTTGTTCGATGCCGAACGAAGCGCGGCCAATGGTGGCGTGGATGATACCGGCCTTGTCGGTACGGTATTGCACTTGACCAGCCTTGGCGTTCTTGACGGCGGTGGCGACGTCCGGGGTCACGGTGCCGACCTTGGGGTTCGGCATCAGGCCGCGCGGACCCAGGATCTGGCCCAGGGCACCGACGACACGCATCGTGTCGGGCGAGGCGATGACCACGTCGAAATCCATCTGGCCAGCCTTGATCTGGTCGGCCAGGTCATCCAGGCCGACGACATCGGCGCCGGCGGCGCGGGCGGCTTCAGCCTTGTCGCCCTGGGCGAACACGGCGACGCGGACGCTCTTGCCGGTACCGGCGGGCAGGACCACGGAGCCACGAACCAGCTGGTCGGACTTCTTGGGGTCGATGCCGAGCTGCACGGCCACGTCGATGGACTCATCGAACTTGGCGGTGGCGGTTTCCTTGACCAGGGTCAGGGCTTCGGCGACCGGGTACAGCTTGGTGCGATCGATCTTCTGGGCGATGGCGGCGGCGCGCTTGGACAGTTTAGCCATGATTAGACCCCCTCAACGGTGATGCCCATGCTGCGGGCGCTGCCAGCGATCGTGCGGACCGCGGCGTCCAGATCGGCAGCGGTCAGGTCGGGCTGCTTGGTCTTGGCGATTTCTTCGGCTTGCGCGCGGGTCAGCGTGCCCACCTTGTCGGTGTGCGGCTTGGACGAGCCCTTTTGCACGCCGGCGGCCTTCTTGATGAGGACCGTCGCGGGCGGGGTCTTCATGATGAAGGTGAAGCTCTTGTCCGCGAAGGCGGTGATCACCACGGGGATCGGCAGACCCGGCTCCATGCCTTGGGTCTTGGCGTTGAACGCCTTGCAGAACTCCATGATGTTCAGGCCACGCTGACCCAGGGCCGGGCCAATCGGGGGAGAGGGGTTTGCCTTACCAGCCGGCACTTGCAGCTTGATAAAGCCGACGATCTTCTTCGCCATGCTTTGCTCCTAACGGGTGATAGCGCCTGCCTTGGCGGCGGGCTCCCCGGGGTTGAAAATCAGGTCTTTTCGACCTGGCTGAAATCGAGCTCGACGGGGGTGGCACGACCGAAGATCGTGACCGACACGCGCACCTTGCTCTTTTCGTAATTGACTTCTTCGACGTTGCCGTTGAAGTCCGCGAACGGGCCTTCCTTGACGCGGACCATCTCGCCCACTTCGAAGAGAATCTTGGGCCGCGGCTTCTCGACGCCTTCTTCCATTTGCGACAGGATCTTCTCGACCTCGCGCTCGGAAATCGGAGTCGGGCGATTGCCCGAGCCACCCAGAAAGCCGGTGACCCGATTGGTGTTCTTGACCAAGTGCCAGGTTTCGTCGGTCAGGTCCATCTCGACCAGGACGTAACCGGGGAAAATCCGGCGCTCGGTGATCGACTTCTGACCACCCTTGACCTCGACGACTTCTTCGGAGGGCACAAGGATGCGGCCAAAAGACGTTTGCAGCCCTGCACGCTCGATGCGCTCGTTCAGGGCTTTTTGTACGCTTTTCTCCATGCCGGAATACACATGGACGACATACCAACGTTTACTCATGCCTGTCCTTATTTCCAGCCCAGCAACAGGCCGTAAAGTATCCATTCGATGCCCTTGTCGAGCACCCACATGAAAATGCCCATCACCGCGACGAACGCGAAAACAATCCCAGTCATCTGGAATGTTTCCTTGCGCGTGGGCCAGGAGACACGCTTGACTTCGTTGTACGACTCTTGGGCGAAGCTGATGGTGCGCCGGCCGGGTTCACTGAACCAGGCAATGACGGCCGCGATCACCAGACCGCCGACAAACACGCCGATGCGGGCCACCATGGGCTGTGCACTCAGCACGGAAAACCCAACGATGCCAGCAATAACGACAAGAACCGCCAACCCGAGCTTGATCCGGTCAGCGGTACTGGTAACGGTTTCTACGCTGGTATTAGACATTTTGCGACACGAGCCCGCCGTGTATGTGCGCAACTCGCGGTACTCTCCGGCGGGTGGTGGCAGGGGCAGTAGGAATCGAACCTACAACCTTCGGTTTTGGAGACCGACGCTCTGCCAATTGAGCTATACCCCTATGGCTTTCACTTGATTTGCAGCAAGGTTGATGCAAGACACCGCTGCAATTCGCATGGCACCTCGCGGAACCATACATAGTACTACTTTTTTAAGCCTGTGTGCAAGTTTTTTGCGCACAAGGAAATGGGGCCTTTCGGCCCCGTTTCCTTAGGCTTGCAGACGTCAGGCGATGATCTTGGCGACGACA
>NZ_LRUJ01000053.1 GCF_001548475.1 Bordetella hinzii LMG 13501
GTTGAGCGGCTCATCGACGATCTCTTCGCAGGCGGCAGCCACGCCCGGCGTGTAGGCCAGGCCGAGGTCGCGTTGCGTGACCAGCGGCTTGGAGGCCGTGATGGCGATCTTCCCCGGCGTGGGGAACTCGTGGTAGTCCAGCGCTGCCTGGCGGTCGTTGGGATGTTGGGGCATGTCTTGTCTCGCGGGGTACGTGCCGGCATCGGGTCGATGCTGCTCAGCATTTACGCAAGTCTAAAGACCAGATATAAGGTGTCGATTTGAGCTTTTTATAAGTCCATAAGATTTGTCTTATGCTTGTGGCATGAAATCCCGATATATAAACAGGGCCGTATCGTGACCCTCAGCGCGGCCGAAATCCTGCACCGGCTGGCGAGCCGCTTGAAGATGCGCCATTTGCGTCTGTTGCTGCTCATCCGTCAGCATGGTTCGCTCACCCGGGTGGCCCAGCATATGGCGACCAGCCAGCCGGCCGTCACCAGCGCCCTGGCCGAGATCGAATCCATGTTCGGGGCGCCGCTGTTTACGCGCTCGATGCGTGGCATGGTGCCCACCGCCCTGGGAGACATCGCGCTGGCGCGTGCCCGGGCCATGTTGCAGGACCTGGACCACCTGGCCCGCGATATGGAGGCTGCCGCCAGCGGCCATGCGGCCCATGTCAATGTCGGCGTGATCCCCTTTGTCTCCGGGCAATTGCTGTCGTCGGCCATTGCACGCACCCTGCCCGATGGGCGGCGTATCACGGTGACGGTGCATGAGGGCACCAGTGACGTCCTGCTGGGTTTGCTGCAGGAGCACGCCTTGGATGCGGTAATCGCCCGCGCGGCCGCGCCCACCATGCGCGACAAATTGCAGTTCGAAGTGCTGTACCGGCAAAGGCCCCGCCTGGTGGCCAGCCGGCGCCTGGCGGCGCGGCTGGCGCGCGGCCGCCTGAGCTGGGACGATCTTGCCGATCTGGACTGGATACTCGGGACGGCGCAGACCCCCATGCGGGAACAGGTGGCCGCGCTTTTCCTGGCCGAGGGCTTGCCGCCGCCCATGCCGGTGGTGGAAACCAATTCTTCCAAGCTCATCGGTGAAATGGTGGCGGCCAGCGAACGCGCGGTTTCCGCCTTGCCGGCCGATATCGCCGATGAGCTGGTGCGCATCGCCGGCGTGGCCATCGTTCCGTTCACCTTTGAATGGGCCTTGCCGCCCATCGCGCTGTTCACCCGCAAGGATGGCCAGGCGCGCGACGTGGATGGCCTGTTCGCCCAGGCTTTGCGCGATGTATGCGGCCAGATCTACGGCAGCGCCGGCTAGGGATCAGCTGGCCAGCACCCGGCCTATCTGCTGAGCCTGCTGTTGCAGATTCATGGCCAGGGTGGCGATGCGCCCGGCGCGCATGCGCTCGTCGATCGCCGCGATGCTGATGGCCGCGATCGGCCTGTCCAGCGAATCGAAGATGGGCACGCCGATGGCGGTCACGCCCAGGGTGACGCGGTTGCGGATGAAGGCATAGCCCTGCCTGCGGGTAGCCAGCACCGAGGCACGCAGGCTGTCTTCGTCAAGATGCGCTTCGGCCCGCACGCGAGGCAGGATCTGCGTCATCACCTCTTCGTATTCGGCCTGCGGCAGATAGGACAGGATGGCCAGGCCGCCGGCGCCCAGGCCCAGCGGGCGCCGGCTGCCAATGGACAGCGTGTTGACGCGGATGGGCGAAGGCCCTTCTTCGCGCGCCTGGCAGACCGACTCCGTGCCGCTGCGCACGCTCAGATAGACCGTATCGCCCAACTCTTCGGCCAAATACTGCATGCCCGCGCGGCAGTGTTCGCGCAGATCGAAAGATGCGGCCGCGGCCAGGCCCAGTTCAAAAGCCAGGGGACCGAGCGCATAGCGTTTGCCGGTTTCGCGCTGCACCACCAGCCTTTCCTGCATCAGCTGCTGCAACAGCCTGTGCACCGTGGAGTGCGCCATCTCCGTGTCCTTGGCCAGTTGCGTCAGGGCCAGGCCGCGGCGGCCCGCCGTCGCCAAGAGCTTGAGCAACTGGACGGAACGCTCGATGACCCCGGGTTCGGTCGATCTGGCAGTCATAAGTGATGTCCATTGAATGGAAATGTGGCCATGGGCGTATTGGAGAGAATCATATAGTTCTCTCGAAAACGAAGACAGGATTTTCTGTAGAACGGAAAACCACACCCGGAGACGAGATATGAAGCCGTGCATCACGCTGAGCCGTCGCGCCTTGTTGGCCGGCGCCGGGGCACTGGCCCTGAGCCGTTTTGCCCATGCCGCCAGCGCCTACCCCTCCCGGCCTGTGAGCTGGGTGGTGGGCTTTCCCGCCGGGGGCGGCACGGATTCGCTTGCCCGCACAGTGGGAGCGGGACTGGCCGAAAAATTGCGCCAAAGCGTCATCATCGACAACCGGCCGGGCGCGGCCGGCATCCTGGCCGCCGACCGGGTGGCGCATGAAGCCGCCGACGGGTACACGCTGTTGACCGGCGATATCGCCATCCTGGTCTTCAATCCGGCCATCTATCCCAATGTGCGCTATGACGCGCTGCGCGACTTCACGCCAGTGGCGCTGATGGCGCAGTTTCCGCTCATCATCGCCACGCACCCGGGCAGCGGCCTAAATAGCATGGCCGATGTCGCCGCGCAGGCCCGCAAGGCGCCGCAGCGCGCGCTGTACGGATCAGCCGGCGTGGGCACGCCGCATCATCTCGCCATGGAGCTGCTGCAGAAAGAAGCGGGTTTCCCGATGGAGCACGTGCCTTACAAGGGCGACACCCCTGCCCTGCAGGACCTGGCGGGTGGACAGATCCCGCTGGCGGTGCTGGCCCCGGCGGTGTCGCTTCCCTATTTCAAGAGCGGCAAGCTGCGGCCGCTGGCGGTGACTTCGGAGACGCGCCTGGCCCAACTGCCCGATGTTCCCAGCTTGAAGGAGCTGTCCATGGCCAGCGACGGCGTCTATGCCTGGCAGGGTCTGGTGGGTCCGCGCGCCATGCCGCAGGACGTGGTGCGGCGCCTGAGCAGCGACGTGATGGCAGTGCTGCAGGCGCCCGAGGTGATCGCCAGGCTGGCCGAACTCGGCATGGAGCCCTGCCCGGCCGATGCGCAGGCCATGGCCGAGCATATCCGCAAGGAGCAGGCGCGTTGGGTGCCGCTGATCCAGTCGCGCGGTATCCGGAGCAGCTGAGCCATGCAGGATGTCGACGTCGCCATCGTCGGTTGCGGCCCCACGGGCGCCACGCTGGGCAATTTGCTGGCCGGGCGCGGCCACCGTATCGCGCTCCTGGACCGCGCCACGGAGATCTACCCCAAGCCGCGCGCCATCACCGCCGACCATGAGGCGCTGCGCGCCTTCCAGGAGTGTGGCCTGGCCGAGGAAATCAGCGCCGGCGCCATTGCGCATCCCGGTACCGACTATCTCGGTGTGCGGGGCCAGGTGATCAAGCGCTTCTACCCGCTGGACAGCCTGCCTCCCCTGGCCTGGGAACCCACCTTCATGTTCGCGCAGCCCGAATTGGAAGCAGTCCTGCGGCGCGGCCTGCAACACCACGGCAACGCCCGCATGATGCTGGGCCGCGAACTGCTGGCGTATGAGCAGGATGATACGGGCGTGAGCCTGCGCCTGGATGGCGGCGAGCTGCTGCGCGCGCGTTATCTGCTGGCTTGCGATGGGGGCCGAAGCCTGGTGCGAAAGCAGGCGGGCGTGGGCGTGGAGGATCTCGCCTTTGACGAGAACTGGATCATCATCGACGCGCATCTGCGCGGCTACACCGCGCTGCCCGAGCGCTGTGTGCAGTATTGCCGTCCATCGCGCCCGGGGACTTATATCGTGGGCCCGGGCCTGCTGCGGCGCTGGGAGATCAAGATGCTGCCGGGAGAGCGTCCGCAAGACTTCGAGACCGAAGCCGCCTTGCGCCGCGTGCTGCGCGAGTTTGTCGATGACAGCGGCCTGGACATCATACGCACCGCTGTCTATCGCTTCCATGCCCTGGTCGCGCAGCGCTGGCGCGACGGCCGCGTGTTCTTGCTGGGCGATGCCGCCCATCAGATGCCGCCTTTCATGGGCCAGGGTTTGTGCGCCGGTGTGCGCGACGCGGTCAATCTCGCCTGGAAGCTGGATCATGTGATGCGGGGCGCGGCGGGCGATGCCCTGCTCGACAGCTATGAGGCGGAACGCAAGCCTCATGCCAAGACCGTGGTGGCCCATGCCAAGGCCTTTGGCCTGATCATCGGCGAGCTTGATGCCGACCGTGCGCGGCAACGCGATGCGCGGCTTGAGGCCGAATTGGCCAGCGGCAAGGCGCAGACCGTGCGCCAGCATTTCATTCCGGATCTCGCCGGCGGCCTGATCGCCATGGAGGCGCCGGGCCGGCCAGCGCAAGGCGCCGGCGAGCTCTTCGTGCAGCCATGGGTCTTTTCGGGCGGGTCCTGGTCGCGCCTGGATGACGTGATGGGTTTCGGCTTTCTTCTGGCCTTGCGCGAACCGGCCCTATTGCAGGCGCTGCCCCGCTCCTTGGTGGAGGCCTGGCAGGCGCTCGGCGGACGCCACGTCGTGATCGGACCCGCAGCCCTGCCGGAGCGCGATGGCCTGTTCGAGACCTGGATGAAGCGCCATGAGGCCCAGGCGGCGATCGTGCGTCCGGATCGGTATGTGTATGGCACGGCCATGGACGCGGCCGCGCTGGAAACGCTTTTATCCCGGCTGTTGCGCAGTCTCGCCGCGCAGCCATGCTCTCTTGACGTGGAATGACGATGCAAAACACTCCCATGGCCCTGGCCCCTGACGCGCTGGCGGGCAAGACCGCGCTGGTCACCGGCGGCAGCAGCGGTATTGGCGCGGCCACGGCGCGTCTGCTGGCGCAAGCCGGCGCGCGCGTGGCGGTCGCGTACTTCAATGGCGAGGACCGCGCGCGCGCGCTTTGCGCCAGCCTGCCGGGCACGGGCCATGAGATCCTGCGCTTGCCGCTCGACGATGAACAAGCCCAGGTGCAGGCCGCGGCCCGGCTGGCGGCGGCCTTCGGCAAGCTGGACATCCTGGTGCACTCGGCCGGCTATACGCAGAAAATCGCGCATAGCGATGTGCAATCACTCAGTCCCGCGCTGTACAACGACATTCTGCGCGCCAATGCGGGTGGCCCCTATGCCATCACGCGCGCTTTCCTGCCATTGCTGCAACAGTCGGCGCAGGCCGTGGTGGTGGCCGTCTCGTCCGTATCGGCATTCACGGGCTCGGGCAGCAATATCGCGTATTGCGCGGCCAAAGCGGCGCTGGATAACACCATGCGGTCGCTGGCGCGCGCCTTCGGCCCGGTGCGTTTTCTTTGTGTTTCACCCGCGGCCGTGGACACCGGCTTCGTCGCCGGCCGCAGCCGCGAAGACCTGGAAAAACACGCGGCGCGCACGCCGCTGGGCCGCGTGGTCGGTCCCGAGGATGTGGCCGAAGCCGTGCTGGCCGCCTGCGCGCTCCTGAAGACCGCGACTGGCGTGCGGCTGGTGATCGATGGAGGACATACCTTGTGAGCGCCATCGACGAGACTCATGATCCGGCGCGGCGCAGTTGGGTGGCCAGCGCCAATCTTCCAGGTACGGACTTTCCGATACAGAACCTGCCTTTCGCGGTGTTCCGCAGCGCCGATGGCCGCCGGCGCGTGGGCGTCGGCATAGGCGATGACATCCTCGATGTCTCGGCGGTGGCATCGTATATGCAAGGTCTTGCGGCGCAGGCCGCGCAGGCCTGCGGCCAGCCGGCGCTCAATGCCCTGATGGCCTTGGGACCCGCCGCGCGGCGCGCCCTGCGCGCAGCGCTATCGCAAGGCCTGGATGCGCGCCAGGAAGGCCGCCTGTTGGCGCCCGCGTTGTTGCCGCAGTCCGAGGTCGAGCTGTGCCTGCCGGCGCGCATCGGCGGATTCACGGACTTCTTCGCATCCATCGACCATGCGACCAACGCGGGCCGCCTGTTCCGGCCCGACGCGCCGCTGCTGCCCAACTATCGCTATGTGCCGGTGGCCTATAACGGGCGGGCCAACAGCGTGCGAGTCGAGCCCGGCATAAGAAGGCCCTGGGGACAGGTGCGCGCGGCCGGCGAAGACGGGCCGCGCTTTACGCCCAGCCAGCGCCTGGATTACGAGGTGGAGCTGGGGGCGTATATCGGCCTGGCGTCGGCGCCGGACGCGCCCCTGGCCATGTCGCGGGCCTGGGACCATATCTTTGGCTTTTCGCTGTTGAACGACTGGTCCGCGCGCGACATCCAGACCTGGGAGTACCAGCCCCTGGGGCCGTTTCTGGCCAAGAGCTTTGCCACCAGTGTCGCCCCCTGGGTCGTCACACCGGAGGCGCTGGCGCCGTTTCGTTGCGCGGCGCGCCCGCGCAGCCCGTCGGAGCCCGCGCCGCTGCCGCATCTGCACGATGCGGCGGACCAGGCGGGCGGCGGCATCGACATCGTGCTGGAGCTGCGATTGCGCAGCGCGCGCATGGCCGAACAAGGGCTGCCGGCCCACACCTTGTCCCGCGGCAATACCCGCGATCTGTATTGGACATTTGCGCAGATGCTGGCTCATCACACGAGTAATGGCAGCGCGCTGGACAGCGCGGACCTGCTGGGATCGGGCACGGTCTCCGGCGCTGCGCCTGGCACCTGGGGCAGCCTGCTCGAATTGACGCGCGGCGGCGCCGAGCCCGTCACCCTGCCGGGCGGCGAGGTGCGCGGCTTTCTGGCCGATGGCGACGAGGTGAGCATACGCGGCCGTTGCGAGCGCGCCGGCGCCGTGGGCATAGGCTTTGGCAATTGCGTGGGCAGGATACTGCCCGCGCGGCAGGAGACGCGAGCATGATCGTTGAACAGCGCACCTACACCACCCATCCCGGCAAATGGCGTGATTACCTCGCCTTGTACCAGGCCGAGGGGCTGGAGGTGCAAAAACGCATCCTGGGCCGCATGGTGGGCTACTACCACTGCGAGATAGGCGTGTTGAACCAGATCGTCCATCTCTGGGCCTATGAGGACCTCGATGAACGCGCGCGCCGCCGCGCGGAACTGGCGGCCGACCCGCAATGGCAGGCCTATGTGAAAAAAATGCTGCCCTTGCTGCAAACCCAGGAATCCCGGCTGCTCATGCCCGCCGCTTTCTTCACGCCCCGTTGGCAAGACTGAACCGATCCGCCATGACAACGATGAAACCCGATGCCTTGCAGTACCAGAGCGGCTTTGGCAACCGCTTCGAATCCGAAGCCGTGCCGGGCGCGCTGCCGGTCGGGCGCAATTCGCCGCAGCGCGTGGCCCATGGGCTGTATGCCGAACTCCTGTCGGGCGCGGCCTTCACCACGCCGCGTGAACATAATCTGCGCACCTGGATGTACCGCATCCGGCCGGCGGCCATGCATGGCCGCTTCACGGAACTGGCCGTGCCGCAATGGCAGACCGGGCCTTTCAATGAAGCGGCCACGCCCGCCAATCGCCTGCGCTGGAATCCCTGGCCCATGCCGCAGACGCCCACGGATTTCATCGACGGCATGCGCACCGTGGCCGGCAACGGCGACGCGCATGCGCAGGTTGGCGTCGCCGCGCACGTTTATCTCGCCAACCGGTCCATGCACAAGCGGTATCTGATGAACTCGGACGGCGAGATGTTGCTGGTGCCGCAGCAAGGCCGCCTGCGGCTGCACACCGAGCTCGGGCTGCTGGATGCGGCGCCCGGCGAGATCGTGCTCTTGCCGCGTGGCATGCGGTTTCGCGTGACCCTGATCGATGAGCAGGCACGCGGCTATGTCTGCGAAAACTACGGCAGCCCCTTCCGCCTGCCCGAGCTTGGCCCCATCGGCTCCAATGGCCTGGCCAACGCGCGCGATTTTCTCGCGCCCGTGGCGGCCTATGAAGAAGACGACGGCCCGGTGCAGCTGGTGAACAAATTCCTGGGCCGTTTCTGGCAAGGCCGGCAATCGCACGCGCCGCTCGATGTCGTGGCCTGGCATGGCAACCTGGTGCCCTACAAATATGACCTGGCGCGATTCATGGCGATAGGCAGCATCAGCTTTGATCATCCTGATCCTTCCATCTACACGGTCCTGACGTCCAACACGGATACGCCGGGCGTGGCGAACTGCGATTTCGTCATTTTTCCGCCGCGCTGGCTGGTGGCCGAGGACACGTTTCGCCCGCCCTGGTTCCATCGCAATGTGATGAGCGAGCTCATGGGCTTGGTGCGCGGCGTCTACGACGCCAAGGCCGAGGGTTTCGTGCCCGGCGGCATCAGCCTGCACAACTGCATGCTGCCGCACGGGCCCGACGCCGCCACCTTCGAGCGCGCCAGCCAGGCTGAACTCGCGCCGCATGCCTTGCGCGACACGCTGGCCTTCATGTTCGAAAGCCGCCATGTGTTCCGGCCCACGGCGCAAGCCTTGCGGGCCGACAATCTGCAACCCGACTATGACAGCGTATGGGAAGGCTTCCGACGCCATTTCGCGCCGCGCTGAAGTCCAGGAGGAGACAACAATGACAATCTGCCATCGACGCCGGTTTCTGCAGGCGGGCCTGGCGGCGGCGGGTATGAGCCTGCTGCCGCGCGCGTTTGCCCAGGGCGCCTATCCCTCGCGTCCCTTGCGGCTCATCCACGGTTTTGGCGCGGGCGGCAATGCCGATGTTGTCTCGCGGCTGATGGCCAGGCAGCTGGCGCAATCGCTGGGCCAGCCTGTCGTGGTCGAGATCAAGAGCGGCGCCGGCGGGCGCATCGCCAGCGATGCCGTGGCACACGCCAAGCCCGATGGCCAAACGCTGGTCATGTTGACCGGCGCGCATACGGTATCGGCGGCCATGACCCGCTCGCTGCCCTACGATCCGGTGCAGGATTTCAGCTTTCTGTCCACGGTGTCGTCCTTCCCCTTCGCCGTCGCGGTGCGCGCCGATCATCCGGCCCGCGACCTGGCCGAGCTGCTGGAGATGGCGCGCAAAGAACCGGGCAAGGTGACCTTCACGTCGGTCGGGGTCGGTTCGACCCAGCATATGACGGGCGAGTTGCTCGGCACGGCCGCCCGGGTCAAGCTGCTGCACGTGCCCTACCGTGGTGGCGGCGCGCCGGTGGAGGCCGTGATCTCCGGGGATGTGGATATCCTGTGCGATACGCTGACGGTAGCCACGCCGCAGATCAAATCGGGCCGCTTGCGGGCCTTGGCCGTGACCAGCGCCCAGCCCTGGCCCGGGGCGCCGGGCGTGCCCATCGTGGCCCGGACCTTGCCCGGCTTCGAGGTGCGCTCATGGCTGGGATTGGCCGCTCCGGCCGGTTTGCCCGCCGATATCGTCACGCGCCTCAATACGGCGATTGCCCAGGCCCTGCAGCACGCCGAGGTGCGCCAGATGCTGGCCACCCTGGGCAGCGAGCCCGCGCCCGGCACGCCCCAGGCCATGCGCGAGATGGTCGCCGCGGAGATCGCGCGCTGGCGCGATGTGGTGGCGCAGGCGGGCCTTGTGCCGGTCTGAACGGCTTATCCACAGGCCCGGGGGCGGCCTACTGCGTGACGGCCCGCCACAGAAAGCGGGCCTCGAGTGCTTCGGCGTGCGCAATGCTGCGGGCCTCGACCCCCGCGCCATGGCCACCGTCGCGCCGCTCCAGATACCACACTCTGTCGTGGCCCTGCGCCTGCATCCTGGCGGCCATCTTCCGCGCATGGCCCGGATGCACGCGGTCGTCGGACGATGAGGTGGTAAAGAGCACCGCGGGATAACGCAAGCCCGGCTGGACCTGGTGATAAGGCGAATAGGCGAGCAGCCAGGCGCGCGCACGGGGATCGTCCGGGTCGCCGTATTCTTCGATCCACGTGGCGCCCTGCAGCAGCTTGTGAAAGCGCATCATGTCCAGCACCGGCACGGCGCAGAGCACGGCGGCAAACAGGGCCGGGCGCTGCACCATGCAGGCCGCCACCAGCAGACCGCCATTGCTGGCGCCGCTGATGGCGAGCTGCCGCGCGCTCGTGGCGCCCGTATCGATGAGGGACTGGGCCACCGCGATGAAATCATCAAAGGCGACCTGGCGATGTTCGCGCAGCGCGGCCTGGTGCCAGGCCGGCCCGAATTCTCCGCCCCCGCGCGTGCAGGCAATGGCATAGAGCCCGCCGCTTTCCAGCCAGGTGACGCCCGCGCTGGCCATATAGACCGGCTCGTCCAGGGCCTCTTCGAAGCCGCCATAGCCATAGAGCAGGCAGGGTTGCGGCTGCGAAGACCGGCGCCCGATCAGCCAATAGGGAATCTGCACACCATCGGGCGCCGTGGCGTGGCACAGCTGCGCGGTCATGCCCTCGGTGTCGAATTGCGGCGGCAGGCGCGCGAGCAGCTGCCAGGCATCCGGGCCGGCATCGCAGGCGCGCGCATGGTAGAGCGCCGTGGGCTGCAGGAAGTGGTCGACATGCACCAGCACGGTGTCGTCGCGCAGGCTGTCCACGGCCGTCATCGTCACCGCGCTGTCGCCGGGCGTGGCGATGGACTCGGCCAGCCAGCCGCCCTCGGGCCTGGGCCGCAAGCGCCGCAGATGGGTCACACAATCCTGGCGTTCGGTCAGGATCAGGTAGTTGAGCGTGAAGTCCAGGTCGGCCAGCACGCGGCGCGGCGCCGGGGTGAACAGGACATCGGCGCGGGTGTCGCCCGCCAGGAAGCGCTCGCGCCGCAGGGCCAGCAGGCTGCCGGCCGCATGGTGCGCGTCGGACGTGCGCCACGCCGAGCGCAGGTGGATGAACAGCCACTCGTGCCACTCGTTAAGTTCGGCGTCGGCCGGGACTTCGTAGCGCCGCCATTGGCCCGAGGCCTCGTCCAGCCAGAGCCAATCCGTGCTCCACATGCTGAGATAGCGCACGGCCAGGTGGCGCTTGAGTTCATGGTCGTACCAGGCATGCACGGAGATATCGCTGCCGGCGCATTCGAGCACGACGGGCGATTGCTCCAGCGGTATGCCGCGCCGCCAGCGGCGCAGCAGGCGCGGATGGCCGGCGTCGGTGAGCTCGACATCGTCATCCCAGCCCACATAGACCGTGTCGCGGTCTATCCAGTCCATGCTGTGCTGGCCGGGCTGCGTCAGCTGGAAGCCATCGGCCAGGAAGCTGCGCGTGGCGACGTCGAACTCCTGGATGATGCAGGCATCCGAACCGTCTGGCGACAGCGAGACCAGCGCGCGCTCGCCATCGGGATAGCGCAGGTCGAAATCGGCCAGGGTCCAGCGCGTGCCGTCCGGGCTGTCGCGGTTGACCGGCAGCGCGTCCACATCCAGCACGGTTTCCCAGCGGGGCGTGCCCGCCAGCCAATCCTGCCAGGACGCGCGCCGCACCAGGCCGAGCGGATGATCGGCGTCGGTCCAGGTGTTGTAGGCCCAGTCTCCATGCCGGGAGCAGGTCACGATGCGATCGGGCGAATCATAAATGGCGACCAGACGCTCGGTCAGGGCCGGGATGGCGGGATCCTGGTCCAGATGGCCGAGGGTCCGCTCGTTCTGCGCGCACACCCATTGCTCGGCCTTGCGGCTGTCCAGCGATTCCAGAAAAAGAAAAGGATCTTGGGGAATGTCCAGTGCGTTCAAGCTGCGCGGTCCTGTGGCGGTTGCGAAGCTGCCATCATAAAGGCCCGACGCCTCGCCGCCCGGCTCCGCGATAGCGTCTGCCACGGCGTTTGAGCTGATTCAATGGATGATGTCGCGGTACGGCGCTTATTTCCCGATGCAAAAGCTGGAAAAAATCTCGCCCAGCAGGTCGTCGCTGGTGAAGCGGCCGGTGATACTGGACAGGCTGTCGTGCGCCAGGCGCAGTTCTTCGGCAAAGAGGTCCAGCACGCGGTCGTCGTGGCTGGCGTGTTCGGCGGCGATGTCGAGGTGGTCGCGGGCGGCCTGCAGGGCGTGCAGGTGGCGCTCGCGCGCCAGCCAGGGGGATTCGGCGCCCGGGTTCCAGCCGGCCAGCTGCAGCAGCCGGGCGCGCAAGGTGTCCAATCCCTGGCCTTGCTTGGCCGAGATGCCGATCTGGTTGGCGCCCAGCCGGGGCGGCTCGGGCAGCAGGTCGATCTTGTTGAAGACGGCGAGCACGGGGGTGCGCGCCGGCAGGCGGGCGGTGATGTCGGCATCCAGTGTATCGCCGGGGGCCGTGGCGTCCTGCAGGTGCAGGATGAGATCGGCGCGCTCGATTTCCTTCCAGGTCCGCGCGATCCCTATGCTTTCGACGGTGTCGTCGGTCTCCCGCAGCCCGGCGGTGTCGACGATGTGCAGGGGCACGCCGTCGATGTGGATTTCCTGGACGACTTTGTCGCGCGTGGTGCCGGCGATGGGCGTGACGATGGCGATGTCGTCGCCCGCCAGGGCGTTGAGCAGGCTGCTCTTGCCGACATTGGGCTGGCCGGCGAGCACGACGTGCAGGCCTTCGCGCAGGATGACGCCTTGGCGCGCCTGGGCGATGAGCACGTCGAGGTCGTCGCGCAGCGCCTGCAGGGTCGGGCGCGCCTGGTATTTTTCGAGGAAGTCGATTTCTTCTTCGGGGAAGTCCAGCGTGGCCTCGACCAGCATGCGCAAGTGCACGATGCGATCGGCCAAGGCCGTGACGCGCTGCGAGAACTCGCCCGACAGGGAGGCCATGGCGCCGCGCGCGGCGGCCTCGGAGGAGGCGTCGATGAGGTCGGCCACGGCCTCGGCCTGGGCCAGGTCCATGCGGTCGTTCAGGAAGGCGCGGCGCGTGAATTCACCGGGCTCGGCCAGGCGCAGGCCGATGTCGCGGCCCGCTTCGAGGCAGCGCGCCAGGAGGCGCTTGAGCACGGCCGGGCCGCCATGGCCTTGCAGTTCGAGCACGTCTTCGCCGGTATAGGAGCCAGGCCCCCGGAAATAAATGGCGATGCCCTCGTCGATGGCCTGGCCGCCGGCGTCGGTGAACGGCAGGTAATGGGCATGGCGCGGGATCAGGTCGCGGCCCAGCAGCGCGCGGACATAGGCCTGCAGGTCGGGGCCGGATACGCGCACCACGCCGATGCCGCCGCGTCCGGGAGCGGTGGCGATGGCGGCGATGGGAAGGGCATTGCTCATGGCGGACGAAATCAAAACAGCGGAAAGGGGCAATAAGGGAATATAACTGTTGCGCGGCACAAAGTTTGCTGGTTATGGTCAGTGCGCGGTATTCGAACTCGAAACACTCTTGGGAGATCCAGATGGCATTTCGATTTTCGCGCGGACTGAGCTGTGGCGCGGCGGCTCTGTTGCTCGCATTCGGCACTCAGGCCTGGGCCCGCGATCTGGTGATCGCCCTGAAGACAGAGCCGAGTTCGATGGATCCGCAGTATCACGCGCTCACGCCCAATACGCAGATCTCCCAGACCCTGTTCAATTCCCTGGTCGAGACCGACGAAAAGCTGCAGCCGCAACCCGCCTTGGCCGAGTCCTGGACGGTGGATGGCAAGGTCTGGACCTTCAAGCTGCGGCCCAATGTGAAGTTCGCCGACGGCTCGCCCTTCACGGCCGAGGATGTGGTGTTCACCTATGACCGCATCCCCAAGGTGCCCAACAGCCCGTCGCCGTTCACGCTTTACCTGGGCTCGGTCGCCAAGACCGAGGCGGTGGATCCGATGACGGTGCGCATCACGACCAAGGAGCTGGCGCCCAACCTGCTGGTCAACCTGGCGCAATTGCCCATCATGTCCAAGAAGGCGGCCTCGGGCGCGGCGCCGGAAGGCAAGACCACCACCGAGCTCAACAGCGGCGACGGCCTGGTGGGGACGGGCCCTTATAAGTTCGTGTCATGGAAGCGCGGCGCCGAGCTGGTGTTCGCCCGCAATGAAAACTACTGGGGTCCCAAACCGGCCTGGGACAAGGTGATCTACCGTCCCATGACCAATGCGGCGGCGCGCGTGGCGGCCCTGCTGGCCGGGGATGTGGACCTGATCGAGGATCCCCCGACCGACGACCTGCCCAAGCTCAAGGCCGACAAGAAGCTGTTCGTCGAGGAAACCCCGTCGGTGCGGGTGGTGTACGTGGCGCTGGACCAGTTCGCCGAGCCCAGCCCGGGCATCAAGGGCACCGACAAGAATCCCATGAAGGACAAGCGCGTGCGCCAGGCGCTGTCGCTGGCGCTGAACCGCGAAGCCATCGTCGAGCGCGTGATGGGCGGGGTGGCCCAGCCGGCCGGCAACCTGCTGCCTTATCCCATGTTCGGCGCTTCCAAGGAGCACGCCAAGGCCCAGAAGCCGGATGTGGAGAAGGCCAAGGCCTTGTTGAAAGAGGCCGGCTATCCCAATGGCTTTGAGATCACGCTGGGCGCGCCTTCGGGCCGCTATGTCAATGACGCCAAGGTCGCGCAGGCCATCGCCTCGATGTGGACGCGCATCGGCGTGAAGACCAATGTGGACGCCATGGCGCCGCCCGTGTTCTTCAAGAACCGTGACAGCTATTCCTTCAGCGCCTATCTGGCGGGCTGGTCGGTGACCAGCGGCGAGATGTCCAATGCCTTGACCTCTTTGCTGGTGACGCGCAATCCGGAGGCGGGCCTGGGCACCACCAACCGCAGCCGCTATTCCAACCCGGCCATGGATGCGCTCGTCAAGGAGGCATCGGGCACCATGGACGATGCCAAGCGCGCCGCCTTGCTGCAAAAGGCCAGCAATCTGGCCATGGACGACTACGCCATGCTGCCCGTGCATTTCGAGCTGTCGGTCTGGGCCATGAAAAACGATGTGCGCTATAAGGGCCGGCCGGACCAGACCACGCTGGCGCAGAACGCGACACTGAAGAAGTAAGCGGCAGCCGGCATGCTTGCAACCATCATACGCAGGCTGCTGCAGACCATCGTCGTGATGGTGGTGATGTCGGCGGTGGTCTTCGCCGGCATCTACATGGTCGGCGATCCCGTGTCGATGCTGGCCAGCCCCGAGGCCACGGAGGCGCAACGCAGCGCCATCCGCGCCGCGCTGGGGCTGGACCAGCCCCTGTGGCGGCAATACCTGATCTTCATGGGCCAGGCCGTGCAGGGTAATTTCGGCAATAGCTTCCTGACTGGCGAGCCGGCCATGCGCCTTATCCTGCAGCGCATGCCGGCCACGCTGGAGCTGGCCGTGGTCGCCATGACGATGTCGGTGCTGGTCGGCGTGCCGCTGGGCATCCTGGCCGGGCTGCGGCCGCGCGCGGCGAGTTCGCGGGCCATCATGACGGGATCGGTGCTGGGCTTTTCGCTGCCCAATTTCTGGGTCGGGCTGATGCTCATTATGGTGTTTGCCGTCAGCCTGGGCTGGCTGCCGGCCAGCGGCCGCGGCCCGACCGTGAGCGTGGCTGGCGTGCCGCTCAGCGTCCTGACGCTCAATGGCTGGGCGGCCATCATTCTGCCGGCGGGCACCATCGCGCTGGCCAAGTGCGCGCTCATCATCCGCGTCACCCGGGCGGCCACGCGCGAGAGCCTGCCGCAGGATTACATCAAGTTCGCGCGCGCCAAGGGTCTGCCGGAAAAACGGGTGCTGGGCGTGCACCTGCTCAAGAACATCCTCATTCCCATCGTGACGGTGGCCGGGCTCGAACTGGGCCAGGTGGTGGCCTTCGCGGTCGTGACCGAAACCGTGTTTTCCTGGCCGGGCATGGGCAAGCTGTTGATCGATTCCATCATCACGCTGGACCGGCCCGTGGTGGTGGCCTATCTGATGCTGATCGTGTTCTTCCTGGTCATGCTCAACCTGGTGGTGGACATCATCTACACCGTGCTCGACCCCCGCGTCCGCCTGGAGGCTCGCCGATGACCGGCTCCACGACCACGCTGGGCAAGCCCATGACGCCGTCGCGGCGCTTCGTGAGCGATTTCTGCGCCAGCAAGCTGGCCGTGCTCGGGCTCGTCCTGCTTATTGTCACGATCGGCGCGGCGGTGTTCGCGCCCTGGCTCGCGCCGCAAAACCCCTACGACATCGGCGGCCTGGACATTCTGGATTCCAAGCTGCGTCCGGGCAGCGCCAGCGGCGACGGCAGCATGACGTATTGGCTGGGTACCGATGGCCAGGCGCGCGACATGCTGTCGGCGATTCTTTATGGCATGCGCACCAGCCTGCTGGTGGGCGCGGTGTCGGTGGGCGCGGCCTTTCTGATCGGCGCGGCCGTGGGATTGATCGCGGCCTATTTCGGCGGACGCATCGATGCGCTCTTGATGCGGATCGTGGATATCCAGCTGTCTTTCCCCGCCATCCTGGTGGCCTTGATCCTATTGGCCATCCTGGGCAAGGGTGTGGACAAGGTAATCATCGCGCTGGTGGTGGTGCAGTGGGCGTATTTCGCGCGTGCCGCGCGCGGCGCGGCCTTGGTCGAGCGCGGCAAAGAGTACGTGGAGGCGGCGCGCTGCATGTCGCTGGGCTGGACGCGGGTGCTGTTTCGCCATGTGCTGCCCAATTGCATGCCGCCCCTGATCGTGATCGCCACCATCGACCTGGCGCATGCCATTGCGCTGGAAGCCACGCTGTCCTTCCTGGGCGTGGGCGTGCCGGTCACGGAGCCCTCGCTGGGGATGCTGATCGCCAATGGTTTTGAGTACCTGCTGTCCGGGACGTACTGGATTTCGTTCTTTCCGGGGATAGCGCTGGCCCTGCTCATCATCGCGATCAATCTGGTGGGAGACCACTTGCGCGATGTGCTCAACCCCCGCAACGAAGCATGAGGGCGGACATGACGGACAAGGCGCCCGTGCTCGATGTCAGGAATCTGAAGACGCACTTCTTTACGCGCGCCGGCGTGGTCAAGGCCGTCGACGGCGTGGACCTGTATCTGCGGCAAGGCGAAATCCTGGGCCTGGTGGGCGAATCCGGCTCGGGCAAGAGCATCACCGGCTTTTCGCTCATGGGCCTGCTCGACGAGCCCGGCCGCATTGTCGAGGGCGCCATCCTGTTCGACGGCGAAGACCTGCGGCAGGCCGACGCGAAGCGCTGGCGTGCCCTGCGCGGCGAAGAGATGGCGATGATCTTCCAGGATCCCATGATGACGCTCAACCCGGTGTTGAGGGTGGATACGCAAATGGTGGAGACCGTGCTGGCGCATCATGACGTCAGCCGTTCGCAGGCCATGGCGCGCGCGCTGGAGGTCTTGACCATGGTCGGCATTCCCTCGCCGCGGGAGCGCCTGCGCGCCTATCCGCATGAGCTGTCGGGCGGCATGCGCCAGCGCGTGGCCATCGCGATCGCCTTGCTGAATTCGCCGCGCGTGATCATCGCCGATGAACCGACCACAGCGCTGGATGTGACCATACAGGCGCAGATTCTCTACGAAGTCCGGCGCCTGTGCCGCGAGACCGGCACGGCCCTGATCTGGATCACCCATGACCTGGCCGTGGTGGCGGGCCTGGCGGACCGGATCGCCGTCATGTACGCCGGACGCATCGTCGAGACCGGCACGAGCAAGGATGTGATCGGCCATGCCCTGCATCCCTATACGCTGGGGCTGATGGCCTCCATTCCGAGCGCGCGGGGGCGCGGCCAGCCCCTGGCGCAGATTCCGGGCATGACGCCGTCGCTGCTCAACCTGCCGCAAGGCTGTGCATTCCGCCAGCGCTGTCCGCGCGCCACCGACGCCTGTTTGCGCGAGCCCGAGCCGCGCGAAACCGGGCCTGGGCACTGGGTGCGCTGCTGGCATGCGGGAGAGGCATGATGGATAAGTCTGTGGATAGCCCCCTGCTGTCGCTGCGCGGCCTGGAAATGCGCTTCGAGCGGCGGGTGGACCTGGCCGGGCGCATCGCGAACCTATTCGGCGCCGGCCTGAAGGATCAGGTGGTGCACGCGGTGGCCGGGGTGGACCTCGATGTGCGGGCCGGCGAAGTCATCGGCATCGTGGGTGAATCCGGCTGTGGAAAATCCACGCTGGGCCGCATGGTGGCGGGGATTCTGCGGCCCTCTGCGGGCCGGATCCATTACCAGGGCGAGGACGTGGCGCATCTGGCCGCGCCGGCGCGGCGGCGCTATGAGTTGGCGGTGCAAATGATCTTCCAGGATCCCTATGCTTCGCTCAATCCACGCATGCGCGTCAATGACATCATCGGCGAGGCGCCGGTGGCGCATGGGCTCATCGCGCGCCGCGAGCGCGATGATTACGTGGCGGGCCTGATGCGCCAGGTCGGGCTGGACCCGGCTTATGCACAGCGTTATCCCCACCAGTTCTCGGGCGGGCAGCGCCAGCGCATCGGCATCGCGCGCGCGCTGGCGCTCAAGCCGACCGTGATCGTGTGCGACGAGGCCGTAGCAGCCCTGGATGTCTCCATCCAGGCCCAGGTCATCAATTTGTTCGGACAGCTGCGCCGCGATCTCGGCTTGACCTATCTGTTCATCAGCCACAATCTGGGCGTGGTGGCCTATATCTCGGATCGCGTCGCCATCATGTACCTGGGCCGCATCGTCGAGCTGGCCGACACCGACGCCATATTCGGCCAGGCCAATCATCCCTATACCCAGGCCTTGCTGCGCGAGCTGCCCACGCTGGATACCGAGCGGCGCGAGTACCGGCCCATCCAGGGCGAGCTGCCCTCGCCCTTGGCGCCGCCGGCCGGCTGCGCGTTTCACCCGCGCTGTCCACGCGCCATGCCGCGATGCAGCGAGCAGCGGCCCGTGCTGCGCGAAATCGCCCCCCGGCACTGGAGCGCCTGCCACCTCAACGACGAGGCCCCGGCGGCGCTGTGCTAAAAGAAAACCGTTCTCTCCACCCCGGCAACCATCATGAAGACCATAGACGAAATCCAACGCGCGCATGGCGAGCTGACCGCCTTGCGGCGCGATATCCATGCGCATCCGGAGCTGGCCTTCCAAGAGACCCGCACCGCCACCCTGGTGGCCGAGCGCCTGCGCGCGCTGGGGCTGGAAGTCCACACCGGCCTGGGGAAAACCGGTGTGGTGGGTGTGCTGCGCGCCGGCAGCGGCAAGAAATCCGTGGGGCTGCGCGCCGACATGGACGCCCTGCCCATGCCCGAGCACAACCGCTTCGAGCACAAATCCACCATCCCCGGGCGCATGCATGGCTGCGGCCATGACGGCCACACCGCCATCCTGCTTGGCGCGGCCCAATACCTGGCCGCGCATCCGGATTTCGACGGCACGGTGAATTTCATCTTCCAGCCGGCCGAAGAAGGCGGCAATGCCGGCGCGCGCGCCATGATGGAAGACGGCCTGTTCGAGCGCTTTCCCTGTGACGCGATTTTCGGCTTGCACAATATGCCGGGCATGCCGGTCAACCAGTTCGGCTTCCGGGCCGGCCCCACCATGGCCTCCAGCAACCGCTGGGACATCGTCATCAAGGGCCTGGGCGGCCACGCGGCCCAGCCGCATGCGGCCGTCGATCCCATTGTGATCGCCGCGGAGATGGTGCAGGCCCTGCAGACGGTGGTCTCGCGCAGCCGCAATCCCCTGGACCCGGCGGTGCTGTCCATCACCCAGATCCATGCGGGCGACGCCTACAACGTCATTCCGGGCGAGGCGGTGCTGCGCGGCACGGTGCGCACCTATACGGTGGAGGCGCTGGACAAGATCGAGGCCGATATGCGCCGAATCGCCACCACGCTGCCCCAGGTCTATGGCGGCAGCGGCGAACTGGACTTCGTGCGGGCCTACCCGCCCCTGGTCAACTGGGAAAAGGAAACCGCCTTCGCGGCCCGGGTGGCCGAGGAGGTGTTCGGCCGCGAAAACGTCAATCCCCAGGTGCCGCAGTTCATGGGAGCGGAGGATTTTTCCTTTTTCCTGGAAAAAGTGCCCGGCTGCTATCTCTTCCTGGGCAATGGTGATGGCGACCATCGCCTGCAGAGCTATCACGGCATGGGTCCCTGCCAGCTGCACAATCCCAACTACGACTTCAATGACGCCTTGCTGCCGGTGGGCGCCACTTATTGGGTCAAGCTGGTGCAGGCTTTCCTGCCCCGGGCCTAGGGTTCTGCACAGGCTGTGCACAGCTTATCCACCGGCTGCTCACATTTTGCGCACATGCTTGTTCCCAAGGTTATCAACAGCCCTTCTCCCAGGGGAAACCGGCACGGCCCCTGGGGGATAACCACAAGCTGTGGATAAACAAGTGAGCAGATAAGGGGCGGCGCCAGGTGGCCGGCCAGCCATATGACTGCCAGGATTGAGCAAAGGCGGATTAATTCGTTGGCCGGCGCGCCCGGGGTTTCCATAATCGGTCCGTGGCCTCCCGCTGGAGGCCGGACTCCAGGAAGCCCCGATGCCAACCCGTCTGGCCGATTACCTCGCCTGCGCCGCCCTGGCGCTCTTTATTGCCCTGCTGGCCCTGGCCTCGCCCACGCCTGCCCAGGCCGCCACGGCTGTCGTGCAGGCGCGCTGATCCGGCGCGCGGGTGCGCCATGATGCCCGCGCCTTTGTACCGGCTTCTTTGCATCTCCCTCCCCTCATAGCCCCGCACTATTGCGCAGATTGCAGCAATCAACCCTGCGGGCGCATCCCTTCGCGTATAGTCAGCCGCAAGCAAGGCGCTTGATCGTGCGCCACGGCCAGGCCTTGCAGGAGCCTGCAGCGCGCGCCACGCCAGCTCTGCCGCAGCGCGCGGCGGGTTCTGTTTCCTCAAGGAGAGAGAGCATGTCAAACGAGGCAAAGTGCCCTTTCAACCATAGCGCCGGCAGCGGCACGACCAACCAGGACTGGTGGCCGAAACGCCTCCGTCTGGAATTGCTCAGCCAGCATTCCGAAAAATCCAATCCCCTGGACCCGGCCTTTGACTATGCCCAGGCCTTCAAGAGCCTCGACCTGGCGGCCTTGAAGAAAGACCTCGCCGCCTTGATGACGGATTCGCAGGATTGGTGGCCGGCCGACTTCGGACATTACGGCCCGCTTTTCATCCGCATGGCCTGGCATAGCGCCGGCACCTATCGCATCGGCGATGGCCGCGGGGGCGCCGGCCGCGGCCAGCAGCGTTTCGCGCCCCTGAACAGCTGGCCCGACAACGTCAGCCTGGATAAGGCGCGCCGCTTGTTGTGGCCCAT
>NZ_LRUJ01000054.1 GCF_001548475.1 Bordetella hinzii LMG 13501
CCCCCTCATCCTGGCCCTGGCCAATCCCACGCCCGAGATCCTGCCCGAGCTGGCCTGCTCGGTGCGCGATGACGTCGTCATGGCCACGGGCCGCTCGGACTACCCCAACCAGGTCAACAACGTCCTGTGCTTCCCCTATATCTTCCGCGGCGCGCTGGACGTGGGCGCCACCACCATCACCCGCGAGATGGAGAAGGCCGCCGTCTACGCCATCGCCAAGCTGGCCCAGGAAGAGCAGAGCGAAGTCGTGGCGGCCGCCTATGGCACATATGACCTGTCCTTCGGCCCGGACTATCTGATCCCCAAACCCTTCGATCCCCGCCTGATCGAGCGCATCGCGCCGGCGGTGGCGCGCGCGGCCATGGCCGACGGCGTGGCCACCCGGCCCATCGCCGACCTCGACGCCTATGTCGAGCAGCTGCAGCAATTCGTCTACCACTCCGGCGCCTTCATGAAACCGCTGTTCGCCATCGCCAAGCAGGTGGTGCGCGACCAGGGCAAGGCCCGCATCGTGTTCACCGAGGGCGAAGACGAGCGCGTGCTGCGCGCCGTGCAGGTCATCGTCGACGAAAAAATCGCCAAACCCATCCTCGTGGGCCGCCCCGCCGTGCTGTTGTCGCGCATCGAGAAATACGGCTTGCGCCTGCGCCTGGGCGAAGACGTTGAAGTCACCAACCCCGAATACGACGAGCGCTTCCATCAGTACTGGACCACCTACTGGGAGCTGATGAACCGCCGCGGCATCACCAAGGAAATGGCGCGCGTCGAAATGCGCCGCCGCATGACGCTGATCGGCGCCATGATGGTACGCCTGGGCGATGCCGACGGCATGGTCTGCGGCGCGGTGGGCGCCTATCACGACCACCTGCGCTTCATCGACGAAGTGCTGGGCAAACGCCCCGGCGCCAAGACTTATGCGGCGATGAACATCCTGCTGCTGGATCAACGCACCATCGCCCTGGTCGACACCCATGTCAACGAAGATCCCACGGCCGAACAGATCGCCGAATTCACCATTGCCGGCGCCGAAGAAATGAAGCGCCTGAACCTGGCGCCCAAAGTGGCCCTGCTGTCGCGCTCCAACTTCGGCTCGGGCAGTTCGGCTTCCGGCGCCAAGATGCGCGAAGCGCTGGAGCGGGTGCGCCAGCAGGCGCCGGAGCTGGAAATCGACGGCGAAATGCATGGCGACTGCGCGCTGGACGAGGCGCTGCGCCTGCGCATCCTGCCGTCCTCCACGCTCAAGGGAGCGGCCAATCTGCTGGTCTGCCCCAACGTGGACGCAGGCAACATCGCCTACAACCTGCTCAAGACGGCGGCCGGCGGCAATGTGGCGGTCGGCCCCTTCCTGCTGGGGGCCAATGCGCCGGTGAACATCCTGACCTCCAGCGCCACCGTGCGCCGCATCGTCAACATGGCGGCACTCACGGTCATTGACGCCAACCGGCCGGGCTGAGACCCGCCGGCCTGTCCCAAGCCGCCCTGACCGGGCGGCTTTTTTTCGTCCGCGCCATGCGCCCAAGCCAAGATCGGACGGCCTTCCTGCTGCTCACTTTCTGAGCGCCATGACACTTTCCAGACGTCGCCGAGCGGGGCGCGCGGCGGCCCGCCCCCGGGCGTTTCACGCCCTCCTGAAGCCCGGTTTTCCCCCTTGCCGGGCCAGATTTTCATGCTCCCGGAGAAGACTTTTCAGCTGCCAACGGGGGAGGGCGGACGGGTTTGGCAAGGAATCCGACCTGTGGATAACTACTGGGACGCGCGCTTGTGCACATTGTGTGCACCCAAGTTGAACAAGCCGGGCTTTTGGCTTCTGCCCAAAAACTTGTTCAACTTGGGCTTTCTCGCCAAACAGAGTTCTTGCACAGCCTAAAATCCGCCCAAGCCGTTGAAAAAGATACGGTTTTCAACGTTAAGGTAGTTATCCACAGGCCTTATTAATCATTAGTCTTTTTATAAAGAAAAAAAAAGGAAAAGCCAAAACATGCTTTCCCACCGCCACCACCCCACGGGGTCCCCGCCATGCGCATTCTGTTGATCGAAGACGAAGCCGACCTGGCGCACTGGCTGTCCCGCAGCCTCGCCCGCCACGCGGGCTTCGTCGTGGACTGGGCCGACAACGGCCTGCTTGCCGAACGCCGCCTGGCGCTGGAAGAATTCGATGCCGTTATCCTCGACCTCGGCCTGCCGGGCATGGATGGGCATACATTGCTCACCAAAATGCGAGCCCGCGACGACCGCACACCGGTTCTGGTGCTGACCGCGCGGGACTCGCTGGCCGAAAGAGTGGGCACCCTCCATGAAGGCGCGGACGATTTTTTGCCCAAACCTTTCGTGCTCGAGGAACTCGAAGCCCGGCTCACCGCCTTGATACGCCGCAGCCGTGGACGGGAGCATCCCCGACTGTCGCTGGGCAACCTGGTGCTGGATACTTCTGCCCAGCGATTTACGGTCGGCGGACAGAACCTGCAGTTATCCCCAAAGGAATACGCGGTGCTGCGCGTCCTCATCCAGCGCAGCGGCGAACCCATCAATAAACAGCAGATCCTGGACCGCATCCAGGGCGAGGACAGCGATGTCAACCTCGAAGCCATCGAAGTCCTGGTTCACCGCCTGCGCAAGAAACTGACCGATACCGGCGTGCAGATCGTCACGATGCGCGGCATGGGCTACAGCCTGGAGGCGGCTGTTGAAAACTCGTGATACGCCGGTGGCGCGCACATTGCGCGCCACATTGCTGCTTTGGCTGATTCCCGCGCTGGTCACCATCCTGGTCGCCGGCCTTTGGCTGTCCAACCAGCAACTGCGCGAACAGGTTGATATCGCCTACGATCGCGCGCTTGCCGGCGCGCTGCGTTCCATCGACCACAACATATCCACAGCGAGCGGTGGATTAAGTCTGGAGCTGCCCTACCTCATGCTGGAATTCTTCGAGCTGACGGCCAATGGCAGCGTGTACTACCGGGTGGCCACCGAAGATGGACTGGCCGAGATCGGCAATCCGGGCTTGCCCATGCCCGACCATCCGCTGCAATCCGGAAAACCGGAGTTCTTCTATGCCAGCTACGATGGCCAGCCGCTGCGGGTCGCGGCGCTGGCCCGCCCGATGGACCCGCCTTTGTATGCAAACCAGGGCGGCCGCGTCATCGTCCAGGTGGCCGAAGGCCTGGAAACCCGCGAGGACTTCTTAAATCGGGCGCTGCTGCGTTCGGTGGAGCGGGACGTCGCCGTGCTACTGATCAGCGTTTTGGCGGTCATATGGAGCGTTCTGATGGCTCTCAGGCCCCTTGAGCGGCTCAGGGACGAAGTCGCGCGCCGTTCCGCGGATGATTTAAGCCCCATCAGCGCGTCCGACGTCCCGGGTGAGGTCCTACCCCTACTGGAGGCCATAAATCTCCATACGGGCCGTTTTGAGGCCCAGGCGAGGGTCCAGCGGCAGTTCCTGGACGACGCTTCGCATCAGTTGCGCACGCCGCTGTCGGTTTTGCGCACGCAAACGGCCTATGCCTTGCGGGAAACCGACCCCCAGGAGATCCATGCCGCCCTGCTCGCCATGAAAGAGGGCCTGGACCGCGCGGTGCGCACGACCAACCAGATGCTGACCCTGGCCCGCGCCAAGGACGCCCCCTGGACCGAGGGCGGCCTGCCGCTGGAGACCGTGGACCTGGCCGAGCTGGCCGACAGCGTGAGCCGCTCGTTGTTGCCGGCCATCCGCATGAAGCGCATTGACTTCGGCCTGGAGCGGCCCGCCGAGCCCGTCCGCATCCAGGCTGCCGAAGGGCTGCTTCGCGAAGCCCTGTCCAACCTGCTGGACAATGCCTTGCGCTACAGCCCGGCCGGCAGCGAAGTCACCATCCGGGTCGGCAGCGGGCAGGGACAGGCCTGGGTCTGTGTGGAGGACGCCGGGCCGGGCATGTCCATGGAAGATATCGCGCACGCCAGCGTGCGCTTTCGCCGCGGGGCGGCGGGCAAGAACAAGCCCGGCGCCGGGCTGGGGCTGGCTATCGTGGGGACCATCGTCGGCATTCATGGCGGAACGCTCAAACTGGAAAATCGCGAACCCGGACCGGGCCTGCGCGCAACCTTGGTGTTTTCCCTAGGTTTTCCCGATAATGCTGCGTTGCATCAGAAAAACGGCCCGGTTTGAAAGCAAACGGAAAGGGTGGATTTTGTACGGTGCGGTTCCTGTCGGCGGCATGCCGGCCAAGAGTCCAACAACAATCGGAGACCGCATCCCATGCAGATCCTGCAAAAAATCCGTATCGGCGCCCTGGCGGCCCTGGGCATCCTCGGCGTGGGGGCCAGCCTGCAAGCACAGGCCGCCGGCGAACCGCGCCGCCCGGAATGCATCGCGCCGGCCCAGCCTGGCGGCGGCTTTGACCTTACCTGCCGCCTGGCCACCGAAGGCCTGAAGCAAAGCGGCGCCCTGAAGGCGCCCATGCGCATCGTCTACATGCCGGGCGGCATCGGGGCGGTGGCCTACAACAACATCGTCGCCCAGCATCCCAAGGAGCCGGGCACCATCGTGGCCTTCTCGGGCGGTTCGCTGCTCAACCTGGCCCAGGGCAAGTTCGGCAAGTACAACGTCAACGATGTCCGCTGGCTGGCCGGTATCGGCTCGGACTATGGCGTTGCCGTGGTGCGCAATGATTCGCCCTACAAGGACTTGAAGAGCCTGATGGAGGCCTTCAAGCAGGACCCGACCAAGATCGTCCTGGGCGCCGGCGGCACCGTGGGCAGCCAGGATTGGATGAAGGCCGCGTTGACCGCCAAGGCCGCCGGGGTGGATTTCCGCAAGATGCGCTTCGTGGCGTTTGAAGGCGGCGGCGAAGCCGTGACGGCCTTGCGCGGCGGCCATATTCAGGCCTACATGGGAGATGCGGCCGAGGCCTTCACCATGCTCGAAGGCGGCGCGCCCATCCGCGTGCTGGCGGTGTTCAACAGCGAACGCCTGCCGGGCAAGCTGGCCGACATCCCCACCGCCAAGGAGCAGGGCTACGACATCGTCTGGCCCATCATCCGCGGTTTCTATGTGGGCCCCAAGGTATCGGATGAGGACTACCAGTTCTGGGTCGACGCCTTCAACAAGGCGATGGCCTCGCCCGAATACGCCAAGCTGCGCGAGCAGCAAGGCCTGTTCCCCTTCACCAAGACGGGCAAGGAGCTTGATGACTACGTCAAGGAACAGGTCAAGCAATACACCGAGCTGGCTGACTCCTTCGGTTTGATCAAGAAGTAATTCCACGGCGCGCGCGCCCTGGGCGCGCCGCTGCCATTTCCCCTGCTTGGATCCCGGATCATGAACGATCGTTTGCTGGGCATTATTGCCCTGGTCCTGGCCGCCTTCATGACGTGGGCGGGCTGGGACATCGAGGCGCCTTTCGCCTACGAGCCCGTGGGCCCGCGCGCCTTTCCGCTGCTGATCGCGCTCATCATCGGCCTGTGCGGCCTGCGCCTGGCCATCAAGGGCGGGCATCCC
This sequence comes from Bordetella hinzii LMG 13501, assembly GCF_001548475.1. Taxonomy (GTDB): domain Bacteria; phylum Pseudomonadota; class Gammaproteobacteria; order Burkholderiales; family Burkholderiaceae_B; genus Bordetella; species Bordetella hinzii. Next base: position 5,474 of record NZ_LRUJ01000054.1, read on the forward strand.
GTCGAGCCCAATCCGCCGGGCGCCAATGCGCGCATCGCGCTGATGGTGCTGTTCGCGGCGGCCTATGCCTTTCTCTTCCAGTGGCTTGGTTTCATCATCGCCACGACCATCATGACCGTGGCCGTCGGCCGCCTGTTCGGCGGCTCGTGGGCCAAGGCGGCCGCGGGCGGCCTGGTGATGGGCCTGCTTTTCTTTCTGTTGTTCGACAAGGTCCTGGATGTCGTACTGCCGGGCGGCCTGCTGGAGGGTCTGATATGAGCGGCGTTCTCGATCATTTGTCCATGGGTTTTGGCGTGGCGTTTTCGCTCACCAACGTGCTCGTGGCGGCCATCGGCTCTTTCTTCGGCACCATGGTGGGCGTGCTGCCCGGGCTGGGTCCCATCAACGGCGTGGCCATGCTCATCCCCATCGCCTTCGCCATGAACCTGCCGCCGGAAACGGCGCTCATCCTGCTGGCCGCGGTCTATGTGGGCGCCGAGTATGGCGGGCGCATCACCTCCATCCTGCTGAACGTGCCAGGGGAGGCCAGCGCCATCATGACGACGCTGGACGGCTATCCCCTGGCGCGCCAGGGCATGGCCAATGTGGCCTTGTCACTGTCGGCCTGGTCGGCCTTCTTCGGCGCCATCGTGTCGGTCAGCGGCATCATCCTGCTGGCCCCCACGCTGGCCCGATGGGCGCTGGCCTTCGGACCGGCCGAGTATTTCGTGCTGATGGTCTTCGCGTTCTGCTGCCTGACCAGCCTGCTGGGCAAACAGCCGGTCAAGGGCGTGCTGGCGGCCATGATAGGCCTGGGCATTTCGGTCATCGGCGTGGATTCCAACTCGGGCGTCTACCGCTATACCTTCGAGTCGGTGCACCTGGCCGACGGCATTGACTTCGTGGTGGTGGTCATCGCCTTGTTTGCCGTGGCCGAAATGCTGGAGATGCTCGAAAAAGTCATCGGCGGACAAAGCGTCGAGGTCAAGCCCAGCGGACGCAAGCTTTTCAACCTGAAAGAACTGGCCTTTACCTGGTGGAGCGTGGTGCGCAGCGCGCTAGTGGGTTTCGGCGTGGGCGTGTTGCCGGGCGCGGGCGCCAGCGTGGCGGCGGCCGTGGCCTATTCGCAAGAAAAGCGCATCATCGAAGGCAAGGATCCCAATGCCAAGTTCGGCAAGGGCGATATGCGCGGGTTGGTGGCGCCGGAAGCGGCCGCCACGGCCTCGGCGGTCGGTTCCTTCGTGCCCATGCTGACCCTGGGCGTACCGGGCTCGGGCACCACGGCCGTGATGATGGGGGCGCTGACGCTCTACAACATCACGCCGGGCCCGGTGCTGTTCGAAAGCAAGCCGGAGCTGGTGTGGGGCCTGATCGCCTCGCTGTTTATCGCCAACGTGCTGCTTTTCGTGATGAACGTGCCCATGGTGCGGGTGTTCTCCAAAGTGCTGTCGGTGCCTGCCTGGCTGATGGTGCCCGGCATTCTGTGCATCAGCTACATCGGCGTCTATGCGATCAACGCCGGCAGCTTTGACCTCGTGATGGTCGTGGTGATCGGCACGATAGGCTACTTCCTGCGCAAGTTCGGCGTGCCCATGGCGCCGCTGGTGCTCGGCGTGGTGCTCGGCGACATGATGGAGCAGAACCTGCGCCGCGCCCTGTCCATCACCAATGGCGAGATCAGCGTGCTGTTCCAGAGCGGCGTCTCGGTGGGGCTGTGGATCGCCGCGCTGGCGGTGGTGGTCGTGCCGCAATCGCTGCGTTATCTGCGCCGTAAACATCAGGCGGCGTAGACGGCCAGGCCGGCTTGGCCGGCCACGCCAAAGCGTGATGCAAACGGGCTTCCCCAGACATACGGGGAAGCCCGTTTTTGTTTCCGCTCCTTGGGCAGAGACGCATGCGGACTGCCTTGGCGGGGGCGTCAACGATTTCTGTCGCCGGTTCTGAGCAGCCGGGCGATCTGTGCCGCGACGCTTTTCACCGCGGGTTTCGCGGCTTCGTTCTTGGGATAGGTCGCCACCACGAGATGGCGCTGGATCTGTGGTTCGATGATGCGGCACATGCGCAGGTCGTTCGACGGCGGGCTGCCTGCCAGTGCGCCTTCGGACAGGATGGCATAGCCCAGTCCCTGCCTGACGAAACGCAGCTGCGCCTCGAAGTTATCGACTTCGTGCTGGACACTCAGCGTCACGCCCAAGCGCCTGGCCGTCTGGTCCAGGATTTGGCGGATGGCGTGCTGGGGGCTGCCCAGGATCAAGGGCACGCCCTGCAGCGACTTGAAGCGGACTTCGTCGCGGATGGGGCCGCTGCCGGCGGGGCCGACGAGTTGTAAGGGCTCTGCCCGGATGAGGGTCTGTGTCATGCCGCGGCGCCTGGGCATCGCCGTGCAGACCGCGATATCGATATCGCCCCGCAATAGCCATTCCTGCAGGTGGCCGCTGAAGCTCTCCACCACGCGCACTTTCATTTTCTTGCGCGCGCCCGCGGCCAGCTTGACCGACAGCCTGCCGGCAACCGTGGGAACAATGCCGACCACCACTTCGCCCTGGTACATGGAGTCGATGGCCGAGGCTTCCACCAGGGCGGCCTGCAACTGGGCCACCAGAGGATGGATCCGTTCATACAGGGCGCGCGCGGCCGGCGTGGGCTGGGTGCCGCGTCCATGGCGATGAAACAGCGTCGCGCCGACAGCCTCTTCGAGCTGTTTGATGCGGGTCGAAAGACTAGGCTGGGAGAGATCCTGGATCAGCGCCGCATGGGAAAAAGAGCTGCTTTCCACCGCGCTGAGAAAGCAGGAGAGGTGTTTGAGATCGACATTTTTCAGCACGCAATGCAAGCCTTTTCGGTTCGTTGAGCCATAGGAATATCCAATACCTGTTATAGCTGAATCAAAGGGCTTATGGACTTGCGCTTCCTATCATTTCAGCTACCCCTTACGGGCGGAACACATGGAAGAACGAGGAAAACGATGACAATCAAGACAATGACGGGTCGCGTGCCGGCCGACAGGCTGCGCGACCAACCTGGCCAGATCGATGCCGGGCTGATAGAGCGCCTGCGGCGGCTGGATGATCTCTCCAGCCTGGTGTCGGATGTGCTCGACGAATTCGGCCTCGAGGGCACGGTGGCCGCCTCGGCGTTGAAAGGCACGCTGGACGCCACGGTCATCGGCACGGCCGTCACCCTGCGCAATGTCCCGCAGAACGTGAGCGCGCATATCAACGTCACGCGGCGCGACTGGAAGATGGCCGAGATCGAAGGCATCAATCAGGCAGAACCGGGCCAGGTTCTGGTGATCCAGGGATTGCCAGGTGTCTCGAACATGGGCGGTCTGATGGCCAGCATCGCCAAGCACCAGGGATTGGCGGCCGCCATCGTGGACGGCGGCGTGCGCGACATCGGGCATTCGCGCAGCATTGCCTTTCCGGTCTGGTCGCGCGACGTGACGCCACTGACGGGAAAATGGCGCTGCACGACCGTGGAGGTCAATGGCGCGATCCAGATCCAGGGCTGCCAGGTCGAGGCTGGGGACCTCGTGGTCGCCGATGAAACCGGCATCTGCTTCGTGCCGCGCGCCTGGGTGGAAAAGGTCGTCGCGCGTTGCGAGGAAATCGCGGCCTATGAAGCGCGCATAGCCCGGCTCACCGAATGCGGCGGCAGCACCATGCAGGATTTTCTGGATGCGCTTTACCGCAAGGCCTGAGCGGCGAGGATCGGAGCGAGGAGACTAGGAATGAACCACCATCACCGCATCAGGCGGCGCATGATTTTCGCGCTGGGCATCATGGCGGCATGGCCGGGCGCAAGCGTGTTCGCCGAATCGACGGCGCGCGCCTGGCCCAGCAGACCGCTCACGATCATCGTGGCCAATCCGGCCGGCTCGGCCACGGATACCTTGGCCCGTATCGCGGCCGAAGGCCTGAGCGCCGCGCTCAAGCAGGCCGTGATCATCGACAACAAGCCCGGCGCGCAGGGCATCATCGGCGTGCAGGCGCTCAAGTCCAGGCAGGGCGACGACCACACGCTGATTGTCAGTTTCAGCGGCTTGAACTCATCGAATCCCTGGCTGTTCAAGGAGCGGAAGTATCACTATCGTGATGATTTCACGCACATCGTGCCCCTGGTGCGCGCGCCGTCGCTGCTGCTGGTCAACGCGGATTCCGCCTGGCATAGCCTCGCCGAGCTGCTCGATGCGGCGCGCAAGAATCCCGCCGGGCTGGCCTATGCCTATGGACAGGCCACCAGCCAAGTCATGGGCGGGGCTTTCAATCGCGCCGGCGGCTTTCCGGAACTGCGCGGCATCCCTTACCGGGGGCAGCCGCAAGCCTTGGCGGACCTGATGGGCGGACGGGTCGATTTCATGTTTGCGGACCTGTCGGTGTCGCAGCCTTTCGTGGCCTCCGGCAAACTGCGGGCGCTGGGCATATCCACCCAGGCGCGCTCTAGCCTCATGCCGCAGGTCCCAACGCTGCAGGAGCAGGGACTGCCCGGCTACGACCTCGCCGCCTGGGTCGGATTGTCAGGGCCGAGCGGCATGTCGCCGGTGGTCGTCGAGCGCGTCAACCAGGTGGTGTCCCGGTATTTCGCCTCCGCGCCGGTACGCCAGCGGATCGGGCAATTGGGCTTTACGCCGCTGGAAGGCAGCCCGACGGAGTTTGCGCGCTTCGTGGACCGCGAATACGAACAGTGGGGCCGCGCCATCGCGGCGGCGGGGATAGAACCGCTCTAGCCGGCTGCGGGCAGGACGCGCAAACTCATCCTGCCCGGGGTCCTTAAACCTTGGTCAGGCGCTCGATGGCGGCGTCCAGGGTGGCGTCCTTCTTGGCGAAGCAGAAGCGCACGATGCGATGGTTGGAGCTGTCGGCCTGCGGGTCGCGATAGAAGGCCGAGACCGGGATCACGGTCACGCCGTGTTCGATGGTCAGCCGCTGGGCGAAGTCGCCTTCTTTTTCTTTGGAAATCCCGCTGTAGTCGGCCAGCATGAAGAAGGTGCCGGGGCTGGGCAGGGCGCGGAAGCGCGTGCCCGCCAGGCCTTCGGCAAGGCGGTTGCGCTTGGCCTCATAGAAGGCGGGCAGCTCCAGGTAGGGGCGGGGATCGGCCATGTATTCGGCCAATGCGAACTGCATGGGCGAGGACACGGTGAACACCATGAACTGATGCACCTTGCGCAACTCGGCGCTCAGCTGGCGCGGGGCGCAGCAATAGCCGATCTTCCAGCCGGTGGTGTGATAAGTCTTGCCGAACGAGGAAATCACGAAAGCATGGTCGGCCAGCAGCGGACGGCGCGCGATGCTGGCATGCGGTTTGCCATCGAACACGATGTGTTCATAGACTTCATCGGCCAGCAGCAGGATGCCGGTATCGCGCACGATGGCTTCGAGGGCATCCAGATCGCTGTCGTCCAGGATGGCGCCGGTCGGATTGTGCGGGAAGTTCAACATCAGCAGCCGCGTGCGCGGCGTGATGGCGTCGCGCACACGCTGCCAGTCCACACGGTAATACGGATCATCCAGGGTGGGCGCGCGCATGGGCACGGGCACGGCGGTGCCGCCGGCCAGCCGGATTGCCGGCAGATAGGAGTCGTAGCAGGGTTCGATGACCACGACCTCATCGCCGCTGTTCACGGCGGCCAGCACCGTGGCCATCAGTGCTTCGGTGGCGCCGCTGGTGACAGTGATCTCGGTCTCGGGATCATAGCGATGGCCATAGAGCGAGGCCACTTTGTCGGCGATGGCCGCGCGTAGCGGCGCCACGCCAGGCATATAGGGATATTGATTGTGTCCCGCGTCCATGGCCTTGGTGACGAGCTCACGCAGCTTGGGGTCGGGATCGAAGTCAGGGAAGCCCTGCCCGAGGTTGATGGCCTGGTGCTCGATGGCCAGGCGGCTCATGACAGTGAAAATGGTGGTCCCGACATCGGGCAGCTTGGAGCGGATCATGGCTATGGAAGGGTAGGGGGACGTTGAATCGGCGTCTGGTTGGGATGTAAGTATCCCAAAACTTTAAAGCACGGGCAGATATGTGCTCATGCCCGGGAGCCGCTGCAACAAAGCTATGGTCTGATAAGGATCTCACTTGTGAGACAAGTGAAAAAAAGCCACATACGGGTAAACAACAATATGTCTGCCCAACTCCAGATGAGTATGCTGGCCCTGCAGTTGATTCAAGCAGTGCGCAAGCCCGGTTAATGCCATTGTCGGCAAGCGACAAACGAAACGTACGGCGGTCACCGTTGTACGATAAGTTGGTGTCAGCGTCCTTGATTCACTTGCAATTCGTTTTTTTTCCAGGACGCTATAAAAATGGCTCAAAAGGGCAAAGTTAAGTGGTTCAACGCCGATAAGGGTTACGGTTTCATTACGCCGGACGGCGGTGGTACTGATGTGTTCGCGCACTTCTCCGCGATCCAAGGCCGGGGCTACCGCAGCCTCAACGAAGGCCAGGAAGTCGAATTCGAAGTCAAGGATGGTCCGAAAGGACCTCAAGCGGCCGAAATTCGCCCGCTCTAAGTCGGGAAATCCCTTTTTCCCGCTACGCCAGGCCTAACCCCCTGGCGCAACGCCCCAAGACCCAAAGTCTGGGGCGTTGTCATTTCTTGTTAGTGCACACTAACGCAAAGAAGAGGGCGCGGCGGCATGCCGCGCACCACCTCTGGATAACTTTGTGGATAAAAATCCGGGACGAGCTCTTTTTTGGCCCGTCCGAGAGCAGCCGCCGAGGCGAGGGGTCGTGGTTTTGCACAAAAGTCGGACCCGGATTTCCACATTGTTTTACCCAGGATGAGAGACTGTCCAATGCTGCTCAATCCTTGCGCTCGTCCCGTGGCCGGTCAAAAAAACCGAGCATTATCACGGAATTACGAATAAGGTCCTGCACCTGAGCCGGAAATCCGCTGAATAACTGTCGTGTCGCCGGGCGCGCGCGGGCTGAGTTTTCCACCGGCGGCCGCGGCCGGTTTTTCACAAAGATATCCCCACTGGACATCACAAAGCGCCGACCTTCGGTCAGCCTGTTTATAGGTCGGGCTTGTGGATAGTTTTGGGGATTAATGCCCGGCCGTGGCGAAATTGTCATCGTTCCTGCAAGCCAGGGTTTATCAACAGACTTGTGCGCGCGCCCTTACTCCTGAACAAGTCTGTGGAAAAGACGGACACTATTGACGCAATAGCTTTCTTTGTGCGGGTGTGGAACTATCGCGCGGCCGAGGGTTCAAATACTTATCCGCCGTTCCATGGCGGGTGTCTGTCCGCTGTCCTCTCCGCGGGTAGGGCGGTTTCAGCTTTTTGTTGGCTCATGTTTCACGTGAAACATCCTTTTTACCGGCTCGCTGGTGGCCTGTTCCACGTGAAACAACGATCACCCGGCCGATGTTCCACGTGAAACAGGCGGCTTTGCACGACATCTTCCGGAGCTGAGTATCCATCCAGTGGTTCGGCGATCGGCCTCGATTTCGTACCTATCACCCCACGGATTTGCCGGGCTTACGATGTTTCACGTGAAACATCAGGGGGGCTGACTCTATAATGCCTCTTAGAAAGCCCATTCTTGCTCTCCCCCCACACCATGGATTACCCCCGCGAATTTGACGTCATCGTCGTCGGTGGCGGCCACGCCGGCACCGAGGCGGCGTTGGCAGCTGCCCGCACAGGCGCCCAGACCCTGCTGCTGACGCACAATATCGAGACCCTAGGCCAGATGTCCTGCAACCCCTCCATTGGGGGGATAGGCAAGGGGCACTTGGTCAAAGAGGTGGACGCCCTGGGCGGCGCGATGGCGATCGCAACCGACGAAGCGGGTATCCAGTTCCGTATTCTCAACGGATCGAAAGGCCCAGCCGTACGCGCCACCCGCGCCCAGGCCGACCGGGTGCTGTACCGCAAGGCGATCCGGCATCGGCTCGAAAACCAGCCCAATCTCTGGTTGTTCCAACAAGCGGTTGAAGACCTGATGGTTGAAGGCGACAAGGTCGTCGGCGCCGTCACGCAGATTGGTCTGAAGTTCCGTGCCCGCGCGGTTGTATTGACCGCGGGTACTTTTCTCAACGGCCTGATCCACGTGGGACTGCAGAATTATTCCGGGGGCAGGGCAGGGGATCCGCCCGCCATATCCCTGGGCCAGCGCCTGAAGGAACTCAAGCTGCCACAAGGCCGCCTGAAGACCGGCACGCCGCCGCGCATCGATGGCCGGACCATCAATTACGCAGTCCTGGAAGAACAGCCAGGCGACCTGGACCCGGTGCCCGTTTTTTCTTTCATGGGTTCGGCTGCCCTGCATCCGCGCCAATTGCCTTGCTGGATCACGCACACCAATGAGCGCACCCACGAGATCATTCGCGGGGGCTTGGACCGTTCTCCTATGTATAGCGGCGTGATCGAGGGTGTGGGACCTCGCTACTGCCCGTCCATCGAGGACAAGATCCACCGCTTCGCCGACAAGGCTTCGCACCAGGTATTCCTGGAGCCCGAGGGCCTGGATACCCATGAGGTCTATCCCAACGGGGTGTCCACCAGCTTGCCCTTCGATGTGCAATACGAGCTGATCCACTCCCTGCCAGGCCTGGAGCAGGCCCATATCCTGCGCCCCGGCTATGCCATCGAGTACGACTACTTTGATCCACGTGGATTGAAGAGCAGCCTGGAGACCAAGGCCATCTCGGGACTGTTCTTCGCAGGGCAGATCAACGGGACAACAGGCTATGAAGAGGCAGCCGCCCAGGGTCTGCTGGCGGGCGTGAATGCCGCCCTATACGCCAATGGACGCGAGAGCTGGGTGCCGCGGCGCGACGAGGCCTACCTCGGCGTGCTGGTCGACGACCTCGTGACCCGGGGCGTGACCGAGCCCTATCGCATGTTCACCTCGCGGGCCGAGTACCGCCTGAGCCTGCGCGAAGACAATGCCGACCTGCGCCTGACCGAAATCGGCCGCAAGCTGGGCCTGGTCGATGATGCGCGCTGGGATGCCTTCAACCGCAAGCGGGATGCAGTCGAAGCCGAAGTGCAGCGCCTGCAATCGACCTGGGTCAATCCGCGGCTGTTGCCCGAGGAAGCGGCGCAGGCCCTGCTGGGTAAGGCCATCGAGCGCGAGTATTCACTGGCCGACCTGCTCAAGCGTCCCAACCTCAGCTATGCAGCCTTGATGCAGGCCCGCGATGGCCAAGGGCGGCTGCTTGCGGGACCGGGCGTCCTGGGGGATGCCGTCCTCGCCGAACAGGTCGAGATCCAGATCAAGTACGCCGGCTATATCGCGCGCCAGCGCGACGAGGTGCAAAAGCATTCCGCGCACGAACAACAGCCCATCCCGGCCGACATTGACTACGACACGGTCACCAGCCTGTCGTTTGAAGTCCGCCAGAAGCTCAAGACCCATCGGCCCGAGACCGTGGGTCAGGCCGCGCGCATCTCGGGCGTGACGCCGGCGGCGATCTCGCTGCTGCTCATCCACTTGAAGCGCCTGCATTACGGCTCGCGCAAGCAGGCCGCATGAGCACCTTGCCCGAAGACATTGCCGCCTCCCAGCGGCTGGAGCAGGCATGCCAGGCATTGCAGCTGTCGGCCAGCCCCGACCAGCAGGAAAAACTGCTGCGCTACATGGCGCAGATGCAGCGCTGGAACCGCACCTACAACCTCACCGCCATACGCGACCCGGAACAGATGCTGATCCAGCATCTGTTCGACAGCTTGTCCGTCGTGGAACCCTTGGCCCAGTCCCTGCAGGGCCGCCCGGCCAAGATCTACGACGTCGGGTCGGGTGGAGGGCTGCCTGGCGTGGTCCTGGCCATCATGCAGCCGGACTGGGACATCACCTGCGTGGACGCGGTGGAGAAAAAGACGGCCTTCGTGCAACAGATGGCCGGCGCGCTCATGTTGCCCAATCTGCACGCCATGCACGCGCGCATCGAGCGTGTGGCGCCCGCGGACTGTGATGTCGTGATCTCTCGCGCCTTTGCATCGTTGCAGGATTTCGCGAATTGGGCCGGCCGCCACGTCCGTCCGGATGGTACCCTCGTCGCCATGAAGGGCAAGGTCCCCGGCGAGGAAATCGAAGCATTGCCGGCCGCCTGGCAGGTCGAACGTATTCAGTCATTGCACGTGCCAGAACTCGATGCCGAGCGCTGCCTCATCTGGATGCGCCGCAGTCAAGGAACCCTATGAACAATATTCCGCCCACCAAATCCGCCCGTGTATTTTGTATCGCCAACCAGAAAGGAGGCGTGGGCAAGACCACGACGGCGATCAACCTCGCGGCGGGTCTGGCCACCCATCAACAACGTGTCCTGCTGGTCGATCTGGATCCCCAGGGCAATGCGACGATGGGCAGCGGCATCGACAAGAACTCCCTGCAGTCCAATCTCTATCAGGTCCTGATTGGCGAGGCGAGCATTGAGGACGCGCGCGTGCGTTCCGAGTCCGGCGGCTATGATGTGCTGCCCGCCAACCGCGAGCTTTCCGGCGCGGAAATCGACTTGGTGCAAATGGAAGAGCGCGAGCGCCAGCTCAAGCTCGCCATCGAACGCATCGCCGGCCAGTATGATTTCGTGCTGATCGATTGCCCCCCGACCTTGTCGCTTTTGACCCTTAACGGGCTCGCAGCGGCGCACGGGGTGATTATTCCCATGCAGTGCGAGTACTTTGCCCTGGAAGGCCTGTCCGACCTGGTCAACACCATCAAGCGCGTGCATCGCAATATCAACAACGATCTGCGCGTCATCGGCCTTCTGCGTGTGATGTTCGATCCGCGCATGACGCTGCAGCAACAGGTGTCGGCCCAGCTGGAGGCCCACTTCGGCGACAAAGTGTTCAACACGGTCGTGCCGCGCAATGTGCGGCTGGCCGAAGCGCCCAGCTATGGCATGCCGGGCGTGGTGTATGACCGCGCTTCGCGTGGAGCGCAAGCCTATATCTCCTTCGGCGCCGAAATGATAGAGCGCGTAAAGGCGATGTAGTAAGCGGCGCCGGGCCCCCCGGGGCTGCGCCGCCACACGATTCAAGACAATGCATCTTGCTGCGTTGAAGAAAGAGGACTCATAAGATGGCTACCAAGAAACCCAAGGGCCTGGGCCGAGGGCTGGATGCCTTGCTCGGGGCGGACGCCCCGGTGATCGACAACATCGGCAAGGCGCGCCCCGAAGGCCCCCCGACCGTGCTGGATATCGACAAGCTGCGCGCCGGCAAGTACCAGCCGCGCACCCGCATGGACGAGGGCGCCCTGAACGAGCTGGCCGAGTCCATCCGCACCCAGGGCATCATGCAGCCCATCCTGGTGCGCGAGCTGGCCGGCGGCAGCGCCGGCGTGTACGAAATCATCGCCGGCGAGCGCCGCTTCCGCGCCGCCCAGCTGGCCGGCCTGAAGGAAGTGCCGGTGCTGGTGCGCGAGGTGGCCGACGAAAACGCGGCCATCATGGCGCTGATCGAGAACATCCAGCGCGAAGATCTCAATCCGCTCGAAGAAGCGCATGGCGTGCGCCGCCTGCTCGATGAGTTCGGCCTGACCCACGAGCAGGCTGCCCAGGCTATCGGCCGCTCGCGTTCGGCGACCAGCAATCTGCTGCGCCTGCTCAACCTGGCCGCGCCCGTGCAGACCATGCTGCTGGCCGGCGATATCGACATGGGCCATGCCCGGGCCCTGCTGGCCGTCGATGCCGCCATGCAGATCCAGCTGGCCAACCTCATCATCGCCCGCCGCCTGTCCGTGCGCGAGGCCGAGAAGCTGGTGGCCAAGACCGTAAAGGACGCCGAAGCCTCGCCCAAGAAGAAAAGCGTGGGCGCGTCGCGCGATGTCGCCCGTCTCGAAGAAGCGCTCTCCGATCATCTCGGCACGCGCGTGACGCTGAAGATAGGCGCGCGCGAAAAAGGCCAGATCATGATTGATTTCCATGGCTGGGAACATCTGAACTCCCTGCTGGAGCGCCAAGGCCTGGCGGGAGTGATCGATGCCTGAGCGCGCGCTGCCGCGCGTCGCGCTGCTGGCCACGGGTGGCACGATTGCCGGTGTCCAGGACAGCGCCGACAGCGCGTCCTATCGTGCCGGCAGCGTAAGCGCCGAAGCCTTGCTGCAGGCCGTGCCAGGCCTGCAGCGCGTGGCCCATGTGCTGCCCGAGCAACTGGCCAATGTCGGCAGCCAGAACATGACCTATGACGTGTGGCGTGCGCTCGCCGCCCGTGTGGCCGAACTCTGCGCCGACCCAAGTGTCCACGGAGTGGTCATTACCCACGGCACGGATACGCTTGAAGAGACCGCGTATTTCCTGAGCCTGGTGTTGCCCTTCGACAAGCCGGTGGTGCTGGTCGGCGCAATGCGCCCGGCCACGGCCCTGAGCGCCGACGGCCCGCGCAACCTGCTCAATGCGGTGACCATTGCCGCGCATGCCCAGAGCCGCGGCCGCGGGCCTCTGGTCACCATGAACGACGATATCCACTATGCGCGCGCGGTACAGAAGATGTCCTGCGGCGGCGTGGACGCCTTCGCCTCGCCCAACAGCGGCCGGGCAGGGTGGGTGCGTGGCAGCCAGGTCGGCTTCTACGGGTCGGCCGATATCGCCAGCGCCGCGGCCAAGCAGGTCTTCAGCCTGCCGCTGCCCCCGGCGCGCAACTGGCCCCGCGTGGAGATCGCCTATGCCTGCGTGGACATGGATGGCAAGCTCATCGACTTCATGGCGAGCTACGCCCAGGGCATCGTGCTGGCGGGAGTCGGCGATGGCAACGCCACGGCCGACGCCATCATGGCGCTGGACCGTGCCGTCTCGCATGGTGTGATCGTGGTGCGCGCCACACGCACCGGCTCAGGCCGCGTAACGCGCAACATCGAAGTCGACGACGATGGCCATGGCACCATCGCCGCCGGCGAACTCAATCCGCAGAAAGCGCGCATCCTGCTCACGCTGGGGCTGATGCATTCCCACGACCCGGCCGCGCTGCAGCAGCTTTTTAACCACTATTGATCCCCCGCGGAAACGGGATTGCGCCGGGCCGCCTGGCCCGGTTTGACACCGATAATAAATGTGTTCATAATCTCGTTTCTCTCAGGAGGGGTGCCCGAGTGGTTAAAGGGGGCAGACTGTAAATCTGTTGGCCTTGCGCCTACGTTGGTTCGAATCCAACCTCCTCCACCAAGAGAAACCATTTCAAATCCAGGCGCGGTATTGGCCTGGATTTGCATCTGAGGCAGTCATGTCTCGGTGCTGCGAACCACACGCGAAGTGGTAGTGAAGCAAGGTGAAAGGGTAGCCGCGGGTGTAGCTCAATGGTAGAGCAGAAGCCTTCCAAGCTTACGACGAGGGTTCGATTCCCTTCACCCGCTCCAAAATGCCCATGTGGCTCAGTGGTAGAGCACTCCCTTGGTAAGGGAGAGGTCACGCGTTCGATCCGCGTCATGGGCACCAGAATTCTCTAATCTTTTCTTCAGTCAGAAGCTTCAATCCAGGTCCAGGAGTCAGCC
>NZ_LRUJ01000055.1 GCF_001548475.1 Bordetella hinzii LMG 13501
CTTTTGCGGCTCAGCCATGAGCGGCCTGCCCCCGCTTGGGGCAGGCGCGGCCCCCATCATGCCTTGAACGCCGCCGGGTTCACCATATTGACGGGCGCGCCGCAGGCATAGGCCTGGATCTGCTCGAATACATCCTTGAACTGCAGATCCCATTCCTCATAGGTCACGAAGCCGATGTGCGGCGTGCACAGGACATTGGGCAAGGTCAGGAGCGGATCCGAGGTGTCGGTCAGCGGCTCTTGCTCGAAGACGTCCAGCGCCGCCATGGCGGGCCGGCCGGCGCGCAGCCCCGCGACCAGCGCGCCGGGCTGGATGAGGCCGGCCCGGCTGGTGTTGACCAGCAGTGCCCCGGGCTTCATGGCGGCCAGATCCGCCGCCCCGACGATGCCGCGCGTGGCGTCGACCAGCCGCATGTGCAGCGACAGCACGTCACAGCCGGCAAAGAAGGCGGCCTTGCTGGCCGCGGTGTCATGGCCGTCGGCGCGTGCCCGCGCCAGCGCGTCGGGACGTCCCCAGACCAGCACATTCATGCCGAAGGCGCGCCCATAGCCCGCGACGACACGGCCGATGCGACCGTAGCCGAAAATCCCCAGCGTCTTGCCGCGCAAGGTATGGCCCATGCCGGATTGCCATCGGCCTTGGCGCATGGAGGCGACTTGCTCAGGCAGCTGGCGCATGGCGCCCAGCACCAGGGCCCAGGTCATTTCGGCGGCGGCATACGACGGGGTGTCCGCATGCATGTTGGAGCACACCAGCACGCCATGCTCGGTGCAGGCGGCCACGTCGATATGCGGATAGACGCTGCGCTGGCTGATCAGGCGCAGCTTGGGCAATCGCTCGATCAGATCGCGGCGTATCTTGGTGCGTTCGCGGATCAGGATCAGGGCCTCCGTGTCGGCAAGGCGTTCGGCAAGCCGCTTGTCGTCTTCTTCGTGATCGGTCCAGACGGTCACGTCGTGGCCCTGCAGCAGTGTGTAGCAGGGCAGGCGGCGCAAGGTGTCGAACCAGTCGTCCAGGATGGTGATCTTCATGGTGGGATAGGAAGGAGAGAAGGGACGAGGCATTGTCCCGCGGCCGCCCTATCCCAGTAAAATGAAACAATTTCCCTCATTGATGCAAAAAAGCTATGAAACTGGATGTGCTTGGCGTGCAGGCCTTCGTGGCCCTGGCGGAGCGGGAAAGTTTCGGCAAGGCCGCTGAGTCGCTCTATATCTCACAGGCCGCGCTCAGCCGGCGCATCCGTAACCTGGAGACCTATCTGGGCGTGAGGCTGGTGGACCGGACCACGCGGTCGGTGTCGCTGAGCACGGTGGGGCGGGGGTTTCTGCCCCAGGCCAGGCGCTTGCTCGGCGAGCTCGAGAGCACCTTGCAGCAGATCCGCGAACAGCGCGAGGTGCTGGCCGGCAATGTGACCATGGCCTGCGTGCCCACGGTGGGCGTGCGTTTCCTGCCGCGGGTGCTGCAGGCCTATGCCGCCGCGTTTCCGGGCAACCGCGTGAGCGTGCTGGATCATTCCTCGGCCGGCGTGGAGCAGGCCGTCCGGGACGGCGCGGCCGAGTTCGGCATCGGCATCGCCGACCGCCTGGCGCCGGAGATCGAGCATGAAGAACTCCTGCATGACCGCTTCGTGCTGGTCTGCCAGGCCGGCCATCGCCTGGCGCGGCGCAAATCGGTGGCCTGGCAGGAACTGGAGGACGAAGCCTTGATCCTGCCGGGCGGCGGCAGCAGCAACCGGCCCCTGCTGGACCATCAGCTGCCGTCCGGCATCGTGCTGCGGGCGCGCTTCGAAGTGCAGCGCAGCGCCACGGCGGTGGGCATGGTGGCCGCCGGCGCGGGCGTGGCGGTCGTGCCCAGCCTGGCCATGCAGCCGGGCGCCTATCCCATGCTGGCGACCGTCGCCCTGGTGCGCCCGGCCATCTCGCGGGCCTTCGTGCTCATGCGCCGCCGGGGCAGCAGCCTGTCGCCGGCCGCCGAGGCCTTGCTGGGCTTCATCCAGCGCGAAAAGCGCGCCGTTGCCCGGCGCTGAGGCTCGGGCACAAAAAAACCGGCGCGAGGCCGGTTTTCGTGGGAGGGGCGAGGCTCAGGGCACTTCGACCTCGTCCTCGGCTTTCTTGACGGGCTTGACCAGGTCTTCGCGCTTGACGCCCAGCCACATCGCCAGGGCGGCGGCCACGAACACGGACGAATAGATGCCGAACCAGATGCCGATGGTCAGGGCCAGGGCGAAGTAGTGCAGGGTGGGGCCGCCGAAGAACAGCATGGCCAGCACCATCATCTGGGTCGAACCGTGGGTGATGATGGTCCGCGAGATGGTCTGGGTGATGGCGCTGTTGATCACTTCCTGCACGTCCGCCTTGCGGTATTTGCGGAAGTTCTCGCGGATCCGGTCCATGATGACCACGGATTCGTTGACCGAGTAGCCCAGCACCGCGAGCACGCCGGCCAGCACGGACAGCGAGAACTCCCACTGGAAGAAGGCGAAAAAGCCCAGGATGATGACCACGTCGTGCAGGTTGGCGATCACGCCGGCTACGGCGAACTTCCATTCGAAACGGAAGCCCAGGTAGATCATGATGCCGATCACCACCACCAGCAGCGCCATCAGGCCGTTGTGCAGCAGTTCCTGGCCGACTTGCGGGCCGACGAATTCGACCCGGCGCAGTTCGACCGAGGCGTCCGCGGCCTTCAGGGCGGCCATGACGGTCTCGCTCTGGGTGGCCGAGGTCTGGCCTTCGGCCAGCGGCAGGCGGATCATGACGTCGCGCGAGGTGCCGAAGTTCTGCACCTGGAAGTCGCTGTAGCCAAGCTTGCCGACCACGCCGCGGACCTGGTCCAGCTGGGCCGTCTGGGCGTAATTGACCTCCATGACCGTGCCGCCCGTGAACTCGATCGACAGGTGAAAGCCGCGCGTGATGATGAAGAACACCGCCGCGATGAAGGTCACCAGGCTGATGATGTTCAGCACCAGCGCGTGGCGCATGAACGGGATGGTGCGATGAATCCGGAAAAATTCCATGTTTCGCCTTGCTGTCTTTTCAGGAGCCGGGCGGCGCGGCGCGCCGCCCTGGCGCTATCACTTGGTGCCCGGTTTCCAGACCGTGCCGATGGAGATGGCGGCCAGCTTCTTGCGGCGGCCATACCAGAGGTTGGCCAGCGCGCGCACGCCCACCACGGACGAGAACATCGAGGTGAGGATGCCCAGGCAGTGCACCACGGCAAAGCCGCGGATGGGGCCGGAGCCGAAGGCCAGCAGCGCCAGGCCGACGATGAGTGTGGTCAGGTTGGAGTCCAGGATGGTGCCCCATGCGCGCTCGAAGCCATGGAAGATGGCCTGTTGCGGCGAGGCGCCCGCCCGGAGCTCTTCGCGGATACGCTCGTTGATCAGCACGTTGGAGTCGATGGCCATGCCCAGCGTGAGCGCGATGGCCGCGATGCCGGGCAGCGTCAGCGTGGCCTGCAGCATGGACAGCAATGCCAGCAGCAGCAGCACGTTGAAGGTCAGGCCGATGGTCGAGAAGACCCCGAACAGGTGGTAGTAGACGATGATGAAGACCGCGATCGCGATAAAGCCGTAGAGCGTCGAGTAGAAGCCCTTGGCGATATTGTCGGCGCCCAGGCTGGGGCCGATGGTGCGCTCTTCGATGATGGACATGGGCGCGGCCAGGGCGCCGGCGCGCAGCAGCAGCGCGGTGTCGGCGGCCTCTTCGGCGCTCATGCTGCCCGAGATCTGCACCTGTCCGCCGGCGATCTCGCTGCGGATGACCGGCGCGGTGACCACTTCGCCCTTGCCGTTTTCGAACAGCAGGATGGCGATGCGCTTGCCCACGTTGTCGCGGGTGACATCGCGGAAGATGCGCGCGCCCTTGGAGTCCAGGGTCAGGTTGACCGAGGGCTGCTGGGTCTGGTGGTCGCGGCCCGGCTGGGCGTCCTGGAGGTTTTCGCCGGTCAGGATGACCTGGCGGCGCACCAGGATGGGACGGCCGTCGCGGTCGGTGTAGCGCTCCAGGCCGAAGGGCACGGTGCCATTGGCCAGGGCCGACTGCGAGGAGGGCGTGTCATCGACCATGCGCAATTCCAGCGTGGCCGTGCGGCCCAGCAGTTCCTTGGCCTTGGCCACGTCCTGCACGCCGGGCAGCTGGACCACGATGCGGTCGGCGCCTTGTTGCTGGATCACGGGCTCGGCCACGCCGAGTTCGTTGATCCGGTTATGCAGGGTGTTGATGTTCTGCTTGAGCGCGCTGTCCTGCACGCGGGTGACGGCCTGCGGGCTCAGGGCGCCCTCGAGGAAAAAGCGACCGCCTTCGTCGCGATCAGTGAACTGCAGATCGGCCATGCGGCTGCGCAGGGCGTCGCGGCCCCGGTCGCGCGCGTCGGCGGTAGCGAAGCTGGCCAGCACGGCCTGGCCGGCGCGTTCGACGGTGCCGACTTCGATCTTCTGGTCGCGCAGCACGGAGCGCACATCGGCCGCCAGCGAGTCATAGCGGGCCGTCAGGGCCCCTTGCATGTCGACCTGCAGCAGGAAGTGCACGCCGCCGCGCAGGTCCAGGCCCAGGTACATGGGTTTGGGTTCGAACCAGCCCAGCGTGCGCATCCAGGGCGGCGAGGCGGGCAGCAGGTTCAGGGCCACGGTGTAGTGCGGATCCCCGGCGACGGTGTTCAGGCTGCGGTCCAGCAGGTCGCGGGCTTGCAGCTGGATATCGGTGGAGCTGAAGCGCGCGCGCACCGTGCCCAGCGTGCCGTTCTGCTCGTAGTAGACGCTGGTGGCCGGCAGCTTGGCATCGGCCAGGATCTGCTCGACGCGCGGCAGCAGCGCCGGCTCGACCTTGATGGTGGCCTTGGCGCTGGAGATCTGCACGGCGGGGGACTCGCCGTAGAAATTGGGCAGGGTATAGAGCAGGCCGATGACGACCGCGACCAAAACCGTGATGTACTTCCAGAGGGGATAGCGGTTCATTGCCGGCAAGGGGTTCAAGGGGTGGAACGGACAAGGGCCCCGCGAGGGGCCCTATGCGACTGTTACAGGGCCTTGATGGTTCCCTTGGGCAGCACCGAGGTCACCGAACCCTTGGTCAGCGTGACTTCCACCGGCTTGTCGGCCAGGTCGGCCACTTCGATGGTGATGTAGCTGTCGGTCACCTTGGAGACCTTGCCGAGGATGCCGCCGGCGGTGACGACTTCGTCGCCCTTGGCCAGCGCGGCCACCATGTTGCGGTGTTCTTTCTGGCGCTTCATCTGAGGACGGATCATCAGGAAATAGAGGATCACGAACATCAAGACGATGGGCAGGATGCCGCCCAGAATGTTGCCCTCGGGGGCGGCCTGGGCCAGGACGAGGCCGGCGGTGTCGATAACGGACATTGGAAGTGCTCCTGGTTGAGTTTTTGCGTTTTGCTATCGGCTATAGCCTTGTTTTGTCCCCGTCCCCGCGCGAGCCTTGGACAGGGTAGCCGGCTATTGTAGCGATGTTGGGCCCCCAAGGGGGGCCGCCCCCGGCGGGCCTAGTCCACGCCGCGGGCCCTGTCGGCCGCGAATTGCGCCCGCCAGGCCTGGAAGCGGCCGGCGGCGATGGCCTCGCGCATTTCTCCCATGATGGTCAGGTAGAAATGCAGGTTGTGCAGGGTATTCAGGCGGGCGCCGGTGATTTCGTTGGCGCGCTGCAGGTGGTGCAGGTAGGCGCGCGAGAAATGGCGGCAGGTATGGCAGGCGCAACTGGGGTCCAGCGGGCGGGTGTCGTCGCGGTATTTGGCATTGCGGATCTTGACGTCGCCAAAGCGCGTGAAAAGCCAGCCATTGCGGGCGTTGCGCGTAGGCATGACGCAGTCGAACATGTCCACGCCCCGCGCCACGCCTTCGACCAGGTCTTCGGGCGTGCCCACCCCCATCAGGTAACGCGGGGCATGCTGCGGCAGCCGGGGGGCCACATGGCCCAGGATGCGCATCATGTCTTCCTTGGGCTCGCCCACCGACAGGCCGCCGATGGCATAACCATGAAAGCCGATGTCGGTCAGGCCGGCCAGGGACTCGTCGCGCAGGTGCTCGTACATGCCGCCCTGCACGATGCCGAAAAGGGCGTTGGGATTGCCCAGGCGGTCGAATTCCTCGCGCGAGCGGCGCGCCCAGCGCAGCGACATGCGCATCGAGCGCGCGGCTTCTTCCGGGGTGGCGGGGCGGCCGTCTATCTCATACGGCGTGCATTCATCGAACACCATGACGATGTCGGAGTTCAGCGAGCGCTGGATGCGCATGGATTCCTCCGGCGTGAGGAAGAGGCGCGCGCCATCGATGGGCGAGGCGAATTTCACGCCTTCCTCGGTGATCTTGCGCATGCCCTGCAGGCTGAACACCTGGAAACCGCCGGAGTCGGTCAGGATGGGCTTGTCCCACTGCATGAAACCATGCAGGCCGCCGTGTTTTTCCATGATCCCGGTGCCGGGACGCAGCCAGAGGTGGAAGGTATTGCCCAGGACGATCTGCGAGCCGATTTCCTTGAGCTCATGGGGCAACATGGCCTTGACGCTGCCGTAGGTGCCCACGGGCATGAAGATGGGGGTCTCGACCACGCCGTGGTTCAGCGTCACGCGCCCGCGGCGCGCGCCGCCGTCGGTGGCGAGCAATTCGAAGGAGAGTCCGGTCATGGCTGGGCAGATTCGATGAACATGGCGTCGCCGTAGCTGAAGAAGCGGTAGCGGCTGGCCACGGCGTGGGCATAGGCGCGCCGGATGGGATCGATCCCGGCCAGGGCCGAGACCAGCATCAGCAGGGTCGACTGGGGCAGGTGGAAGTTGGTCACCAGGGCATCGACCACGCGATAGCGGTAGCCCGGGGTGATGAAGAGGCGGGTGTCGCCCTGGCAGGCGGCCAGCGGGCCGCCTGCCGCCTGGGCGGCGGCCGATTCGAGCGCGCGCACGCTGGTCGTGCCGACCGCGATCACGCGGCCGCCGGCCTGGCGCGCGGCATGGATGGCCTGCACGGTGGCCTCGGGCACGGTATACCACTCGGCGTGCATGACGTGCTCGGCCAGGTTCTGGACCCGCACGGGCTGGAAAGTGCCTGCGCCCACATGCAGCGTCACGAAGGCGCGCTGCACGCCGCCGGCCGCCAGGCGCTCCAGCATGGCCTGGTCGAAATGCAGGCCCGCCGTGGGCGCAGCCACGGCGCCCGGCTCGCGGGCATAGACGGTCTGGTAGCGTTCCTCGTCCTCGTGCTCGGCGGCATGGGTGATGTACGGGGGCAGGGGGGTGGCGCCATGCGCCTCCAGCAGGTCCAGCACGGGGCCGGCGAAACGCAGATCGAACAGTTCTCCCTGGCGTCCCAGCACTTCGGCCGTCACCGCGCCGCCGGCCAGCGCCAGGCGCATGCCTCGGCCGGGCGATTTGCTGGCGCGCACATGGGCCAGGGCCCGGGTAGGCTCGGTGATGCGTTCGACCAGCACTTCGACCTTGCCGCCGGTGGCCTTCTGGCCGGCCAGCCTGGCCTTGATGACGCGGGTATCGTTGAAGACCAGCAGGTCATGCGGGCGCAGCAGCGCCAGCAGGTCGGGGAAGTGGCGGTCGTGCAGCCTGCCCTGGCCGTCCAGGTGCAGCAGGCGGCTGCCGGCGCGTTCGGCGGCGGGCGTCTGCGCGATCAGTTCGGGCGGCAGGTCGTAATCAAAATCGGAAAGGGTGAACGTGGACACGGTGTTATCCCGGCCTGACAGGACCGGCGAAGAAAAAGAGAGGCGGCGCGCAGAGAAGGCGCGCGCAACCCGCTATTGTAGACGCCCGCGGCGCGCGCCGCCGCCCGGGTACGCGGGCTTGTAACCGCGCGCCGCCCGGCGCGCGCCTTATGTATGCTTTCATTTTCGTCCATAAGATGGTGTTACAGCGGACATGGGATATCTGGCTTGGGGACGCGCTTGTCTGGCGCTGGGAATGACGCTGGCGGCCTTGCTGCCGGGAGTGGGGCGGGCCCAGGGGCCCGCGGGCGCACTGGGGCTGCCGGCCAGCCTGGCGCAGGCCTGGAAGGCCACCAAGCTGCCTGATGACGCGCTGTCCCTGGTCGTGCAGGAGGTCAACGGCCCGCGCCTGGTGGCCATCAACGCCAAGGCTCCGCGCAATCCCGCCTCCGTCATGAAGCTGGTGACCACCTGGGCAGCCCTGTCCGAATTGGGGCCGAATTATGTATGGCGCACCGATTTCCTCACCGAACCCGGCGCCCGGCCGGACGCCCATGGCGTGCTCAAAGCGCCCTTGTACTGGCGCGCGGGCGGCGATCCGCAGCTGCTGCTGCAGGATCTCTGGACGCTGCTGCGCGAGCTGCGCCTGCGCGGCGTGAAGGAGATCAGCGACCTGGTGGTCGACCGCAGCATCTTCGGCCAGGTGGCGACCGACCCCGGCGCCTTCGATGGCGCGCCCGACCGCGCCTACAATGCCAGCCCGGATGCGCTGATGGTGGGCTTCGGCGCGCTGCGCCTGCTGGTCACGCCCGACGCGGCGGCCCGCAAATGGGTGGCCACGGTCGATCCGCCCGTGCCCGGGCTGCGGCTGGAGGGCGAGGTCCAGTGGAGCGAGGCGCGCTGCCCGGGGCCGCCGGTGGTTGCGACCCAGCCGGTGGTCACCCAGCAGGGCGTCACCCTGCGCCTGTCCGGCTCGGTGGCCGGCTCCTGTGGCGAGTTCAGCCTCTACCGGCTGGCCCTGTCGCAGCAGGAATACACCGATGCGGTGTTCCGGCTGCTGTGGCGCGAGCTGGGCGGTACATTCAAGGGTAAGATGCGCGCCGGCGTGGTGCCGGCCGATGCCGTGGTGCTGGCCTCGCATGAGTCGCCCACGCTGGGCGAGGCGATCCGCGTGATCAACAAGCGCAGCAACAACGTCATGGCGCGCACCCTGCTGCTCACCCTGGGGGCCGAGCGCGGGCGCCGCCCGGCCACGGTCGCCAGCAGCGAGTCGGTCGCCAAGGACCTGCTGTCGCGGCAGGGCCTGGACATGCCCGAGCTGGTCATCGACAACGGGGCGGGGCTGTCGCGCGAGGCGCGCGTCTCCGCCGACAGCCTGGCCTCCCTGTTGACGCTGGCCTGGCGTTCGCCGGTCATGCCGGAGTACCTGGCCTCGATGGCTATCGCCGGGGTGGACGGCACGGTGCGCCGGCGCATGAAGGGCAACGGCGCGCTGGGCATGGCCCATCTGAAGACGGGGTCGCTGCGCGATGCGCGCTCGATCGCCGGTTATGTGCTGGGCAATAGCGGCAAGCGCTTCGTGGTGGTGAGCATCGTCAACCACGATAACGCGGGCGCGGTGCGCAGCTTCGATGATGCGCTGATCGCCTGGCTGGCCGAGCAGTAAGGTTTATCGCCCGCAGGCGCGGGCTTCGAGTATTTAATTTTTGGAGAATCCGGACATGCCCGTGCATGAAATCCGTCATCCGCTGGTGCGGCACAAACTAGGCATCATGCGGCGCGCCGACCTGAGCACCAAGAGCTTTCGCGAGCTGTCGCAGGAAGTCGCCGCGCTGCTGACCTACGAGGCTTCCAAGGACCTGGCCCTGGCGCCTTCCACCGTGGAGGGCTGGTGCGGGACGGTCGAGGTCGAGAAGATCGCCGGCAAGAAGGTCACCGTGGTGCCGATCCTGCGCGCCGGCATCGGCATGCTCGACGGCGTGCTGAGCCTGATCCCGGGCGCCAAGGTCAGCGTGGTGGGCCTGGCCCGCAATGAGGAAACCCTGCAGGCGCACACCTATCTGGAGCGCCTGGTGGGCGAACTGGACCAGCGCCTGGCGCTGATCGTCGACCCCATGCTGGCCACCGGCGGCTCCATGGTCGCCACCATCGACATGCTCAAGCGTGCCGGCGCGCGCGAAATCCGCGCCCTGAC
Organism: Bordetella hinzii LMG 13501; assembly: GCF_001548475.1. Taxonomy (GTDB): domain Bacteria; phylum Pseudomonadota; class Gammaproteobacteria; order Burkholderiales; family Burkholderiaceae_B; genus Bordetella; species Bordetella hinzii. The sequence continues at coordinate 9,849 of NZ_LRUJ01000055.1, forward strand.
CCTGGTGGCCGCGCCCGAAGGCATCAAGGCCGTGATGGACAAGCACCCCGATGTGCACATCTATACCGCGTCCATCGACCAGGGCCTGAACGAGCACGGCTACATCATGCCCGGCCTGGGCGACGCCGGCGACCGCATCTTCGGCACCAAGCAGAAGGTCGAGTAGGCTAGCGGGGCCGGGCGCCGAACCAGGCCAGCTTGTCCGCCAGCGCCGCCACTTCGCCGACGATCAACAGCGCCGGCGAGGCGACGGCGTGCGCGCGCGCGAGGTCGGCCAGCTGCGATAGCGGGCCGGTGACGACCCGCTGCTGCGGGCGGCTGCCGTTCTCGACCAGGGCGAATGGCGTGTCGGCCGCCCGCCCGTGGCCGATCAGCCGCGCCGACAAGGTGTCCAGCTGCCCCACGCCCATATAGAAGGCCAGGGTCTGGCGGTCCCGCGCCAGGCCGTCCCAGTCCAGGGCGTCCTCGTCGGCGCGGCAGTGCGCCGTGACCAGGCGGACCGACTGGGCATGTTCGCGGTGGGTGAGCGGGATGCCGGCATAGGCCGCGCACGCCAGCGCGGCCGTGATGCCGGGCACCACTTCATAGTCCACGCCGTGGGCGCGCAGGTGCTCCAGCTCTTCGCCGCCGCGCCCGAAGATGAAGGCGTCGCCGCCCTTGAGCCGGACCACGCGGCGGCCGGCGCGCGCATGTTCGACCATGAGGGCGTGGATGCGCGCCTGGGTGGCATGATGGTCTTCGCCCAGGCGCTTGCCTACGGAGATGCTTTGCGCATCGCGGCGGGCCAGCGCCAGCACGTCGGGGCTGACCAGCCGGTCATGCAGGATGACATCGGCTTCGTTCAGGGCGCGCAGCGCCTTGAGCGTCAGGAGGCCGGGGTCGCCGGGGCCGGCGCCGACCAGGACCACCCGGCCGGGGCCGGGCAGGGCCGGGCGCGACAGCGCTTGGTCCAGGTCCGCTTCGGCCTGCCGCGCATCCGCGCGGCGCAGGGCGGCGGCCACCGGGCCGTCGAGCAGCCAATCATAGAATCGGCGGCGCTCGCCCAGGTCTGGGCGCGCGGCCCGGATGCGCGGCCGGTAGCGCGCGGCCAGCTCGGCCAGCGCGCCCAGGCTGTGATCGAACAGGGATTCCAGTCTTTCGCGCAGGCGCCGCGCCAGCACGGGCGCCACGCCGGAAGACGAAATCGCCACGATGAGTGGCGAGCGGTCCACGATGGAGGGCACCTGGAAGCTGGACAGCGCGGGGTCATCCACCACATTGCAGAAGCGCTGCCGCGCACAGCAGGCGTCGTAGACGCGGGCGTTGACCGCGCGGTCGTCGGTGGCGGCGATGACCAGCCAGGCGCCGTCCAGCCAGGCAGGGTCGAACTCCCCCGCGGCATGGACAAGGGACTGCCGCTCGGCCAGGCGGGCCAGTTCGGGTGTGAGCGCGGGCGCGCCCACGGTGACCCGGGCGCCCGCCTCCAGCAGGGCCTGGGCCTTGCGCGTGGCCACGGCGCCGCCGCCCACCACCAGCACCTGCCGGCCCTGGATATCGGAAAAAATCGGAAAGAGCTTCATGAACTTCAGGGCCGCACCCAGCTATCGTGGGACGATCATAGGGACCGCTGTTCATCCCTACAACTTTTGATTCCTTCCATCCATATAGCCAAAAGTGATTTGGGCTGCGTTGCGCACGGTTTTGGTGCGCCATGCACCGCCTTGCCGCAGCGTCCGGCCCCGGTTTGTCCCGAAACGCCTTCCGTCCCATGGCGGGGGCCCGGCGCGCAGGCTGGCACACGGTTTGCTTATGTTCTGGGTAGACGGCCTGAGACGGCCGTTCAATGCCGTCCCAGTGATGGCTCAAGGGGAAAGCAAGCAAGAGGGGCGTTTCGCGCTGGCCGGTCGGGCAGCGTGAAACGCCTTTTCTGCTGGCGCGGCTTTGGCGCAGACGGATACAGGCCTGGCCGCGCAACCGGTGTAGTATCGGCCGCGAGGCGCCGGCAACGGCGCGGCCTTACAGGAGTACACGGTGGCTCGTTGGATATCCGCGCTGGTTCTCGCCGGCATCACCCCCCTTGCCCAAGCCGGCGTCTGCGACGCCAAGTTCATGCACGATGGCGGACAGGTGCAGTTTTCCGGCTCGGGCAATATCAGCCTGGGCGCCGACCTGAGCTTTGACGAAGTCAGCCGCAGCAATGCCGATAACTGCCGCGCGCGCGTGCGCGGGGTGGCGAGCTTTTCCTACGCCGGGCTGCCGCCGGGAAAGTCCAAGCTCGATTACCTGATGACGGTCAAGAACGGCCAGGCCACTTTCGTGCGTTATGAGCAGGCGGGCGAAGCACCCGGCAAAGACGGCCAGTTCGATCTGCGCATCCTGGGGCTGTTCGCCTACGACAAGATCACCGGCCAGGGACAGAAGTTCGCCGGCTCCAGCCATCGCATCAATATCGGCAAGGAAGCGCCCGTGGGCGGGCAGCCGAGCACCACGATACGCATAGGCGAAAAAACGGTCGGCGCGCGCCGCAGCATCGCCACCGCGCTGGGCCAGCAGTCCTGTTGGCCGGTCAGCTATGCGCGCAGCAGCGATCCCACCATGGCCACTTTCAAAGGGCTGACCTTGCCCATCCCGGGCATGAACACCACGGTCACGGACTGGTTCTGCCCCGCGGTCAACCTTGTCATGAAGCAAGAGATCGATATGGCGGGCAGCAAATCCCTGGTCGAGATAACCGAAATCAAGTAGCAGAAAGTATCAGGCGGGCCGGGCGTTTGCCCAGGGATGGCTCGCTGGTATGATGGTTTAACCGATGACACATCAAAAGGAGTGCTCTATGACTGCGAAACGATCCGACGATATCGCCAAAGACAAACTGATTGACAGTGTCAAAAGCAGTCTCAACGATGCCGAGAGCCTGTTGCGCGAGGCTGCCGCCTCGTCCGGCGAAAAGGCCTCCGAGCTGCGCGAGCGGGCCCTGAGCTCGCTCAAGCGCACGCGCGAAGCCCTTTACGACGCCCAGGACGCCATGCTCGAGCGCGGCCGCCGCGCCGCGCGCGCCACCGACGACTACGTCCACGACAATCCCTGGCAAGCCATCGGTATCGCGGGTGTGACCGGCCTGCTGCTCGGCTTGCTGATCAGCCGCCGCTGAGCGGCCACGGGCCTTCGGTCTTCCGAAGGCCCGGCTATCCATCCATGAGCTTACGTACCTCGGTATTCGGCGTGGCGGCCAGCCTGGTCGGGCTGTTGCGCACACGCCTTGAACTCCTGGCGCTGGAAGCCGGCAACGAAAAGTTGCGCCTGCTCAAAACCCTGGGGCTGGCTTTCGGGGCGCTGCTCTTTCTTACCCTGGCGGTGCTGGTTTTCACGGTGGCGATCGCGGTGGCGTTCTGGCCGACCGAAGACCGCTATGTGGCCTTGGGCTGGCTGGCCGCGATTTACGGCGTGATCGGCGTGGCGCTGTTTTTCCTGGTGCGCCGCGAATTGCTGGAGGGGCCTTTGCCGTTCTCGGCCACGCTTGAAGAGCTGGGCCGCGATGCGGACCTGCTGGAGCGGGTCCGCGATGCGCAGGCCGATCTGGAACGCCGCGAAGCCGCCGGCACATCCTCGGGGGGGCGCTGATGGCACACCGCCAATCCCCCGCCGTGGAAAGACAGGTCCGTATCGAGCTGCTGCGCGCCCGCGCCGCGATCGAACGCGAGAGCCTGGCCCAAAGCATCGCCGAGGCCGGGCAGGCGCTCGAGCCTGCCAATCTGGTGCGCGGCCTCTTGCCCAGGCTGACCCAAGGCGGCGCCACGCAGTGGATGTGGCAGGCGTATCGCCTGGCGCGCCGCTATCCCATCGTCAGTTCGGCGGCCTCGGCCCTGTTCATGGGCGGCGGCAAGCGCCTGGGCATGCTGCGCTGGGCGGGGCTCGGCCTGGTCGGCTGGCAGTTGCTGCGCGCCTGGCTCAAACCGGACGACCGCGGGCAGGCCTGATACCCGTGCACTCCGTAACGCAGCCCCAGGGCTGCGTTTTTTTCGGGCACGTCCGGGCTGCGGCGGGCCATCCAGGCCGGGACAGAAACCGTCCTGCGCCGGCGGGCGCGCCAGGAGACCGGACGTTCTCCGGCCTTACAGGCCCAGCTCCTGCCACATGGCGTCCACCCGGGCCTTGACGTCCTCGTCCATCTTGATGGGCACGCCCCATTCGCGCTGGGTTTCGCCGGGCCATTTATTGGTGGCGTCCATCCCCATCTTGCCGCCCAGGCCGGAGACCGGCGAGGCGAAATCCAGGTAGTCGATAGGCGTGTTTTCGACCAGCAGCGTGTCGCGCACCGGGTCCATGCGGGTGGTCATGGCCCAGATGACCTCGGCCCAGTCGCGGGTGTTGACGTCTTCGTCGACCACCACGATGAACTTGGTGTACATGAACTGGCGCAGAATGCTCCAGACGCCGAACATCACGCGCTTGGCATGGCCGGCGTATTGCTTGCGGATGGACACCACGGCCAGTCGGTAGCTGCAGCCTTCGGGCGGCAGGTAGAAGTCCACGATCTCGGGCAGCTGCCGGCGCAGCAGCGGCACGAAGACCTCGTTGAGCGCCACGCCCAGCACGGCCGGCTCGTCGGGCGGCTTGCCGGTATAGGTGGTGTGGTAGATCGGGTTTTTGCGCATGGTGATGCGCTCGACCGTGAAAACGGGGAACCAATCCTGCTCGTTGTAATAGCCGGTGTGGTCGCCATAGGGGCCCTCCAGGGCCATTTCGTAGCCGATGTCCGGCGGGGGCGGGGCGCCTTCGGGAAGCCGCGGCGCTTCGGCCCGCGGGTCGCCGGCCGGCAGCAAATGGCCTTCCAGGACGATTTCGGCCGTGGCCGGCACCGACAGATTGCTGCCCAGGGCCTGGGTGACTTCGGTGCGCGAGCCGCGCAGCAGCCCGGCGAACTGGTATTCGGACAGGCTGTCGGGCACGGGGGTGACCGCGCCCAGCGTGGTGGCGGGGTCCGCGCCCAAGGCCACGGCCACGGGGAAGGGCTGGCCGGGATGGGCCAGGCGGTGGTCGCGGAAGTCGAGCGCGCCGCCACGGTGGGACAGCCAGCGCATGATGAGCTTGTTGCGGCCGATGACCTGCTGCCGGTAGATGCCCAGGTTCTGGCGCCGGGCATTGGGGCCGCGCGTGATGACCAGTCCCCAGGTGAGCAGGGGGGCGACATCGCCGGGCCAGCAGGTCTGGATGGGCAGGCGCGAGAGGTCGACATCCTGGCCCTCCCATACCACCTCCTGGCTGGGCGCGCCGCGCACGGTCTTGGGGCTCATGTCCCAGAGGGCGGCCTTGAGCATGGAGACCTTGGCCAGGGCATCGCGGAACCCCCGCGGCGGCTCGGGCTCGCGCAGCGAGGCGAGCAGCTCGCCCACGTCGCGCAGCGCCGCGACGTCCTCGGCGCCCATGCCCCAGGCTACGCGGCCGGGCGTGCCGAAGAGATTGGCCAGCACCGGCATCCCGGCGGCCTGGCCCTGGTGCCGGGCCTGCTCGAACAGCAGCGCGGGGCCGCCGGCACGCAGCACGCGGTCGGCAATCTCCGTCATTTCGAGCCGTGTGGACACGGGCGCGGAGATGCGCTTGAGTTCGCCCTGGCGCTCAAGCTGGGTCAGAAAATCTCGGAGGTCGCGGTACTTCACTACAGATCCCGGCAGGTTGGTTACATTTTTGATGCATTTACAGGTTAACATCCACCCCTTACTTTCCCAACGCAGGAGGTCTCTATGCCCGATGCGTCAATGGCCGGCCTGTTTCGGCAGCTGGCCCAGGGAGTGCATCACAACCTCGCCGAGGGACTGCGCTTATGCTCGGTCTACCTGGGGATCGCGGTCATTGTGACCGTCAGTATGGGGTTTGCCTTGCCTGGTTTGCGCGACCAGGCCTTGCAGGTGCACAAGGCCCTGTTGACCGCCCTTGCGCCAACGTCCATCTCCGCTGGCCCGGAAACCGCACTGGAGCCGGAAGGCTCCACCGCCGTAGTCATGGCCGTGCCCAATGCACCGGCCAGCAATGCTACCGGTTTTTTGGGACCGCTACGCTCGGAACCGCTGCCGCCGCAACGCAAGGCCGTTGCCGGCACGAACAGCGGCCAGGTGGAGGCGTTGCGCAACTATATCTCGCGCAAATACAAAGTGGCGTACGACGCCACCGGCGTGCTCGTGAACACCGTCTACAAGGTGGGTCGCGAGAAACAGCTCGATCCTTTGCTGCTGCTGGCCGTGATCGCCATCGAGTCCCGCTACAACCCCTTCGCCGAAAGCGCGGTGGGAGCCCAGGGTCTCATGCAGGTGATGACGCGCATACACCAGGACAAGTTCGATGCCATTGCCCCGGGCAAGGCAGGAGCGCTGGATCCGGTGGCCAACATCCATGTGGGCGCCACCATCCTGAAGGACTGCATCGACCGCCGCGGCTCCGTCAATGGCGGGCTGGCCTGCTATGTCGGGGCCACCGGCCCGGACGATGGCGGCTATGGCGCCAAGGTCCAGGCCGAGCGGCGCCGCCTGGCGCTGGCCTCGGGCATCGCCCTGGCCCGCGACTGACACGCCCATCCTCCGGCTTCGGCCGGAGGTTTTTTTTACGGGGTCAGAGCAAGCGCTCGATGCGGGCGACGGCCTCCTGCAGCCGGTCCAGGCCCGTGGCGTAGGAGAAGCGCATGGTCGACAGGCCATGGGCCGGGCCGAAGTCCACCCCCGGCACGGCGGCCACGCCGGCCTCGTGCAGCAGGCGCTGCGAGAAGGCCACGCTATCCATGCCCAGCCGGCTGATGTCGGCATAGATATAGAAGGCGCCGTCCGGCTTGACCGGCACCGGGATGCCCAGGCGCTCGAATTCCGGCAGCAGATAGTCGCGCCGTTGGCGGAACGCATCGCGGCGGTGCGCGAAGATCTTCAAGGCGTCAGGGCTGAAGCAGGCCAGGGCGGCATGCTGGGCCAGCGTCGGCGCGCAGATCTGCAGGCTGGCCGACATTTTTTCGATGATGCCTATCATGGACTCCGGCACGATCATCCAGCCCAGGCGCCAGCCCGTCATGTGGAAATACTTCGAGAAGCTGTTGATGACGATGATGTCGTCATCCAGCGCCAGGGCCGAGCGCGGGGCCTGCTCGTAGGACAGGCCCAGGTAGATCTCGTCCATGATGGTGTAGCCGCCGCGTTCGCGGACCTCGGCCAGCAGCGCCGCGAGCTCGTCGCGCGCGATGCTGGTGCCGGTCGGATTGCTCGGCGAGGCGATCAGCACGCCCTGGGTGGCCGGCGTCCAGTTGTCGCGCACGTCCTGGGCGCTGAGCTGGAAACGCCGGGCCGCGTCGCTGGGCACCAGGCGCGGACGTCCGCCGGCGGCCAGGATGAAGTTGCTGTTGGCCGGGTAGGAGGGGTCGGGCATGAGGATTTCGGCGCCCGGATTGACCAGGGCGGCGCAGGCCAGCGACAGCGCGCCCGAGGCGCCGGCGGTGACGATGACACGTTCGGGATTGATGCGCGCGCCGAATTCGGTGGCGTAGAACTCGGCGATGGCTTCGCGCAGCGGCGTCAGCCCGCCCGGCGCGCAATAGCCGCTCAAGCCGGCGCGGGCGGCGCGCTCCAGGGCTTCCACGACCTGGGGAGGGGCGGTAAAGTCCGGTTCGCCGATACCCAGGCTGATGATGTCGCGGCCGGCGGCGGCGAGCGCCTGGGCTTCTTTGAAGAGTTCTACAACCTGAAATGTCAGAAAATCGTTGGTACGGGAGGCAAGGCGCGGCATGATGAATCTCACAGCGAAAGAGGGATTTTAGCCATGCAGCCATCCCGCCGCGCCTTTCTGACCGGCCGCAGGCCGCCGCGCTCGCCCTGGGATACCTTCTGCGAGCGCGTTTCGGCCGCCGCCGTGGGCGAACTCAAGCAAGGGGACAGACCGCGCCTGGTCCTTGGCCATCCGCAGGATGCCTGGCGCGCGCGCGAACTGGCCGAGGCCCACGGCATCACCCTGGCCCTGTGGGAGGGCCCCGGCGGCGCGGCGCAGCCGGCCTGCCTGTGGCTGGACCCCGGGGCGCTGAAGGCCTGGCGCGTCGAGGGCGATGCCATCGTGGCCGAGCCTGGCTGTCCGGTCGGGCTGCTGGCCGCGCAGGGCTGCGCGCAGTTTGCCCAGGCCGATCCGGCGCAGACCGTGGCCGCCTGGCTGGCCGGCGCCACGGGCTATATCGAGCCGGCCGACAGCGGCCTGCTCGCCGCGACGGTGATGTTCTCGGATGGCACGGTCGAGCCGCTGGGCGCCTTCGGGGCGGCCGATACCCAGCCCCTGCGTTCGGCCACGGTCCAAAGCCTGGTGCCCGCGCTTTTCCAGCTGGCGGGCAGCGCCGATGCGCAAGCCTGCGCCGGCCCTCAGGGTTGGACGGCGCGTTTCCGGCTCGACGCCATGCGCGAGCCAGCCAATCTCGCCCAGGTCTTGCTGGGCCATGGCGGCGCGCTCGGCTGGGTGCAGGACAGCCGCTGGACGCGCGGGCAACCCGCCGCCGAGCCGCGCCAGCGCAGCCGTGAAGGCTGGCGGCTGGACATGCGCGTGAAGGCCTTGTTCGATCCCCATGGGCGTTTCCCCGAAATCCGGGAACCGGGGGCGCAAGAGTAAGATAGCGCCACATCCGCCGGCCCCCGGGGCACGGCGGCACTCTGTTTTTTTATCGACGTTTACTTTCGACCGCCCACCATGGATGCCAATCTTCGCAAAGCCGCGCTGGAATATCACGAGCACGGCCGTCCCGGCAAAATCTCGGTCACACCGACCAAGCAATTGACCAACCAGCGCGACTTGGCGCTGGCTTATTCGCCGGGCGTGGCCGCGGCCTGCGAAGAGATCGTCGATGACCCCGCCAAT
>NZ_LRUJ01000056.1 GCF_001548475.1 Bordetella hinzii LMG 13501
GGTGGTGTTCACCTGGGTGGGCGCGCGCCTGGCGCTGGGCATCGCCTCAAGCACCCTGCGCCTGACTTTCGCGGTCTTCCTGTTCGGCATCGCGCTTTTCTATCTCCACCAGACCTTGCGCAAGCCCAGGCCAGGCACCATGGGCGCGCGCGCCGCCGCGCCCGCCTTCACTCAGGGCCGCGCCGCGCTGCTGGGCGTGGTCTGCGGCACCCTGGGCGGTTTTTTCGGCGTGGGCGGCGCGGTGCTGGCCGTGCCCATCCTCACCTCGGTGTTCCGCCTGGCGCAGACCTCGGCCCAGGCGCTGGCGCTGTCCATGGTCATCCCCGGCTCCACCATTGCGCTCATCACCTATAGTTGGGCGGGGCAGGCGGACTGGTGGGTCGGCCTGCCGCTGGCGGCGGGCAGCTTGCTCTTTGTTCCCGTGGGAGTGAGGCTGGCCTATCGCCTGCCCGAGAAGCGCCTGCGCGCCACCTTCGCGGCCATGCTGCTGGCCACCGTCGTGCTCTTGATTGCCGAGGCCTGATCTTTCAGCTGTCTGTCGTCGATATGACGAGGTATTACGCGCGAAAAAAAGCGCTGCCGGCATGAACCTTTTGCGCATCGCCAGCCTCCAACTCCGTACAAGAAACCCGGCCTTTTGCCGCGTCTTGAATGGGGGATCCCCCTCCAGAGGAGTACATACATGACGACCCACACCCGCATCGCCGCGTTCCTGTCCACCTCCGCCCTGTGCCTGGGCCTGGCCACCGCGCCGGCCTTCGCCGCCCAGGGGGATGCCGCGACCGGCGGCACGTCGGCCAGCACGGCCAAAAGCGGCGCCGACAAGACGGGCCATCAGAAACACGCCAAGAGCAAATCCCACCACAAAGCCAAGGCCGGCGGCCAGAACAGCGCGCCAGCCAAGTAAGCCTGTCTTCTCGAAAGCCTGAAACGCGGCGCCGGTCCTTGAGGCCGGCGCCGCGTTTCAGTTGGGCGTCAGGCGTAGCGGCGCAGGATGCGCCGGTACCACAGGTGCAGCAGCGTGGCCGACAGGCCCAGTCCCAGCATGGCCATGAGCCACATGGTCCCCGCCCCGGTGGGCGAACCCGGCAGGATCAGTTCGCGCAGGCCGTCAAGCCCGCCCCGGCCCGGCCCGAAGCCCAGCCACCAGCCGCCGACCAGGCCGACGCCGGCCAGGGCCACGGTCTGCAGGATCAAGGGCACCACGGCCACTTTATAGGCGCGCAGCAGATAGGAGTTGATGCACTGCATGGAGTCGCAGAGGTGGAACAGCGGGATCATGGCCAGCAGCGTGCCGGCCACCGCCGCCACCCCGGCATCATCCGTATAGGCGGCGATGATGGCCGGGCGGCCCACCAGCAGAATGGCCGATGTCAGCAGGGCGCCGATGAGGCCAAGGGCCAGGCCGGCCGTGCCCACGCGGCGCGCCAGCGCATGATGGCCCGCGCCGATGGCCTGGGCCGCCATGGCGGCGCTGGCCACGCCCAGCGCCATGGGCATCATGTAGCACAGGGCGGCAAGATTGGACATGATCTGGTGTCCGCCCGACACCAGCGTGCCTTCGCGCGCGACGAGCAAGGCCATGAAGGTGAAGGCCGACACCTCGACCAGGTAGGAGCCGCCCATGGGCAAGCCCAGGCGGAGCAATTCCTTGAGCACCTTGGGATCGGGCCGGCCGATGCGCAGCTGGAATTGCTGGAAATACCGGTCGTGGCGGATGATCCACCAGCCCGCCGCCAGGCTCAGCCATGACACCAGCGCCGTCGACAGGCCGGCGCCCGTGGCGCCCAGCGCCGGCAGGCCGAACTTGCCGTAGATCAGTATCCAGTTGAACAGTGCCTTGAAGGCGATGGCCGTCAGGTTGATGGCCATGACGACCTTGGGCCGCGAGACGGCGGTGCCCAGCGCGTAGATGGTGCGGAACACCAGCGCGCTGGGCAGGGCCAGCACCAGCGCGCGCAGATACCAGGCGACGCGGTTGCGCACCTCGGGATCCACGTCGCCGGAGAAGGCCAGCCACATATCCGGAAAGCACATCAACAGCCCGCCGACGACCGACAGGCCCAGCGCCAGCCACACCCCCTGGCCCCATACATGGCCGACCTCTTGCGGGCGTCCCGCGCCATAGTGCTGGGCGGCGATCGGAATCAGGGCGTGGATCACGCCCATCAAGCCGACGAAGACGGTGATGAAGACGGAAGCCGACAGCGACATCGCCGCCAGGTCGCGCGCGCTGGCGTGGCCGGTCATGGCCGTGTCCAGCACGCCGAAGGCGATGCCGGCCCACTGGCTGACGAGGACGGGCCAGGCTTGGCGCGCGATGCCGCGCATTGTCGCGCCCAGGCCGGCTTGCACCGGGAGCGTCATCGTGGCGGGGCGACGCGCAGCAGGCGGAAGACCTCGTGCCGGTCGGCGCGGCGCCCGCCGCGCCACAACTCCTCGGCGCCTTCGCTATAGGCGGCGGTGCCGTCGCGCAGGCTGCTGGCGGTGGTCTGCTGCAATACCAGCGTGCAGCGCGAGTCGTAGCTGAAGGAGAGGTTGTCGAAGATAAGGAAGGAGGCGCGCTGGCCGCTGCCCAGGCTCAGGCCGCGCACGCACTCGCCCGGCTGCCGGTTGGCCTGGATGGCCGCGGCGAGTTCACCCGAGACGGTGCGATAGCTGCGCGCATAGTCCACCGCCGGCTGCCACAACAGCACCAGCAGCAGCCAGGTCGCGGTCAGGCCGCCCGCCGACAGCACGGTGCCGCGCCACAAGGCGGCCGGCTTGACGCGCAGGCGCCAGACCACCAGCAAGGCCCAGGCGGCGGTGACCACCAGGCCCAGGCCGAAGGCGAACCAGGAAATGACCGGCTCATAGCCCGTGGTCTGCCGCGCGATATTGCGCGCGATCTGCGCCGGCCAGCCGAAATGCAGGGCGATCCAGCCCAGCCAGGCCGTGGCCACCGTGAGCGAAAAACACATCACCGCGAACCAGTCCAGCGTGTTCACGACGCCGCGGCGCAGCGTGGGCAGGGAAAATGCCCCCAGCACCGCGCAGGGCACGGCCAGCAGGATGTATTCCGCGTCGTTGGGATCTTCCAGGAAGAAAAGCATCAGGCAGGACGTGGCCATCAGCATCAGGGCAAGCCAGATGTGCGGGGCGAACAGCCAGCTGCGCCAGCGCCAGATCGCCAGCAGCGCCAGCGGCCAGGTGGGCCAGAGATACCACGGCAGGTCGCGCAGCGTGCGCGCGGACAGGCCGAGCTCGGGCAGCGAGAAGGAGGCGAGATTCCAGATCTTCCAGTTGCGTATCCAGTATTCGCTGCCCTGCGAGGCCGGGATCCACCAGGCCAGGATCAGCGCCGCGGCCAGTATCGCGGCCCAGGGCAGCCAGCGCACCCGCTGCCACAGGGCGCTGCGCGGCATGAAGGCCAGGAAGGCCGCCAGCATGATGGGCGCGCCGCCCATCCAGCCGCGCGTGAAAAAACTGCCCGCCAGGGCCAGGCCCAGCGTGGTGGCGCCCAGCAGCGGGCGGTCCAGCGTGCGCGCCATGGCATAGAAGGTCAGCGCCTGCCAGGCCATGATGGCCGGCACCACCGACGTCTCGTGCACGCGCTGCAGGATGCCGACGGTGGCCACCAGCAGCAGCAGGGCCGCGTCGGCCAGCATCCGCCCATAGTCGCGCGGCGGCGGCTCGCCGCCAAAAGGCAGGGCCAGCGGCTGGGCTTCCTGGCGACGGCCCAGCAGATACGTGCCGTACCAGACGCTCATGGCCGTCATCGCGAACCAGAGCAGATTGGGCAGCCGGGCGGCGGTGATGTCGCCGAAGAGGGGGCCGAAGAGCCAGATGCAGAGGGCTCCGACCCAGGTGATCATGGGGCCTTCTTCGGCGTGGGCCAGCTGGCCGACCTGCGGCAACAGCCAGGTCAGGCCGCCTTCGCGCAGCGCGGTGACCATGGTCGCCATGCCCACCGCGTCATCGGTCTTCCAGGGGTCGCGCATGAACAGCCCGGCCACGATATAGGCGAGCGACAGGCCCAGCAGCACCAGGCGGGGCAGCTTGGACGTGGCCGAGATGGTCAGCCGGGCGGGAGTGGAGCGCGTAACTGGGGACACGGACGTAATGTAACCGACCGGCGCGATACCGGCTGCCTATGCTGAGATATAACCGAAAGCCGGGCTTGCCGCGGCTTGCGGACAGAGGAAAAAAAAGCAGCCCGGAGGCTGCTTTTCTTCGCGCGACCCGGGGTGGCGCAAGCGGCGTCCGATCAGGAGGCCTTGACCGTGCCAGCGGTGCGGGCGAAACGGGCGCGGAACTTCTCCACGCGGCCGGTCTCGACGATGCGGGTCTGGGCGCCGGTGTAGAACGGATGCGATTCGGAGGTCACGTCGCACTTAAAGAGCGGGTAGGTCTTGCCGTCCAGCTCAATGGTTTCGCGGGTGTTGACGGTCGAACGGGTCACGAACTTGCCGCCCGTCTGAACGTCCATGAACACCACTTCGCGGTATTCGGGGTGGATGCCTTCTTTCATGATGAGTTCCCTGGTTTGCGGGTCGCCAACAAGATTCAGGCAGCCCGCCTGGGCCCAAGCCATACTCTTGCCACGTATCCAAAAAGTAACCCCGCATTCTAGCACGGCCTGCCCGGCCTGGATAGGGGGGGCAGGCCGTCGCGTTCACAAGTCCGTGCGCAGGCTCCAGATTTCGGGAAAGAGCACGACCTCCAGCATCTTGCGCAAATAAGCCACGCCGGATGTGCCTCCTGTCCCTTTTTTGAAGCCGATGATGCGTTCCACCGTGGTGACGTGGCGGAAACGCCACAGGCGGAAGGCGTCCTCCAGATCGGTCAGTTTCTCGCCCAGTTGGTAGAGATCCCAGTATTGCCCGGGGTCGCGGTAGACCGTGAGCCAGGCGGCTTCCACCTCGGCGCTGGCGCGATAGGGCTGCGTCCAATCGCGTTCGAGGGATTCCTTGGGGATGGGCAGCCCCTGGCGCGCCAGCAGCCGCAAGGCCTCGTCATAAAGCGAGGGGGCCTCGTAGGCCGCCCGCACTTCGGCCAGCAGATCGGGCCGGTGGGCGTGCGGACGCAGCATGGCGGCGTTCTTGTTGCCCAGCGTGAACTCGATCTCGCGGTACTGATAGCTCTGGAAACCGCTGGAGCGCGCCAGATGGGGGCGCAGCGCGGAATATTCGGGCGGCGTCATGGTGGCCAGCACATCCCAGGCATGCACCAGCTGCTCCATGATCTTGCTGACGCGGGCCAGCATCTTGAAGGCGGGCGCAAGATGGTCGCCGCGGAGCTGCGCCACCGCGGCGCGCAGCTCATGCAGCATCAGCTTCATCCACAGTTCGCTGGTCTGGTGCTGGATGATGAACAGCATCTCATTGTGTTCGTGCGACAGCGGGTGCTGGGCGCTCAGCAGCGCGTCCAGGTGCAGATAGTCGCCATAGGTCATGTCCCCGCGGAAATCGAGCTGGGCGTTTTCCTGGTGGACAATGTCTTCGGGTTTGCTCATGGGCGAGCCTCGTGGTCGGGGTCCCGGGACCCTCGTGGTCGTATGGCGCCGCGGCAGGCGGCGGTTCAGCCCAGCTCGCGCAAAACGGCGCGCACCGGGCTGGCGTCAGCCTGGACCAGGGCGAGCGGCAGGGCGATCAACTCGTAGTCGCCCGGCTCGACCGCATCGAGCACCAGATTCTCCAGCACGCGCATGTCGCGGCGCAGGATGGTCTGGTGGCTGTCCAGGGTCTTGCTGCTGGCGGGGTCGATGCTGGGCGTGTCAATGCCGATCAGCTGGACCCCGAGGCCGGCCAGCCACTCGATGGTCTGCGGCGCATAGGCCGAGAAGTCATCCGTCCACCAGTGCACGGCCGCGTGCTGGGCGGTGCGCACCAGCACCCGCGCCGGCATGTCCTCGGCGGCATGGGCCAGGTGCTGCGGCAGGATGAGGGGGCCGCAGCCGATGGCGTGGATGACGCGGCAGGGCCCGAGAAACGGCTCCAGCGGCAGGTTGCCGACGGCGGCGGCGCCATCGGCATAGTGCAGGGGCGCATCGGCATGCGCGCCCACATGCGGCGACATGGCGATTTCGCTGACATTGACCGGGCATTGCGGTGAGCGCTGCCACGTCCATTGCTGGCGATAGGGGGTATCGCCCGGGAAAACGGGCGACTGTGCCGAGACCGGCGGTGAAATGTCCCAGATGCGCTTCATGAAAACCTGGCGGGAGAGTCTTGCCGGATAGTCTAGCGAAGCGCGCGCCGCCAGCCTAGATCTGGCCGTGCTCGGCCATGGAATAGACATGCTCGCGCGCCACGATGAGATGGTCGATGAGCCGGATGTCCACCAGGGCCAGGGCTTGGCCCAGCTGGCGCGTGAACAGGCAATCGGAACTGCTGGGCCTGGCGCTGCCCGAGGGGTGGTTGTGGGCCAGGATGATGGCCGCGGCATGGCGGCGCAGGGCTTCCCTGACGACCTCGCGCGGGAAGACCGAGGCGCGCGCAAGCGTGCCCTGGGCCAGCTCGCCGCAAGCCAGCAGCTGCAGCTGCTGGTCCAGAAAGAGCGCGATGCAGTGTTCGATGGGCTGGTGGCTCAATGCGGTGCGGCAATAGCGCTTGACTTCGTCGGGGTGGTTCATGGCCTGGCGGCCCCGCAGCGATTCCTCGATGGCGCGCCGCGACAGTTCGGGCGCCACCAGCAGCGAGCAGGCCTTGGCCGCGCCCAGCCCGGGCTCGGCGCAGAGCTCCTGGGCGGTGGCGGAGAACACGCCGCGCAGCCCGCCATAGCGCACCAGCAGCCGCTGGGCCAGTTCCAGGGCGTTGCAGCCGCGCCGGCCGGTGCGCAGGGCCAGCGCCAGCAGTTCGGCGTCATTGAGCGGGGGCGCTCCCAGGCGCAGCAGGCGCTCTCGGGGGCGCTGGCAGGGAAGCAGGGTGTCGGGCAGGTTCATGCGGGAGGCTCTAAAATGTCGGATTCTCGGTTGCTGAAATGATGGCGCCCCGTTGCGCCCGATTTGCCCACTATGACTGTTTCCATCCATCCGGACTCCTACCTGACCCTGCACTACCGTGTCGTCCTGGCCTCGGGTCCGGCCGAGGGCTCGGTGTTCACCGATACCTTTGACGGCCGCCCGGCCACGCTGCAGATGGGCGGCGGCCAGTGGGCGCCCGGCATGGAGGCCGCCCTGCTGGGCCACGGCGAGGACGAGCGTTTCAGCTTCACGCTGGAGCCGGCCGACGCCTACGGCGACCGCAATCCCGAACTCATCCAGAAAGTCACGCGCCGCATGCTCGCCGAGCATGCGGGCGCCGATGCCGGCTTCAATCCCGGCGACCTGGTCGAATTCGCCGCGCCCAACGGCGGGCGCTACTCCGGCGTCCTCAAGGAAATCAACGACGACTGGGCGCTGTTCGACTTCAACCATCCGCTGGCCGGCATCCGCCTGCGGGTCGATGTCCATATTCTCGGAGTCCTCTGATGAGCGAGCTCGTCAAGCCGGTCACCGCCGCCGGCGCCGAAGTCCTGCTGGCCCAGCCGCGCGGCTTCTGTGCCGGCGTGGACCGCGCCATCGAAATCGTCGAGCGCGCGCTCGAACTGCACGGCGCGCCCATCTATGTGCGCCATGAGATCGTCCACAACCGCTATGTGGTCGAAGACCTGCGCGCCAAGGGCGCCGTCTTCATCGACGAGCTGGACCAGGCGCCCGAAGGCGCCATCGTGGTCTTCTCGGCCCATGGCGTGTCCAAGGCCGTGCGCGCCGAGGCCGAGGCGCGCGGGCTGCGCGTCTTCGATGCCACCTGCCCGCTGGTCACCAAGGTGCACATCGAGGTCGCGCGCATGCGCGCCGCCGGCCGCGAGATCGTCATGATCGGGCATAAGGGGCATCCCGAGGTCGAGGGCACGTTGGGCCAGGCCCAGGGCGGCATGTACCTGGTCGAGACCGTCGAAGACGTCGAAGCACTGCAAGTCGCCGACCCCGGCAATCTCGCCTACGTTACCCAGACCACGCTGTCGGTCGATGACGCCGCGGCGGTCTCGCGCGCCCTCAAGGCGCGTTTCCCGACCATCGCCGAGCCCAAGAAAAGCGATATCTGCTATGCCACGCAGAATCGCCAGGATGCGGTCAAAGTGCTCGCCCCCGAATGCGACCTCGTGCTCGTGGTGGGCAGCCCCAACAGCTCGAACTCCAACCGGCTGCGCGAAGTGGCCGAGCGCATCGGCGTGGAGGCGCATCTGGTCGACGGCGCCTCGGCCATCGACCCCGCCTGGCTGGCGGGCCGGCATCGCGTCGGCATCACGGCCGGCGCCTCGGCTCCCGAGGTGCTGGTGCGCCAGGTGATCGACCGGGTGCGGGAGCTGGGCGCCGTGTCGGTGCGCACCATGCCGGGCCTCGAGGAAAACGTCGCCTTCCCGCTGCCCAAGGGCTTGTCGCGCAAGAGCGCCCAGGTCGAGAACCTCGACTGATCATTCCAACAAAAACCCCTCACCAGGCGGCCCGGCCGCCGGCAGGAGACACCATGCAGTTGTTCAGCTATTTCCGCAGCTCGGCCGCCTATCGTGTGCGCATCGCCTTAAACCTGAAGGGCCTGCCGTATGACTACAAGCCCGTGCACTTGCTCAAGGATGGCGGCCAGCAGCTTTCGGAAGGGTATCGTGCCCTGAACCCGGCCGCGCTGGTGCCCACGCTGGTTGACGGCGACCATGTCATCGGGCAGTCGCTGGCCATCATCGAATACCTGGACGAAACCCACCCCGCCACGCCCTTGCTGCCGGCAACGCCGGCCGAGCGCGCCCGCGTGCGGGCCATCGCGCTGAGCATCGCCTGCGACACGCATCCGCTGAACAATCTGCGCGTGCTGAAATACCTCAAGCACGAGGTCAAGGCCGACGAAGAGGCCAAGAACGCCTGGTATCGCCATTGGGTGGACACCGGCTTGGCCGCGGTGGAATCCATGCTCGCGAATTCGTCGGAGACGGGCCGCTTCTGCCATGGCGATACGCCCACGCTGGCCGATCTTTGTCTCGTGCCGCAGGTCTTCAATGCGCGCCGCTTTGGCTGCGACTTGAGCGCCATGCCCACCATCCTGCGCATCGACGAGGCCTGCAATGCCTTGCCCGCCTTCCAGAAGGCCGCGCCGGAAAACCAGCCCGACGCCGAATAAAGCCGAGCGCGGCTTGCGTGACGCAAAAAATTTCTGCTATTATCGCGGTCTCCTTTCTTTGGCCCCTGATTTTTCAAGGGCAGGAATGAAGGCTCGCAGGTAGTCAGATCGGCGAGACGCAAGAAGATTGCCGGCATGGCTCAGTTGGTGGCGCGGCGCATTCGTAACTGCAACGCGGTTTGCTATGATGCGACGCTGCCGAGGTAAGCACGGCAAGGCTTTCGGGCCGCCAGCAGTCCGATGGCAAAGTAGTACGGACACGGTTTAGACAGGTTTTAGGTTTCGCCGCTTTAGCTCAGTTGGTAGAGCAGTTCATTCGTAATGAAAAGGTCGCCAGTTCGAATCCGGCAAGCGGCACCAAAAAAGTGAGAAGGGCCACCCAAGCGGGTGGCCCTTCTCACTTATGGCTCCGGTAATATTCCGGCATTACTACGCGAGAACGATGAAAGGGCGGATTGTGGCGACGGAGAAAGAACTGCTGAAAAAGTTTCTGGACCCGCTGCGGGCCTGCAAGCGCTACAAGCCCAAGTTCGGCCAGGGCAATAAGGAGGAAGGCGTATCGCTGCCTCAGTTCCTTGATCTCTACGGAGCCGATCCCTTCTACGCATGGTGTGGCCTGAATTCCGGGCTGATGTACGCCGCGCACAAGGCTGCAGGCGGCATGACGTCGGTGTACCGCCAAATCGGCAAGGGCTGTGAGAACCTCTTTCGTGAAATCATCATCGACGCCACTGGCTACACAGACAGGGCGAGCGCAGCCTGGTCATACAAGACCAAGACTGGCGCCGGAAAGGATAAGACCCTTTCGCTGGATGGCCGCCTAAAACTGGAGGACATCCAAAACGCCGAGACAAAGCGGCGCGTCGAAAAATGGCTGGCCGACTATTGCAAGCTCCTGGGAGCAGAAGTGCCCCAGCACGGCGCGGTGTTTGAAGTGCGCCAAGGCTACAAAAGCAAAGACAGCAAGCGCCAAAATGGAGACATCGACAATATCGCCGTGGCGTGGGCGCAAGGGTACATGCCAGTGTTTGCCATCTTCTCCTCGCAGATCGACGGAGACCTTGTCCTGCGCTACAGGAACAGCCGGGGTGGCATTGTCGTTGGGCGGACTGCTGGTGCTTCGACCGAATCCCTGTTCGCTTTCAGCCGCGATGTACTTGGATTCGACCTGGCCGACTTCTTTCGCCGTAATTCACCTGCAATCAAGAAGGAAATGACCGAGACGTTGGAGGCGTTGCTAAGTGCGTAGTATCGAACGTGACCTCGTAGGGCAGCGCTCTGATTTGACGTTCAAGCACAACCAATCGCTCGGTCGGCACGGTTGGCTCCGCCTCACGCCTGCCTATTCGGTGAAGCTGGTCAAGGAAATCATTACTGGCGCGCCTGCCGGCATGGCCGTTCTTGATCCGTTCTCCGGGACCGCTACGACCACGCTCACGGCGGCTGAACACGGGAACGAGGCAGTCTCATTTGACATCAACCCGTTTCTGATCTGGCTGGGCAATATCAAGTGCCGCTCTTACACATCCGCCCATGTGCGGGAAGTCAGGGATGGAGCCGTGACCGCCATCGCCAGAACCCCGGTTCTGCTATCGCAGGACAACTGGCGTCCTCCTCTGTTCAATATTGAGCGGTGGTGGTCATCAACGACCCTTGAAGTACTGGCCGCGCTCCGCACTGCGCTTGTTGAACAGTTCGGAGAGCCCGTCGAGGATCGGACCGACGGACTGGCTTGGGTTGCGTTCTGCCGCCTTGTTATCGAGACGTCTTCTGCGGCCTTCAACCACGTCTCCATGTCTTTCTCCTCGGAAGCGGCGCATTACGAGATCGAGCATGTCACCGACCTCTACTCGGCTATCCTCGATTCGGTGCTCGCGTCCTGCGGCTCGTCCCTGGCCGGCCAGGGTAAGGTCGTTGAAGTGGATTCCAGAGCCATTCCCGAGATGGAACGGCGTTTCGGCCTCGTCGTTACCTCGCCGCCCTACCCGAACCGAATTAGCTACATCCGGGAGCTTCGCCCATATATGTATTGGATGAAGTTCTTGAACGAAGCTCGTGAAGCTGGCGAGATGGACTGGAAGGCCATTGGTGGCACTTGGGGCATTGCGACCAGCAGGCTCGCCACCTGGGGGCCGAATGGTCACGCACTTCCCGATATCCTCACGGACACGGTGAGCCGGATTGCGGCCACTGACACAAAGAACGCCTCCCTGCTGGCGACCTACGTGCTCAAGTATTTCTACGACATGCACCTGCACTTGTCGTCGTTGCCAAACGCCCTGGAGCCGGGGGCGGAACTCCACTACATCGTCGGCAACTCAACATTCTTCGGAAATATGGTCGATACCCCAGCAATCCTCGCGGCCTCGATGCAGATGCTGGGCTACGACGAGATTGATTCGAAAATCATTCGTAAGAGGAACAGCAATAAGGCACTGTTCGAGTACGATGTCACCGCAAGCTGGAACGGTTGATGCACCCGGCTTCAGCCCGAAAGTGCTCTCAGAACGACCGTCTTCGCCACGCCATGGCGGCAGGGGGTGGCCAACTTGCGCACTTGAAAAAAATACCGCATAATCTCGTTTCTTAGCAGTTCCCCGATAGCTCAGTCGGTAGA
The DNA here is from genome assembly GCF_001548475.1 of Bordetella hinzii LMG 13501. Lineage (GTDB taxonomy): Bacteria > Pseudomonadota > Gammaproteobacteria > Burkholderiales > Burkholderiaceae_B > Bordetella > Bordetella hinzii. The sequence continues at coordinate 11,752 of NZ_LRUJ01000056.1, forward strand.
GCGACGGACTGTTAATCCGCAGGTCGCTGGTTCGAGCCCAGCTCGGGGAGCCAAAGAATTCAGGGTCATCTACTCGCGTAGATGGCCCTTTTGGTTTGGGCGGCCGCCTTGCTTTAATGGGCCTTGCGGTCCAGGCAGAGCGTGAGCAGCACGGCGCAATCGGTGATGGCGCTTAGGCGATGCGGCACGCCCGCGGCCAGAAACACCAGCCGGCCCGCGCTGAGCGTCTGGCTCACGCCATAGGCGTCCAGTGTGGCTTCGCCCTCCAGGCATTGCAGCGTGACCGCGCTGGCCGCGACTTCATGGCTGGGCCGGGCCTCGCCCGCTTTCAGGATCAATCTCAGCACTTCTATCTGGTCGGAGCGGACCAGGGCCTGCGAAGGCGTGTCGCGCAAGGCGGCGCCAAGGGGCCTGATGTCGATCAATTCGCCCGGGCGGGCGTGGTGCAAAGACATGGTGCTCTCCCGGTTGGGGTGGGGTGTTTGTAATATTATTCCAGCGTGCGCCAGCCGGCGCGTGAGGCTGAGGGCGGCGCCGGGCCGCCGACGACAGGGCATGGCAGCATGGAAACGGTAAGCAGCAGCCAGCCGGACACCCGCATCGGCGTGACCGTCCTGACTGGTTTTCTGGGCAGTGGCAAGACGACCCTGTTGAACCGTCTGCTGCTCGATCCCGCGTATGCGGACGCTCTGGTCATCGTCAATGAGCTGGGCGAGATCGGCGTCGATCATGTGCTTGTGCGCTCGGTGGATGACCGCATCGTGCTGCTCGAAGGCGGCTGCATCTGCTGCACCGTGGCGGGCGGCCTGGTCGATACCTTGCGCGATATCTTCATGCTGGCGCTGCAGCGGCGCATCAAGCGCTTCAGGCGGGTGCTCATCGAGACCACCGGCATGGCCAGTCCGGCGCCGATCCTGTTCACCTTGCGCAACGACCCTTTTCTTGCCGCGCGCTATGCCTATAGCGGCGCCATCGCCGTGGCCGACGCGCAGCACCTGCTGCAGCATCTGGGCGACGAGGCCGGCGGCGGGGCCGTGCAGCAGGAGGCCGCGCAGCAGTTGGCGCTGGCCGACGTGGTGGCCGTCAGCAAGGCGGACTTGGTCGGCGCGGCGCAACTGAATCGCGTGCGGCAAGCCATCGGCGAGCTGCATCCCGGTGTGCGGGTCTTGACGCTCGAGCCGCGGGGGCCGGTGCCGGCGGGCTTGACCGAGATCTCGCTGCGGACCGAGCGCCGCGAGCCCGCCTCCCTGGGGCGCTGGCTGGCGGCCTATGGAGGGCAGGGGCAGCGGGCGCGCCACGCCGGCGTTGGGCATTTTGTGCTCGACATGGTGGCGCCGGTCAGCCGCGGGCAGTTTTTTGCCGGCATGCACGATATCCAGGCGCGCTACGACCAGGGTTTGTTGCGCATCAAGGGCCTGGTGTGTTTCGAGGCGGAGGCCCTGCCCAATGTGGTGCATGGCGTGCATCGTCAACTCTATCCGCTGGAGCCCTTGGCGCAATGGCCCAGCGACAACCGGGCCTCGCGCCTGGTCTTCATCCTGCGTGGCCTGGACGTCGGCGCGGTAGGCGCCGTGGCGCGCCAGGTGTTGCGTCAAGGGTAAGTGGCCCCGGCCGGCCCGTGCGGCTGCGCCGCGATTTGATTGCGCGCAGAATCCGTTATAAAACAGTGCTGTCTGATGCGTGGAACGAGACAATCATGGACAGGCTCAAAGCCATGCAGGTGTTTGTCGAGGTCGCGGACCGGGGCAGCCTGTCCGCCGCGGCCACTCATCTCGATATGTCGCGCGCCATGGTGTCGCGCTATCTTGCCGAACTGGAAGAGTGGGTCGGGGTGCGCCTGCTGCATCGCACGACGCGGCGCCTGAGCTTGACCCCGGCCGGGGCCGAGACACTGCCGCGCTGCCGCCGCATGCTCGACCTGGTGGGGGATATGCGCGATGCGGTGGCCACGCCCGAGGCCGCCCCCAAGGGGTTGTTGCGTGTGAGCGCTTCCCTGTCCTTCGGCAGCAGCCAGTTGGTGCCGGTGGTGTCCGACTTCGTCAAGCGCTATCCCGGCACCTCGGTAGACCTCCTGCTGGTGGACCGGCTGGTCAATCTGGTCGAAGAGCGCGTGGACCTGGCGGTGCGTATCACCAACGATGTCGACCCCAACCTCATTGCGCGCCGCTTCGCGGATTGCCGTTCGGTCGTGTGCGCCAGCGACGCTTATCTGGCCGAGCATGGGACGCCGGCCCGGGCGGAAGACCTGGCCTTGCATAATTGCCTCACCCATTTGTATTACGGGCGCAGCCTGTGGCGTTTCCTGCGCGAGGGCGAGACCGTCGATGTGCCGGTCAGCGGCACGATCACCGCCAATGAGGCGCAGGTCCTCATGGGCGCGGCCTTGCGCGGCGCCGGGGTCGCCTTGCTGCCTACCTACCTGGCCGGGCCGGAGATCCTGGCCGGCCGGCTTCGGGCCATCCTGACCGATAGCGAACCCCAGGTGCTTGGGGTCTATGGCGTGTACGCCTCGCGCCGGCAGATGCCGCTGGTGCTGCGCACCATGCTGGATTTCCTGGTGGAGCGTCTCGGCCAGGCGCCTTGGGATGCGCCCCTGGCTGGGCGAAAATGAAGGGGCTATAATGAACGGACATCGCCATATAGGCGCGTATCGCCGCAAGCGGCTTGCGGGTGGCGCGCATTCCCGGGTGGATCGGTTTTGATCTTGCGGTTTTGCCGCCCCGGTTTGGCCGTCGTCCCCTCCGGGGTAATGGCGGCGATGTCCTTGAACATCTTGAGTACTGTTCGGCCCTGTGGCTGCGTGCCCGCGGCGCGGCAGCGCACAGACGCTCGCCGGCCGGGACGGTTCAGGTTTCTTATTCAGTTTTCTTTTGTCTTTGATCCGGCGGACCGCGCAGACTGCGCGGCGTGTTGCGGGCCATGCCGCAAGCCGTCAGGACAGGAAGAGGGTAATGATCGTTAAGGCAAGCGCATCGGCATACGCTGATCGGCTGGCAGATGGCCAGGCGGGCGCGGCTGCGCGCGGCCTGCGCCTTGCGGCCATCCGTGGCGCTGTGTCCGCCGGTGTTGCCCGCGTTGTTGCCGGTGTTGTTGTCCGTGTTGGCGGTGTTGCCCTCACGCGCCCGGCAATGAAAAAGGCCCGGCAGATGCCAGGCCTTTTCGAATTTGGTTGCGGGGGCAGGATTTGAACCTACGACCTTCGGGTTATGAGCCCGACGAGCTGCCAGACTGCTCCACCCCGCGTCTGAGAAGAAGAACTTTACTCTGAAATCAATCCCGGCGCAAGTTGGCCGACTTTTATATTAGGTATCGATGAACGATAGCGAGGCAATTCTCGTGCTGGAAACGGCGCTGCTGTGCGCCGCCCAGCCTATGCAATTGGCCGAGATGCACAAGCTTTTTGGCGATGACCCGGAGCTGACCAACGGTACGTTGCGGACCTGGCTGGAGACCTTGCAGCAGCAGTGGGCCGAGCGTGGCATGGAGCTGGCGCATCTGGCCAGCGGCTGGCGTTTCCAGAGCCGTCCGTCCATGCAGCGCTATCTCGAACGCCTGAATCCCGAGCGTCCTCCGAAGTACTCGCGCGCGGTGCTCGAGACCCTGGCCATCGTTGCCTGGCGCCAGCCGGTGACCCGGGGCGATATCGAGGATATCCGCGGGGTCACGGTGTCGTCGCAGATCGTCAAGACGCTGGAGGATCGCGGCTGGATCGAAGTCATCGGTCATCGTGATGCCCCCGGGCGTCCCGCCCTGTTCGGCACCACGCGGCAGTTCCTCGACGATCTGGGCCTGCGGGCGCTGGACGAGCTGCCGCCGCTGGAGTCTTCTCAGGCCGCTGCCGCGCTGGCCGGGCTGGACCTGGGCGGCACCGAGATCCAGCTGGAGGAAATCGCCGCGGCGACCGGAGAGGCCCCGCCGGCGGACGAGCCGGCCGCCGAGGGGCAGGATGCCGATGTGCCGGGCGCCGGCGAGCCGGGCGCTGACGCGCCGGCCCAGGATGGCGTAGAATCTCGCATCGCTTCCGAGTCAGCGGCCGAGTTTGCCGCGCCGGATGCGTCTTTGCCGGAGCAGGCGGATACCGCCGCCGATCCGGACGACGGGCGCCCCGCGACACCTGAGGTGCCCGTGCCGGAACCCGACCGGATTCAGCCTCCCGCCGAACCCGACGAGACGGTCCCGCCGTCGACTCCCGAAGTGGAGCCGGTTCAGCCCGAACCCGAAATCGTGCCGCCGCCGCAGCCAGCCACCCCCGAGGTGCCGGAAGTGCCGCAGCGTCCCCATGACCAAGACAACAATGGGCTTGCGCCAGGCAAGCCCGAGCCAGTTTGAAATCCGGAGCTGTCCCAGTGACAACCAATACAACGACAACGATGCAGGACGACAATTCCACCGTTGACCAGGCGCCGTCGGCCGACCAGGCCGCTGGCGCCTCTCCCGAAGGCGAGGGCGGCGGCCGCAGCCGCGGCCGCAAGCTGCGCACGCCGTTTCGCCGCCGCCGCGCCGATGCCGCGGGCGAAGAGGGCCGGGATGCCGGCGAGGCCGCTGACGAGGCGGCCGCCGAGGCTGCCCGTCCGGGCGACAATGCCCGCCAGGCGGAGCGCGAAGCCGATGAGGCCCTGTCCTATCTGGACAAGGCCGCGCGCAGCGAGCAGCGCCTGGGCAAGTACCTGAACAGCGAGGCCATCATGCCCAAGCTGCACAAGGTGCTGGCCGACGCGGGTATCGGTTCGCGCCGCGAAATGGAAGAACTCATTGTGGCGGGCCGCGTGTCCGTCAATGGCGAACCGGCCCATATCGGGCAGCGCGTGGCGCCCAATGACCAGGTCCGTGTCAACGGCAAGCCTATCGCGCGCCCCAATGCCAAGAAGCCGCCGCGCGTGATCCTGTATCACAAGCCGGCGGGCGAGATCGTCAGCCACGATGATCCTGGCGGACGCGCCAGCGTGTTTGCCCGCCTGCCCAAGCTGCGCACCGGCAAATGGCTGTCGGTCGGCCGCCTGGATCTGAATACCGAAGGCCTGCTGATTTTCACGACCTCGGGCGATATGGCCAATCGCATCATGCATCCCCGCTATGGCACCGAGCGCGAGTACGCCGTGCGCGTGCTGGGCGAGATGGACGAGGCGCAGCGTAAGTCGCTGGTCGAGGGCATCGACCTGGATGACGGCAAGGCCGCTTTCGGCTCCTTCGACTATCTCGGGGGCGACGGCAGCAACCGCTGGTATCGCGTGACCCTGCAAGAGGGGCGCAACCGCGAAGTGCGCCGCATGTTCGAGGCGGTGGGCGTGACGGTCAGCCGCCTGATCCGCACCCGGTTCGGCGACCTGGTGCTGCCCCGTTCGCTGCGCCGCGGCCGTTGGGAAGAACTGGATGCGTCGCTGGTTTCCGCGCTGATGGTGCAGCTGGGCTTGTTGCGCGACGACGACGAGGCGGGAGGGCGCCGCAGCAAATCCCGTCAGCCGCAATCGCATGACAGCGCGCTGCCGCCTGGCTTTGGCACGATGGAACGCAATGGCATGAACGGCGCGCGCATCGGCCGCCGGGGCAAGCTGCAAGGCGGCCGCGCCGGCGCGTCGGCGGCGTGTCCTTCCGATCCCTTCGGCACCGGCCTGATGTTCACGGGCGGGTATGCCAATGGGCACCCGCTGGGCAACGACGGCGCCGGCAAGGGCGGCAAGCCGGCCGGCAAGGGGCGCGGCCGTGCCGCGTCGGCGGGCGGGCAGGCCGGGGGACAGGCGGGCGCGGCCAAGC
>NZ_LRUJ01000057.1 GCF_001548475.1 Bordetella hinzii LMG 13501
AGGCGGCCTGCTGCTCCGTCCGGCTGGACAGGTCGGTGTTGCCCGCCGCGATCTCGCGCGCGCCCACGTTGATCTCGTCCACGCCCCGGCGCACCGACGACACCGTGCGCGTCAGGCTCTCCTGCATGCGCTTGAGCGCCGCGAACAGCTGGCCGATCTCATTGCTGTTGCGCACTTCCACCCGCGCCGTCAGGTCCCCGCCGGCAATCCGGTCAAAATGCGCGCCCGCCTCGCGCAGCGGCTGCAGCACGCGCCGGCGCAGGAAGACATAGGTCATGAAGACCAGCAGGGCCGCCATCGCGCCGCCCGCGCCCACGGCCATGAGCACGAAGGCGTAGCGTTTCTGGGCGACTTCATAGGCGTCCAGGAATTCCCCCGCGCGCCAGAAATCAAACGACTCGATGGCCAGCACGAAACGGGCCTCCAGCGCATCCAGCCGCGAGGCGAGCACTTGCTGGTAGGCCGCCATATCGCCCTTGGCCAGGGCGGCGATCATGGGCGCGAAGGCCTGGCTCACCAATCCTTCGTAGGTGGTTTCGACTTCCTTCAGGCTTTCCTGGGCGCTGTCCGGACGCGGCAGCTTGCGGAAATGCTCCAACTCGCCCTGGGAACGATTCAGCGCCGCCTTGGCGCGCTCCAACAGCCCGGCGGCCTCGGCCGACAGGCCGGCCGGCTGGCCGGCGCCGCCCGCGATCCCGCCATAGTGCGCCACGCCCACACGGCCCAGGCCGTCCACCGTGTCCTTGGCGGCCATGGCGATGCGCCCGACGGAATCCGTGATCGCCTGGGTCTGGCGGATGTCCTCCAGCGTCCCGTTGCTCACACGCAGCGACAACACGCCCAAGGCCGCGCCGATGACCAGCATCAGCGAAAAAAAGGCCAGCACGCCCAAGAGGCTGCTGCGTATCGACAGATTCGCCAGGAAATTGCGCATAACACTCCTCAACCGCGATGTAGGGGCGGGCAACATCCCGCCAGGGCGCGCCCGCTAGGACGCGGCTTTTTCCACCAGCGCCATTTCGTCGCTGGTCATCAAACGTTCGATATCCACCAGGATGAGCATGCGCTCGTCCACCGTGCCCAGGCCGGTCAGGTATTCGGTCGACAACGTGGCGCCGAATTCGGGCGCCGGGCGGATCTGGGCCGTATTGAGCATGAGCACATCGGACACCCCATCGACCACGATGCCCACCACGCGGCGATCCAGGTTGAGGATGATGACCACGGTCTGCTCGTTGTATTCGACGCTGCCCAGGTTGAACTTGATGCGCAGGTCGACGATGGGCACGATGATGCCGCGCAGATTGGTCACGCCCTTGATGAAGGGCGGCACATTGGCGATGCGCGTGACCGTGCCCGCGTCGTAGCCGCGGATTTCCTGTACCTTCAGGATGTCGATACCGTACTCTTCCGAGCCCAGCGTGAAGACCAGGAACTCGCTGCCGGTATCCTCGGCGCGGCGATTGTGGGCGGATTCGGGTTTGGCTGCCATGGTTGGCTCTCCGTCAATTCAGAATGGCTTCAGGCTGGGCCCAGCGCTCGCGGTTGGCCCGGGCCAGGGCAAACACATCGACGATCAGCGCCACGCTGCCGTCGCCCAGGATGGTGGCGGCCGAGATGCCCGGCACCTTGCGGTAATTGGATTCGAGGTTCTTCACCACCACCTGGTGCTGGCCCACGAGGTGGTCCACCAGCAGCGCGAAGCGGCGGTCTTCGGCCTGCATGATGACGGCGATGGCCTGGGTGGGGTCGGTCTGCGCCTGGCCCACCGAAAACACGCGATGCATCTCGACCAGGGGCAAGTATTCACCGCGCACATGCATGACCCGCTCGTTGCCCGCCACCGTATAGATCTGGTCCTGCTGGGGCTGCAGCGACTCCGTGACATGGTTCAGCGGCAGGATGAAGGTCTCGCCGCCCACGCGCACCGACATGCCGTCCAGGATGGCCAGCGTCAGCGGCAGCACGATGCGGGTCGTGGTGCCCTGCCCGGGCTGGCTGCTGAGCTGCACATGGCCGCCCATATCCTGGATGTTGCGGCGCACCACGTCCATGCCCACGCCGCGGCCCGAAATATCGGTCACCTGTTCGGCGGTGGAGAAGCCCGGCGCGAAAATCAGTTGCCAGATTTCCTCGTCGGGCGAGTTCTCATTCACCGACAAGCCCTGCGAGATGGCTTTCTTCAGGATGCGCTCGCGGCTCAGGCCGCCGCCATCGTCGCTGACCTCGATGACGATATTGCCGCCATTGTGCTGGGCCGAAAGCACCAGCTGGCCGACCGGGTCCTTGCCCGCGGCCACGCGCTTCTCGGGCGTTTCGATGCCGTGGTCCAGGCTGTTGCGCACCAAGTGCGTCAAGGGATCGATGATGCGCTCGATCAGGCTCTTGTCCAGCTCCGTGGCCCGGCCATAGGTCTGCAGCTCGATCTGCTTGCCCATCTTGCCGGCGATGTCGCGCACCAGGCGCGGGAAGCGGCTGAACACATAGTCCATGGGCATCATGCGGATGGACATGACCGCTTCCTGCAAGTCGCGCGCGTTGCGCTCGAGCTGCTCCATGCCATTGAGCAGGCGATCGTGCAGCACCGGGTCCAGCGTGGACGCTGTCTGCGCCAGCATGGCCTGGGTAATCACCAGTTCGCCGACCAGGTTGATGATCTGGTCGACCTTCTCCACGCCCACGCGGATGGAGGTCGATTCTTTGTCGGCATGATGCGCGGCCGCCTTGGACGCGGCGGGGCTCTTGGCCGGCTCGGCGGCGGGCGCGGCCGGGGCGGCGGGCTTGGCTTGCGGCGCGAAACCGGCCGCGGCCTGGGCGTCCACCACGTCCGCGGCCGGGGCGGCCGGCGCGGCTTCGCGGCGCAGCTCCATCTGGTCGGCATCGATGATGAAACAGCACACGGCTTCGATATCGTCGGCCGAGCAGGTGGTCTGCACCCAGACCGTCAGGGTTTCGCCCTTGCGCTCGGCGGCCAGCACCTGGCCCAGGTTGCCCATTTCTTCCTGGATGGAAGCGGCGTCCTTGTCGGAAATCTTGCGGATATGCAGGCGCAGCGGCAGATCGCCGCCGGCCGCCGCTGGCGTCGCGGCGGCGGCGGCCGGCTCGGGCGCGGCCGGTTCAGGCGCGGCCGGCTCAGGTGCAGCGGGGGCAGCGGGGGCAGCGGGGGCAGCGGGCTCGGGCGCCACCTCGCCGCGGCCTTCGAGCGCCAGCTGGCGCAAGACGGCGCAAATGCGCTCGAACACGGCGTCATCGGGCTCTTCGGAAGCGCGATAGGCATCCAGTTGGCTTTTGAGCACGTCTTTGGCTTCCAAGAAAGTATCCACCATGTCGGCGCGCAGCGACATCTCGCCGCGGCGAATGGCGTCCAGCAGGTTTTCCAGCAAATGCGTGGTCTCGGCCAGCTTTTGAAAGCAGCCGAAGGTCGCCGCGCCACCCTTGATCGAGTGCGCGGCACGGAAGATCGCATTGAGCTGCTCGATGTCGGGCGCACCGACATCCAGCTCCAGCAGCAGCTGCTCCATTTGCGCGAGCAGCTCGTCAGCCTCATCGAAGAAGGTTTCGTAGAACTGACTGAGGTCCAGACCTGAACTCATGAACGGTATGCCTTTCTAAAGTGCTTGCCGTGGGGGCCCGCCCCGCCCGGCGCCTACAGCCCGGGCGGCTCGCCCAGCAGCTCCGAGGTCAACTCCACCAGCGTGTCGGGATCCAGCGGCTTGTTCAGCCACCCGCAGACGCCCAGGTCGCGGGCCGCCATCTTGCTGTCCACATCGTCTTCGGTGGTGAGCACCAGCACGGGAAGATCCTCGTACCGGCGCTCGCCGCGCAGGCCCTGTATGAGGCCCAGGCCGCCCATGACCGGCATATTCCAGTCACTGACCAGCATGTCCACCGGACGCTGGCGCGCCACCTCCAGCGCCTCCTGCCCGTTGCTGGCGGTCAACACCTGCCAGCCCGCCGAGGTCAGGGCCGCCTTGACGATCATCCGCATCGTTGCGGAGTCGTCCGCCACCAGAATCGTTGCCGTCATACCCGTCGCTACTCCTGCCGGGGTGCCTCCGCGCCCTGGCTCTGGTTGTGTTCAGTCACGGCCCGCCCGACGTCCTGCGCGTCGCGCGAGGAGACGTCGGCCGCGGCCGCATTCTCCGCCTCGATGCGGCGCTGCGTCTTTTCATTGAGCACCACGAGGCTGATACGCCGGTTAACGGCAGCATAAGGGTCATCTTTAACCAGGCTCATGCTGGAAGACAGCCCCTGGACCCGCAGGACCTTGCCTTCGTTCATGCCGCCGGCCACCAGCTCCTGGCGGGAGGCATTGGCGCGGTCGGCCGACAGCTCCCAGTTGCTATAGGCGCGTTCGCCGCGCGCATACTGGGTCGCATCGGTATGGCCCGCGATGCTCAGCTTGTTGGGCAGTTCGTTGAGCACCGGCCCCAGTTCGCGCAGGATGTCGCGCATATAGGGCTGGACCTGGGCGCTGCCGGTGGCGAACATGGGCCGGTTCTGGCTGTCCACGATCTGGATGCGCAGGCCCTCGGTCGTCAGGTCCAGGAGCAGCTGCGGCCGGAAACTCTTGAGCACCGGGCTGTTGTCGATGACCGATTCCAGGCGCCGCTTGAGCGATTCCAGGCGGTGGCGGTCGCGCCGGTCGGCATCGGGCTGGGCCTCGACGCGGCTGCCCTCGGCGCGGCGCACATCGCCCGAGTCGCGCACCGGATCGGCGCCGCCGCCCGGGATGGCGCTGGTCTCGGCCGAAGAGCTGGGCCCCCCGGTCAGCGCCACGCGCAGCGGCATGCGGAAATAATCGGCAATGCCCTTGAGTTCCTCGCGCGGCACGATGCTGATCAGCCACATCACCAAGAAGAACGCCATCATCGCGGTGATGAAATCCGCGTAGGCGATCTTCCAGCTGCCGCCATGATGGCTCTTGCCGGCGGTGCGCTTGCGGCGGATCACCACGCGGTGATTATTGACCGTGCTCATGCTTCAGCAGCCTCTAGCTAGGCGCGGCCCGTGGCCGTGGTCTTGGCCTGGCGCACATGCTCCTCCAGCTCGCCGAAGGACGGACGTACGGCCGAGAACAGCACCTTGCGGCCGAACTCCACGGCCAGCTGGGGCGGATAGCCGTTCATGCTGGCCAGCAGCGTCACCTTGATGCACTCCAGCACCTTGACGGACTCCGAGGTGCGGCGCTCCACGCGCGAGGCCAGCGGCGCGACAAAGCCATAGGCCAGCAGCACGCCCAGGAAGGTCCCCACCATGGCCTTGGAAATCAGGTCCCCCAGCACGGCGGGCGGCTGGTCCACCGCGGCCAGCGCCTTGATCACGCCCAGCACCGCGGCCACGATGCCGAAGGCCGGCAGGGCGTCGGCCACCTGCTGCAGCGCATGGGTCGGCACCTCGCGCTCATGGCGGAAAGTCTCGATCTCCTCGTCCATCAGCGTCTCGATCTCGAAGGAGCTCATGTTGCCGCTGATCATGATGCGCAGATAGTCCGTGATGAACTCCATCAGCTTCGGATCCTTCATGATGCGCGGATACTCGTTGAAGATGGGGCTGGACTGCGGGTCCTCGATGTGCGATTCGATCGCCATCAGGCCCTCGCGGCGGGCCTTGTTCAGCAGCACATACAGGAGCGCCATCAGCTCCATGTAGAGGTCCTTGCTGTAAGGGGCGCTCTTGAAGGCGCGCGGGATGGCCTGGCGCACCAGGGTGAGCGACTTGCGGCTGTTGCCGGCAAGAAAGGCGCCGACCGCGGCACCGGCGATCAGCGTCAATTCGAAAGGCTGGTAGAGCGCGCCCAGGTGCCCGCCCAGCCCGACGAAACTGCCGACCACTGCGATGATGACCACCGCATATCCGATAACTACCAACATATCAGGCCTCTGCCATCGAGTCTAAAAAATGCCACCGCGCCGCGCCCACCGCCTGGGCTTGCCGCCCCCGCGGGGACGCTTGCACCCCGGGGGGGCAGTCCGGCGATTGAAAAACACCGCCAATGATCGCCCGGCTCCCCCGCCGCAAAAACGCGGGTTACGGGGAGAATTCAGGGGCTTTTGGCGTGTTTGCTCTCCCTTAAGGACGCCGGCGGCAAGCCGTAGGGCCCCGTTCAAGACCCCGCCAGCGCCCGGGCCCCGGCGCGCGCCCGGGCCGCCGCCCGGGTCTTGCCCGCGCGAGGCGGCGGACGGCAGATCGCGCACACGAAGTCGCCCTGCGGATCGTGGGCATGAGCAATGAAGTGCCCGCCGCACTGGCGGCAGGGCGACAACTGCAGCATGCCGCTGTCAAAGAAGCGCACCAGCATCCAGGCCCGCGTGAAACTGAGCACCGGCTCGGCCGTGGGCGCCCCCGAGGTATCCACCGCGGCATGCTCGAGATAGAGGCGATAGGCGTCGATGACCGCCCGTATGCCCTTGCTGGTCGTGCGCGTGTTCAAAAAAGAGAACACGTTATAGAACAGGGAGGAATGGATGTTCGGCAGCCAGGTCATGAACCAGTCCACCGAGAACGGCAGCATGCCCTTGGGCGGCGAGCAGCCGCGGATTTCCCGGTACAGCCGGGCCAGCCGGTCATGGCTCAAGCTGGTTTCGGCCTCCAGCACCTGCAGGCGCGCGCCCAGCGTGATCATGGAGCTGGCCAACAGGATCTCATCGGCTTCCTGGGCGACGCTTTTTATCGCCATGACGCCTCTCCCATGCTTCGCAAGCCCATTTAAGCGATCTCTTCGACGGGTTGCTTGGCCAGCAGAATGGTGGCGTGCGCCTGCTGCAGCGCGCCACCCAGCACATCCTGCGTCAGGGCCGACAGCAGGCTGTAGTCATCAAAACGGAAACGGCACAGCAAAGAACTGGAACTGGCCAGCTTGACCAGCTGCGCGGGCGACAAACGCATCAGGATGTCAGCCACTTCATTGCTGAAACCGAGACGGAACATGGAAGCTGCATAGTCGTCGCGCAGCATGCGTTGCGCCAACAACAGGTAAGACAGATTGACTTCGCGGATATCCGCAAGCAAGGAACTGTCAGCAGTTTTCACTTTTTACTCCTGTGACTAAGACATTGGCATCAGTCGGGGTCACGCAGCCCAGTCCGCGCGCCCCCGAAACCCGTGCGCAGACTTGTTTTTTCGTCTTAATGCGAAATGTATCAGTTGATCGCAATTTGCATGCAATTTACCATGCTCACTGTCATTTTCTATGACTTTTATGACTAAACATTGATTTTTTTCATTATTTCCATAAAACGTGGCGACACTTGTTACAGATATTTCACATATTACATCGCAAATTCGTAAATAAACGCTCAAAACGTTGCGTACTTACCCGAATGAATTCCCGCGATGTGTCGACAATCTCTGTATGGAGAAAGGCTGTCCAGCAACCTGACCACCCGCTTCCTGGCCGTTGCAGCACCGCAACAATGTGACTGCACCAGCAAGAACCTGTCGTCTAGACCTGAATGCCCAACGCAGAAGAAAGCCTGGTCCAATACTCGCCGCTCGTGCGCAAGCTGGCCTTGCAACTGCTCGCCCGCCTGCCGGCCAGTGTCCAGCTCGATGACCTGATCCAGGCCGGCATGATCGGCCTGCTCGACGCCGTGCGCCGTTACCAGGAAACGCCGGACGCCCAGTTCGAGACCTACGCCACGGCCCGCATCCGCGGCGCCATGCTCGACGAGCTGCGCAGCCAGGACTGGCTGCCGCGCAGCGTGCGCAGCAAGAGCCGGCGCATCGAAGGCGCCATCCAGCGCCAGGAACAGCGCCTCATGCGCCCGCCCACCGAGACCGAGATCGCCCAGGAACTGGGCGTGCCCTTGGACGAATACCAGTCCATGCTCTCGGACGCCCAGGGGATCCAGATCCTGCATTACGAGAACATCGGCGGCGAAAGCGAAGCCGGCGACCCCGACTGGCAGGAAGCCGGCGCCGAGGGCGGCAACAACCCGCTCAACGCCCTGCTCGCCTCCGACCTGCGCGCCAGCCTCATCCAGGCCATCGAGCGCCTGCCCGAGCGCGAACAGCTGCTGCTCTCCCTCTATTACGAGCAAGGACTCAACCTCAAGGAAATCGGCGCTGTGCTCAACGTCACCGAAGCCCGCGTCTGCCAGTTGCGCTCCCAGGCCACCGCGCGCCTGCGCGCCTCCCTCCAGGAAATGGCCTGGGCCAAGCTGCCCGAGCCCCAGCTCCTGTCGCACGTCATCTGAGCCGCGGGGGGAGTCGCCCGTCCCATCGGCCCGCCTGTAAAAAAAGTTGTAACTCGCCCGCAATCCCCTAAAGATCCCAAAGTCGGGGACGTTATCCAGGCAGCGGGAGATGCGCGGTGGCAAACACAACGACGCATCCCCGCAGATGATGGGCGGCACCGCTGCCCAGTTTGAAGAAGCCTTTCTCTCTTGGGAGCTACTCATGGCTGCTGTTATCAACACCAATTACCTGTCGCTGGTTGCCACCAACAACCTGAACAAGTCGCAATCGGCCCTGGGCACCGCCATCGAGCGCCTGTCCTCCGGCCTGCGTATCAACAGCGCGAAGGACGATGCCGCCGGCCAGGCCATCGCCAACCGCTTCACCGCCAACATCAAGGGCCTGACCCAGGCCGCGCGCAATGCCAACGACGGCATCTCCATCGCCCAGACGACGGAAGGCGCGCTGAACGAAATCAACAACAACCTGCAGCGCATCCGCGAACTGACGGTGCAGGCCGCCAACGGCACGAACTCCACGACCGACCTGGAATCCATCCAGGCTGAAATCACCCAGCGCCTGGACGAAATCGACCGCGTGTCGGCGCAGACCCAGTTCAACGGCGTGAAGGTCCTGGCCTCCGACCAGACCCTGACCATCCAGGTCGGCGCCAATGACAGCCAAACCATCGAAATCAACCTCAGCAAGATCGACAAGGGCACGCTGGGCCTGAATTCGCTGGACGTCAACAAGCTCGCCAAGAACGTCAAGGCCGGCGGCTTTGCCGATGGCGCCACCATCGCCGCCACCAACGCCACGTTCGCCTACACCGGCGCGGGTGCGACCGCCATCACCGAACAGGGCGTCCTGAAGGGTTCTGACGGCAACTACTACGTCAAGGACGACAAGGGCAATTTCTACGCTGCCTCCGTGTCGGTGGCCTCCGCCGGCACCAGCGAGGTCACCGTTACCATCGCTACGAGCGCCGCCGTCTCGGCCGCCACCGTGTCCGCCGCCGGCCTGAGCCCGCTGGCCGACATCGACACCGCCCTGCAGAAGGTGGACAGCCTGCGCAGCGACCTGGGCGCCATCCAGAACCGCTTCGAGTCCACCGTCGCCAACCTCAACAACACGGTGAACAACCTGTCGGCCGCGCGTTCGCGCATCGAGGATTCGGACTATGCGACCGAAGTCTCCAACATGACCAAGAACCAGATCCTGCAACAGGCTGGCACCTCGGTCCTGGCCCAGGCCAACCAAGTGCCGCAAACGGTGCTGTCGCTGCTGCGCTAAGCCCGCAGCGCGCGGCAACTGACCGCGATCGGCAAACCGGGGGACGCAAGTCCCCCGGTTTTTTTTTGCCGCGCAATTAAGGCCTTTTTGCCGCGCTCACCGCCGGATTGGGCCGGCCGCGGCCCGGGTAAGCTGCCCACTCCCTCCATCAGGCTATGAGTATGGCCCGCTACGCCACGAAACGCAGCGCCGTCAAGACGCTCCCCTCCCCGCTTCCCGCCTTGGAACAGGCGCTCAAGGCCACGCAAGCGCGCCCCGGCGACCCGCAGGCCTGGCACGCCCTGGCGCGCCGCCACCTGGCCGACGGCCAGCTGGACCTGGCCGAAGAGGCCCTGGCCGCCTGCCAGCGCCTGGACCCGGACTTCGCGCCGGCCTGGCTGGAGCTGGGCCGGCTCCAGCACAAGCGCGGCAACCCCCAGCGCGCCGCCCAGGCCTTCGATCACGTCCTGCAGCGGCAGCCGCGGAATATCGAAGCCTTGCACGGCCTGCTGGAGCTGGCCAATGGGCGCAGCGACCATGCCCAGGTGCTGACACTGGCCGAGCGTATCCTCGCTGTCGCGCCGGACAATACGCTGGCGCTGCAGCGCAAATGCCAGGCCTTGCACCGCTGCCATCGCTTTGACGAAGCGCTGCAAGCGGCGCGCTGGCTGATCGCCAATGCGCCGCAAGGCCGGGCGCTCTTCTATAACGACCTGGGCAATATCCAGCGCGATCTGGGCGAGCTGCAGGCCGCCTCCCGCTCCTACGCGCGCGCGGCCGAGCTCACCCAGGTCGACCCGGTGCCGCTGTCCAACCAGATCACCCTGGCCCACTATCTGCCCGAGAGCCGACCCGAGGATATCCTGCGGCTGTGCCGGGCCTGGGGCCGGCAATACGCGCCGCGCAACGCGGCCGCGCGGCCCGCGCCCGCCGATCTCTCGCCCGGCCGGGTGCTGCGCGTCGGCATGATTTCCGATGGTTTTCGCCAGCATCCGGTGGGCGCCATGATCACGCCCGCCCTGGAACACCTGGCGCAATATGGCCTGGAGCTGTACTGCTATGGCAGCAGCGGCGTGATAGACCGCATCACCCTGCGCATCATGGCGCTGGCCAAACGCTGGACGCCCATCGCCAGCTTCAGCGACGCCGAGCTCGCCCAGCGCCTGCGCGACGATGGCATCGACATCCTCATCGACCTGTCGGGCTTCAACGCCGGCACGCGCATGCGGGTCATCGCCATGGAGCCGGCGCCGCTCATCGTCAAATGGGTGGGCGGCCTGATCAACACCACGGGCGTGGAGTCCATAGACTATCTCATCACCGACAGCATAGAATCGCCGCCGGGCAGCGACGCGCTCTATACCGAAAAACTGATCCGCCTGCCCGACGACTATATCTGCTACCTGCCGCCCGCCCAGCTGCCCGATTGCGCACCGCCGCCCTCGGCCAGCAAGGGCTATATCACCTTCGGCTGCTTCAACAACCCGACCAAGATCAACGACGTCCTGCTGGCCGAATGGGCCCGGCTGCTGGACGCGCTGCCAGACTCCCGCCTCTTCCTCAAGGGCGCGGCCTTCGGCGCCGAGCATAAGCGCCAGCGCGTGCTCGACGCCCTGGCACGCCACGGCATCGCCGCCGAGCGCATCCGCATGGAGGGCCACTCCAACCACCAGGATTTGCTCAAGGCCTATCACGAGGTCGATATCGCCCTGGACCCCTGGCCCTATTCGGGCGGCCTGACCACCTGCGAAGCGCTGTTGATGGGGGTGCCCGTGGTCACCCTGCCCGGCCCCACCTTCGCGGGCCGGCACTCGGCCACCCACCTGGCCAATGCCGGCCTGCCCGAGCTCGTGACCGACAGCTGGGACAGCTATCGCGCGCGCTGCCTGGAGCTGGCCGGCGACGCCCAGGCGCTGGCCGACATACGCCGGCATCTGCGGCGCGTGCTGCTGGAGTCGCCGGTATGCGACGGCCCGCGCTTCGCCCGTCACCTGGCCGACGCCTTGCGCGGCATCTGGCAACGCTATACCGAGGGCCGGCCGCGCGCCGCCCTGGCCTTCACGGCCGAGGGGCAGCTCTGGTTCGAGGACGAGGACGCGCCGCGCACCATCGTCCATCCCGAAGCGGCCGCCGGCCAGCGCGGCTTCAACTTCAGCCTGGCCGGCAAGATCCATGCCCTCGACCATGGCGGCCTGCTGGCCAGCGAGCCGAATTTCGCCGGCCTGGCGCGCCTGAAGACCCTGAATACCGTGGTCATCGATCCGGCCACCCGGCTGGCCGATTCGGCCGCCCTGCTGGCCGCCCAGACCATACAGAGCTATCACGGCCACATCGCCCTGGGCGACGGCCTGCCCGCCACTCTGCACGCCTGCCTGGATCCGGCCTTCAGCGGCACGCTGCCGCCCGCGCCCGCCGACGAGCTGCCGCCCTGCTGGCGCCCGGGCGCCAAAGTGCTGGCGCCGCTGCCGATCGCCACCGTGCCCCTGGATGAGGTCCAGGGGCTGGAGCGGGTGGACTGGCTGGTGCTGGCCCTGGGCCACGACAACGCGGCCATTCTGCGCGGCGCGCGGCGCACGCTGCAAACCGCCCTGGTGGTCCAGGTGCGCGTGCCCTTCGTGGAAGGCCATGCGGGCCAGACCAGCCTGGACGCCTTGCGCCCCCTGCTGAAAGAAAGCGGCTTCCAGCTGCTGCGCCTGCGCAACCAGCACCACCACAACTACCTGCCCGACGACCGGGATCTCTTCGACCCCGGCCAGGGTTCCCTGCTGCTCTATGCCGACGCCGTCTATGTGCCCACCCGGGAGTTGAACGACGCGGAGAGGATGCGCCTGGCATTCATCATGCACGCCGCCTATGGCCTGCATGACTACGCCTACAGGCTGATCGAGGAATCCAATCCACAGTTGGCTCAAGCCTATCTGGATGACATCGTGGGCGATAGGACGGACGCGACGGACGCGCGGCCGGCGGTTCCGGCCGAAATCGTGCGTCCCGCGGCGGTCCGGCACTCGCTGCCTGGCCG
This sequence comes from Bordetella hinzii LMG 13501, assembly GCF_001548475.1. Classification (GTDB taxonomy): domain Bacteria; phylum Pseudomonadota; class Gammaproteobacteria; order Burkholderiales; family Burkholderiaceae_B; genus Bordetella; species Bordetella hinzii. The sequence continues at coordinate 12,473 of NZ_LRUJ01000057.1, forward strand.
TCTGGTCATCTCGTTGACTTCCTATCAAAAGCGCTTCACGGTCTTGCCCAAGACCTTGGAAACGCTATTGCGGCAATCTGTGCAGGCGGATCGCATCATCCTGTGGATTGCCGAGACAGAGCGCAATCTGCTCCCGCCAGACGTATTGGCTCTCGCATCGCAAGGGATCGACATCCGCTATTGCGAGGACTTGAAGTCTTACAAGAAAATCATTCCCACCCTGCGCGAGGAGCCGGAGGCCTTCATCGTCACGGCCGATGACGATATCTGCTATCCAGAACACTGGTTGCGCGATCTGTGCGCGGCCTGGAGCGGCCCTGAGGTCATCGTGGCTTGGCGCGCCCACAAGATCACGCTGGATAAAAGCAAACGCCCCCTGCCCTATGCCAATTGGGAATGGGAGTTCAGCGGTTCGACGAGCCCGTCCGAATTGCTCTTCCCGACCACGGGGGCCGGCGTACTCTATCCTCCGCATGCCTTTCATGCTGATATCGGCAAGGTGGAACTATTCACCGGCCTATGCCCGACCGCCGATGACATCTGGCTTTACTGGATGATCCGATTGGCGCGTCGCACCGTCCGCGTTGTTGGCCCTCGGATGGACCTGAAAACATGGACTGGCAGCCAGGATGGATCCCTGTGGCATCAAAATCTGCTGCAACATGGAAATGACGCACAGATCACCAAAATGGTGGCGCGCTATGGCTTCCCCTCTGGCCGTCTAAACGCTGCTCAAGCTCAAGCCCTGACGCAGAACCTGCCTGTCGCCTTTCAATTTAAACAAACAACCGTACGCTTCGCCTTGCCCGACAAGGACGATCATATTCAGCGCTTCATCCGCAGCAGTCTATCCTTCTATGAACTGCAGATGTTGCTCGACATTGCCGCGCGGGTCAGGCCCGGCACGGCCATATTGGATATAGGCGCCAACATCGGCAACCATACGGTGTTTTTCGGCCTGTTCTGCCAAGCCGGCTTGGTCATGTCGTTTGAACCCCAACCGGCCGTGTATCAGACGCTGCTCAGAAACGTATCGCTCAATGCGCTGCAAGACTGCGTCAAGACCTTTCCGGTCGGTCTGGGAAGACAAGCCCGCCGCGCCCGGCTTGGCCAAGTTGATCCCAACAATATCGGCATGACCAAACTCGATCTCGCCGCAGAGGGCGACATCGAAGTGCGAGTGCTCGACGAGTTGCTGCATGAGCTTGAAAACCCACCCGAAGTCTCGGTGATCAAGATCGACGTCGAAGGGATGGAGCTCGACGTCCTCCAGGGAGCCGGCCTGTTGTTGAAATCGCAACGGCCAATGATTTACGCCGAGGCGGCCACTGAAGCGGAACTCTCTTCCCTGAGGAACTATCTCGAACCCATGGGGTACCGCGTGCTGAATCGATTCAACGCGACCGCCACCTATCTCTTTGCCTGCGACTAGACGTTCTCAACTGGCGTCGGTGCCTCCTTGCCCCGCGATCGGGGCGCACAAGGAACACCGGTGCATGGGCGCGCCAGTTCCGGCCCGCGCCCAATGACAAAGCCGCCCCATCGGGCGGCTTTGTCGTCTTGCCGGCGCTGATTACTTCTTGCGTTGCGGCGGCAGGTCGGTGCACACGCCTTCGGCGACTTCGGCGGCCATGCCGACGGATTCGCCCAGGGTCGGGTGCGGGTGGATGGTCTTGGCGATATCCACCACGTCGGCGCCCATTTCGATGGCCAGCGCGATTTCGCTGATCAGGTCGCCCGCATGCGTGCCCACGATGCCGCCGCCCAGGATGCGGTGGGTTTCGGCGTCAAAGAGCAGCTTGGTGAAGCCTTCGTCGCGGCCATTGGCGATGGCGCGGCCCGAGGCGGCCCAGGGGAAGAGACCCTTCTCGACCTTGATGCCCTGCTTCTTGGCCTCGTCTTCGGTCAGGCCCACCCAGGCCACTTCCGGATCGGTGTAGGCCACCGAGGGGATGACGCGGGCGTCGAAGAAGGACTTCTGGCCGGCGGCGGCTTCGGCGGCGACATGGCCTTCGTGCACGGCCTTGTGCGCCAGCATGGGCTGGCCCACGATGTCGCCGATGGCGAAGATGTGCGGCACATTGGTGCGCATCTGGCGATCGACCTCGATAAAGCCCCGCTCGGTCACGGCCACGCCCGCCTTGTCGGCGGCGATCTTCTTGCCGTTGGGGCTGCGGCCCACGGCCTGGAGCACCAGGTCGTAGCGCTGCGGCTCCTTGGGCGCGCCCTCGCCTTCAAAGCTGACGTAGATGCCGTCGGCGCGCGCCTCGGCGCCCACGGTCTTGGTCTTCAGCATGATGTTGTCAAAGCGCCCGGCGTTCATCTTCTGCCAGACCTTGACCAGGTCGCGGTCGGCGCCCTGCATCAGGCCGTCGAGCATTTCGACCACGTCCAGGCGCGCGCCCAGCGTGGAATAGACCGTGCCCATTTCCAGGCCGATGATGCCCCCGCCGATGATGAGCATCTTCTTGGGGATCTCGCGCAGCTGCAGCGCGCCGGTCGAATCGACGATGCGCTCGTCCTGCGGCAGGAAGGGCAGCTTCACCGACTGGCTGCCGGCGGCGATGATGGCGTTCTTGAAGCGGATGGTCTGGGTCTTGCCCTCGGCGGTCTTGACCGTCAGGTGGTAGGGGTCGGCGAACTCGCCCACGCCCGTGACCACGGTGACCTTGCGCGCGCGGGCCATGCCGGCCAGGCCGCCGGTCAGCTTGGCTACCACGCTGTCCTTGTAGCCGCGCAGCTTGTCCAGGTCGATCTTGGGCTCGCCGAAGCTGATGCCATGCGCGGTCAGGGCGCGCGCCTCGTCGATGACGGCGGCGTTGTGCAGCAGCGCCTTGGACGGGATGCAGCCCACGTTCAGGCACACGCCACCCAGGGTGGCATAGCGCTCGACCAGCACGGTCGCCAGGCCCAGGTCGGCCGCGCGGAAGGCGGCCGAATAGCCGCCCGGGCCCGCGCCCAGCACCAGGACATCGCACTCCAGGTCGGCCGAGCCGCCATAAGAGGCGGCGGCCGGCGCCGCGGCCTTGGGGGCTTCGGCCTTGGGAGCCTCGGCCTTGGGAGCCGCGCTCTTGGGCGCCTCGGCCTTGGGCGCGTCCGCGACGGCTTCGACTTCGAGGATGACCGAGCCTTCGGCCACCTTGTCGCCGACCTTGACCTTGACCGACTTGACCACCCCGCCCTCGGAGGCCGGGATCTCCATCGAGGCCTTGTCGGACTCGACGGTGATCAGGCTCTGCTCGGCCTTGATGGTGTCGCCCTCGGCGACCAGCACTTCGATGACCTCGACTTCCTTGAAGTCACCGATGTCCGGGATCTTGATCTGCTTGAGATTGCTCATCGTCTCTCCGGGCGCTTACAGCGCGATGCGGCGGAAATCAGCCAGCAGTTGGCCGAGATAGGCGTTAAAGCGCGCGGCGGCCGCGCCGTCGATGACGCGGTGGTCATAGGACAGCGACAGCGGCAGCGTCAGGCGCGGCACGAACTGCTTGCCATCCCACACCGGCTTCTGGAACGAGCGCGACAGGCCGAGAATGGCGACTTCCGGCGCGTTGATGATGGGCGTGAAGTGCGTGCCGCCGATGCCGCCCAGCGACGAGATCGAGAAGCAGCCGCCCTGCATGTCGGCCGGCGACACCTTGCCGTCGCGCGCCTTCTTGGCCAGCTCGGCGGTCTCGCGGGCCAGCTCGATGATGCCCTTCTTGTCGGCATCGCGCACCACCGGCACCACCAGCCCGTTGGGCGTATCGGCAGCGAAGCCGATGTGGTAGTACTGCTTGTAGACCAGGTTGTCGCCGTCCAGCGAGGCATTGAATTCGGGGAATTTCTTCAGGGCCGCGACCACGGCCTTGATGACGAAGGCCAGCATGGTGACCTTCACGCCCGATTTCTCATTCTCTTTGTTGAGCTGCACGCGCAAGGCTTCCAGCTCGGTGATGTCCGCTTCGTCATTGTTGGTGACGTGCGGGATCATGACCCAGTTGCGGTGCAGGTTGGCGCCGGAGATCTTCTTGATGCGCGACAGCGGCTTGGCCTCGACCGGGCCGAACTTGGTGAAATCCACCTTGGGCCAGGGCAGCAGGCCCAACGCCGCGCCGTCGGCCGAACCCTGGGCCGCCGCCGGCGCGGCCGCCAGGGCGTTCTTGACGTAGCCGCGCACGTCTTCGATCACGATGCGGCCCTTGGGGCCGCTGCCCGTCACGCGCGACAGGTTCACGCCCAGCTCGCGGGCGAACTTGCGCACCGAGGGCGAGGCATGCGGCAGCTGGCCCGGCTTGAGGTCCGGATCCTGCAGGGCCTGCGTGGGCGAAGGCCGCTGGGCCGGCGCGGCGGCCGCCGCCGCCGGGGCCACCGGGGCGGCAGCCGCCTCGGCCTTGGGCGCGGGCGCGG
>NZ_LRUJ01000058.1 GCF_001548475.1 Bordetella hinzii LMG 13501
TTTTCGGCCAGCAGGATGGCGCGCTTGGCGCGCGGCGCGCCGATGAGGTTGACCATGCGCGGGATGGCGCCCCAGCCCATGTTCAGCCCCACCTTGGCTTCGGGCAGGTAGAGGATGGCGTTCTCGGCCGCGACGCGCCAGTCGCAGGCCAGCGCCAGGGCCACCGAGCCGCCCACGGCCGCGCCCTCGATGGCGGCGATGGTCAGCTGGGGGAGTTCTTCCCACAGGCGGCAGAGGCGGGCGCCGCGCTGCGCGATGTCGCGCCGCACCAGCAGCTGGGTATCGTCCTCTTGCCATTTCCGGGGGTCTTTCAGGTCGATGCCGGCCGAGAAGATGTCGGCGGCGCCGGTGAGCAAGACGGTGTGGACGGCCAGGGATTCGGCAAGGTCCCGCGCGACATGGGTGAGGGCGAGAAGCGTGTCCTGGTCGATGGCGTTGCGGTTGACGCCGCGATCGAATCGCACCACGGCCTGGGTGCCGGTGATCTCGACGGTGACGCTGTTGCCGTATTTGCCCTTCATGGCTTCCTCTTGGATGGATGAGCGGTCAGCTGCGTGTCTTGTGCTGCCCGTCGCGGCGCGACAGGCGGGTGACGTAGCGGAACTCGTAGGGGGGATAGAAGCTGACCGCGACCTCGAGCAGCTTGCCGGCGGGGTTGCGGAAAGACCGGATGATGAGCAGGGCCGGGTCGACGGCCTCGTACTCCAGAAAACGCGCCACGCGCGGCGGAAAGCGCGAGGCGGAGATTTCCATCTCTATGACTTCGACGATTTCGCCGCAATGGGCTTCGAGCAAGGGATAGACGCCACCCGGCTTGGTGGAGATATGCTCGGCCACGGCTTCGTATTCTTTGCGCAGATAAATGTCGGTCCAGGAGATGGCGCGCTTGGTGCCGGGCACGCAGCGGTAGGTCTCGACCTTGAACCATTCGGAGGGCGCGCCTTCCAGGGCGGTTTCCCGGGGCATCTTGGACAGCTCCATGACGCGCTTGTGCACATGCAGGTCGGTGGCCTCGAGGTAGCGCTGCAGCTGGTTGGTGGTTTCGAGCTCGACGCCGAACTGCGCCCGCGGATGCTGGCGCACCACGGTGGTGCCGGCCCGCCGCCGGCGCTCGACCACGCCGAGGTCGGTGAGTTTGCGCACCGCTTCGCGCGCGGTGTGGCGGCCGACGCCGAATTGCTCGCACAGCTCCATCTCCGTGGGCAGCTTGGCGCCCACCGGAAACTGCCCGTCCCGTATCATCTCCAGGAGATGGTCGCTGATGCTCTGGTAGAGCGTGGGCTTGGGCGAGGGCGTCTGGGTGTTCTGGGTCATACCTGTGGTCGTCTATAGGGATAGGCGGGCCATCGCGGCGAGCGTATCCTGGTAGAAGGGCTCGGGGCATTCGCTCTGCGGGAAGTGCCCGACGTTGCGCCATTCTATATATTCCACCGGAACCTGATCGCGCAGCTGGCGCGCCACTTCGCGCGCCGACTCGGGAGGGACGGACCAGTCCTCCTCGCCCTCGACGATCACCACGGGGCAGCGTATGCCCGGCAGGATCTGCTCCATACGGAAACCGCCGAAGGCGCAAATGTCGGCGAAGGCGACGGCGGGGTTGCAGCGGCGCGCATCGGCGATGAGGTCCTCGATGCGGTCGGCGCCCGCGGCGCTGCCCATGAGCGTGCGGAAGGTCACCTCGAACCAATCGCCGGGATTGATGCGCGCCATGCTGAGGATATGCGGGTTGTAGCCCGAGGACTTGACCACGTTGACCGAGGCGCCGTCGACCAGCACCAGGCCGCGCACCCGGCCGGGCGCGAAGACGGCCGCCTGGGCGACGACGCCGCCGCCCATGGAGTGGCCCATGAGGACGGCGTCCGCCAATCCCAGGGCGTCGAGGCATTGCAGCACATAGCGCGCGTTGTCGGGGGTGGCCGTATGCGGCCCGCCGGCGGGCAGGGCGCTTTTGCCGTGGCCGGGCAGGTCCAGGACATAGACGCTGTAGTGGCGGGCGAACCGATCGACCACATATTTCCAGGACAAGCTGTCCTGGCTGGCGCCATGGACCATGACCAGGGCCGGGCCCTGGCCCGCGAAGTCGTAATAGGCGCGCACGCCATCGGCGGTGACGACATAAGGCATGCTCAGGCCTCCTCTTGCGGGTTCAGGCGGGCGGTCAGGCGCGTGATGGCGTAGACCAGCAGCCAGTTCTGGACGCAGCGCCGCATGTCGCCGCCCACCGTCAGGCGATGCTGGCGCACCAGGCGGTTGAAGGGAAAGCCGCGGGCCAGGTCGTCGAAAGCGTCCTGCGGGCCTTCCAGCGTAAAGGCCACGCCGTCCAGGCCCGGACCGCCCTGCACGCGCTCGCCATCGGCCGACAGCCATAGCGCCTGGCCGCTGCTGGTGTTGCGCAGGCCCAGCCGCAGGTCGGCCAGGATGGCATGCCGCGCCACGAAGGCGTCGTCGGAAGCCAGGCGCGTCCAGGCGGCCAGCACGGCGGGGTCGAAGAGGTCGGGCGCGCGGGTCATGATAGAAACTGCTCCTTCAGGCGAAACTTCTGCACCTTGCCGGAGGAGGATTGGGGCAAGGCGTCCACGATGAAAATCCGCTTGGGCACTTTGAAGCCGGACAGGTGCGCGCGGCAGTGCTCGCGCAAGGCGTCCGCGTCCGGCTGGCGGCCGGCGGCGGGCACGACGGCGGCCACCAGCTCTTCGCCCCAGTATTCATGCGGCAAGCCGAAGGCGGCGGCCTCGCGCACATCGGTGTGGCCGGTCAGGCAGTTCTCGACTTCCAGCGCCGCGACATTCTCGCCGCCGGTCTTGATCATGTCCTTGCTGCGACCCAGGAAGTGGGCAAAGCCGTCCTCGTCGAGCCGGATCACATCGCCCGTGTGCAGCCAGCCCTGGTCATCGAGCACCTGCGCGGTCAAGGCCGGCTGTTTCCAGTAGCCCTTGAAGACCGTGGGACCGCGCACCTGCAGCTCGCCCGGGCCGCGCTGGTCGGCCAGCACCTGGCCCTCGGCGTCGACCAGGCGGTATTGCACATGCCGCCAGAGATAGCCGATGGCCCCGGGGTGTTCGAGAATCTCACGGGTGTAGCGGTTCTTGATGGTGGTCACGCAGCTCTCGGTCATGCCGAAACCCCAGCTGAACTCGGCATTGGGAAAGACACGCCGGATCAAGGCCTGGCGCCATTCGCCCAACGGGGCGGCGGCGGTCTGCACAAAGCGCGCCGAGGGCAGCACGCGGGAGGCGAAACCGGGGTGGTCGGTCAGGCCCACCCACATGGTCGACAGCAGGAAGACGTGCGTGGGCTGGTGCTCGTCCAGGGCCTGCAGGACCACCTCGATGTCGAAGCGCGGCAGGATGTGCAGGCTGCCGCCGGCGTACAGGATGGGGCCGTTGACGACCCCGAAGCCGCCGATATGGAACAGCGGCGTGGCCAGCAGCGAGCGCGCCTCCGAATCGATGCCCAGCTCCATGATGTAGTTGACCGCGTTGGCCGACAGATTGCCGTGCGTGAGCATGGCGCCCTTGGGGGTGGAGGTGGTGCCCGAGGTGTACATGAGGATGGCCACGTCGTCGTCCTCGACCGCGCCGAAGCGCCGGGCGACCGGATCGGCGCCGGCAGGATCGGGCAGCCGGGCGGGCAGGGCGTCGAGCCAGAGAGGCTGGACGGGCAGGGCGCCGTCGCGGCTCAAGGCGTCGACCAGGGGCTGGTGCGCGGCGTCGTACAGGCAGACCTTGGGCTCGGCGTCGCGCAGCAGATGCTCCAGCTCGGCCAGGCCGTAGCGCGTATTGACCGGCACGATGGCAAAGCCGCCCACGGCGGTGGCGTGCAACAAGGCCAGGTAGTCGATGGAATTGCCCGTCATGATGGCGACGCGGTCGCCGCGCGCCACGCCCAGGCCGGCCAGATAATGCGCCAGCGCCCGGGCGCGCTCGCAGAGTTGGGCAAAGCTCAGTTGCTGCCGGTCATCGGAGATGGCCGTCTTGCCGGGATGCCGTTCCGCGTTGAACATGGCAACCTGATAGATATTAGGCATGGGAGGGGGTCTCGGCTCCATGGCCCAGGTAGGCCGCGGCCACCTGGGGATTGCTTGCGACGGATGCGCTGTCGCCCGACAGGACCAGGCGGCCCGTCTCCAGCACGACAGCATGATGGGAGAGTCTGAGCGCCAGGCGCGCGTTCTGCTCGACCAGGATGATGGTGGTGCCGTCCTGGCTGATCTGGCGGATGGCACGGGCCACCTCCAATGTCACGGCCGGCGCCAGGCCGAGCGAGGGCTCGTCCAACAGCAGCAGGCGCGGGCGCGACATCAGGGCGCGCCCGATGGCGCACATCTGTTGTTCGCCGCCCGACAGGTGGCGGCCCAGGCTGCGCTCGCGCTCCTTCAGGCGCGGGAAGTATTCATACACGCGCGCAATGTCGGCCTGGATGCCGGCACGGTCATGGCGCAGATAGGCGCCCATGACGAGGTTCTCGCGCACGGTCAGCTCGGGAAACAGGCGCCGGCCTTCGGGCGAAAGCGCCAGGCCCAGGGCCACGCGCTGCTCCGTGCCCAGGGACTCGATGGCCTGGCCCTGCAGGCGGATGCGGCCGCCGCGCACGGGCACCAGGCCGATGAGGGCTTTCATCAGCGTGGACTTGCCCGCGCCGTTGGCGCCGATGACGGCGCATACGCCGCCGGCCTGCACCGCCAGGGAAACGTCGTCCAGCGCTCGCACCGCGCCGTAATTGACCGACAGGCGGTCGACTTCAAGCATCGTCAAGGTCCGCTCCCAGGTAGGCTTCGATGACCTTGGGGTCTTGCTGTACCTGCTCGCGCTCGCCATCGGCCAGCAGCCGGCCGTTGACGAGCACCACCAGGCGCTGGCATAGGCGCATGACCAGGCCCATATCGTGTTCGACCACCACCACATCGATGCCCGTGCCGTGGATGCGCTCGATCAGGTCGGCCATGGCCACGGTCTCGACCGGATTCAAGCCCGCGGCGGGTTCGTCCATGAGCAGCATGGCCGGCCTGGCGGTCAGGGCCATGCCCACACCGAGGATTTTCTGCAGGCCATAGGCCAGGGACCCGGCATCGGCATCGGCCAGGGCCGTCATGCCGATGCGCTCCAGCGCTTCGCCGGCCCGGCGCGCCGCCTGGGCGCGGCCGCGCCGCAAGCCCCAGGGCGCCAGGAGCGACAGCGGGGTCGGGAATTGCCGGAACAGCGCCGCGCGGTAGAGGTTTTCATACACGCTATGGCCGGCGAATACGCTGGTGGACTGAAAGGTCCGCACCAGTCCGCGGCGGGCGATGGCCGCGGCCGACGCCCCGGTGAGCGCCTGGCCGTCCAGGCGCACAATGCCCGCCGAGGGACGCGCCGACCCGGCGATCAAGTTGAACAAGGTGGTCTTGCCGGCGCCGTTGGGGCCGATGACGCCGGTGATCTGCCCCGGCACCGTCTTGAAGGACACCTCGTCCACGGCGCGTATGCCGCCGTAGAAACGGCTCAGGCCTTGCACTTCCAGTTCGGCGCTCATGGCTGGGGTCTCCGCAGGCTTTGCACGGCGGCGCGCGCCAGCGCGGCCAGCCCCTGCGGCATGAAGAGCAGCAGCAGGATGAGCGTCAGGCCATAGATCAGGCGCTGGTATTGCTGCAGGCCACGCAGCAGCTCGGGCAGCGGCACCAGCAGGGCGGCGCCGACCACGGCGCCGGCCAGGACGCCCACGCCACCCAGCACATTCATGATGACGGCGTTGACGGCCGTCCAGAAACCGAAGGCATCGGGCGAGATATAACCCTGGTAATGCGCGTAGAGACTGCCGGCCCAGCCGGCGATGGCGGCGCTCAGGGCAAAGACGCTCACCCGGAAGCTCAACACATCCAGGCCGCCCGAGGTCACCAGGGCTTCGTTCTGCTGCAGCGAGGCGGCGATCATGCCCCATTCGCGGCGATAGAGCAGGCGCAGGCCGAAATAGACCAGCAAGGCGAAGCACACGGCGACCAGGTAGACGCCATAGCGTCCTTCGGGGATGGGCAGGCTGGCCGACATGGGCGGGATGTCGCCAAAGCCGTTGTTGCCGCCAAACAGCCCGTGGAACTCGATGAAGCACAGCACGATGGCCTCGCCCAGCGCGAAGGTCAGCAGCGCGAAGTGCACGCCCTTGATACGCATGAAGACCGGGCCGGCCAGGGCGGCCACGGCGGCGGTCAACAGGCCGGCGCCGACGAAGGCGGCAGGAAAGGACAGACCATAGTCGCGCCCCAGGATGGCCGAGGTATAGGCGCCCAGCCCGAAAAGCGCGCCGTGCGCGAGCGACAGCTGGCCGATGCGCAGCAGCAGATTCATGCTCATGGCCAGCGCCGCATAGATGGCCACCATGATGGCCAGATGCAGGTGGAAGCGCGGCTGGCCGGCCCACAGCGGCCAGCACAGCAGGACGACGACGAGCAGGGCATGCCAAAGCCATGGCAGCGGGCCGTCCTTGCGGTAGAACGCCAGGTGTCGGGAGACATTCATGATGATTTACCCATCAGGCCGCTGGGCCTGACCAGGAGCACGGCCATGACGATCAGGAACGACACCATGGTCGCGACCGTCGCGTTATAGAAAGTGGCGGCGATGGCCTCGGTAAAGCTCAGGATGAGCGCGGCCACCACGGCCCCGGGCAGGCTGCCCAGCCCGCCAAGCACCACGATGATGAAAGCCTTGACCACGACCGCTTCGCCCATATAGGGATGGACGGTGTAGACCGGCGCCATCAGCGCGCCGGACAGCCCGGCCAGCCCGCAGCTCAGCGCGAAGGTGAAGGCCATGATCTTGCGCGAGCCGACCCCTTGCAGGCGCGCCACTTCGCGGTCTTGCGCCACGGCCCGGATGGTGATGCCCAGCCGCGTGCGCTCGATCAGGAAGTAGAAGGCCGCCAGCGCGATGACGCTGATGCCGACGATGAGCAGTTGATCCTTGGCGAAGAAGGCCGGGCCGACCTGCCAGGCTCCTTCGACCGGCCGGCGCACGGATTGTTCGTCCACGGAGAACAGCAGCGACATCGCCGCCTGCAGGGTGATGGCCAGGGCCAGCGACATGATCATGCCGCCCATTTCGTCGCCGGTGAAGCGGCGGAACAGCCCGCGCTCGACCAGCAGGCCCAGCGCGCCCACGGCCAGCGCCGCCGCGGCCAGCGCCGGCAGATAGGGCCAGGACAGGGCGCCGTAGAAGATGAACATGGCGTAGGCGCCCAGCATGTAGAACTCGCCATGGGCGAAGTTCACCACGCGCAGGATGCCGAACACCAGGGTGAAGCCCAGGGCCACGAGCGCGTAGACGAAGGTCGACATCAGGGCGATGATGACGATCTGCAAGGTGATCTGCATGGTGAAGAGGCCTAGTGGTCGGGCGCGGGATCAGCGGGCCTCGAACTTCTCGATGACCTCCGCCTTGCCGCCCTTGATGACGCCCAGGTAGGCCGGCGTGGCGATCTGGTGGTCGACGCCATAGACGCTCTTGCCGCCCCAGACAATGCTGCCCTGGATGCCGTCGAAAGTCGGGCTGGCCTCGATTTTCTGGACCACGGCGGTGGTGTCGCTGACCGAGCCGGCCTCCTTGATGGCCTTGAACAGCAGCCGGGTGGCGTCGTAGAAATAGAAGGCGAAGTCGTCCATGCTGTTGCCATGGAACTTGGCGTAGGCCGCGCTCAGGCGCGCGTAGGGCGCGCTGGTCGGGTCGGCCGAGAGGTAGACCAGCGTGCCTTCGGCGTTCTCGGCGCCGGCGGACTTGACGGTTTCAGCCACATTATTGCCGCCGAACTTCGTGAAGCGGCCCTTGAAGCCCATCTCGCGCGCCTGGCGGATGACGATGCCGGCCGGCCCGGGCGGCACGGTGTCCAGCTCGATGAAATCGACGTTCTTGGCCAGGATGCTGGTCAACAGGGTGCGGAAATCATTCTGCGAGCGCTCGAAGAACTTGGCCTCGGCCACGGTGTAACCCGCATCCTCGTAGGCTTTTTTCTGCGTCTTCTGCGTGCTCCAGCCTGTGGCGTCATTGGGCGAGAGGATGGCCAGGCGCTTGAGGTCGGGCTGGTGCTTCTTCAGCCAGCCGATCAATTGGCCGTTGTATTCGTAGGTGGTGGGCAGGACACGGAAAAGATACTTGGTGTTGGCGTCCAGGATCTCGGTGGAGTAGCTATTGGACAGCAACACGATCTTGTTGCGTTCGGTGATGGGCTTCATGGCCATGACCGACGCCGAGCCGATGGGCCCGATGATGAACTTCACCTCGTCCTGGTCGATGAGGCGGTTGGTGGCCGTGACCGCGTCGGCCGCCTTGTAGTGGTCGTCGTAGGTCACGACCTCCACCTTGTACTTCTTGCCCTGGACCTCGAGGCCGCCGGCCTGGTTGACCTCCTCGACGGCGACCTTGACGCCGCCATCGACGGCCAGGCCCCAGGGCGCGCCCGGCCCCGTCATCCCGCCCACCACACCCAGCTTCAATGTCTCCGCCTGCACCGCCAGCGCGGCCAACAAGCCCGCGGCCGCGAATGCGGCTTGCAATCCCTTTTTCATTGTCTTTCCTCAACGTTAATTGACCGGACATATTGGAATTTGATCCGAACAATAAGGTATCAAGGAAGGACTGTCCAGGGAACTTTCGTTTTTTCATGTCGATATTCCCCGGACGTCATAGGGGCGGGCGGGACCGGCCTCAGGGTTTTCCTGATCCGGACGGCCTCAGCCGGCCACGGCGCCCACCTCCAGCAGGGCCTGCCTCACGGCCTGCCTGCCTTCTTCGGACAGCGGCGACTGGGGTGCGATGGGCTCGCCCACGTCATAGCCCTGCATGCACAGGGCGCCCTTGATGCAGGCCGCCAAGTTGTACTTGGCGAAGACTTCGTTGATTTTCCAGAGCTTGCGCTGGAGCACCATCGCCTCGGTCCACTTGCCGGCCTTGCAGAGCTCATAGAGCTCGACACTTTGGCGCGCGACGATGCAGGCAGGGCCGGCCATCCAGCCTCCGCCGCCGAGGAGCATGACGGCGGCGGTGATGTGGGACGAGGCCGCGAACAGGGTCATGCGGTCGCCGACCAGGGACTGGATGGAAAGCAGTCTGCCGGTGTTGTAGGAGGCGTCCTTGAGGTATTGGATGTTCGGTATCCAGCTTAGGCGTTCGAGCACCTTGAGGCTGAGATCCGAACGCTGGAAATTGGGGTTGGTGTAGATGACGATGGGCAGATCGACCGCCTGTGCGATGGCCTTGAAATACTCGTAGACGCCGTCCTCGGAGATGGCGAAATAGGCTTCGAGCACGGCCAGGATGCCGTCGCAACCCAAGGCCTGGAAGTCGCGCGCCTGTTCCACGGCCTGGGCGATGCTGGTGGCGGCCACGCCGGCCACGACGGGGACGCGCCCGGCGCTGGCTTGCACGACGGTGCGCACGACGTCGCGCTTCTGTTCCTGGTCGAGATAGGCGAACTCGCCGGTGGACCCCAGCGGGGCCAGGCCATGCACGCCTTGGGCGATGAGGTCCTGGCAGAGGGTGTGGAGCACCTCGGTGTTGACGCTGTTATCCGGGCGAAGGGGGGTGACGAGATAGGGAAATACGCCGTGGTAGGCGGCTTGCTGGGTGTGGGGCATAGTGTCGTGACGAGACCGCCAGGCGCGTGCCTGGCGGCGGTTGGAAAGGAAGTGATCAGGAAGCAAGGCCGGCCAGCCAGGCCGCGATGGTTTGCGCGACCAGGGGTTCGCTGCCGAGGTACCAGTGGTTGCCGGGCACGATGGCGCTGCTGAAGGCGGGGCAGCGCGCCGCCCGCTGTTCAAGGAGGGACAAGGCCCGGGCCACGTCGCCGCCGCCGACGATTTCGCCGCTCGAACCATAGAGGGCAAGCAGCGGCAGCGTGACTTTGGCGAGGTCCTCGAAGGCGCGGATCGAGCCGCGGCCGAAGAAGTCGAACACGTCGGAAGGTTTGCCGTCTTCGAAGCGGTCGATGAAAGTGGCGGCCGAAATCCGCTGCTTGAGCAGGCCGACGACGCAGTCTTCGCCCATGAGGGCGCGGCCCTCGCCTCTGCGCAGCATGGCCCGGGCCTCGTCCATGAAGCGCGTGGCCGAGGCGTCGCCGTGCATGGCCCAGAAGGCGCCCTTGAGGTCGGCGGCCGAGGCCAGCACAAGCCCGCGCACGCGCGGGTCGGCGGTTTCGGCCTGGTACCGCACGACCTTGGCCGCGCCCAGGGAGTGGCCCAGCAGGATGATAGGACCCCGGGTTTTGCTGGCGGCGTAGTCCACCCAGGCGGCCAGGTCGCCGATGCACTCGTCGAAGATTTCGAAGGCCGATCCGCCGAGGCTGTATCGGGGCGGGTCACCACGCCGGGCCATGGCGATATTGCCGTGGGCCGAGCTTTCCACGGTGAGGAGGTGGACACCTTCCAGCTCGGGCGCCGAGAGAAAGTCCACGACGAAGCTGGTGCCGAGGTTGCCGCTCAGGCCATGCAGGCAGAGCAGCAGAGGAGCCTGGCCGTCGGCCGGCGCATGCAAGCCGGTCATCTCCACGCCGGCGCGCGATCGAACGCGCGCCAGCCTGCCGCTGCGGCGGCTTTCGGTCCAGTGAGGTTTCTGGGTGTCAGGCATAGGATTGTGCGGAGGGGTTCTTGGGCGCGCGGCGGCCCGGGTGGACGAAGAGCATGGCGACCACGCCAATGGCGGTGGCGGCGGTGGCGGCCGTGAACATGGCCGAATAGCCGTACTGATAGGTCAGATAGCCGGTCAGGGTGGGCGCGATGATGGCGGCCAGGTTGGCGATGGCGTGGGTGATTCCGCTGAAGGAGCCGACGCGGGATTTGGGCGCGGTGTCGATCACGATGGCCCAGTAGACGGAGTTGGCCAGGGAATTGATGGCATTGGCCAGCGTGATCAGGCCGACGGCCTGCCAGATGGAGCTGGCCGAGGAGACGAAGTAGAACACAATGCTGGTGGCCAACAGGCAGGAAGCGCCCAGCAGGCTGCGACCCAGGCGCAGGCTGCCGGTCTTGCGCACGATGAGGTCGGACAGCCGGCCGCCCAGCAGCACGGTAAAGCAGGCACCGGCCCAGGGAATCATGGCCAGATACCAGATGGACGACAGGCTGAATCCGAATTGGTCTTCCAGGTATTTGGGCGTCCAGGTCAACAGGAGGAAGTTGACGTACATGAAGGAGAAGCAGGCGATGGCATTGAGCACCAGCGCGGGTGTCTTGAAGTACTGCCACCACGGCACAGGACCGCCGTCGTCCTCGGCCGCTGCCGCCTGGCCGACCGGATTGCGCTCCTGCTCGGCCCGGATGTATTGCTTCTCGGCGTCGCTGATATAGGTGTTTTGCGCGGGCCGGTCGGTGAACAGGCGGATGAAGAGGATCAGCACGATCAGGCTCACCACGCCCAGCACGATGAACATGGCGCGCCATCCGCCGAAGAAATGCTGCAGGCCAATGGCGATCGGCGCCGACAGCATGGCGCCCAGCGGTGTGCTCAGCAGCGCCAGCGACACCACGAAGCCGCGTTCCCTGGGAATGGACCAAAGAGAAATACTCTTGTAGACCACCGAATAGGCCGGCCCCTCGGCCAGGCCGAAGAGGATGCGGATCGTGGCAAAGCCCAGCAGGGCCGAGCCGCCCAGCGCCAGCACGCCGAAGTCGCCGGCATAGGCGGTGGCGATGGCCAGGATGGACCAGCCGGCGGCCGCGTAAAGCCAGACCTTGCGCGGACCGAAACGGTCGGCCATGAAGCCGCCGCCCAGCGCGCCGAACAGATAGCCGTAGCCGAAGTAGCCCAGCAGCGCCCCCCATTGTGTGCGGTTCAGGCCGTACTCCGACGTGATGCCGGCGGCCGCGTATGACAGGGCGCCGCGGTCGATGTAGTTCAGCAATGCCATCAGCATGATGAACAGGAAGATGTGATACCTCTTGCTGGGGACGCTTCGCATTGAAGACCTCCTTGTCGCCGCCAGGCTGCCGCCGGACGGTCGTGTGCGGGTTGTGTGAGGAACTGCCAGGGTGTCAAGACGGCTTGCGGGAGGTTTCCAGGAGCCGCGCATATTGGTAGAGGGTCGTTTCGTCGTGGTAGCGCCCGATGAGCTGGATGCCGATGGGCAGGCCGGCAGATGCGCTGAAAGGCACGGACAGGCTGGGGTGGCCTGACAGGCTGCTGGGCACGGTCAGGCGCGTGAGCAGCCACATGGTGGGATAGTCCGTGTCGCCGACCCGGGTGACGCGCTCGCCGATACGCGGCGCGGTGATGCCGCAGGTCGCGCTGAACAGGACGTCGACCTGGGCGAGCGTTTCGTCAAAGGCCTGGATCGCCATCCTTCGCCGCGCCAGCGCGCAGAGGTACTCGGATGCCTTGATGTCTTGGCCGGTGAGCAGGCGTTCGCGGATTTCCGGATCGAAAGCCGCTTGCCCCCGCAGCGCGGCCTCATGCTCGTGATAGGCCTCGGCCTTGAGGATGACCTGCTGGGCGTCGTAGATGTCCTGGGCGGCGGCGAGGTCGATGTCGATCACGGTGGCGCCGGCGCGTTCGAAGGCGGCCCTGGCCGCGCGCACGGCGGCGCGCACCTCCGGCACAAGGTGAGAGGCGTAGAAGCCGGTCAGCATGCCGATTCTCTGTCCCGCCACGGGCCGGTCCAGCTTGCCAGTGTAGGTTCCGCCTGGCGCCTGGGCCAGTACCTCGAGCAATAGGGCGTTGTCCGCGACGCTGCGGCTGATCACGCCGGCGTGGTCCAGGGTGGGACTGAGCTTGGCGATACCGTCGCGGGGCAGCAGGTCATAGCCGGGCTTGATGCCGACCACGCCGCACAAGGCGGCGGGGATGCGCACCGATGCGCTGGTATCGGTGCCCAGGGCGGCCGGGCAGAGCCCGGCGGCGACGGCCGCGGCCGAACCGCTGCTCGAGCCGCCGGCGACGCGCTCCGGATCATGGGGATTGCGCACGGGGCCGAAGGCCGATTTGTCGCCGGTCGAACCGTAAGCGATTTCGTGGGTGTTGGTCTTGCCGATGATGAGGGCGCCCTCGGCGCGCAGGCGTCGCACCACCTCCGCGTCGCGCTCGGCCGGCGGCGCCTGTTCGAACTGCTTCGAGCCCAGGGTGGTCGGCAGACCGCGGGCGTCGATGAGGTCCTTGACCGCGATGGGGATGCCGGCCAGACGGCCAACTGGCGTGGCGGCGGCGAGCGCCTCGCGGTCCAGGGCAATGAAACTGTTGAGCGGCGACTGCTCGATGGCCTCGAACAGCCGGCCCAGCACGCTGTCAGGCCGCTGGCGGCCAAGGCGGTAATCGTCCAGCAGTTGCGGGATATCCTGCATGTTGGAATTCCTAGTATGTTGCTGACACAAACGTTTGGGTTTCCGAACCCGAACGTTTGGGTCGAAGCTTAAATAGCGAACCGCCCGCAGGTAAGCTAGGACTTACCCGAACGTTTGGGTCGGCGAGCGCGGGAATGCCGAAAGGGCGTCGGGTGCTGACGTATACTCCAGTCCTGGTGACGCTTCAGGAAGTCACGTCGGCCTGGAATCAATGACGAAAAACTCCCCAGACCTGCACAAACCCATCACTTTGCGCGCGCTAGCCGCGAAGTTGAACGTCCATATATCGACCGTTTCGCGGGTGCTCAACGGCTCGGAGGAGGACGCGCGCAGCGCGGCCGCGCCCGAGACCGTGGCCCTGATCCGCGAGTTGGCGGCGCAGCACAATTACCGGCCCAATCCCTACGCCACCAGCCTGAAGACCAAGAAAACGCGCACCGTGGGGGTGTTGGTGCCCCGGCTGTCGGACCTGGTCCTGGCGACCATCTACGAGGGTATCGACGCGGCCGCCACGCGCGAAGGCTATTGGACCGTCGTGGCCAACACCGAAGACAAGGTGGAGCGCCATCGCCAAGTGGGCGAGATGATGCTGGGCCGTCACGTCGACGGGCTCGTCTTTGCCGACGCGCGGCTGGACGACAGCAGTTTCATCGAAAGCATCCATGAGCGCGGCATCCCCATGGTGTTGGCAAGCCGCCATCTGGGCCCGCAGTATTGCACCGTGGCCTGCGACGACGCCGAAGGCGGGCGGCTGGCGGCCGCCCATCTGCTGGATCTCGGCCATGAACGGGTGGCGGTGCTGGCCGGCGAGCGATTCGCCAGCACGGGTTACGACCGCGCCATGGGCTTTGTCGAGCACTGCCGGTCGCGCGGCGTGACGGTGCCCGGATCGTGGCTGCTGCACAGCCAATTCGACACCGGCAGCGGCCGGGAGCTCGGCAACCGCTTATTGAGCGGCAAGACGCGGCCCACGGCGGTGTTCGCGGTCAATGATTTCCTGGCCATCGGCCTGATGGGCGCGGCGCGCGATCAAGGCTTGCAGCCGGGCAAGGACATCGCCATCGTCGGTTTCAACGACACGCCGTTGGCCGCTGAACTGCCCATTCCCCTGACCTCCATAAAATCTTCCATGCACCAGATGGGCCTGACGGCCATGGAGCTGCTGCTTGAACGCATCGCCGGCAAGTCACCTGCCTCCGTGCGGTTGCGCCCGGAGCTGGTGGTGCGGGCGAGCTCGGGCGGCGTGCTGGCGTGAGAGCCCGACGCCGCGTCAGTCCGCCTTTACCTTGCCTTCCTTGATGACGCGGGCCCAGTTGCGGGAGTCCTGATCGGCCAGCTCGCGCAGGATTTCCTCGTTGTGCTGGCCCAGCCTGGGCGCCACGCCGCCGGCCCTGGGCGGGGTGGCCGACCACCGGGCCGTGGGCGCGAGTCCGCGATAGCGGCCGCCGTCGGCGTCTTCGTAGGGCTGCAGCAGGCCGCCCGCTTGCGACAGGCGCTCGACCAGGGTGTCCAGGCCGGGCGCTTCGGCGGCGGGGATGTCGGCGCCGTTCAACAGCGCCAGCCATTCGCGTGTCGTGCGGCGCGCCATGTGCTCGTCCACGAAGGCGTAGACCTCGTCGATATGGCGTGTGCGGCTGCTCATGCTGCGGAAACGCGGGTCTTCGTCCCAGAGCTGAGGCTGGCCGGCCAAGCCCAGGAAGGCCTGCCAGTGGCGGTCGGTATAGACGATGGTGCTGATCCAGCCATCCAGCGTCTTGTAGGGGCGGCGGTAGCGCGACAGCAGGCGCGGATTGCCCGCCGGCCCCAGCGGGGGCTCGAAGCTGGCCGCGCCGAGATGGTCGCTCAGCATGAAGGACGCCATGGTTTCGTACATGGGCAATTCGATGCGCTGGCCCGGCCCGTCGGCGCCGCGCTGCAGGAGCGCGGCCAGCACCGTCTGGGCGGCGAACAGGCCCATGGTTTTGTCGGCCAGGTTCAGCGGCAGGTAGCGCGGGTCGCCGCCGCCGGCGCGCGCCACCAGGTCGGGCAGGGCGCACATGCCCTGGATGAGGTCGTCGTAGGCGGGCCGCCCGGCGTCGGGACCGTCTTCGGCGAAGCCCGACAGATAGACATAGACCAGCCGGGGATTGCAGGCGCGCAGCGTGTCCCAGCCCAGGCCCAGCCTGTCCAGGGCCCGGGCGCGCATATTGGTGATGAAGACATCGCTGCGCGCCACGGCGCTTTGCAGCACCGGCAGCGACGCCGGCGCCTTGAGGTCCAGGCAGAGGCTGCGCTTGCCGCGGTTCAGGTTGAGAAAGACCGGGCCCATGCCGGCTTCGCGCGCCGGGCCCATCTGGCGCATGATGTCGCCTTCGGGCGGCTCCAGCTTGATCACGTCGGCGCCGTATTCGGCCAGCATCTGGGTGGCGTAAGGCCCCATGATGACGCTGGTGAGGTCCAGCACCCGCACGCCTTGCAAGGGGAGGGATTTCATCGCTGCCGGCCCGCCTATTGGATCTCGATATGGGCGTCGCGCACGATGTCGCCCCATTTGCGGATTTCGGCGCTGACATACTGGCGGAAGCGGTCCACCGTCATGTCGCCGGGCGTCGTGCCCTGTTCGGCCAGCAGCTTGGCGAAGGCGGGATCGTGCATGGAGGCGCGCGCCAGCGCGTTCAGGCGCTCCAGCACGGCGGGCGGAG
>NZ_LRUJ01000059.1 GCF_001548475.1 Bordetella hinzii LMG 13501
CGTGTTGCGAGGGGGCGAACTATAGCACAGTTTTTTTGCGTGTGTCATCCGCAGGGACGTGCATTTTCTTTTCCGGGCGGGCAGCCACGCTTGGCCGGCACGCGGATCTCCCCTGCGCGACAGGGGCGAACGCCAGCGCCGGCCCGACTTACGATACCCTAGCGCATCACTATATATAGACACCAGACACGGACAACAATGACTGAAGACATTCTGATCAACGTCACGCCTTTCGAGACCCGTGTTGCCATCGTCGCCCAGGGCGCGGTGCAGGAGCTGCATGTCGAGCGCAGCATTCAACGCGGCCATGTCGGCAATATCTATCTGGGCCGCGTGGTCCGGGTGCTGCCGGGGATGCAGAGTGCCTTCATCGATATCGGGCTGGAGCGCGCGGCCTTCATCCATATCGCCGACCTGAGGGAAAACCGCCAGGAGCGCAGCCAGGGACTCACTCCCACCCCCATCGAGAAACTGCTGTTCGAGGGCCAGACCTTGATGGTCCAGGTCATCAAGGACCCGTTGGGCACCAAGGGCGCCCGGCTGTCGACCCAGATCAGCATCGCGGGCCGCATGCTGGTCTACCTGCCGCATGACCCGCACATCGGCATCTCCCAGAAGATTGATTCCGAGACCGAGCGCACCCAGCTGCGCGAGCGCCTGCAGGCGCTGGTGCCGGCCGAAGAAAAAGGCGGCTTTATTGTCCGCACGCAGGCCGAGGGTGCCACCGACGAGGAATTGACGGCCGACCTCGAGTATCTGCGCAAACTCTGGAGCAGCGTGCAGGCCGCCGCCCGCAGCCAGCCCGCGCCCACGGTGCTGCACCAGGACTTGACGCTGGCGCAGCGAGTGTTGCGCGATATGGTGGGCCCGTATACGGGCGTCATCCAGGTGGATTCGCGCAGCACCACGGCCGCGCTGCAGGAATGGGCCAAGATCTACACCCCGTCCGTGCTGCCCCGCATCCGGCATTACAGCGGCGAGCGCCCCCTCTTTGACACGGCCAGCGTGGATGAGGAGATCGCGCGCGCCCTGTCGCGGCGCGTGGACCTGAAGTCCGGCGGTTATCTGATCGTGGACCAGACCGAGGCGCTGACCACGGTGGACGTCAATACCGGCGGCTTCGTGGGCGGGCGCAACTTCGACGACACCATCTTCAAGACCAATCTGGAAGCGGCCCAGGCCATCGCCCGCCAACTGCGCTTGCGCAACCTGGGCGGCATCGTCATCCTCGATTTCATCGACATGGAGGACAGCGAACACCGCGACACGGTGCTGGCCGAACTGAAGAAAGCCCTGTCGCGTGACCGCACCCGCATGACGGTCAATGGTTTTACGCAGCTGGGCCTGGTCGAGATGACCCGCAAGCGCACCCGGGACTCCCTGGCGCACCAGCTCTGCGAGCCCTGCCCCATGTGCCAGGCGCGCGGCAATGTCCGCACGGCGCGCACGGTCTGCTATGAAATCCTGCGCGAGATCCTGCGCGAAGCGCGGCAGTTCAACCCCAAGGAGTTTCGCGTCCTGGCCTCGCAGGGCGTGGTGGACTTGTTCCTCGAGGAGGAGAGCCAGCATCTGGCCATGCTGGGCGACTTCGTGGGCAAGCCGATCTCGCTGGAAGTGGAAGGCGCCTACTCCCAAGAGCAATACGACATCATCCTGATCTGAGCCACCCGCCCGGCCCTAGCGTTCGCACGTCCAGACAGCGGCGTCTTTCCAGGACCCGCCCGCATCCAGGCAGAGGTCTATGGCATATTGCCGCGCCAGCCAGATGCCGGCCGCCACGCCCAGGATGAACACAAGTGGAATGACCCAGCTCCGAACGGGCTTGCGTAAGCCGCAGCGCGCCTGACCCATGGTG
Organism: Bordetella hinzii LMG 13501; assembly: GCF_001548475.1. GTDB lineage: Bacteria > Pseudomonadota > Gammaproteobacteria > Burkholderiales > Burkholderiaceae_B > Bordetella > Bordetella hinzii. Next base: position 1,856 of record NZ_LRUJ01000059.1, read on the forward strand.
GTTATCTCCCTGGCAAATGGCGCTATTGTGGGAACTCGAGGCGGGCCGATCGCGGCGGCCAGCCCACTCTCGGGCCAATCCGGGTCGGGCGCAAGAAAAAGCCGCCCAGTCGGGCGGCCTCGGCCGGCGCGCAAGGGCCAGCCCCGGGGCGCGGGATGGGTGGGACGCACCCGCGGCCTGCGCCGCGGCCGCGCTACCAGGTGTATTTCACGCCGGCCCGGGCGGCGTACTGGTGGTAGTCCTGGGACCCCCAGCTGCCGCCCACGTTGACCCATCCGGTCCAGCCCTTGGTAAAGTTGGCGTGCAGGCCGAGCTTGAGCTCATAGCGATCGCGGGGATACAGATCGCCCACGCTGACGCCATCGAAGCGCATGGCACGGTCCGTACCCGTATGCCACCAGTTCAGGGTGGCGAAGGGCTGCAGTTGACGGCCATTGCCCAGGTCAAAGGTCCGGTGCGTGCGCACCCCCAGCCGGGTGATGGCGCCGCTTGAGTCGCCTCCCGTAATGCGCGTGCCGGCCTGGTCCGTGACATCGTCGCTGTCGACGTTGACATAGATGACCTGCGCCTGCGGTTCAAGCACCCAGTCCGCGGCCAGCGCGAAGGCATAGCCTGCCTCGGCCGACACGGCCCAGCCATGCGAGTCGTAGGCGCTGCGCCCCAGGTCGTCCCCGTCCACCTTGTTGTTGAACCAGCCATATTGCAGCCAGGTATCCACATAGGCGCCCAGCTTGCTGTCATTGTTCTGGAACCAGGTGCCGTACAAGCCCAGGCCATAGCCGTCGGATTTGCCGTGCGCGCGGGCGGGGTTGCCTTCGGCGGAGGCGCGCGTGCGCGAGTTGGCGTAAGTCATCATGCCGCCGACATGCAGGCGATCCGCATCCGAAAACAGACGCCATTGGGCCACATCCCCGCCGGCCTGGATTTGGAACATGTCCGAGCTGACGTCAAAGACGCGATTGCTGCTCTTGGATCCCTCCCAGCTGCCGGTCATGCGCAGCCAGATCGCGCCGCGCCGGGCCGCATCCCCGCCATAGTCCGTGCTCTCGATGAACTGCGGCTCGCCCAGGCGGTCATGCATGCTGTGCACGAACATTTGATTGGCGAACCACTGGTTGGCCAGATAGGCGCCCACTTCAGGCCGATAAAGCGGCGTGCCCGGGTCGCTGGGCTGCTCCGAGCGCAGATACCAATCGTCGCCCGCGCCGGCGGCATCGCCCCGGAAGAGCTTGTACTCGTAGGGACCGGCCACGGTCCGGCCGGCCAGGGCAAAGGCGCCTGCGGCGGTCGTGCCGCCGTTCTGGACTTCGACCACGCGGATGCCATTACCCGCCGTATAGGCGCCCGAACCGCCGCTATTGGCCACCTGCAGCTGGGTCTGCCCGCCGGCCGTGCCGCCATCGATGATGACGCGGTCCGTGGGCGAGTTGCTGTCACCCAGGTAGGTATTCAGGCCGATCACACCGCCATTGCCCGCCAGCGACTGGACCGTCAAGGTCTTGTAGACGCCGCCGGCCGGCGGCGAGAACCGCGCCGCGCTATTGTTCAGGGCCAATTGCGTCAACACCGAATCGCCGGTGATCTGCCAGGCCGAACCGTTGGAGAGCGTCAGGTTGGAGGTGCTGCCGGCCGCCAAGACCGCCTGCCCGGTCAACTGGGAGCCGCTGGCCGCGAAGTCGAGCGTGCCGGCCGCGCCGCCCCCATCCGGCCCCACCCGTATCGCGACCCCGGACCCGTTGGTGAGGGTGACGCCGCTGAAGTTGACTTGCGCGCTGCCGCCCTCGACCACGACACCGTCACCCGAGCTGGCCAGGGTGCCTCCCGTCACTGCGAAGGAGGACGCCGTGTTGGCCGCGGCCGCCGTGGAGAAGATGCCCGCCACCTGCCCCGCGCCGCTGGCCTGGAGCTGGCTATTGTTGGCCAGCACGATGTCGCCGCCATTGACGGCAGCCAGCCCATAGGCATTGGCGTTGCCCGCGATCGACAGCTGGCTGGCGCCCAGAAAACGCACCGCGCCGCCGCCGGAAACCGCCAGTCCATAGGTGTCGCCGGTGCCGCTGACGCTGGCATTGACCGCGCCATTGGCGACAACCTCGCCCCCCGCCTCTGCCGCGGCAATGGTGCCACTGCCGCCCTGCATCGATACCGAGCCCGTCATGCCCGCCAGAGCGACGCGCGAATTGGCCCCGTTGGCATAGAGCAGCGTCCCTTCCTTGGCCACGATCGCGATATCGCTCTGGCCGCTTATCGTCAAGGTGCCGCCCGCCCACGACGAGACCGCGTACTGCGCCTCGCCAAAGGCGCCGGCCCGGCCGTTCATGCGTATGAGCACGCGCTCGGCGCTCAAGGTGCCGGCCTCGTTGGTCACCAGGCCCCAACCCTGGAAGCCATCGCTATAGGTATTGATGGTCGTCAGTCCGGTCAGGCCGATGGTGCTGTTCGTGTGGGCATATATCCCATACGGTTCATCGGAGGTGGCATTGACCGTCACATTGTTGGCAGTGATGGAGGACGGCACGCCGTTGGCGCCGACATGCCGGGTATACAAACCGGTGGCGCCGATAATGCCCGCCGGCGCGCCATAGCTCTCGACATTGACGATCGAACCCGAGCCAAGGTCGATAACCCCGCCATTCATGGACGTAATGGCGCCCAGGCCGCCGGCCGTCAGGTTGGTGGCCGTAATGCCGCCCCCGCCTGTCACCAAAATGGTGCGGCTATTCGCGCCGATCACGCCGTCGGCCTGAAAGACCGGCGTTGTATAACCGCTGGCGGTGTAGGAACCTCCCGAAGGCACGGTCGTCGCGGGCCAGTTGCCGACCACCGTGGCGGCCGCGGCCGGCACCCCGACGCGGGGTGGGGGCGAAGCGAATTGCGCCTGGGCACAGAAGGAAAAACCGGCGGCGGAAACCGCCAGGACTTGCCGGGACACGCTGAGTCTCACCATTATTGGCTCCTGGACAATATGGGAAGGACGACATACGGGTCATACGGGCCGGAGGATGAGGCCCTGATAGCGGCAAGCGCCGACAAGGCGGCGCTGTAATCGCGACAATGCGATCGTTTGATACAAATTATCGAAGAAAGCACTGCACCACAACATTTTCCTGCCAAGTCCCCCTCTTTTGTCGCTTAAATCCCAACAAACCGGTCATGATGGGGGCCGCGCAAAAAAACGCCGCCCATGCGGGCGGCGCCTGAATTTCCACCGGAGCCTGTCCGGCGGCCTCTCTCTGCAAGGAGAGCCAGTCTATCGGGCCGGGATGCAACCGGGCATGAAGCTGTGTAAGCGTAACGTTCAGTCTTCGCGGAACTGCATGTTGTAGAGCGTGGCGTAGAGGCCGCCTGCGGCCAGCAGTTCGGCATGCGGCCCCTGTTCGACGATGCGTCCGGCATCCAGCACGATGATGCGGTCGGCGTTCTGGACGGTGGACAGGCGGTGGGCGATCACCAGCGTGGTGCGGCCGCGCATCAGGCGCTCCAGCGAACTTTGCACCTGGCGCTCGGATTCGTTATCCAGCGCAGAGGTCGCTTCATCCAGGATGAGGATGGGCGCGTTCTTGATGAGGGCGCGCGCGATGGCCAGGCGCTGGCGCTGGCCGCCCGAAAGACGGGCGGCGTTTTCGCCCACGGGCGTATGCATGCCCTTAGGCAGGCCATCGACGAACTCCAGCAGATTGGCCGCGGCCAGGGCGTCGCGCACGCGCTGGTCATCGGCCTTGCCGAGCGCGCCATAGCCCACGTTGGCGGCAATGGTGTCATCGAACAGCACGACGTCCTGGCTGACCAGCGACAGGTGGGAGCGCAGGCTGCGCAGCTGGACTTCGTTGATGGGCACATCGTCGACCAGGATGCTGCCCTCGGTGGGCAGCACAAAGCGCGGCAGCATGTTGACCAGCGTGGTCTTGCCGCTGCCCGAGCGGCCGACCAGGGCCACTGTCTGGCCCGGCTCGACCGTGAACGAGACGCCGGCGACGGTATCGCGCTCGGCATCGGGGAAACGGTGGCCGACCTGGCGGAATTCGATCTTGCCGCGCACCGGCTCGGGCAGCTGGCGCTGGCCGTCGTCCACTTCGGGCAATTGGTCGACCAAGGTGAAAACGCTCTCGGCCGACACCAGCATTTTCTGCATCTTGCTGGCCAGGTTGGTCAGCCGCTTGATGGGGTCGAAGATCTGGGCCAGGGCGCTCATGAAGGCGGCAAACGCGCCCGCCGTCAGGGTGCCGGCATTGGCCTGCCCCAGGGCCACGGCGATGACGGCGGCCACGGCCACGGCGATGCAGACCTGGGTCAAGGGCGTCAGGGCGGCGTCGGCCACGGCGGTGCGCATCGCAAAGCGGCGCAGCCGCGCATTGACGTAGGCGAAGCGGCCGCGCTCGGCTTCGTAGCCGTCAAAGAGCTTGATGACACGCTGGCCGTCTATGCCTTCGCTCACCACGCGGGTGAGCTCGGCGTTCATATTGACGGTTTCGCGATTGATGCGGCGCAGGCGGCGGGCAAAGGCGCGGGCAATCCAGATCGAGACCGGCATGACGACCAGGATGATGACCGTCAGCAGCCATGACATATACAGCAGCACGCAGATCAGCGAGATCACCACCAGGGTTTCGCGCACCAGCACCGTGATGACGTCGGTGGCATAGCCGGTCACGTTGCCGGCGTCGATGGTGAAGCGGTTGAGCAGCCGTCCGGTGTCGCCGCGCTTGAAATCGGCGTCCGGCAGCCCGAGCAGGCGCTCGAACATATCGCGCCGGATGCCCAGCAGCACGTTGTTGGCCACCCAGGCCAGCAGGTAGTCGCTGAAAAAATTGCATACGCCGCGGATGAAGATCAGGCCCACCACCGCCAGCGGCACGGACCAGATATATTGCGGCTTGTCGCCCGCGAAGCCGCCGTCGATCAACGGCTTCATGATGACGGCGAGTGTCGGCTGCGTGGCCGCGGCGCCCGCCATCAGCAGGACGGCCAGCAGCAGGCCCTTCCAGTAGGAGCCGACCCGGCTATAGATGCGCTGCCACAGCACGGCTTTGACCGGTTCGTTGCCGGCGGTTGCGTCACGTACGCCAGAAGTCAAGGATGCACTCGCTTTAATACAATCATGCCGGGATTGTACCTGCCGCCACCGGCCCTCTTGAATGAAATACGCCCCCCTGGGCCATCGAGTCTCCATGTCCGCACTATCCACCCTCTACGTCCGCGTGCCCAATTGGGTGGGCGATGTCTGCATGAGCCTGCCCAGCCTGCGCTTGCTGCAGGCCAGCGGCCTGCCCCTGGTCATCTGCGCCCGCCCCTGGGCGCGGGACCTGCTCGACGGCCTGTCCAAGGCCGATTTCCTGCCCATGACGGGCAAATGGCGCAGCGACCGCGCCACGGTGGCCCGCCATCGCCGGGGACAGGCCCGCGGCCTGCTGCTGCCGGACTCGCTGTCCAGCGCGGCGGTTTTCCGCCTGGCCGGGGTGCCCAGCGCCGGCTACCGCGACGACGGGCGCAGCCTGTTACTGCGCTGGCCGGTCAACAAGCCGGCCCAGGCCATGCACGCCGTGCAGTCCTGGTATTACCTGACCCGCCAGGCCCTGAAAGCCTGGGGCTTGCCCGAAGGCGACCCCGAGCCGGGCCCCTCGCTGGATCTGCCGCTGACCGAGCGCCACCGCAACGAATGCGAGGCGGCGCTGGCGCGGGCCGGCCTGGGCCAGCGCCCTTTTGTGCTGATCGCGCCCACGGCGACCGGCCTGCACCGGGGCAAAATCAAGGTCTGGCCGCAGTTCGACGCCCTGACCCGCGCCTTGCAGGGCCGCGGCCATACCGTGGTAATGTGCCCACCTGCGCCGGAAGTCGAAGAAGCCCGCCGCAATGCCCCGACGGCATCCCTGCTGCCTCCCCTGGGCCTGGGCGCCTTTGCCTGCCTGACCGCTCGCGCATCCCTGGTGATATGCAATGATTCGGGCGTCTCGCACGTCGCCGCGGCCGCCGGCGCGCGCGAACTGGCCCTCTTCGGCGTCACCCGCCGCGAGAGGACCGGCCCCTGGTCCGCCCGCGCGGTCTGCCTGGGCGCCGAGGGCGCCTGGCCCTCCCTGGCCGAGGTCGAAGACTCGGCGCTGGCGCAATTGCGGGGCAGCCCCGAGTAGCAACGTTTGGATATGACGATCAATAGTTACCTGACCAACCTCATCATTCCGCTGAACCTCTGCGTCACCCTGGTGGTGCTGGGCTTGGTGCTGGGTCTGTTGCGCTGGCGCAAGACCGCCGGCGCGCTCATTGCCGCCGGCCTGATCTGGGTCTTCGCCTGGTCGCTGCCGGCCACCTCGCTGTGGCTGGGCGGGGCGCTTGAAAAACGCTATCCCTATCTGGCGCCGCAGACCGCCCCGACCGCCGACGCCATCGTCGTGCTGGGCGGCAATACCGCCAACGGACGGGCCAATTGGTTCCTGCCCTATGAAAAAGAAACGGCGGTGGTGCGCGTGGACGTCGCCACCGACCTGTACCTGGCCGGCCGGGCGCCCAAGGTGGTGCTCTCGGGCGGCGCCCTGGAGGGCAGTGTGAGCGAGGCGCAGGGCATGGCGCACCGCATGCGGCAGCGCGGCGTGCCCGATTCGGCCCTGGTGCTGGAAAACGCCAGCCGCAACACCTACGAAAACGCCGCCCTGACCGAGGACACGCTGCGCGCCAACCATATCGACAAGGTATTGCTCGTGACCTCGGCGCTGCATATGCCCCGCGCCATGGCCGCCTTCTCCAAGCAGGGCGTGGAAGTCATTGCCGCGCCGGCGCCGCCGCAGATCGTGCTGCCGCCGGGCAGCGGGATTGCGCCATGGATGCCCGACACCCGCACCCTGGACGCCAGCCGCTCCATCATCAAGGAATACGCGGGCCTGCTGGTGTACTGGCTGCGCGGCTGGGTCTAGGCGGGCCAGGATCATGGAATGCCGTCCGGGCTGCGCCGCCTGCTGCATCGCGCCGTCGATTTCCAGCCCCATCCCGGGCATGCCCGAGGGCAAGCCGGCGGGCGTGCCCTGCGTCCAGCTCGATGAAGCGCTGCGCTGCCGCATTTTCGGCCGCCCGGAGCGGCCGCAGGTCTGCGGTTCGCTGCCGCCCAGCGGCGAGATGTGCGGCGACAGCCGCGAACAGGCGCTGCGCTGGCTGGGCCACGTCGAACGGCTGACAGCGCCCGGCTAGGAAGCGCCGTCGGCGCCCTGGCCGGCCAGGATGCCGGCGTACAGGGCTTCGTAGCGGGCCGCCACGGCCTGCCAGCTTTGCTGCTCGGCCAGGGCCCGCCCGCCCTCGATGAGACGCGCCCGCAGGCCGGGATCATCGCCCAGGGCCTGGATGGCCCGGGCCAGGCCCGCGCCGTCGCGCGGGTCGTCCAGGATGAGCGCATCCGCGCCGTCCTTGAGATAGCGCGCGAAACCGCAATAGGCCGGCGGGCTGATCACAACCGGCAGGCTGTGCGCCATGGCCTCCAGGGGCGCCATGCCAAAGCTGTCATTCAGCGTCGGATGCACATAGATGTCGGCCGCCGCATAGTAGCGGTTGACCTGGGGCGTGGGCGGCACCAGCCGGGTGCGCGCCGCCAGGCCGCTGGCCTCGACCGCCTGGCGCGTGGGCGCATCCGCCCCGACGACCAGCAGGCGGTAGCCGTCCGGCAAGGCCGCCAGCGCCTGGAGCAAGGCCGGCAGCCCCTTGCGCATGGGGTTGCGCGCCACGAGCAGGCAGACGGTATGGCCGTCGGCCAGCCCCAGTTCGCCGCGCGTGGCCTGGCGGCGCGCGGTATCGGCCGGCTCGGCGGCATGCACGCCCGGCAATATCGTGGTGACGGGCAGCTGCGGGCCATAGGCGTCGTGCAGTTGTTCGACGATGAGCTGGGAGACCGCCACCACGCGCCGGCCGGGCGCTTGCGCCACGCGCGCGCGCTCCAGCCAGAGATAGGTGGCCAGACGCGGACTCAGCCAGGCCGCCAGGCGCCGGGCCAGGCCCGCGCCGTGCAGGCGGTTGTAGCGCACCGGCGTGACGTGCATGACCTGCACCTGGCCGGCCCAGCCGTTCATGTGGGAGTGGACGATGTCAAAGCGCCCGCCGCGCGTCAGCCGCCAGGCGCGCCAGGCAAAATACAGGACACGCATCCAGCTGGGCAGGCGCGGGCTGGCGCCCACGGGCAGATAGGCCAGTCGAAGATCGCTGTCGTAATCGCGCGCCACCACGGTGATGTCGTGGCGGGTGGACAGCACGCGCATGAGTTCGACGCCATAGGCTTCGGCGCCGCCAAAGCCCTTGCCGAAGCGGTCCACCAGCAGCGCGATGCGCAGGCGCCGGTCAGCGCCGGCGGCACTCTTCATAGCGGGTCAGGGTCTTGAGCAGGAAACTCAGCAGATGCGTCGAGCGCGACACGGTCACCCGCGGCAGGCCGAAAGGATCATCGGCGGCGCAGGCCAGGCCGCGCACGGTCAGCGTGGCGTTGTCGTAGCCCGCCTCGCGCACCATGGTCATATGCTCGGGGCCATGGTCGCCATAGGGATAGCAAAACGCCGTCACGGGAGCGCCCAGCGCCTGTTCCAGTTCGTCCTTGGATTGGCGGATCTGGCGGCGGGCCTCGTCGGCCGGCAGACGCGGCAGGTGGACGTGATCCAGCGTATGGGAGCCCACCTCGTTGCCAGCCTCATGCCACTGGCGCATCTCGGCCGCGCTCATCAGGCCCGCATAGGGGATGCCTTTCTCGGCGTCCCAGACGTTGCTGCCGTCCAATTGGCGGGCGACGAAATAATTGGTGCCGGTGAAACCGAGTTCGGCGAGCACGGGCGCGGCGTTCTCGAGCACGTTGCGGTAGCCATCGTCGAAGGTCACACCAAAAACCTTGCCGGTTTTCTCGCCGCGCAGATAGGGCATGAGGTCGCGCATCGACAGACCGCGATAGCCCAGGCGGTGCATCCAGGTCATCTGGCTGCGGAAACGGGCCGGATGCACCGTCAGGCCGCGATACGGCGTGCCGCTGGGCGCGGGAATGCCGATCTGGTGGTACATGAGGATGGGGAAGGAATTCATGGCCGGGATTATAGAGCGGCCGCCCCGGCCGCGGACAAGGCGGCTGCCTCAGCGCGCCGCCAGGGCCTGGGTATAGACGTCCAGGGTGGCCTGGGCGAAATCGTGCAGATTGAAGTCGCGCACGGCCTTCTCGCGGGCCGCCAGCCCCATGCGGCGCAGGGTTTCAGGGTCCGCCAGCATGGCGCGCAGGGCCGTCGCGATGGCCGGCACGTCGCGCGCCGGCACGATCCAGCCATCCCGGCCCGGCGTGATGTTTTCGGGCAGGCCGCCGGCGTCGCTGGCCAGCACCGGGCGCCCGATGGCCATCATTTCGCGGCAGGCAAAGGACAGCGCCTCGCGGTAGGACAGCACAAAGCCGACGTGGCAGGACGCCAGCGCCGCCCGGACATCGTCCAGAAGACCGGGAAAGACCATCTGGTCCTGCATGCCGGCATCGCGCACCCGGGCCAGCTTGGCCTCGTTGGGCGGATCGCCCGCCACCAGGATGCGCACGCGGGCACGCAGCTCGGGCGGCAGGCTGCCGGCCGCGTCGACCAGGTCCAGCCAGCCTTTGTCGAAGTCCGTGCCGCCCGCGCTGCCCAGCAGGAGCTTGCCCTGCCAGTCCGGGCCGAAGAACAGGGCGCGCAGCTTGTCCTGGCTCTCGGGCGCGGGCGGGGCATAGAAATGCGTGTCGATGCCGTGGCGGATGGTGGTGACGGGCAGCCTGCCGTAGGGCGAGGCCTGGACCAGGCCACGCACATAGTCGCTCACGGCGATCACATGGTCCGTCGCCAGCCGGGCGCGCAAGGCATTGCCCAGGCTGTCCAGCGGATGGTCGTTGTGCTTGGTGAAGATGATGCGCGGGCGGCGGCGCATGCCCAGGGTGGCCAGCATCACCAGCTTGTGGTCGGCGCTGCCATTGCAGTGGACGATGTCGAATTTTTCCTGGGCGATCAGGCGCCTGAGGCGTTGGCGCCCGCCGAACCAGGATGACAGCCGGGTGGTGAAATCCAAGGGTGCCACGCGCACCCGCCCGATGGCCTGCGCATAGCGGTAGAGCCGGCTGGTCTGGGGCGTGGCCACGACGATATCGTGGTCCGACGCCAGCGCGCGGGCCAGATTGATGATGTAGGTGACATGCCCGCCGCCGTTGCGGGGATGGAAATTGGTATAGAGAATCTTCACTTGGGCGGCTCGGGCTCGGATTTCAACATCAGCTTGGCATAACGGAAAAAACTGCCCGCCGCCGCGGTCACGGCCAACACCAGCCCATGGCGACCATCGAGAAAGCCGCGCCGGATGAGGTAGATGCGCACAAAGGTCCAGAAGCTGTGGCCCAGGGCGGTAAACACATTGGCGCGCCGGCCCTTGGCATGCATCATCGCGGCCGCGTCGGAAGAATAGCGGTTGATCTTGGTGACCAGGGCGTCGAAATCGGGGTAGGGATAGTGCAGCAGGTGGGGCTCCAGGCGGGCGCTGCGCCCGCTGTCGGGCACGACGCGCTCGTGCACGGCGGCGTCCGTGAAGCGGGCCGCGCCGCGCCTCCAGAGGCGCAGCACATAGTCGGGCCACCAGCCGCTATGGCGGATGAAGCGGCCGCAGAACCAGGACAGGCGGGGCATCTCCCAGGCGTCGGAACGCGGGTCGTCCATGGCGCCGCGTATGGCCTGGGCCAGCTCGGGCGTGACGCGCTCGTCGGCGTCGACGGACAGCACCCAGTCTCCGGTGGCCAGGTCCAGGGCGCGGTTTTTCTGCGGCCCGAAGCCCGGCCAGTCGGGCGTGACCACCACGCGCGCGCCGAAGTCGCGTGCCAGGGCCACGGTATTGTCGGTGCTGCCGGAGTCCACGACGATGAACTCGTCGGCAAAGGCGACGGACTCCAGGCAGCCCAGGATGTTGGCGGCCTCGTTCTTGGTGATGATGATGACCGATAGCGTCATGCCCGCCTCCTGAGCCGCTTCTTCAAGCCCTTCCAGGCGTGATACAGCGGCCCGACCAGCGGATCGCGCGACTGCCAGATGCGCCGGTTGAGCCAGCCGCCGGCGCGGTTGCGCACGGCGAAGCGATAGATATGCGCGGGATCCGAGCCGGGCCGGTTCTGGCCCAGCGGATCGGTGGTGTAGAGGTGCCGGAAGCCCGCCTCGCGCGCGGCCTGCACATAATCGGCATCGAAATACCCCTGGGGCCAGCATAGATGGTCGCTCACGCCGCCCAGCCGCTCGATGAGCGTGGCGCGGGAATCGGCAAGCTCCTGGGCGATGTGGCGCCGCTTGGCCGCCACATCGGCGCCGCACACCTTGTCCCAGCGCGTGTGGGTGTGGGTATGCGAGTGGAATTCGAACGTGCCGGCCTCGATCATGGCCTGGACCTCGCTCCAACGCAGCATCACCTCATCGGCGCGGCCCTCGGCGATCAGCCGCTTGGATGCCTCGTGGTCCACATCGGCCGGCAAGGGCAGGTCCTGGCCGGCGCAGGGGCGCGCCGGGCCGTCGCCGATCAGACCGGTGATGAGGAAAAGCACCGCGCGCATCCCGTGGCGCCGCAGAATGGGATGGGCGTGCACCCAGTTGTTCAGATAGCCATCGTCGAAGGTGATCAGCACCGATTTCGCGGGCACCGGGGCGCCGGCCAGATAGCCGGCGAATTGGGCGGCCGACAGGGACTGGTAGCCGGCGCGGGCCAGGGCGGCGATCTGGGCCTCGAAGACTTGCGGCGTGGCGGCGATCATGCCGCCGGCCGGCGTGATGTGGTGATACATCAGCACCGGGACATTGGGCGCGTTTTTCATTGTTTGCGTTCCGCCAGCCATTTGCGGTAGACGGCTTCGGTGTTTTCGGCCAGGCGCTCGGGAGAGAACACGCCTTCTTCGCGGATCATGCGCCAGCCGGCCTGCCCCATGCGCCGGCGCAGGCCGGGATCGTCGATCAGGCGGCGCAAGGCCTCGGTCAGGGCCGCGCCGTCCTTGGGCGGCACGAGGATGCCGGTGACGCCGTCGCGCATCATTTCGGAAACCCCGCCCACGTTGGTCCCGATGACCGGCAGGCCGCTGGCCTCTGCCTCGACATAGACCGTGCCGGAGGCTTCCTGCTGGGTCGCCAGGGCAAAAATGTCGAATCCCGCCAGCAGATTGGGGACATCACGCCGCGTGCCCATCAGGTGCACGCGCGATTGCAGTCCGCGCTCGGCAATATAGGCCTGGGTCTGCTCGAAGACGGGTGAGCCACCGCCGACAAAGACCAGGTGCAGCTTGTCGTTGCCGGCCAACAGCGGCGCCATGGCATCGATCAGGTCTTTATGGCCCTTGCTGGCCCGCATCACGGCCACGCAGCCGACGATCACGTCGTCGTCGGCCAGACCCAGCTCGCCGCGCAATGTAGAGCGCTCGACAGGCGGCGGCAGAACAATGGGCGAATACAGCGTGGCGATGTGGTCTTGCGGCACACCGCGGGCGATCAAGCCGTCGCGCACGTGGTCGCTCACCGTAGTCACGCGATGCGGCAGGCCGGTATAGCTCCAGAGCGAGCCCACCTTGTTGGACAGATGGCGCGTGCGCACGATGAGCGGCGTGCCGGCCAGCCGGCCGGCCGCGGCGGCGATCACGGTATCGCGGCGGCTGTGGGTGTTGAGCACATCGTAGCGGCCGCGCTTGAGCAGGCCGCGCAGGGACAGCACCCCTTTAAGATAGTTGAGCGGGCCGTCCATATAGAGCGTATGCACGGGAAAGCCGGCATCCCGCAGGCGCTCGCCCAGCTGCGCATCGGGCTGGACGATGGCCTCCATGTGGTGGCCGCGCTCGCGCATGGCCTGCATCTCCTTGAAGATGCGGCCCTCCTGGCCGCCGAAACTGGTGGCGGCCTCGGAGTGGACAATACGCAGGGGCCGCATCAGTAGCTGACCTCCACGCCTTCGGGTTTGGCCCAGAGCGCGAGGTTCTCGAGCAGGGTGTCGGCCATGCGGACGCGCCATTCTTCGCCCAGCCGCACCGTGCACAAGAAGTTGTCCTTGCGGTAGACGACGTCCACGGGCACGCCGGGCACGCCGTTCTCGGGTTCGGCCCGGAAGGGGTTGAGCAACTGCCGCAGCCGGGCGGCATCGGCCTGCCCGTTCAGGGTGATGCGCAGCGCGCGCGCGCGCGCCTCGCGCGCCAATTGCAGATCGAAGAGGTTCTCGGCCACGATGCGCATGCCGCCCGAATACTCGTCGTTGCTGACCTTGCCCTGCACGATGAGCAGCTGGTCTTCCTTCAGGCGGTTGCGGTGCTTCTCGAAGAGCTCGTTGAACACCGAGATCTCC
>NZ_LRUJ01000060.1 GCF_001548475.1 Bordetella hinzii LMG 13501
GTGGCGGCCGCCGCGCCCGCGCCCGCGGCGCCGCCTGCCGCGCGCGGCGAAGGCGCGGCTTCCGCCGACGAGCCGCCTCCGGATTGGTCTTATGAGCCTGTCTCGGATGGCGATCCTGATGTCTATTCCGTCGGTGCGATGGGCGAGGCTCCCCCTTGGCAAGGCGACGGCGCGAGCCGGCAGGGCGGCTGGAAAGGCAAGGGCGAGCGCAAGGGCGACTGGAAGGGCAAGGGCGACTGGAAAGGCCGGGGGCGCCGCGATGAGGTCGGCGGCTACGAGGGCCGCCGCGTCATGCCCTCCCTGGCCCGGCGCCTGCTTTGCCTGTTGTTGGCGCATCCCGAACTGGTGGACACCATGGGCGATCAGCAGCTTGAAGTCATCGACCATGGCCCCAATCTAGGTCTTGTGCGAGACCTGATCGTGCTGGCCCAGACCAGTGGCGCGCGCCATGTCGGGGCGCTGATGGAGGCCGCCGATCCGGATTCCGATCTTTACGTGGTGCTCAAGGGCTTGCGCGCCGACATGATGGCCCAGGAGGATCTGCCCGAGCCGCAAACCGAATGGGACGACGCATTGCGCCGCATCGAGGTCGATACCCTGCGCGCCGACATGGCCCGGCTGGCGAGCGAAGGACTGGGGACGGAAGAGGCGCGCAAGCGCTATAGCGAACTCCGCCAGCGTTTGACTGTCTTAAGTACAGCGGGTTTGCGTTAAAAGTACGGTACACTTTAGGGTTTTCTTCGAGGCGTTCCCGAAGAAGGATCTTGCTATGCGCGCCTGGGCTCGATTTCCGGCGCGGATAGGACATTTCCGGGGTTTGTCCTGATAAAGGGACAAAACCCGGAAGCAGCAGGGTGGCCGCCTGTATGGCGGCGCCCGGCAACAAAGCAGTGGTTTTTTGCGCGGCAGGCTGGTATTGCGTCACTGAAATGCGCATACTTGAGTGATGCGAACCTGTTTATCCCGCAGGGGCGCCGCGCCGAACCGTTGTAAGCAGTACCGATAGCTAGAAGGTGGGTCGTGCAATCCGTGCCCGTCCGGCTGGCGGCATCGTGGTTGGACGTTGAGTCCGTATGGCAAGCGAGGAGGGCCTGGGCCCCCGCTTAGCCCCGCCTGTTGCAGGCAACGACAGCGTCCCCGATGTCCCGGCCTGATGGTCCCGGATGAAACTGCGACATGGAGGGTTTCCGGACCTTAGGGCCAGAAGAAACCTTCCGGGGCTTTGATGCCAGCTCCGCGCCCAACGCGGACTTGCGGCTTCCGCCTACCCACCTGTTTTACCCGCCTCCGGCCCCAGGCCGGGCGACGGTGCACCAAACCCCAACGGGTTGCGACGACTACGGAAGCGACTATGACCAAATCCACCGGCAAAACCTCCTCTGCAATCGAAGCGGCAGACGCCACCCCCACGACGGCCAAGAAGCGCGCCGTCAGCATGGCGGCGGAAAAAGCGCCTGCGAAGACGGCGGTGAAGGTCGCCAAGACCGCAACCAAGACCGCGGCCAAGAAGGCCGCCAAGCCGGCTGCCGCCGCAGGCGAGAAAACCACCAAGGCGCGCGCCAAGAAGGCCGAAGACAAGCTGGCCGACCTGGTGGGCGCCGCCGCGCGCGTGCCGAGCGGCCGCCGTCCGGGACGCCCCGCCAAGAACGCCAACAACGATAGCGACACTTTCGACGATCCGATGGACGGCGAAGGCGAAGTCGTGCCTGACTTCAAGCCCGTCAAGCGCGGCGGCAAGCGAGGCAAGGGGGATCCCAAGGAGCTCCTGGCCCGTGGCCCCGTCTCGCCCGAAGAGTACGAAGCGCGCCGCAACCGCCTGAAGCAGCTCATCAAGCTGGGCAAGGACCGCGGCTACCTCACCTACGGCGAAATCAACGACCACCTGCCTGACGACCTGGTCGATGCCGAAGCCATTGACGGCATCATCAGCACGTTCAGCGATATGGGCATTTCGGTCTATGACCAGGCGCCCGATGCCGAAACGCTGCTGATGAGCGAGAACGCGCCCGTGGCGTCCAACGACGACGACGTCGAGGACGAAGCCGAGGCCGCGCTCACCACCGTTGACTCCGATTTCGGCCGCACCACCGATCCGGTGCGCATGTATATGCGCGAAATGGGCTCGGTCGAACTGCTGACGCGCGAAGGCGAAATCGAAATCGCCAAGCGCATCGAAGACGGCCTGAAGCATATGGTCATGGCCATCTCGGCGTGTCCCACCACCATCAACGAGATCCTCGCGCATGCGACCCGCGTGCGCGAAGGCCAGGCCCAGATCGATGAAGTCGTCGACGGCCTGGTCGATCCCGAGGATGGCGAAGAATATGCGGGCGCCGGCGTCAGCGCCGACGAGGACGAGGGCGATGACGGTCCGGCCGGCGGCATGTCCAGCAAGCAGCTGGAAGACCTGCGCGTCAAGGCCCTGGCCAAGTTCGACGAGGTCTCCAAGCAATTCGACCGCATGCGCCAGTCCTATGAAAAGGACGGCTATCGCTCCGATGCCTACGTCAAGGCCCAGGAAACCATCCAGAACGAACTGATGGGCATCCGCTTCACGGCCAAGATGGTCGAGAAACTGGCCGACACCCTGCGCAGCCAGGTGGAAGAAGTCCGCCAGCTCGAACGTGCCGTGCTCCACACCTGCGTGGATCGCGCCGGCATGCCGCGCTCGCACTTCCTCAAGGTGTTCCCGGGCAATGAAACCAACCTCCAGTGGATCGTCGAGGAAGTGGCTGCCGGCCACCCCTATGCCGAGACCCTGGAGCGCCAGATCCCGGCCGTGCAGGAGCTGCAACAAAAGCTCATCGACCTGCAGACGCGCGTCGTCCTGCCGCTGAAGGACCTGAAGGACGTCAACAAGCGCATGGCCACCGGCGAAGCCAAGGCCCGCAAGGCCAAGCGCGAAATGACCGAGGCCAACCTGCGCCTGGTGATCTCCATCGCCAAGAAGTACACGAACCGTGGCCTGCAGTTCCTCGACCTGATCCAGGAAGGCAATATCGGCCTGATGAAGGCGGTGGACAAATTCGAATACCGCCGTGGCTATAAGTTCTCGACCTATGCCACCTGGTGGATCCGCCAGGCCATCACCCGTTCCATCGCAGACCAGGCGCGCACCATCCGTATCCCGGTTCACATGATCGAGACGATCAACAAGATGAACCGCATCAGCCGCCAGATCCTGCAGGAAACCGGCGCCGAACCGGATCCCGCGACCCTGGCGCAGAAGATGGACATGCCCGAGGACAAGATCCGCAAGATCCTGAAGATCGCCAAAGAGCCGATCTCCATGGAAACGCCGATCGGCGACGATGACGACTCCCACCTGGGCGACTTCATCGAAGATACGTCCACGTTGGCGCCGTCCGATGCCGCTTTGCACGGTTCCATGCGCGATGTGGTCAAAGAAGTGCTAGACTCCCTCACCCCGCGTGAAGCCAAGGTTTTGCGCATGCGTTTCGGTATTGAAATGAGTACCGACCAGACGCTCGAGGAAGTCGGCAAGCAATTTGACGTCACCCGCGAACGGATCCGTCAGATCGAGGCCAAGGCGCTGCGCAAGCTGCGTCATCCCAGCCGCGCCGACAAGCTCAAGAGCTTCCTCGAAGGGCAGTAAGTTTTCTCAGGGCCTCTAGCTCATGCCTGGTTAGAGCAGCGGACTCATAATCCGTTGGTGCCGAGTTCGACTCTCGGGGGGCCTACCAAGAAAATCCTGAGAGATCAGGTGCCTACAGCCGCCAGCAATGGCGGCTGTTTCTTTTCCGGAACCCGTCTTGGCCTTAGCCGCGTGATGCGCGCGAGCCAGGCGTCATTCCACGCCTTTGGCGCGCCGCGTTACTGGGGCGGGGTCCGGACTGATGGCGGGCTTCAAGTAAGTATCAAAAGATTGCATATTAGAAACAAACGGACATAAGGAAAACACCAGCAGCCGCCAGCCGCCGCTCGGCCTATGCTCCCGGAAAAAAACAAATCACCGTGATATGGTCATCGGGAAAAGAAGGGGACAGATGCATGCGCGACTCGACGGATTGGGTGGCGAGCCGGTTGGTGCCCGCGCTCAGGCAATTGCAGGAGGCTCTCGAAGTACTGGAGCAGACTATCAGCGCTTTGGGCGGCCCGGAGACGGCAGGTCGTCCGGTTGCGCTTGGCCCCGAGGCCAGCCGCTTGCAATTGACGCTGGCCGAGAGCCGGGTCTTCGAATACATGCGCGACCGGGCACGCCAGGCCGTGCCGCCCGTCGAGATCTACTTCGCCGCCGGCAATCACCTGGCGCCTTCATCCGAGGCGGCCATGCTGGGCGTCGTCCGCGTACTGATTTCCCGGATGCGCAGAAAATGCTTGAAGGCGGGGGTTTTGTTTCCCATCGTCGCGATCCGGGGGATGGGCTATATGTTCGATGACAGGGTGGCCTGAGGGGCTCCGGTGTCAGACCATTCTTGACGAGGGTAAATACTGATACATTCCGTCCCATCGCGAGCCGTTATGGCCCTATGTTTACGGGTCTACTAGGAGAGGAGCGCCATGGCTGGCTGGAATGATTGCACCCCCGCAGGGTGGTCAAAATGGATGGTTCTGATTATCTCCGCCGCGAGCCTGGCCCAGCCGGCCAGCGCGCAACCTGTCTCCGGTGGCGGCGACATACAGCCCAGCCCGGTGCAGACGCCACATTGGGATACAGGCGGCGACCTGACCGTCGGTGATGCCGCTTCCGGGACATTGACCATCACCGATGGCGGCTCCGTCGTCAACAATGATGCTTACATCGGCAACCTTGGTAGCGGCACGCTGACTGTGTCGGGCAGTGATGGCGCGGGCTCGGCATCCTCTTGGACCAGTCGCGGCTGGGCGATGATCGGGAACCAGGCCGGCAGCGTCGGCACGGTGACGATTCTGAACGGGGGCGTGGCACAGGCCGACATAGGCTCCATTGGCCTTGACGCCGGCAGCCTGGGCACGGTGACGGTCTCCGGGCGCGGGTCGACCTGGAGCCTCCTGTCCACGAACAACGGGTTTGGAATTGGCGTCGGCGGCAGCGGCAGATTGCGGATCGACAATGGCGGCGCAGTGCATAGCGGCCAGGCGCTGATCGGCTGGGACGCCGGCAGCGATGGGATCGTGACGGTCTCGGGCCAGTCATCGGTCTGGGATCCGCACAATAACATCTTTGTCGGCTTCGATGGGACCGGAGCGCTGCATGTCCTGGATGGGGGGGCCGTCAGTACCGCCGCACCGGCTACGCCGGGCAACGCGGCCACGATTTATATCGGCCTGGGCGCGGGAGCTGTCGGTACGGTGACCGTGTCTAGCGCAACGGCCGATATCTCCACGCTCTCGGCCACCGACCGCATCACAGTCGGCTCGGCGGGCACGGGCACGCTCACCATCGACAAAGGCGGGGTGGCGACCGCGGCCAGCGATACCTGGATCGGGATTGCGCCCACGTCCACGGGTACGCTGAATCTGTTTGGCGACGCCACGGGCCGGGGCGTGCTGGCGACCGGTTCGGTCATCAAGGGGGACGGCAATGTTGCCTTGAACCTGGATGGCGGCATCCTGCGTGCCATCCGCGACCAGAACAATTTCCTCAACGGTTTCGCCACCCAGGCCGTGGGCAATGGTGGCGCCTGGTTTGATACCAATACTTATGATGTTCGCGTGCTCACCGCATTCTCCGGCACCTCCAGCCTCAATAAGCTGGGCGCGGGCATATTGACGCTGTCGGGCGACAGCAGCGCGTTCACCGGCAACACCGAGGTCCAGGTTGGCACGCTGCAGGTTGACGGCACGCTGGGCGGACCGGTGAATGTACTGACCGGGGCGCGCTTGACGGGCACGGGGCAGGTCGGCACGACGACCAACAATGGGACCGTCGCGCCGGGCCCGCGCACCGGCTTCGGCACGCTGACCATCGCGGGCGACTATGCGGGCCAAGGGGGCAACCTGGAGATTCGCACCCAGCTCGGCGGCGACAATTCGCCTACCGACAGGTTGGTGATCACGGGCGACAGCGCGGGCGCCACGCCGGTCATGGTCAAGAACATGGGCGGCGCCGGCGCAGCGACCCAGCGGGGTATACAGGTCGTGCAGGTGAACGGGATATCGGCAGGCCAATTCAACCTGGCCAATGGCGATTACGTCATCAACGGCCGCCCGGCCCTGGTGGCCGGCGCGTATGGCTATGTCCTGCAGCAGGATGCCGCCGACGGGAGCTGGTATTTGCGCTCATCGTTGATCGACCCCGGCACGCCCCAGCAGGGCGTTGGCGGCGCGCCTGTCACGCAGGCGCCCCCGCTTTATCAGCCGGGCGTGCCGGTATACGAGGCTTATGCCAACACCCTGCTCCAGCTGAGCCAGCTGACCACCTTGCGGCAGCGGGTGGGCAATCGCCTCTATGACCCGGCGGACACCCGCCGCAACGGCGTATGGAGCCGGGTGGAGGGGGCTACGGGCCGCTTCGACCCTTCCGTGTCGACCACGGGCCAGCACCAGAATATCGACAGCTGGAAGGCGCAATTCGGGGTGGACCGCATCTTGTCGGGTGAACAGGGCGGGGCGCGCCTGGTGGGCGGCCTTGCGCTGCATTATGGCAAGGCCGATACCCGCACGAACTCGGCTTATGGCAGAGGCACGATCGACACCACGGCCTATGGCCTGATGCCCACGTTGACCTGGTACGGCAAGGACGGGTTCTATATCGATACCCAGGCGCACGCGACCTGGTTCGACAGCGACCTGGATTCACGCCAGGCGGGCCAACTCAAAGATGGGCGCAAGGCGCAAAGCTATGGTCTCGGCATTGAAGCCGGCAAGGCCTTTGGCGTCGGCGAGGGATTCGCCCTCGTTCCGCAGGCCCAGCTGACGTATGTGTCGACCCGCTTCAGCAGCTTCGATGACAAATTCGGCGCGCATGTTGAAAGCGACAAGGGCAACAGCTTGCTGGGCCGTCTGGGGATTGCGCTGGACTACAAAAGCAACTGGCAGGCCGGTGGCGTGAACCGGGAATCAAGCGTCTACGGCATCGTCAACATCAAGCACGAATTCCTCGATGGCACGCGACTTCGCGTGGCTGACGTGCCGGTAAGCAGTCGCATGGCGCGCACCTGGGGCGGCGTGGGGCTGGGCGTGAATTACGGCTGGGCAGGGCGGTACGCGCTCTATGGCCAGGTAGACACCGATGCCGATTTCTCGGGCAGCTATGTCGTCACCGCCACCGCGGGGTTCAGGATGATGTTTTAAAACGTTCCGGTCATGACGACAGGGTCAACAGGGGCAAGGGCGGGCGGCTGGCGGCGATGGCCGGGCGCGCCCGGCCTTGCGGATCGGCCTGTGAACGCGCATTCGATGCAATGCGCGGTAGCAGGACCCTGCAGAGATAGGCCACAAGGCGGGACCAGAGCCGGTCATTGGGATCGCCTTGCAAGTCATACCAGGACACGGCCAGGAACTCGCATTGAGACGCCTGCTGGGCATTTTTGTGACCCCATACCCTGGCCGCGGCGCGGGCCTGCTCGGGTGAAATCAAGAGGGTGTGCAATTGGTGCATGATTGCCTCCAGCCTATCTGTTGACGGACCCATTCGGCAATCTGTTGTCCGTGACGCGGGCGCTTACCCACACCTTAACGGACATTGACGGATTCTCGCAAGGCGAAGGTCCCGGTCCCGCCATCGTGGCTGGCCGGTTTGGAGCAAGCCGGCGTGCTTGTTATAAAGACGGCTGCGCTTTTTTGCATGGGGCAGGGAATGTGGATTCGGGTCTTGGGCCGTTGCGGCCTGGTGCTGGCAGTCGTTGCCGCGGCGGCGGGATGTTCGTCGACGCGCGGGCCCGCGACTTCGGAGCGCGTGCTGAGCCCTTCGCAAGCAAGCAGTGAGTGCCGCTGGAATCGCAGCAAATGCCTTTATGACGGCAAGTACGAGGCCGGCGAGCGCGACTATGCCGAGCAGGAAGCGCGGCGCCTGAACCTTGCCGAAGCCGAGCGTCTGCGCCGCGCCTTCGGCAAGTGAGGCGAGCAGGCCTGACATCAGTCGGCCGAATCAAAACCAAATAGCCAGACTGATATTCCGTGCCGGGCTCAGGCGGGTTCGGCCTGGATCAGCACGACTCGGCCCATGAGAATGGTGGCGTCCGTGCACTCCACAGGCGAAAAGCGGCGCTGATCGGGATTATCCGATGTCAGCCACCAGCGGCGCATATCGTACTTGAGGCGCTTGACCGTGAACTCCCCGTCATGGTTCACGGCGAAGATGGCGTCGCGCTCCGGCGTCTTGTCGGCGGTATTGACCACGACCACCGAGGCCTCGGGAATGCTGGGCGACATGCTGGCCCCGCCTACCCGCGTGGCGTAAAGCTTATCGGGCTGCAGCCGCCGCTTGGCCAGCCACTCGCGCGGCAGAAAGAGCGGCATGCCTTCGCCATTGTCGGGATATTCCACGGCAAAGCCGTTGACGCCTGCCGAAATCTTGAAGATGACCTTGCGCACCATGACAAAGCGGCCGTCCGATTCCGCGTCGACGGCCTGCGGCGCAGCCGCCTCGGCCGCGGCTGTCCGGGCCAGCGTGGCCAGGCGCGCCATATCCTGCGCCAGGGTGGGGCTGATCGTATCCGGCGCGCAGTCGAACAGCGTGGCGAACTTCGCCAGCGCATTGACATTGAGCGGAATCTTGCCGTTGAGGTACTGGCTGACCGCGCTTTGGCTGCTGAAGCCCAGCGCGGACGCGATGGCCTCTTGCGAGGTGGGCTCGCCCGTGTCCTGGCGCTGGATCTTCCAGAGCATGTAGGCGGTGCGCAAGCGGCCGGCATCGGCCAATTGTTCAGGGGTCAGGGGTTGTGCAGGCATGGGCGCAACGATATGAGGCAGGCTGATATTTATCAATCAGTCGGACTGTTGAACTATTAAAGCAGTCCGACTAATATTTGGTCAAGGCCGCCTCAACACTTCGCCGCTCGGGCCTGCTCCCGTCGTTTCCATCGGCAGCCTTCAAGAACGATGTCCCACACAGCACCAGGGTATGAGATGACCACCATGACATGGAATATTGCGCTGACGCAGCGCCAGGTATTGCGGCCCGCCGAGGAGCCGTTGTTTCGCAGCGCCAATGACGCGCTTGTATTTGCGCTGCACTTTTCGCATCAACAATATGACCGTCCCTTGGTCAACCGTTTGGCCGCGGAGCCGAGGTCGCCCAGCAGGCCGGCGTTGGGCGGACTGGACGGCGCCGCCCAGGCGGCCATGATCCTGGCCGAGCTTGCCCGGCTGGAGCCCATCCTGCAGGCGGCGCTGTTGACGGCCAAGGCGCCGCACAGTCTGCCTTGTAGTTGCGGGGTGGCGTGTTGCGCAGGCCATAGGCTAAATAGCCAGTGGTCAGAGGCCGTCGCCATGCTCGCGTCGGCGGCCATTTGTGAGGCTTTGTCCGGCTGCACCGTTAACCGGCGCCTGTGCGTCGACCTTATTCAACGCGCTTTTGGCGCCAAGGTGTCCTTGATCGATCTGGCTGAAAAGTACCAAGTGGATCGCGATACGGCGAGCAATCATTTTGGCCGCATCAAGCGCTGGCTGTTCGGCCAAGAGGCACAGGGCAAGCGCGTTACCGATCTTGGCCTCTACGCCAGGGCTCAGGGTGAGTGGCAGCGTCGCATCGAGGCAACAGGCATCGTGGGAGACGTCGTCGAATAAAAAATGCTTGACTGTTCCGCAAAATGTGCGGAGAATCTGTTCCTAACAGATACGGTGCATTATTGCGCCCACAAAGACCCGCTAGCGCAAGCTGCGGGTTTTTTGCTTTCTGCCGCCGCTACTTCATGGGCGGCAATGATGTCTGATCCGCCCGCGAGCCGTGACAAGGCCGCGGGCTTTTTTGTTTTGGCCGACAGCGCAGGGGGTTGCCGGCCTTGTCCTGGAGGATGGCTATCAATGGAGTCCCTGTTTTTTGAACGAATCAAGAATCTGGCAGCGGGGCGCGTTTATCGCGACAAGGCGCCCGTAAGCGCCGTGACGCCCTATCTAACCTACAAGGTGGCCGAGGGTGACCGGGACTGGACTGTCGCTGGTCCCAGTGGATCGCAGCGTCTGGCAATGCGCGTCAATGCCTGGGCCACCACGATCGAGGAAGCCAGCCAGTTGAGCGCTTCGGCCTACACGTTGCTGACGCCGTCGGGCAGCGACTTTTCCTGCTACAAGGTCGAGGACGTGCCGCTCACCGACGAAGAGTCATCGGTCGATCTGCACAGCACGGCCATGAAGTTTTCGCTTATCCGCTGACGCCGCTGAGGTGTCGCGTTCACCCAGCCCGCCCTTGGCGGGCTTTTTCTTTTGGAGCCTCGAATGGCAACGAATGTAGTTTCCCAGTACACCCTGACCCAAGGCACTCAGCTGGAGGTTTCCACCGCGCCGGCTGCCAGCCTGGACGCGGCTGGCATTGTCTATACCGACTTGGCCGTGACCATCAAGGATCCCAACTACCAAGCGGGACAGACCACTGAAATCGACGTCACCGTCCTGAAGTCCATCGCCAAGGAGTATGCCCTCGGCCTGGATGACAACGGCACGTTCACGATGGCCGGCAACTGGAAGATGAACGATCCCGCGCAACAGGCGCTGATCGCGGCCCGAGGCGACAAGAAGACCCGCGCTTTCCGCATCACCTTCTCGGATGGTTCGAAATTCGAGTTCCTGGGCCTGGTCACGCAGTTTCAGTGGCAGAGCCAGCTGGACAATGTCGTGTCCGGCACCTTTACGGTGCGAGTGTCGGGGTCGGTCAAGATGACCCCGGCCGCCTCGGGAGGCTGATCGATGGCCAGCGACAACCTGCCGGGCGGCCTGCGCAATCACGTCTTCAATCCTTTGAGTGGATTCCGGCACGAGAGCCTGATCGTGCCTGAATGGGACGGGGCTGCGGTCATTGTGCGGGCGCCCTCGCCCAGTGACTTCTTCTTTCATCGCCGCCTGCTTTGGGAAGACGCCGGCGTGCAACCTGGCGAGAGTGAGGTTGCTGTCAGGGCCAGGCTGGAGACCGATGGGTTTGACTACTCGCGCGCGGCGGCCGCCCTATTGGTACGTACGCTGTTCCAGGCTGGCGAGCAGGGCGTGCAGCGTGTGTTCCAGGACCAGGAGCTCGAGCGTGTCGCCGCGGCCTATGGCCCTGTTCACGAACGGCTGGTCGCCAAGGCCCTCGAGCTCGGCAATCTTGAAGAGGGGGCGGCCGATCGCGCAAAAAAGCCTTCAGGGAAGCGCCGGACCTCCGCTTCCTGATGGTGTTGGCGCTACGCCTGGGCCGCAGCCTGGGAGAAATCCTGGAGGGTGTGGACACCTATGAGGTCTCGTTGTGGAGGGAGTTCGACCGCCTCTCGCCCTTGGGCGATGTGCGCGCCGATATCCTGACAGCGCACTTGGCCGCGACGGTGGCCAGGTCGGCGGGTGTCAAGGTCCAGGCAGAGGACATGCTTTTGCGGTGGGGTGGGGACGAAAAACCGACCTTATCGGACGGCGAGCTCTCCATGAAGGCCTTTCTGCTCGGCCAGGCCAACGCAGCGAAATAGTCAACGATGAGCTCGCTTCGCGGGCTCTTTCTTTTGCAGGTTCTCATGGCAAATGAATTACAGAATGCGACCGCCGCCATGCCCGCGGACATGGCGGACTATGGGAGGCGGTCAGTGTCCGCGATGACCACGGTGTTGAACGCTTTCGAGTCGATGGCGAAGGGCGTTCAGCAGGCGCGTGAAAACATCAATCTCGTGTTGAACGCCGCTCCAGACGATAGGCGGGCGGAAGGGGGAAAGGGGAGCGCAGTCGCCCCACTGGACCTGAAGGCAAGTCCTTCTTCCGTGGACGGGGGGACATCCAACCCGAAAGGCGACACAGCCAAAAGCGCAGAAAACACGCTGGACACCGTCAGTAAAAAGGCGCAGGACACCGCGAAAGACATTCAGAAAGCGCTCGGGGCTGGACTCTACGACGCCGTGACGGGCAAGTTTGCGGGCATGGGGCAATCCTTTCTGCAGACACTTACCCGCATGGCCACCGATGCGGCGGCCGCTCAGATCGGCAAGGCGCTCTTTGGAGACTTGCTATCCGGGGGCAGCGGCAAGGGGGACGCGGGCGGACTCCTGGGCGGGATGCTCACCTCAGTCATCGGCTGGCTGGGTTTCGCCAAGGGCGGGGCCTTCGCGGGCGGTCGCCTGATTCCTTTTGCCAGCGGCGGCGCCTTCACCAATTCAGTCGTCAGTGGCCCGGTGGCCTTTCCGATGGGACTCATGGGCGAGGCCGGTCCTGAGGCCATCATGCCGCTGGAGCGGGGAGGCGATGGCTCGCTGGGCGTAAGGGTCTCTTTTCCCACGGCGCGAGAGGGCGGTCAGGCTTCCGTCGGAGGCGTCGAGGTCAATGTCTATGTGCAGGGCGATGGCAACGCAGCGACCGAGGCCAAGGGCGGTCCGGAGGGTTTCGGGCGCGGCCTGGGTGATGTCGTGCGCGCCTATGTCCAGCAAGAGCTCGCTCGTTCGTTCCGGGTAGGCGGCCTGAACTGGAAAGCGAACAACCAACAACTCGATGGAGCGTATTGATGGCCTATGAATCCTTCGAATGGTCTCCACGCGTCAACCCCCAGGGGGAGATCAAGTTCCGCGTTTTGGCAGCGCAATTCGGCGACGGCTATGTCCAGACGGCGGCTGATGGGATCAACAACCGCTCGGAGTCCTGGCCTTTGGAGTTCGTCGGCGCTTCGGCACAGATGAGCCCGATCAAGGCCTTTCTGGACCGCCATGGGGGCCATAAAGCCTTTTTGTGGACGCCGCCCTTGGGCGAGCCGGGTTACTACCGGGCGGCGCAATATGGCCTTGTGGCCATGGGGGGCGATATGTACTCGCTTTCGGTGACTTTTGATCAGGTGTTCAAACCATAATGGCTATTCAAACTATCAATACTGGCCAGGCGCCCAACGATGGCACGGGAGCCAAGCTGCGTGACGCCTTTACGACGGCGAATCAGAATTTCGCTGAACTCGATCAGCGAGTGACGGCAGCGGTACCGACAAGCAGCTTGCAAACAGGCGCGCTGGATGAGGCCGCTGGCGCAGTCCTGCGATTGGCCGTAAGTGGGCAAGGGGCCTTCGGACTCGGATCGAATACGGCTCCGTTGTGGCCGGGCGGGGATCTGGGCGCCACGACATTGCCGGGGACCGGCTTCTATTCGTTTACCTCCGCCACCAGCAACAGGCCGCCTGGCGAGACTTCCGGCTCCATTCTTTGGGTCCGCACAGGCTCGGCCGCGGGCTATCTGGTCCTGCAAACCGGGTCCGGTCCCAGGGTGTATGTCCGTCAATTCTCCAATGCCTGGGGGGAGTGGCGGCAGGTGGATCCGCAGACCTTCGGGCTCGGCGCCATCGCGCCGCAGAACTGGCCGCCTCTGGATTTCAATGCGACAGCCAATCTCCCTCCCAGCGGCATCTATCGATTCGACTCGACCGTAGCGAACTTCCCGGTTGTAACGGGGAACAATGGCGCGATTCTCTGGCTGCGATTCAACAGCACAGACGGCTGGATGATGGTGACAGGGGCTGTCAATTCGAATCCACTGCTAATCCGCCGCTATAGCGGCGGCAACACCTGGCAGGATTGGCAGCGTATCGACGCACGGGCGTTTGGTCTGGGCTTCTTTGGTACACAGGCTAGTCCCACGGTGAGCGATCTGAACGACACGACCGTGCCGGCGGGGTTCTATTTGTTCAGCTCAGGAGTGCTCAACGCGCCTTCCTGGTCGGGTACAGCCGGCACGGTCGAAATCATTCATCGGTCCAACGGCTATCGCAAGCAAGTGCTGACCAATTGCGTCAACGGGAGGATGGGCTGGCGAGTCCTCAGCAATGGCACGTGGGGGCAGTGGAACGAGGTGCTCTATGAGGCGAATGGGCTTCAGTACGTCGGAGACATCTCAGGCAACGGAGTTGACCTAAATGCGTATCAAACCCGCGGTGTCTGGCGCATCCCAGCGTCCTCGATAGCATCAAGCGGTGTCAATTTCCCGATAGCCAGCTCCGGTTGGTTGGAGGTCGTTTCTCCGGTTGCTCAAAATTCCAGCACGACGCCTGTTGCTGTTGCACAGAGATATACGTCATCCAATTCCAACCGCTTATTCACCCGCCAGTTGTCCAGCGGCGTTTGGTCGTCTTGGGTTGAGTTGCTGCAGGCTGACAGCATCCAGGCGAGTCAGGTCGATAAGACTGCCGGGCGCCTGATGACCGTGGGAGCCTTCGGACTTGGCGGCTTCACGCCGTTGCACTCTGTCCTGGGCTATGCCAACGACTTCAACATCATCGATGGCGAAACCGGTTTTATCGCCATCAATGGCAACTTTACAAACGGGCCTCGCGGTGCTGCCGCCGCCGCCTATGCCGGTCAACTGATGATGATCCGGCGTACAGGCACCAGCGGCATCAGCACCGTGCAGCTCTACTGGGGGCTGCGGACCTCGGGTGATGGCGGCATGTGGATGCGCGAGGGCTCCGGAAATGCAGGCGCCGTCGTGTGGCAGTCGTGGCTCAGAGTCGCTGACGCCAATGTGCTGTCGGCCTATACCCGCTGGCAGAACTTGTCGACGCCGATTGATCTGAACAGCCTGGTCGATCCCACTGTCATGACAGCCCTGACAACGGCAGCCTGGACGGGGGCGGGAGCCGCGAACTTTCCGCCTGCCTCCGCGCGGAGCGCGACCTTGCGGGTGGACGCCATAGGCTCGACCAATATTATCCAAACCCTGACCTGCCGGGTGAACAGGCATCGGCCCATCGTGTTCCGACGCCAGATGCCGGGACTGGAAGCCGACACCTGGTCGAACTGGCAGCTCACCGAGCCGCTTTCCGACGCGACGCTCCTTCCAACGGGCGACTGCGGGCAAGTGTATGTGGAAGGTATCGGGTGGATGCGCTGGTCTACCGCTAACAACCGCTACTGCCGCGTGCCGACGTTTACCAATATGGCGGTTATCACGGCCAGCGCGACTTGGACCCCGGACGCTTACACCGAAACCATTGAGGTCGAGGCAATCGGGGGCGGCGGAGCCGGCGGTGGCGGGTACAACTTC
>NZ_LRUJ01000061.1 GCF_001548475.1 Bordetella hinzii LMG 13501
TGGGGCGAGCGCGCATCGGGCAGCTGCTTGGGCGGCGGCATCTCCGGCGGCGCGCAGCCCGGTTGGCTGGGCGGGCAAGGCGCCGGCGGCGTGCGCGGCGGGTCGGCCGCGGCGGCGGCCAGGGGCATGGCGGCCAGGGCCAGGCAAAGCATGGGGGTGGGACGCATGGGCAGTCTCCGTCAAAAGGGGGCCGCGAGGGCCGGGCAAGTGACTTGCTGAAGCGTCTACCGCAGGCGCCGTGCCCGAGGCGCGCATACCAGGAGTCCCCATGAGGCAAGATCACGAAACGGCCCCCGGCCGCCGCACTGTCCTGAAAGCCCTGGTCAGCACCCTGCCTGGCGTCTGGGTGGCGCGCCAGGCCGGCGCGGCCGACCCGCCCGCCTCGCGCGTGCTGCGTTTTTTCAACGAGGAGGAAGCCGCCGCGATGGACGCGATCGCCGATCGCCTCATCCCCAGCGATGCGCACGGCCCGGGCGGCAAGGACGCGAGCGTGACCGCCTTCCTGGACGGCCAGCTGGCCGGCGCCTGGGGGGCCGGGGATCATTTCTACCGCCAGGGTCCATTTTTTTCCGGTACGCCGGAGCAAGGCTACCAACTGGCGCTGACGCCGGCGCAGCTGTTTCGTCGCGGCCTGGCGGAGCTGGACCAGGCCTTGCGGGCGGCCGAGGGCCAGGCATTCGCCGGCCTGCCGCCGGAGCGCCAGGACCGTTGGCTGATGCGTATGCAGCAAGGCGAGCTGGACCTGGACGCCGTGCCCGCGCCAATCTTGTTCCAGGCCCTGCTGGACGCCACCATCGAAGGCTATTTCTGCGACCCCATCCATGGCGGCAATGCCGGCATGGCCGGCTGGCGCCTGGTGGGTTTCCCCGGCGCCTACGCCAGTTTTGCGCAGGATATCGAGCGCCATGGCGCGGTCTGGCGCGGCGAACCGGTATCGATCGCGGATGGCCACCGGGCCGCGGGCGGCGGCCATGGCTAAGGTCCTGCCCGCCCGGGATGTGGTTATCGTCGGCGGCGGCTGGACCGGCGCCATCATCGGCAAGGAACTGGCCGCCGCCGGCCGGCAGGTCGTTGTCCTGGAGCGCGGCGAGCCGCGCTGGCCTTCGCCCGACTTCCAGGGGCCCGCCGTGCATGACGAGCTCAAGTATGTGCGGCGCCACGCCCTGCACCAGAATGCCGCGACCGAGACCTTCACCTTCCGCAACCACGACGGCCAGCGCGCCCTGCCGATGCGGCGCTGGCAGTTCGCCTATCCGGGCACGCACCTGGGCGGCGCCGGCAATCATTGGTCGGGCGCCTATTATCGCTTTGACCCGACCGACTTCCGCATGCGCAGCCACTACACGGAGCGCTATGGAGCGGATATTTTCGACGCCGAACTCGATTGCCAGGACTGGCCCCTGAGCTATGACGAGCTCGAACCGAGCTTCGACCGCTTCGATTATCTGATCGGGGCCTCCGGCCAGGCGGGCAATCTCAAGGGACAGCGCCAGGAGGGCGGCAATCCCTTCGAGCCCTGGCGGTCCAGACCCTATCCCAATCCGCCCATGAAGGTGCCCTATGCCTCGGCCTTGTTCGGCGAGGCGGCGCGCAAGCTGGGCTACCACCCCTATGTCCAGCCCTCGGCGCTGTGCACCCGGCCCTATGTCAATTCGGAAGGGCTGCCCATGAGCGCCTGTGTCTATTGCGGGTTCTGTTCCAATTTCGGTTGCGAGCACTTCTCCAAGGCGTCGCCCCAGGTGTGCATCCTGCCGGCCGCCATGAAGCTGCCCGGCTTCGAGCTGCGCACCGGCGCGCACGTCCTGCGCGTCGAGCTGGCCGCCGACCGCAAGCGCGCGCGTGGCGTGACCTATGTGGACGCCGCCGGCGCCGAATGCTTCCAGCCCGCCGAGCTGGTGGTGCTGTGCGGCTTCGGGATCAACAATGTGCGCCTGTTGCTGCTCTCGGGCATCGGCCGCCCCTATGATCCCCGGACCGGCCAGGGCACGGTGGGGCGCAACTATACCCACCAGACCACCTCGGGCGTGGGCCTGTTCTTCGACGAGTCCATCCACCTGAACCCTTTCATGGGCGCCGGCGCGGCGGCCGTCACCATGGACGATTTCAGCGCCGACAACTTCGACCACGGGCCGCTGGGCTTTGTGGGCGGCGGCTATCTCCAGATACAGGTGGTCAGCGGCGCGCCCATCAGCTATCACCCCGTGCCGTCCGACACGCCGGCCTGGGGCGCGGCCTGGAAGCAGGCGGTGCGGCGCTTCTACAACCATTCGGCGTCGATCACCGTGACCGGCGCGGCCCAGCCCTGGCGCGGCGCGTATCTCAGCCTCGATCCGACCTATCGCGATGCCTGGGGCCTGCCGCTGCTGCGCATCACCTACGATTTCCCGGACAACGACCTGCGCATGTCGCGCTTTTTGACAGCGCGGGCCGACGAAATCGGCCGGGCCATGCAGGGCGTGATCCGCAGTGAACCGGGGCCGCGCAAAAAACCGTTCACGGCGACCGCCTACCAGTCCACGCACCTGACCGGGGGCGCGGCCATGGGCGATGATCCGCGCACCAGCGTAGTCAACCGCTACGGACAATGCTGGGACGTGCCCAATGTCTTCGTGACCGGCGCGGCGCTGTTTCCGCAGAACTCCGGCTACAACCCGACCGGCACGGTGGGCGCGACGGCATATTGGATCGCCGACCACATCAAAGGGGAGTATCTGCGCCGGCCCGGCCCCCTGGTGGACATCACATCATGAAACGCCACGGAATCGCCGTCGTCCTGGGCCTGATGCTGGCCGGCGTGGTCCTGCCGCTGGCGGCCACCCTCTATCGCATCTGGGCCGACAATCGCATCGCCGGCCCGCCGCCCGCCGTCCAGGCGCCGGCCCCGCCCCAGGCCCCCGCCCCGCCGGCCGCGCCGGCGCGCAAGGCAACGGCCCCGCCCGCGCCGCGCAGCGGCTTCGTGGCGCCGGCTACGCCCTGGGAGGCCAGCCTGCGCCAGGCCGATATCGACCGGGGCAAGCAGCTCGCGCTCACCGGGCAGGCGAGCCGGGGCGTGCAAGCCTGCTCGGCCTGCCATGGCCAGGCGGCCAACCCTGCCGGGCAGTTTCCCGACCTGGCGGGCCAGCCGGCGCGCTATCTGGCCAAGCAGCTGTTCGATTTCCGCTCAGGCAGCCGCCAGCAGGCCTTGATGAACAGCGTCGCTCAGGCCTTGGACGAGGCCGATATCGCGGCGCTGGCCGCGTATTACGCCAGCTTGCCAGGGCCGGCCTCGCGGCCGTCGCCGGCCGACCAGGGGCCGGCCTATCGGCTGGACCGCGAAGGCGACGGTCCGCGCGCCTTGCCCGCCTGCGCCAATTGCCATGGCGCGGCCGGGCGGGGAGAAGGCGAATCGCTGCCCAGGCTGGCCGGCCAGCCCGAGGCCTATTTCGTGGCGCAGATGCAGGCCTTGCGCAGCGGCGCGCGCGCCAATGACGAGGACGGTGTGATGCGCGCCTTTGCCCAGCGCCTGACCGATGAGGAGATCCGCGCCCTGGCCCGCTACTATGCGCCGCACTGAGCCGGGCACGCGGCTTGCGGTATGGGCGGGTTTACGGGAGGCGGCATGCACCGCGCGAGCGATGGCGGCGGCCCGGCCGTGACGCTGCTCACGGTCAACACGCACAAGGGCTTTACCAGCTTCAACCGGCGTTTCATGTTGCAGGACCTGCGCGCCGCGCTGCGCCAGGCCGCGCCGGACATTGTCTTTCTGCAGGAGGTCGTGGGCGCTCATATGGGCCACGCCCAGACCCTGCCCGGCTGGCCGGCGCTGTCGCAATACGAATACCTGGCCGATACGCTGTGGAGCGACTACGCCTATGGCCGCAATGCCGTCTATCCCGAGGGCCACCACGGCAACGCGGTGCTCTCGCGCTATCCCATCGCCAGCTATGTCAACCATGACATCAGCATCGCCGGGCCCGAGCCGCGCGGCCTGCTGCACTGCGTGCTGCGTCCGCCTCATCTGCCCACGCCGCTGCATGCCGTGTGCGTGCACCTGGGCCTGCGCGAGCGTCACCGCCGCCTGCAATTGCAGCAGTTGTGCGACCTGGCGACGCACCGCATTCCGCTGGACGAACCCTTGCTGATCGCCGGCGATTTCAATGATTGGCGCCTGCGCGCCAACCGCATGCTGGCGCGCTGCGGCGCCCAGGAAGTCTTCACGCGGCATTTCGGCCGTCCGGCGCGCAGCTATCCGGCCATCTGGCCTTTCCTGCGCCTGGACCGCATCTACGTGCGCGGCGTACGCGGCTCGCGGCCCCAGCCGCAGGCGTCGCGCGTCTGGAGCCGCTTGTCCGACCACGTCCCGCTGTCAGCGGAGATCGCCCTATGAGCGCGGCGCCGCGGACAGATAACCGTTATGTCTTGCTCGAGAACGGCGAGGCGCTGTTTCCGGCCGTCGAAGCGGCCATCGCCGAGGCCCGCCATTCGGTGCTGGCCGAGACCTTCATCCTGTTCGACGACAGCGTGGGCCGGCGCATCCAGCAGGCGCTGATCGCGGCGGCCGGACGCGGCGTGTCGGTGGACTTGACGCTGGACGGCTATGGCTCCGATGCGCTGGGCGAGGCATTTCTGGGCGCCCTGGCCCGGGCCGGCGTGCGGGTGCATCTGTTCGACCCGCGCCCGCGCCTGATGGGCATGCGCACCCACGTCTTTCGCCGCATGCACCGCAAGCTGCTGGCGGTCGACGACCGTATCGCTTTCGTGGGCGGCATCAACTTCTCCGAGGACCATTTGAGCGACTATGGCGCCCAGGCCAAGCAGGACTATGCCCTGCGTATCGAGGGGCCCCTGTGCCTGCAGATCGCCGCCTTCATGCGCAATGCGCTGCGCATGCCGGGCGCGCCGCCC
The DNA here is from genome assembly GCF_001548475.1 of Bordetella hinzii LMG 13501. Classification (GTDB taxonomy): domain Bacteria; phylum Pseudomonadota; class Gammaproteobacteria; order Burkholderiales; family Burkholderiaceae_B; genus Bordetella; species Bordetella hinzii. Next base: position 4,885 of record NZ_LRUJ01000061.1, read on the forward strand.
CTGCCCGGCCCGGCCCGGCGGGATGGCGAGGGCGCGGCAAGCCTGGTGGTGCGCGACAACCAACGCCATCGCGATGACATCGAACGCGGCTATCGCGCCAGCCTGCGGGCCGCGACGCGGGACGTCCTGATCGCCAATGCCTATTTCTTCCCGGGCTACCGGCTGCTGCGCGCCCTGGCCGGCGCGGCGCGCCGCGGGCTGCGGGTGCGGCTCATCCTGCAGGGCGAGCCCGACATGCGCCTGGCCCGCCTGGCCTCGACCATGATCTACGACTACCTGCTTGATGCCGGGGTGGAGATCCATGAGTACGCCCGCCGCCCCTTGCACGCCAAAGTGGCCTGCTTCGATGATGCGTGGTCGACGGTGGGATCGAGCAACCTGGATCCCTTCAGCCTGGCGCTGAATCTCGAGGCCAATGTCTGGGTGCGCGATCCGGCGCTGAACCGGCAGCTGCGCCAGAGCCTGGAGCGCTTGCTGGCCGAAGACTGCCGCCGGGTGCCGCCCCGGCCCGGCAAGGCCTGGTCGCTGCGCCGGCTGTGGGCGGGGGTGGTGGTGTATCACGTGCTGCGGCGCGTGCCGTCCTGGGCCGGCAGCCTGCCGGCTCACAAGCCCCGGCTTGCCCGGGTGCCCGCCCCGGCGGAACCATGAGCCGCCGGCCCCGCTGGCGGCGCTGGCGCCGCGTCCTGCTGCCGCTGCTGCTGTGCGCCGTGGCCGCCCTGCTCTATCACTATGCGCGCGGCGTGGCCTGGCACGAGGTCGGGCGCGCCTTGCGCGGCATCCCCGCGCAGGCGGCTGCCTGGGCGCTGGCCGCCACCCTGGGCGGCTATCTGGCCTATGCCGGCCTGGACTTGCTGGGCCGCCACTACCTGGGGCACCGGCTGCCGGCCTGGCAGGTGGCCGGCATCGCCATGATGAGCTATGCCCTCAATCTCAATCTCGGGGTGCTGGTGGGCGGCCTGGGCGCCCGGCTGCGCCTCTACGGGCGCCTCGGCTGCCGCAAGTCGCTGCCCACGCGCGTGGCCTTGTTCTCGGCCGTATCCAACTGGCTGGGCTTCGGCTGGCTGGCCGGGCTGCTATTGCTGGCCGGGGTGGTGCCGCCGCCCTTGCCCGGCGGCGCGGGCCGGCTGCTGGGCCTGGGCCTGGCGGCCGCCAGCGCGGCCTACACCTGGGCCTGCTGGCGCTCGCCGGGACGCAGCTGGACGCTGCGCGGCTGGCGTGTGGTGCTGCCCTCGCTGCCGGTAGCGCTGGCGCAGGCGGGAATCGCCGCGGCATCCTGGGCGTCCATGGGCCTGGCCTTGTACTTGCTGCTGCAGGCTCGCGTGCCCTACGCGCTGGTGCTGGGCGTGATGCTGTGCGCCAGCTTCGCGGCCTTGATCGTGCGCATTCCCGGCGGCCTGGGCACCACGGAGGCCTTGTTCGTCGCCGCGCTGGCCGGCCGGCTGCCGGGCTCGGAAGTCCTGGCCGCCGTGCTGGCCTATCGCGCCATCTACTTCTTCATGCCCTTGGCGCTGGCGCTGCCAGGCTTCGGCTTGCTGGAGGCGGCGCGGGCATGGCGCCGGACGAGGCCGCGTCGCGGCTGAGCCCGGCCTCGGCCAGCGCGGCGCTCAACAGGCGCGAGATGTCCGCCACCGCTTCCGCCAGGCCGGCCGTGCAGCGGATGGCGATGCAAGGCCGGCCGCGGGCCCGCAGCTCGCGCATATCGGCCTCGCCCTGGGCGGCGTGGCAGGCGGCCAAGGGCTCAGGCTGGCCGTCCTCGCCCGGCGGATAGGCCGCCATGCGGATGAAGAGATAGGCCCCTGTCGGCGGGCCGCCCTTATGCGCCTGTCCGCAAGAGTGCAGATAGCGCGGTCCGAAGGCCGCGGTGACGGGACGCGGCTGGGCCTGGTTCAGCAGGCGCTGCCAGCGCGCCAAGGCCGTTTCGGTCGTGGGGTTGCGCGGCAGATAGGCCAGCAGGGCGAAATAGCCTTCCGGCTGCGCGGCCAGCCAGCGCGCCATCGCGGCCCGTGGTTCGTCGTCGGTCTCGACCAGCAGGCTGCCATAGCGCTGGCCCCGCGCCGGCATGAGCGGCTGGGCGAGCAAGGCCCGCGCGCGCGTCTTGGTGGCTTCGACGTCGGGCTGGTCGAAGGGATGCACGCCCAGGATGTGGCCGGCCACGGCGGTGGCGTACTGCCAGCGGTAGAACTCCTGGGCCAGGCTTTGCGGCGAATCGATATCGATGCGCAGCACGGGGTGGCCGGCCGGCGATGGGGCGTCGGCCGGCCGCCGGCCCGGGCCGTTGAGTTCGACGAAGAGGCGGTCCGCGCCATAGGCCCTGGCCGGCCCCTCGCCGCGCACGGGCACCAGCCCGCGTCCATTCTTGCCGGTGGATTCGGCCAACAACTGCTCCAGCCAGTCGGCCAAGGGCGCCAAGTCCGGCGTGGTGCGCAAGGTGATCTTGTCGTGGCCCATGAGGGCGGCCTCGCCCAGCAAGGCACCCAGTTTCAGACCGGGATTGGCATTGCCCCTGCCCTTGGGACCGCAATAGCCGCGCATGACATGCGCCTCGCGCAGGAAGGCGATGGGATCGTGACCCATGAGGGCCAGGGGCACCATGCCGAAAGGTGACAGTACCGAATAGCGGCCGCCAATGGTCGGGTCGCCCAGGAAGACCGCCGCATAGCCCAGCGCCTCGGCCTGCGCCTGCAAGGGGCTGCCGGGATCGGTGATGGCGCAGAAATGCCGCCCCGCCCGCGCGCGCCCGACGCTGGCGACCGCGCGCGCATGGAAATGGCGCGCCAGCAAGGCGGATTCCAGGGTGCTGCCGGATTTGCTCGCGACCAGGTAAAGCGTGCTGGCCGCCGGCAGGCGGGCCTGCAGGGCGCGCACCTCGTCGGGATCGGTCGAGTCCAGCACATGCAGGCGCAGGCCGTCCTGCGCCGGGCGCAACGAGCGGGCCAGCACCTGGGCGCCCAGGCTGGCCCCGCCCATGCCCAGCACCACGGCATCGGTCTGGCCCTGGCCGCGCAGGCGCGCGCACAGCCCTTGGTAGCGCCGCATGACATTGGCCTGCTGCCAGGGGTCTATCCATCCGAGCCAGCGGTCTTCGTCGGCGCCGGTCCACAGCGTGGCGTCGCGCTGCCACAGGCGCGCGCTCCAGCGCATGGCGCACAGCCGCGCCAGCCTGTGCTCCACCCGGGCGCGCAGCCTCGGCGGCAGTTGCATGCATTGCAGGTTGACCGCCGCGGTCAGGCGGGAGGCGGGCGTGTTCAGCACGGCGCTGAGGGTTTCCTTGGCAAGCGGCATCGGGACGCTCCAGTAAGGGATCTGCCGACCCGGTGGCAAGCGGCGTGCCCGGCGGCGCGCGGCGCGCGCGGGCATGGCGCTTGCTGACCGCCGCGGCATGACGCCATCCGCCCTTTCCGCTCCGGCCTGGGTTGTCGCCTATCCCCGGCGGCGCCAGGCTTCCGAGCATGAGATCGCCACGCAGCTCTGTCTGGCGCGCAAGCTTTCCGAGCTGCTGCAATGCCGCCTGCTGGAGCCTTACCGGCCCAGCCGCCAGCGCAGCCACGACCGCTGCTATTACGTGCCCGACCGCAGCCTGGTGGGCAGCTGGCGCACGCAGCGCCTGGGCATACGGGACGCCCGCCAGCTCTATGGCGGCGTGGTTCCGCGGGCTTTCGTGGCCACCAAGGCCATCAGCCATGGCCTGTGGCGCGATTCGCGCGCCGCGCCGCCCGGCTGGGCCCGCGGGCTGGCCGCCGAGCTGGGCGACGCCGTGCTGCGCGGCTACACCGTTTTCTGCGCCGAAGACGCCTGGCAGGCGGGGCTGGCGCTGCTGCGGGACGGCCCGGTGCGCCTGAAGTCGCCCTTTGCCAGCGCCGGCCGCGGCCAGTCGCTGGTGCGCGACAGCCAGGCGCTGCGCGAAGCGCTGGCCGAGCCCGGCCTGTGCGAGCGCGGCCTGGTCCTGGAGGAAAACCTGGACGAGCCCATGACCTATAGCGTGGGCTGGTGCGAGGTCGGCGAGCATCGCCTGGCCTATATCGGGACCCAGGAACTCACGGTCGACAACCATGGCGCGCCTGTCTACGGCGGCTCGCGCCTGCGCTGCCTGCGGGGCGGCCCCGGCGAACTGGCCGCGGCGGACCTGCCGCCGGCGCAGCGGCGCGCCGTCGAATTGGCCTTGCGCTATGACCGGGCCGTCAATGCCGCGTATCCGCAGCTTTATGCCTCGCGCCGCAACTACGACGTGGCCATCGGCGCGGACAGCCGCGCCGGCGTGCTGGAGCAGTCGTGGCGCGCCGGAGGCGCCAGCATCGCCGAGCTGGCGGCGCTGCGCTTCCTGGACCAGCAGCCCGAGGCGCGGGAAGTGCATGCGTATACGCGCGAACGCTACGGCGCTCCCGATGAAGAACCGCCGCGCGCCGACCTGGTGTATCGCGGCGAGGACAGCGCCGTCGGCCATATCACCAAGTCGGGCGGCATACTGGGAGCGGGCGATGGTGGCGCAGAGTGATACTGTTCGGATAGCGGTGGCCGACGAGGCCCTGGACGGCACCTTCCTCACGCCGCGCAGCAAGGTGCCGGGCGTGCTGTTCATCCACGGCTGGGGCGGCAGCCAGTCCTTTGACCTGGTGCGCGCGCGCGGTATCGCCGCGCTGGGTTGCGTCTGCCTGACCTTCGACCTGCGCGGCCACGCCGCCACCGAGGCGAGGCGCCAGCGGGTGTCGCGCGATGACAATCTGCGCGACGTCATGGCCGCCTACGACCGCCTGGCCGCCCATCCGGCCATCGACAGCGGCGAGGTCGCGGTGGTGGGCAGCAGCTACGGCGCCTATCTGGCGGCTATCCTATCCAGCCTGCGCAAGGTGCGCTGGCTGGCCCTGCATGTGCCGGCGCTATACCGCGACGATGAATGGTTCATGCCCAAGAACCAGCTCAACCGCGACGTGCTGCGCGCCTATCGCAGCGGCCATGTGGAGCCGGAGGGCAACCGCGCCCTGACGGCCTGCGCGGGATTCGCGGGCGACGTGCTTATCGTCGAGGCCGAGCATGATGACTACATCCCGCATTCAACCATCATGAGCTACCGCAGCGCCTTCCGGCGCGCCCATTCGCTCACGCATCGCATCATCGACGGCGCCGACCATGCGCTGACCGAAAAGCCGGCCCAGCGGGCCTATGCCTCGGTGCTGCTGAACTGGGTGACCGAAATGGTGACCGGCGCGCGCGTCGGCGGCGGCCTGCCCGGAGAGCTCTCATGACAGAAACCGAAAACGTGGCCCAGTACATGAGCCGGCACGGCCTGACGCTGGCCACGGCCGAGTCCTGCACGGCGGGCCTGATCGCCTCGCGGCTGGCCGAGATCCCCGGCGCGGGCGCCCTGCTGGAATGCGCCTTCGTCGTCTATTCTCCCGAGGCCAAGCGCCATTGCCTGGGCGTGCCCGGGGAGGTGCTCAGGCGCCACAACCTGACCAGCACCGCGGTGGCCCGGGCCATGGCGCTGGGCGCCGCCGAACGCGCCCGCGCCAATGTGGTCGTGGCCAATACCGGCGTGGCCGACGGGCAGGCCGACGGGGTCGCGCCCGGCACCCAGTGCTATGCCTGGCTGCTGCGGGCGCCGGGCCGCGAGCCCGCAGTCTTTGTCGAGACCCGCCGCTTCGAGGGCGGGCGCAATGCCGTGCGCTGCTTCGCGGCCGACTACGCCATCATGCGCATCGTGCACTACCACGCCCTCTGGCTGAAGGCGGCCGCCTAGCGCCGGGCACGCCACTTGCCCGCTTCCGCAAGCGTCATTGTCCGAGGAAAGCGCCATGAATCTGTTCACGAGCCCCGACTGGCCGGAAATGTTCGCCTTCTCCGTGCCGCCCCTGGAAATCCTGGTGCGCGGCACGGCGATGTATTGGTTCATCTTCATCCTGCTGCGGGTCGCGGGGCGGCGCGATATCGGCTCGCTGGGCGTGGCGGACATGCTGGTGCTGGTGCTGATCGCCGACGCGGCGCAGAACGGCATGGCGGGCGACTACACCTCGGTGACCGACGGCATGCTGCTGGTGGCGACCATCGTGGGCTGGACCGTGATCGTGGACCGGCTGACGTATTCCGTGCCGCTGTTGGCCCGGCTGTTGTCCAGCGACCGCATCTGCCTGGTGCGCGACGGCGTCATCGCGCGGCGCAATCTGCGCCGCGAGTACATCACCGAAGAAGAACTGATGAGTGAATTGCGGCTCAAGGGCGTGGAGCACCTGAGCGAGGTGCGGCGCGCCTATATCGAGGCCGACGGCAACATCAGCGTGCTGCGCGGGCGCAAGTCATGACGGTGGCCGAGTTCTATGACCGCTATAGCGCGGTATGGGGCGCCTGGCTGGCCGCCGTGGCGCTGGCGGTGCTGATCTATGCGGTCATCATGATGCTCATCGGCGCCCTGCGCCGGCGCGTCAGCCAGCGCGTGGCCGACGGCGGCTATCCCTACGCCGAAGCGCTGCTGGCCGTGCTGGCGCGCAGCAACCGTGCCATCCTGGCCGTGCTGGCCCTGCTGATCGGCCTGCGCGCCAGCGCCGCCGTCTTCCCCTGGGCGGGCTGGGTGGACACGCATCTGTGGTTTGCGCTGCTGGCCGTGCAGCTGGCGCTGTGGCTGGATATCGCCTGCCTGTCGGCGCTCGGGATCGTGGGCGCCCGCGCGCGGGCCAGCCGCGTGACCACCACCCTGCTGTCCTGGCTGTTGCGCACCGTGGTCTGGGTCGTGGCCTTGCTGGCGGTATTGGACAACCTGGGCGTGAACATCACCGCCCTGGTGGCCAGCCTGGGCATCGGCGGCGTGGCCGTCGCGCTGGCCGTGCAGACCATCCTGAGCGATCTGTTCGCGTCGATCTCCATCGGGCTGGACAAGCCTTTCGAAGTGGGCGATTTCATCGTGTTCGGCCAGGTGGCCGGCAGCATCGAGCACATTGGCCTGAAGACCACGCGCATCCGCAGCCTGGGCGGCGAGCAGATCGTGTGCAGCAATACCGAACTGCTCAAGCAGACCATACAGAACTACAAGCGCATGGAGCAGCGGCGCATCGTTTTTACCCTGCGCGTGCCTTACGGCACGCCCGTCGATACCCTGCAGCAGCTTCCCGGCGACGTGCGCGCGCAGATCGAATCCCAGCCGGCCACCCGCTACGACCGGGCCCATATCGCCCGCTTCGGCGACTGGGCGCTCGAACTGGAGGCCGTTTATTACGTCATGAGCGCGGACTACAACCGCTACATGGACATCCAGCAGGGCATCAATTTCGGCATTCTGCGCGCCTTCGAGGCGCGCGGCGTGGCCCTGCTGCCGGTCGAGCGGGCGGTGCGCCCGAGCCGCGCGGCAGACTGAGCCGCGCCAGGCACGCCACTTGCTCCTGTGTGGGCTGGGCCATGCCGGCCCGCACAGGGAGCCAGCATGACGACGTACCCAAGCGCAAGCCTTGCCCGCGACGGCGGTATCCGGCCGGGGGATTTCCTTCGGCCCGCCTATCCGCCATCGGTCCGGACCCCGCCGGCCCGGATCCTGTCGGTGGCCGGCGAAGCCTATCCGCTGGCCAAGACCGGCGGCCTGGCCGATGCCGTGACCGGGCTGGCGCAAGCCTTGCGCCAACGGGGCTTGCCGCTGCAGTTGCTGATGCCCGCCTACCGGGGCACGCGGCAGCGGCTGCGCCTGCGCCGCAGCTGGGCGCTGCCGGACCTGCCCGGCGGGCCGGCCCGCCTGTTGCTGGGCCATTGCCGCAGCACCGGCCTGCCCTGCCTGTTGCTGGAAAACGCGGCGCTCTACGACCGGCCCGGCTGCTATGTGGACGAACAGGGCCGGGACTATGCGGACAATGCCCTGCGCTACGCGGCCCTGGCCCATGCGGCGGCGGCCATCGCCCGGGGTCTGCCCGGGCTGGCGCCGCCGGACATCGTGCAGGCGCATGACTGGCACGCCGGCCTGGCGCCCTGGCTGGTCCGCCAGGCCGCCCCCGGCGTGCGCACGGTGTTCACCGTCCACAACCTGGCCTTCCAGGGCAGTTTCGACGCCGCCTGCCTGCCCGCACTGTCCCTGGCGCCCGCCCAGGCCGAGGCGGCCGGCCTCATTGCCTGGGGCCGGCTGAATTTCCTGCGCGCCGGCATCCTGCATGCCGACAAGGTCACGACGGTCAGCCATCACTATGCGCGGGAAATTCTTACCGCCCGCCATGGCTGTGGACTGGACGGCGAGCTGCGCGCGCGCGGCGAGGATTTTCTCGCCCTGCCCAATGGCGTGGATACCGCGCTCTGGAATCCCGCCAGCGACCCGCATCTGGGCGAGGCCGGCTTCGATGCGTCGTCGCTGGCGAACAAGCGCCGCTGGAAGACCCGCGTGCAGCAGGCCTTCGGCCTGCAGCCCGACCCTTCGGCGCTGTTGGTGGTGTCGTGCAGCCGCTTGACCGAACAAAAGATGGCCGACCTGACCGTGGCCGCCCTGCCCCGGGCCCTGGACGCCCTGCCGCGCCTGCAGTTCGCCGTTATGGGGCGCGGCGGCGCCGGGTTCGAGCAGGCCTTGCGGCAGCTGGCCGATGCCTATCCCGGGCGCATGGGCGCGCGCATCGGTTATGACGAGGCGGCCGCGCACCAGTTGCAGGCCGGCGCGGACGCGCTGTGGCATCCCAGCCGCTTCGAGCCTTTCGGCCTGACGCCGCTGTACGCCATGCGCTATGGCACCTTGCCCCTGGCCACGCCGGTCGGCGGCCTGGTCGACACCATACAGGACCCCGGGCCGGACGCGCCGCGGGTGGCCATGATGAGCGCCACCGGCCTGCTGTTCGATGGCGGCGATGCCGAGGCCGTGCTGGCCGTGCTGCGGCGGGCGCTGGCGCTTTACGACGATGCCGCCATCTGGCGCGTCATGCAGCGCAACGCCATGCTGGCCGACTTCGGCTGGCCTCAAGCCGTGCAAGGCTATCTGCGCCTGTTCTCCAGCCTGCTCGGGCGCCCCGCCGAGGCCGAGCCGGGCGCCCGCGCCACGGCGCGCGGCCAGGCGCGCAGCCCGGCGCCCGGCGCCGCCCCGGCCATCCAGGGCATCTAGGGAGGACGGATGCCGACCGAGCCGCCTTGCATTGTGCGCCTGCCTTCGCTGGCCGCCGCTGTCGAGCAGGCCGCCGACTGGAGCGCCTGCGCCGCCGGCGCGGTGCTCGTGCCCGTGCCTTGGCGCGGCGGCCGCTGGCCGGGCGCGCCCCGGGACGCCGATGCGGCGCAGGACGGGTCATCCTCCCTGGCCGAGCAGCTCGGCCAGGCGGCGGCCCGTTTGCGCCGCGCCGGGCTGGCGTGCTATCTCGAACTCGGGCTGGACCGCGTGGCCGCCGACGCCGTGCCGGCCACAGCGCGTCCCGAGTGGCTGCGGCCCCAGGAGGCCGACCCCGCGCTGGATCCGCGCCTGCCGCGCATGGCGCTGCACACGCGCGAGCTGCGCGCCACGCCGCCCGAAGCCTTTATCGAGGCTTGGCGCGAACGCCTGGCCGCTTGGGTGGCCCAGGGGGTGGCCGGCTTTGCCTTCACCTCGCCGGCGCGGCTGTCGCCTTGCGTCTGGCGCGCCCTGCTGGCCGGCCTGCGCGCCGCACAGCCCGGCGCGCGCGCCATCGCCTGGACGCCGGGCATGACCCCGGACGAGGTGGCTGCGCGCCGCGAAGCGGGCTTTGATTGGACGGTCTCTTCGCTGGCCTGGTGGGACGGCCGCGCCGACTGGCTGGCCGAGGAGGATGCGCGGCTGCGCGAATTGGCGCCGGTGCTGGCGTATGCCGGCACGCGCCACGATGCCCGCTGGCTTTGGACGGCGGCCCTCGCCGGCGATGGACTGGTGTTCGACGGCCAGGCGCAGGCGCGCGCCCAACTGCCCGCCGTGCAGGCCTGGCGCCGCCGGACGGCGCTGCGCGGCGGCCTGCGCGTGGTGGGCGGCCAGGCCGGCCGCGCCACGGTGCTGTTG
>NZ_LRUJ01000062.1 GCF_001548475.1 Bordetella hinzii LMG 13501
GCCGCGCCGCCCCTTCCCGGGGCGCGCGCGGTGCCGGCGCTCAGGCCCGGCTCGGTGGTGGCCGTGGTGGCGCCGGCCTCGGCGGCAGACGGGGCGGCCGAGGACGCCGCGCAGTGGCTGGCCGGCCGCGGCTACGAGCCCCGGCTGCTGGTGGGCGCGCGCATGGACGCGCCCTATGATTATCTGGCGGGCCCTGACAGCCTGCGGCTGGCGCAGCTGCACGCCGCCTTCGCCGCGCCGGAGGTCGGCGCCGTCTGGTGCCTGCAGGGAGGGTTCGGCTCCTGGCGCCTGCTGGACCAGATCGACTACGCGCTGGTCCGCCAGCATCCCAAGCCCTTCATCGGCTATAGCGACATCACGGCGCTGCACCTGGCCTTGCAGCGGCGGGCGGGCTTTGTGACCTTCCATGGGCCCATGCTGGGCCAGGACTTCATCCAAGGCCGCGACGAGCCGACCGAAAGCCTGGCCTGGGCCATGCTGGGCGGCCAGCTGGGCGCGGGCAGCTGGATCGAGGCGCCGCCGTCCAGCCAGGTGATCGCGCTGGCGCCCGGACAGGCCAGCGGCCGGCTGGCCGGCGGCAATCTCGCCTTGATCTGCGCGCTGATGGGCACGGACGACGAGATCGATACCCGGGGCGCCATTCTTTTCATCGAGGACGTCAATGAATTGCCGCCCCGGGTCGACCGCATGCTCTCGCAGCTGGCCGCGGCCGGCAAGTTCGACGGCGTGGCCGGCGTGCTGGTGGGCAATTTCACGCGCGGCGCGCCGGGCAGCGACCCAGCCGGCCAGAGCGTGTATTGGCCCATTCTGCGCGAGGCTTTGCAGGGCCTGGGGGTGCCGGTGCTGGCCGGATGGCCCAGTGGCCATTGGAATCCCAACCTCATGCTGCCGCTGGGCGCGCGCGTCACCCTGGATGCCGGCCGTGGCGCGCTGCGCCTGGACCAGGCCGTGGTGAACTGAACGGAGCCGCCCATGAGCACGGGATTCGAGGGTGTGCGCCCGGCGTCGGAGTCGTCCATCGAAATCGGCTTCGTCTTTGAGGGCCGCCATTGTGTGGAGCGTATGCGCCTGAAGCCCACGGCGGCCAATCTGAAGAAGGCGGCGGCGCGGCGCGCCGAGATCCTGGAGGCGATCGCGCGCGGCGATTACGCGCCGCCAGCCGGCGCGGGCCTCCCGGCGCGCCGCTGAAAGCCGCGATGCGTGCCGGCCGTTCGCGGCGTGGCATGATACGGGCGCGCCCGCGGTGTCCGGGCGGGAGACGACAGATGACGCCCATTACCTGGGATGACTTCAGCAAAGTGGAACTGCGCGTTGGCCGCATCCTCAAGGCCGAGCCTTTTCCGGAGGCGCGCAAGCCGGCCTATAAGCTCTTGGTGGATTTCGGACCGGACATCGGGCAGCGCAAGTCCAGCGCGCAGATCACCGATCTTTACGATGCCGGCGCGCTGGAAGGCCGGCTGGTGGTGGCGGTGGTGAATTTTCCGCCCAAGCAGATCGGGCCGATGCGCTCGGAGTGCCTGGTGACAGGTTTCCATAATGCCGAGGGCCATGTGGCCCTCTGCGTGCCCGATGCCGAGGTGCCGCTGGGCACGCGGCTGCTCTAGCCCGGCCCGGCCAGCCGCGCGCCGGCCTGGCGCGGCGCGATGCCGTAGGCGCGCCGGAAGGCGGTCGAGAAATTGGCCGGGCTGCCATAGCCGGCGATTTCCGCGGCGCGCGCCACGCTCACGCCGTCGCGTTCCAGCGCGGCTCGCGCGCGGCGCAGGCGCGCGTCGCGCCGGTATTCGTCCACCGCGCTGTTCCAGGCGGCCCGGAAGTGTCTTTGCAGCGTGTTGACGCTCAAGTGGTGGCGCGCCGCGATCTGGGCCAATGACCATCCGTCGGCCGCCCCGCTTTCCAGGAGTTCGCGCACCTGCACCATGCGCAGGAACTTCCGGCGGCTGAGGGTGCTGGTCTCGGCGGGCGGCTGGCCGAGCGCGCCAGCCGCCTCGCGCAGCAGTTCGAGCGCGCGCGCTTCCAGATAGAGCGGCAGCAGTTCCGGGTCCTGGCGCGGCGGATGCAGCAGCTGCTGCAGCCGGGCCAGGCCATTGCGCGACAGGGGCCAGCGGCGCGGTTGCAGCGGCGCCAGCTGGCGCAGGGCGCCGTCGGGCCGCAGGCGGCCGGCGAGCCATTGCGGCGAGAAAGACAGCATGACCGCGCGCTCGATGTCGCCCCGGCGCGATTGCCGCTGCAGTTCAAAACCGGCCGACGCGCTCCAGGCCACGCCATGGCCGGCCAGCGAGGCACGCCGCGCCAGCGCGACGCCGCCGGCGCTCAGGTCGGCGCCGCCGCTCAAGGCCAGCACCATGTGCAGTCCCGGGCCTTCCTGGCTGCGCAGGGCGATGCCCTGCACATCACGCCAGTCCATGCGGCGCAGCACCAGGCCCGCGCCCAGCTCATGCGCCTCGCACAGACCCTCGAAGCGCGCCGTGCCCGCGCGCAGGGCGCCCAGATAACGGTTGGCGGCGGCAGTTCCCGCGTTTGGTGCTTGGACAAAGCTTTGTGGTGGCACGGCAAATGTTTCTCTCGAACAAGCTGACATAATCATGAACGATAAATGGTATTACAAATCATTCCTAATTAGAAAGGCCTGTCCCTAAATATTGCATAGCGGACGGCCGGGTCACACAGGAGTTTTTTCGCATGTCGTTCGCGCGCTTTTCACGGCACTATGCCCGCACCGCCGTTCTGCTGGCCATGGCCGGGCCGGCCTGGGCCCAGACCCAGATCCAGGACCCGTCGCTGGTACAGGAAATGCCCGCCGTCCAGGTGCTGGGCACGGCGGAGGAGGAGGTCAAGGAGTCGCTGGGCGTGTCGGTGATCACCGCGGAGGAAATCCAGCGCCGTCCGCCGGTCAACGACCTGGCCGACATCATCCGGCGCGAGCCGGGCGTGAACCTGACCGGCAACAGCGCCAGCGGCGCGCGCGGCAACAACCGCCAGATCGACATCCGCGGCATGGGGCCGGAGAACACCCTCATCCTGGTCGATGGCAAGCCGGTGAGCTCGCGCAACTCGGTGCGCTATGGCTGGAACGGCGACCGCGACACGCGCGGGGATTCGAACTGGGTGCCGGCCGAGGAGGTCGAGCGGATCGAAGTCATCCGTGGCCCCGCGGCGGCGCGCTATGGTTCGGGCGCCATGGGCGGGGTGGTCAATATCATCACCAAGCGGCCCACGGACAAGACCTCGGCTTCGGCGACCTATTACCTCAACCAGCCCGAGGACAGCAAGGAAGGCAATACCAACCGGATCAACTTCAGCCTGGCCACGCCCGTCAGCGATACGCTGTCCATGCGCCTGTACGGCAACTACAACAAGACCAACCCGGATGCGCGCGACATCAATGCCGGCCATGCCGCGCCCGGCACCGATGGCGTGACCTCGACGGCCGGCCGGGAGGGGGTCGTCAACCAGGACCTGAACACGCTGTTCTCCTGGAGGATGGACAAGAACAATACCTTCGAGCTGGATGCCGGTTTCAGCCGCCAGGGCAATCTGTACGCCGGCGACACCATGAACAACGCCAATAGCGTGATCTCGGATGCGATGTATGGCGAAGAGACCAACATCATGTACCGCGACAATGTATCGCTCACGCACAGCGGCTCCTATGACTGGGGCACGAGCCGCGCCAGCGTCGGCTACGACTACACGCGCAATACGCGCCGCGAGGAAGGCCTGGCCGGGGGCCCGGAAGGCGCGCCCAATGGCAATGGCTTCGCGACCGCGCGGCTGAAGAACTGGCGCGCGGCCGGCGAGGTGAACCTGCCTTTCACGCTGGGCGTCAGCCAGGTCGCCACCCTGGGTATGGAATACCTGCGCGAGACGCTGGACGATCCCAGCGGTCTGCGCCAGACCTACACGGGCGGCAGCATCGCCGGCACCGACGCGGCCAACCGCGATTCCAAGGCCAAGCAGAACAGCTACGCGCTCTTCGTGGAGGACAACATCGAGGCCACCCAGGACGTCACCCTGACGCCGGGCGTGCGGCTGGACCATAACTCCGAGTTCGGCAGCAACTGGAGCCCCAGCCTGAACGCCTCGTGGGCGGCCACCGATGCCTTCAAGATCAAGGGCGGCATCGCGCGCGCCTACAAGGCGCCCAACCTCTATCAGTCCAACCCCAACTATCTGCTCTATAGCCGAGGGCAGGGCTGCCTGGCGTCGCAGACCAATACCAATGGCTGCTACCTGGTGGGCAATGAAGACCTGTCGCCGGAAATCAGCGTCAACAAGGAAATCGGCTTTGAGTACGACCCGGGCACCTGGCGCACCAGCATGGCCTACTTCCGCAACGACTACAAAAACAAGATCGTCGCCGGCACGGACGTGCTCTACCGCCTGAACAACGGCGCGCGGGTGCTGCAATGGACCAACAGCGGCAAGGCCGTGGTCGAGGGCCTGGAAGGCAATTTGTTCATTCCGCTGGCCGACAACCTGGACTGGAACACCAACTTCACCTACATGATCGAGTCCAAGAACAAGAGCACCGGCCAGCCATTGAGCGTGATTCCCAAGTACACGATCAACAGCACGCTGGACTGGTTCTATACCGGACAGCTGTCCTTTCAGGCCAATGTGACTTACTACGGCAAGCAGCAAGGGCCGTCGGTCAACGAGCGCACCGGCGTGGACTTGTCGGGCGATGCCCTGCAGACGGTCAGCCCTTATGCGCTGGTGGGCTTGAGCGCCGGCTATGAAGTCAACAAGAACCTGCGCCTGCGTGTCGGCGTGAGCAATCTGTTCGACAAGAAGCAGTACCGCGAGGGCAATGCCTCCACCGCCGGGGCGGCGACCTATAACGAGCCGGGCCGCGCCTATTACGCCACCTTGACGGTGAGTTATTGATGCGGGCGCACCGTCTAGCGGCGGCGGCGCTGGCGCTGGCGGCCGCCGGCGCCAGCGCGCAGCCGCGCCCGCCCGACACCTTCGATGCGGCCGCCGAGCGCGCGCGGCTGGGGCTGCTGGGCCTGGTGCAGCAGCAGGTGATGCCGCGCGCCGGCGGCCTGACCGCCGCGCGCATCTATCTGTGGGCGCCGTTGCGGCCCGCGCCGGCCACGGGCTGGCCGGTCATCTATATGCTGGACGGCACCGCCGTGTTCCAGGCGCTGTCGCGGGCCGAGGGCTTGGCGCACGAGGCCGTGGTGGTGGGCCTGGGCTATGACAGCCCGGGCCGGGTGGATGGCGCGGCCCGGGCCTGGGACTATACGCCGCGCCTGCCGGGCGCGGGACCCGAGGGCACGCCGGACCCGCGCGCCCCGGCGCGCCGCAACGGCGGCGCCCAGGGCTGGCTGGATTTCATCGAAGACGAGGTCAAGCCCTGGGTGCGATCCCAGGTGCCGGTGGATCCGGACCGCCAGACGCTCTATGGCCATTCCTATGGCGGCCTGTTCGTGCTGGAGACCCTGATGACCCGGCCCGAGACCTTCCAGCGTTATGTGGCGGCCAGCCCCTCTTTGTGGTGGAACGCGCCCTATATGCAGGAGCGCCTGGCCGCCTGGCAGCCGGCGGGCAAGCTGAGTCTGCAGCTCATGGTGGGCGGCGAGGAGCGCCTGGCCGGCCGCGCCACCCGGGGCGACAGCCGCGACATTGCCCGCTTGCTGGCCGGCAAGCCGGGGCTGGCCGTGAGCTGGCGCGAGTTTCCCGGCCTGGGGCATGGGCCCATGCTGCCGGCATCGGCGCTGCAGGCGCTGCGGGAGCGGTAGGCGGCGCTTCGGGACGCCTCAGACCCCCAGATAGGCCTGGCGCACGCCGGGATCCTGGCTCAAGGCTTGGGCCTGGCCGCTGAGCACGATGCGGCCCTCGCGCAGCACATAGCCGCGCTGCGCGATGCGCAGCGCCTGGGAGGCGTTCTGTTCGGCGATCAGCACGGAGGTGCCGCCGCGGCCCAGCCCGGCGATGACGTCGAAGATCTCCTGGACCACGCGCGGCGCCAGGCCCAGGGAGGGTTCATCGAGCAGCAGCAGGCGGGGCGCGCTCATCAGCGCCCGGCCGATGGCCAGCATCTGCTGTTCGCCGCCCGAGAGTGTGCCGCCGGCCTGCTCCAGGCGCTGGGCCAGCCTGGGGAAGATGTCCAGCACCCGGTCGAGCCCGGCCAGGTCGCCCCCGCGCGCATAGGCGCCCATCATGAGATTCTCGCGCACGGTCAGGGGCGCGAAGATTTGCCGAGCCTCGGGCACCAGGGCCAGGCCATGACGCACGATGCGCTCGGCGGGCAGGGCCTGCACCGGCTGGCCGTCCAGCAGCACCTGGCCGTGCACGGGGCGCAGCAGGCCGGCCACGCTGCGCATGAGGGTGGACTTGCCCGCGCCGTTGCTGCCGATGAGGCAGACGGTCTCGCCTTCGGCGACCTCGAGCGTGACCTCGTGCAGGATGCGCATGGGGCCGATGCCGGCCGACAAGGCCCGGATATCAAGCCGCATCGGCCGGTCCTCCCAGATAGGCTTCGATCACGGCGGGATCCTGGCGCACCTGCGCGGGCGGGCCTTCGCTGATGGGACGCCCGTTGTTCAGGACCAGGATGTGTTCGGACAGCGACATGACGACATGGACATTGTGTTCGACCAGCAGCACGGCCACGCCGCGCGCATTGAGCGCGCGGATGGCGGCGACCACGCGCGCCACGGCTTCGGCCGGCAGCCCGGCCATGGGTTCGTCCAGCAGCAGCAGGCGGGGTTCGGAAGCCATGGCGCGGGCGATTTCCATGAGCTTGGCATCGCCATAGCTCAGGCTGCCGGCGGGCTTGGCGGCCTGCGCCTGCAGGCCGAGCGCTTCGAGCAGCGCCATGCCGATACGCGCATCGGCCTGGCGCTCGCGGCGGGCCAGCGGCAGGCCCAGCAGCCCGGCGGCAAAGCCGCTGCGGGTGCGGACGTGACGGCCGACCAGCACGTTTTCCAAGACGCTCAACTCCGGAAAGATCTGCAGGTTCTGGAAGCTGCGGGCCATGCCCAGGCGCACGCGCCGCTGGGGCGGCAGGCGTTCGATGCGTTCGCCGGCAAAGTGGATCTCGCCGCGGTCGGGCCGGGTGACGCCGGTCAGGAGGTTGAAGAGGGTGGACTTGCCCGCGCCGTTGGGGCCGATGACGGACACGATTTCGCCGGGCGCCACGGACAGCGACACGCCTTCCAGGGCCTGGATGCCGCCAAAGGCGCGCGACAGGCCGCGCGCATGCAACAAGGCGTTCATGATGCGCGCCTCCCGGGCCAGCGCAGGCCCGCCAGCCCGCCGGGCAGAAAACCCACCACCACGATCATCGCCACGCCGAAGACCAGCAGCTCGGCGTCGTGCATGCTGCGCATGACTTCGGGCAATGCCGTAAAAAGCAGCGCGCCCAGGAAGCCGCCCCAATAGCGGCCAAAACCGCCTACGGCCGCCATGACCAGCAACAGCACCGAGGTGAAGAAGGAAAAGGTCTCGGGCGAGGCATAGTTGTTCTGGTGCACGTGCAGCGAGCCGGCCACGCCGGCCAGCGCCGCGCTCAGGGCGAACACGGCCAGCTTGTAGCGCAGCACCGGCACGCCCATGCAGGCCGCGGCGATATCGCTGGCGGCCAGGGCTCGCACGCCGCGGCCGGCGCGCGAGCGCAGCAGGTTGCGCAAGGCCAGCATGGCCAGCCCGCCCAGGGCCCAGGCGAGGAAGTAAAAGGCCGAGGGGTTGCCGAGATCCCAGGCGCCGAGGCTGAAGGAGGGCACGCCGGCCAGCCCGTTGGGGCCGCCGGTCAGGCCCACCAGGCCGACGAAGAGCACCGACAGTATGGCGTTCAGCCCCACGGTCGCCATGGCGAGGTAATGGCCGCGCAGCCGCAGGGTCGGCAGGCCGACCAGCAGGGCCACGAGGGCGCTGCATAGCACGGCCGCGAGCAGGCCGAGCCAGGGGCTGGCCCCGTATTGCGCCGACAGGATGCCGCTGGTGTAGGCGCCCAGGCCGAAGAAGCCGCCCTGGGCCAGCGAGATCTGCCCCGCATAGCCCACCAGCAGGTTCAGGCCGCTGATGAGCAGCAGGTTGATGAAGAAACTGCCGCCCAGGCTGACGAGATAGTCGTTGGGCGCGATCCAGGGCCAGGCGGCCAGCACGAGCCAGACCAGGGCCAGGCGCGTCAGGCGCGCCGGATCCGGCAGCAGGGGGTCAGACCTTGATGACATCGGCGCGTCCGAGCAAGCCTTGCGGGCGGATGATGAGGATGAGCAGCAAGACCAGGAAGGCCACGCCGTCCTTGAATTGCGACGTCAGATAGCCCGCCGTCAGGGTCTCCAGCAGGCCCAGCAGCACCCCGCCCAGCAGCGCGCCGTAGAGGTTGCCCAGGCCGCCCAGCATGGCGGCGCTGAAGCCCTTGAAACCCAGCACCGTGCCGCTGTCATAGGACATGAGCGTCAAGGGCGTGATGATGGCGCCGGCCAGTCCGCCGAACAGGGCGGCGATGCTGAAAGAGGCGGCGATGACCCGGCGCCGGCTGATGCCCATCAAGGCGGCGGCGTCGGCATTGGCGCAGGCCGCGCGCATGGCGATGCCATAGCGGGTATGGGCGAAGAAGAGGTGGGTGGCGGCCATCAGGACCAGGGTGATGCCGAAGATCCACAGCGTCTGGGCGTTGACCTGCGCGCCGCCGATGGCGACCACGCGCTCGCCCGACAGGCCGGCATAGCCCTGGGGATTCTTGCCCAGGGTCAGCATGACCAGGCTCTTGGTCGCGATGGCCAGGCCGACCGAGACCAGGGTGATGGTGAGGGCTCCGTGCTGGCGCAGCGGACGGATCACGATGCGGTCCGACAGCCAGCCGGCCACGGCCACCGCCAGCGTGGCGGCCAGCGTGACCAGCCAGATAGGGGCGTCGCCGCGGACCACGGCCAGGGCGGCCAGCATGCCGCCCAGCATGACCCACTCGCCTTGGGCGAAGTTCAGCGCGCCCGTGGCCTTGAAGATGATGTTGAAGCCCACCGCGATGAGCGCGTAGATGCCGCCCGTGCCCAGGCCGGCGAAGACCAGCTGCAGAAACGCCGCGTCCATGGTTCAGCGATAGTCCGCGAGGCGGAAACGGCCGTCCTTCCAGGTGACCAGCACGATGTCTTCCTTGGCCAGCCCAGAGTGGCGCTGGGCCGAGAAATTGAATACGCCTCCGACGCCCTCATAGCCGCGTACGCTCTCCAGGGCGCCGCGCACGCTCTCCTTGTCCGGGCCGGCGGCAAGCGCCCGCGCGGCCAGCTGGATGGCGTCGTAGGTCTGGGCCACGAATTGGTTGGGATCGCGTCCGTAGCGGGCCTTGAACTTGGCGGTGAGCTCGGCGATCTTGCGCTTGAGCGGATCGCTGTCGGGCAGGTCGGCGCCCACGGGGAACTTCACCGAGACCAGGAGCACGCCGTCGGCGTCGGCGCCGGCCAGCTCCATATAGCGCTGCGAGACAAAGCCATAGCTATGGATGAGCTTGCGGTCGTTCAGGCCCAGCTGGCGGGCCTGGCGCATGAAGATGACGCCCGCCGGCGTGACGGTCCAGCAGACGATGGCCTGCGCGTCGCCGGCGCGGATCTTGGTCAGTTGCGGGGTGAGGTCGGTGTCGGAAGGCGCGAAGGCTTCATAGCTCACCTGGAGCTGGTGGGCGGGCGCCACGGCGCGCAGGGCATCGGCGGCCGCCTGGCCGAAGCCGCTGGTGTCGTGCAGCAGGGCGATGCGGGTGATGCCTTGCTTCTTGAAGTAGTCGGCCAGGCGTTCGAAGACCTGGCTGTCGTCGACGGTGCTCTTGAAGACCCAGGCGCGTTCTTGCGCGGGACTGGCGATGGTGGCCGCGCCTTCGGTGGAGATGAAGGGCGTCCTGGATTGTTGGGCCAGCGGCACCATGGCCTGCGCGATGCCGCTCATATTGCCGCCGCCCACCAGGATGTCCACGCGGTCCTGCGACAGCAGGCGGCGCGTCGAAGCCAGGGCCTTGGCGGTCTGGCTCTCGGCGTCGTAGAACTTCCATTCGATCTTGCGGCCCTGGATGCCGCCGGCGGCGTTGATCTCGTCGATGGCGATCTCCATGCCGTCCTTCATGTCTTCGCCCAGAAAGGCGGCCGGGCCGGTGGTGGAGAGAATCGTGCCGATTTTGAGCGGGTCGGCGGCCTGGGCCGGGCCGGCCAAGGCGGTGGCGGCCAGGAGGGCCGCGAGGGTCTTGCGCATGTGGTTTACCTGGCGCGATGCGAAAAACCAGGGATTCTGCGCGCCCGCGGCGGCCCGGCCAAGAACGCAATGGTTATTCGCTTATAGCCGCACGCGATAAAAAACCTTTCTAGAATTCCCGCAGCTTGTATTCATATTCTTTTGCCGCGGGTTGTCATCCCCCTTTTATCCATGTCCGACTCATCACGTCCCGGCCAGATGCATCTGGCCGCTTTTGTCCAGGCCGGCCCGGTTTCGGGTCATCACGGCGGCTGGCGCCATCCCGACGCCGATACCGAGGTGCTTTCGGCCGATTACTATGCCCGGCTGGGCAAACTGCTGGAGGACGGACGCTTCGATCTGCTGTTCCTGGCCGACATCCTGGCCGTGCCGCAGCGCTTCGAGGGCAGCCTGGACAGCCAGCTGCGCTATGGCGCGCTGGGCGCCTTGCGCCTGGAGCCGCTCATCACCCTGGCGACGGTGGCCGCGCATACGCGCCACCTAGGCCTGGCCAGCACGATCTCGACCTCGTACTTCGAGCCGTTCGCCGTGGCGCGTTCGCTTGCGACGCTGGATCACCTGAGCGGCGGCCGCGCGGCGTGGAATATCGTCACGTCTTTCCAGCAGGCCGAGGCCGCCAATTTCGGGCTTTCCGAGCAACTCTCGCGCGAGGCCCGCTACGACCGCGCCGACGAGTTCGTGGAGATCGCCTGCAAGCTGTGGAACAGCTGGGGCGACGGCGCGGTAGTGCGCGACAAGGAGGCGCCGCTGTTCGCCGATCCGTCCCAGGTCGCGGCCATCAATCACGCCGGCAAGTACTTCCGCGTGCAGGGGCCGCTGAATGTGAGCCGTCCGCCGCAGGGGCGTCCGGTCTTCATCCAGGCGGGCGCCTCGGGCCGCGGCCGCGACTTCGCCGCCAAATGGGCCGACGTTATTTTCGTGAACCACTCTTCGCTGGAATCGGCGCAGGCCTTTTATGAGGAAATGAAAGGCCGCGCGGCCTCGCATGGCCGCGACCCGGCCAGCCTGAAGATCCTGCCCGGCATCGTGCCCATCGTGGGGCAGACCGATGCCGAAGCCCAGGAGGCCGACCGCCAGCTGCAGGCGCTGGCCTTGCCGCAAGCCGGTCTGTCGACGCTGTCGTATCACCTGGACATCGACCTGGCGCAGTTTCCGCAGGATGAGATCCTGCCCGACATGGACGTGCCCGGGGTGCAGGGCCACTACAAAGAGGTCGCGGAGCTCACGCGCAAGCAGGGGCTGACGCTGTCGCAGCTGGGCCATCGCTACGGCGTGGGCACGCTGCGCGATTTCGTCGGCTCGGGCAAGGCCGTGGCCGACACCATGGAGGCCTGGTTCCGCGGCAAGGCCTGCGACGGCTTCATGATCCAGGCCTCCTATCTGCCGGGCGGCATGGAGCAATTCGTGCGCCTTGCCGTGCCGCAGCTGCAGGCCCGGGGCCTGTTCCGCCGCGAGTATGGCGGCACCACCCTGCGCGACCACCTGGGCCTGGCGCGCCCCTGACGACAAGGAGAATCCATGCCCAGTCTACGCAGCACCACCATTGGCCAGCAGGGCCGCTATCTGTTGTCGGCGCGCGAGCAGCACCTCATCGCCGATGCCACCGCTGCACGCGGCGGGCCGGGCGAAGCCTGGCTGGCCGCCGAGCTGCTGCTGGCGGCCCTGGCGACCTGCGCGCAGGCCGTCATCGAATCCAGCGCGCGCGAGCAGGGCGTGGCGCTGCGCGCGGTGCGCGTCAATGGCGAAGCCGAGGCCGACGAGGCGCGGCCCGGTCATTACGCCTTTGTCCGCCTGGATTTCGAGCTCGATGGCGCCACCGACGAGCAGGCGCGTGCCTTGGTGGGCGTGTATCTGGAGATCTGCCCCATCTATGGTTCGGTCTCGCGCGGCGCGCCGGTCTCGGTGAATATCCGCGGGCGGGTTTGAACGCCGCGAAGCGGGCCGCCCGGCGAGCATAAAGACATGCCGAGGAAGTATTTTCCGCCAGCCGGGCGCGCTGCCAGAATCGACGCCATTGCTTCTTTCGGCGGGCAGGGGCCCGCGGCGACATCACCATGACCGTTCTCACCCTGGCAGGCAGTCCGTCCGCGCGCTCGCGCTCCTCGTCGCTTTTGCGCCATGTGGCCCAGGCGCTGGCGCGCCACGGACATGAGATCAGCGAGATCGGCCTGGGGGACGTGCCGGCCCAGGACCTGGTCGAAGGCCGCTATGCCGGCCCGGCGGCAGCCGCCTTGCGCGCCCGGGTGTCGGCCGCCAGCGTGGTGGTCGTCGCCACGCCCATCTACAAGGCTTCGTTTGCCGGCGGGCTGAAGGCCTTGCTCGACCTCTTGGACGAGAAAGCCCTGGCCGGCAAGATCGTCCTGCCGCTGGCGACCGGCGGCAGCCCGGCCCATCTCCTGGCGCTGGAATATGGCCTGAAGCCGGTGCTCTCGGCGCTGGGCGCGCGCCATATCCTGGCGGGCGTCTATGCCACCGACAAGGAGGTGGTCATCGGCGAGGATGGCGTGCCGCGCATTGCCGATGCCATCCACGAACGCCTGGACGAGGCCGTGGCCAGCGTGCTTGCGCTGGCGGGGGCGGCGGCGCGCCGGGCCGCCGCCAATGACGCGCGCCGCGAGGCGGCCGTGGCCCTGGGCTGAGGCTGGCGCGTTTTACCGCCCGCGCGCCGTCGTGGGCGCCCTCCATTGAGCGACATGCCGGCCGGCGGGCAGGCGCTTTCGCGCCCGCCCCGGGTGTGCGCGTCCATCGCGGGCACGCGGCTTGCTGCGCCGCGCGCAAGGGCAACAGGAGGAGCTTATGGACGCGATCATGACGCCGGACGAGCGGCGCCTGCGCCGCGCCAGCGGATGGCTGGGCTTTGCGATGGGCGGTTTTTTCGATGGGATTCTGCTGCACCAGATCCTGCAATGGCACCACCTGCTGTCGGCGCTGCGGACGGGGGTGCTGGCGGACCTGCGCATGCAGGTGGCCGTAGACGGCCTGTTTCATGCCCTCATGTATGCCGTGGCCGCCGTGGGGCTGTGGATGCTGTACCGCGCACGCCGGGGCGATGCGGCAATCCGGCCGCCCTGGCCCGCGTTCTGGATGGGGTTCGGCGTCTGGCATATTGTCGACGCGCTGTTCTCGCACTGGATCACGGGCATCCATCGCATCCGCATGGATTCCGGCATGCCGCTGTTCTGGGATGTGCTGTGGCTGGCGGTCTTTGGACTGCTGCCTTTCTTTCTCGGCTGGCGTGGGCGCGGCGGCTCGCCTCCCGGGGGCCGGCGCGCCGCCGCCCTGCTGCTGCTTGTGCTGGGCGCGGCGGCAGTCAACCTGTTTCCGCTGCGCGGCGACAACGGCACCACCGTGGTGGCATTGTCGCCGCGGGCTTCGGCTGCCGGACTGTTGCAGGCGCTGGATGGCACGGAGGCGCGGGTCGTATGGACGGACCGCGGCGGCGGAGTCTGGGTCTTGCGGGATATGTCCTGGCGCCAAAGCCTGGCGCTCTACCGCGCGGGCGCGCTCTATGTCAGCGGGGCCGGCGCGCCCGCGGGTTGCGCGGCCTGGCTGCAACCGGGCCAGCGGCCGGCCTGAGCGGCCGGCGCGGCTAATTCGCCAGGAACCGCTCGCGGGCTTTTTTCCCTTCGTCGCTATCGCGGCAGACCAGCGCCTGGTCGGCGTCCATGTAGATGCCCAGGCGGTTCAGCGCATTGGCGTGCAGGTTGACCGATTCCTTGGTCATGCGCAGGATGGCGGGCGGGGTCTGGCTGGCCTGGGCGGCCATGGCCTGGGCGCGGGCCAGGGCCTGGCCGCGCGGGACGACCTCGTCAACCAGGCCCCAATCGAGGGCCTGCGCCATGCCGAGC
>NZ_LRUJ01000063.1 GCF_001548475.1 Bordetella hinzii LMG 13501
CGTCAGGTCGGGCTGCTTGAAGTCGTCGATGGGCGTGGGCACGGTCACGATGAAGACATTGGCGCGGCCCAGCTGCTCCAGATCGGTCGTGTAGCTCAGGTGCCTGGCCTCGGCCAGCTCCTTGTCGTCCACTTCCAGCGTGTGGTCATGGCCCCGGCGCAGGGCTTCGATGCGCTGCGTATTGATGTCAAACCCGATGACGGCGCGCTTCTTGCCGAACTCCACCGCCAGCGGCAGACCGACATAGCCCAGGCCGACGATGGCCGGACGGAGTTCGGAGAAAACGGGAAGCAAGCTCATGGATACCTCTGCTGTAAAAATCAATACGTGCCGACCCGCTGGCCGACGATGAGCACCTGCACGATGGGCGTGATGATCTTCTCCCACTCGTACATCGGCGCATTGCTGACATAGATGACATCCTCGGGGCGCAGTTCAAACTGCTTGGCGAGGAACATGGACTCCGGATTGCGCATATTCAGACGGAATACGGTCGGACGGGACTGGCCGGCGGCATCCTGCCCTTCGAGACGGAAGACGAACACCCCTGTCGCATCGGCGGCGCGGTCATTCAGCCCCCCCGCCACGCCAAGCGCGTCGAGCAGATTGCTGCGCTTGGAGGGCAACTCGTGCAGGCCAGGCTTGGTGATGGCGCCCATGGCGACAAAACGCTTCAGATTGGGCTCGACCACGACTTCGGAGCGCGGATCCAGCGCGATATTGCGTCCGTTGAGCAATTCCTGGTAGGGCACGCGCGTCATGCGGGTGCCATTGCGGATGACCACATCGACCTGGTAGGGCGGCAGTGTGGTGCCGCCGGCCTGGGCCACCGCGTCCAGGGCCGTGAGCGGGCTCTTGTTGCCCCCGAAGCGCCCGGGTTGCGGCACGGCGCCCGTGACCAGCACGGAGTTGGAGCGGTCATCGGCCAGGTCGACCATGACCTGCGGCTGCACCGCCGCCGTGTTGCGCAAGGCCGTCTTGATCATCTGCTCGATGGCGCCCAGCGTCTTGTTGCGCACCCGCAGGTGGCCGGCGTAGGGCAGCGAGATCATGCCGTCGGCGTCCACGCGCACGGCCTCGAAGACGGTGCCGCCGGCATTGAGCGGCGCGAACAGTCCGCCCTCCATGCTGTCGGCCACCAGGATGCGCAGCACGTCGCCGGGCCGCACCCGCATATTGCCGGCGTAGCCGTCGGAGGTATTTCCCTGCACATCCTGGGGCCGCTTGAGCACATACGGTTCTATGGTGGTGGCGCTGAGGTCCACGACATCGTAGGCGCCCGGCGCGGCGGCGCCCTGCGCCGTGCCGCCGTCCAGAATGGCGCCGCGCGTCGGTCCCGAACCGGACAGGACGCTGCAGCCGGACAAGCCCATCAGGATCACCAGGGGCAGGAAGCGAAGCATTGGAATAAGGGGTTTTCTCATGGCGGATCGTCAGACTCCGTTTTGCGGTGGGGCGGGCGCTAGCGGGAGCGGGCCCCGAGTACGGCCGCCACCTGCTCATGCATGTGCTCGGCCAACACGGCTTCAAACGCCGGGGAATAGTGATTGAGGTCTTCGCCATCGCGGTCGAGCACCTCGTGGCGCGCCAGGCCTTGGGCGCTATCCAGCGGATCGATGGCCCAGACACCGGCCAGGCCTTCGGCCGCCGATTTCACGCGCGCGACGTGCTTGCGGCGCGAGAGAACGGGGCGCCCGTCGGCGCGCGGCAGGTCCACATGGGTGACGACAAAGACGGGCTTGCCCAGGACATGCGCGGCATACCGCAGATCGCCGCGCACATCGTCCTCGCCGTCGGTCTCGCAACGGGCGCGGCGCAGGACGCGCTCGCCCGGGGCCAGCATGGCCGGCTCGGCCACCTGGCGGTACTCGGCCATGGCCCGCGCATACTCATCCGGCCCGACCGAGCCGCTGCGCATCAGGCCACGCCACCATTGCATGCCCGCCTCGCCCAGCTCGCGCACCAGATGGCGCACCACCAAGTTCTTTTGCAGGAAGACACCGTCGACCTCGACGCTGCGCTCGGCCGCCGCCTCGATGACGATGGCGTCGGCCTGCGCCAGTTCTTGCGCATGGTTTTCGTCCACCCGCGGCCACACCGCCCGCGCGAACAGGAAAGGCAGCAGCTGCCGGTCCAGGCCCTGCCCCTCCAGCAGCCAGCGCAGGCGCTGGCAGGCCTCGCGCGTGCTATGGATATAGCCCTGGATTCCCGCCGTGCACAGGCGCGCCCTGCCCTGCTCCTGCAGCAGGCGCACCGGCCGATGGACACGACAGCTGCCCAGGACGAAAAGATTGAGTGTGTCCGTCATCCGTCTCCCTCAAGGATGTTGGTAGCAGCGCACGGTGGCGGCGATCATTTGCGACAGGGAGAACCGCGAGCGGGCCCAGACCGAGGCCTTGGTGCCGATATGCTCGTCCGCCTGCCGCATGTCGTAGATACGGGCCAGCGCGGCGCTGACCTGCTCGGCGGTGATATCCTCGGCCGGCAGGGTCAGCCCGGTGACCCCTTCCTGCACGGCCTCGCCCGCGCCGCCGGCCAGCGTGGTCACCACGGGCACCCCCGAAAACTGCGCCTCGATCAGCACATTGGGCAGGCCCTCGAAGCGCGACAGCAGCAAGAAGGCATCGAACTGCTCAAGCCAATACCCCACGCGCTTGGACAGCCCGGTGAACAGAATGCGTTCGGACATGCCGATGCGCTCGGCGAACTCCTTGACCGGCTCCAGCAAGGGCCCGCCACCCACCATCACGAAACGGGCCTGCGGATGGCTGCGCGCAAACTGCTTGGCGGCCTCCACCCACAGAAAGGGACGCTTGTTCTCGTCGACGCGCATGACCGTGCCGACCGTGAAGTCCTGGCCCTGCGTCCTGGCGGCGAACGCCTCCATCATCTTGACGGCCGCTTCGTCGCTCACCGGCTTGAGCGGCGCCAGGCCGTTGTAGATCACCGGGATGCGGCGCGCATCCACCTGCAGCCAGTCGGCGTAGCGATGCGCGGCAAAACTGGAGTTGGAGCTGAGCACCACGCCGCGCATTTTCAGCAACTCGGAATAGATGATGTCGTACTCGACGCGGTAGCGGTCCGGCCGGTCCACCGGCGGCATGGTGCGCACCGACAGCACGATGCGCGGCACGCCGGCCAGCAAGGCCGCCAGGGCCGTGGCGAAAATGGAGCCGTCCTGCCAGATGTGCACGACGCGCGGCGCGCCCGAACGGATGACGTCGGTGAGCTTGCTGGTGCCTTCGATGATCTGCTTGGGCAGGAAGCGCAGATACTCGCGGTAAGGCGCCAGCAGCGAAGCGAATTCCGAGCCGCCCCAGGCGTGCATGTCGGCATACACCGATACCGGAATGCCATGCTCGCGCAAGGTGGCCGCGAAGAAGTCGGCCCCCTCACGGCTACGCAGCGAACGGCAGACCACCTGCACCGGGCCGATCACATCGTGACCGGCGATCATCTGCCCCTGCTGCACGGCCGTCTGCAAGGCGACCGCCGTATTGACGAACTGGCGCTCCGCCCCGCCCGCCCCCAACGAACCGTTGATCATCAGCACCTTGCCGACAAAGCTCTCCGGTTCGGCATCCAGCTCTTCATTGCGCCGCCGCCCGATCTCCTGGAAGAGCCGCTGCAGCACCAGCACGCTGACCGGCACATTGTTCTCGGCCCATGACACGCCCAGGGCCGTCAAGGCCGCCAGGTCGGCATCCAGGTCGGCCAGGCGGCGAGTCAGCTTGCGGCCGCGCTCGCCCAGCCGCTTGAGGCCGAGTTCGAGGATCTCCCGGGAACGCCAGAGAATGCCGCGCCGGCTTTGCGACTGCGCCCAGACGGCATAGCCATCCTCGAATTCCGGATGGGCATCGACCAGCCTGGCGAAAGCCGCGTCGGCCAACTGCGGCTGACCGATCTCGTCCCAACTCTTGGCTTCCAGCAGAATGTCGCGGGCGGCCTGGCTGCCGCCGGCGAAATACTGCTCGATCTCCTTGCGCGCGGCTTCCACGCCCAGCTGGCGCTTGACGCCGCGCAGCGTCAGGATGAAGGCGTCGGCGGAATCCGGAAAGCGCTGCTGGATGCCGCGCCAAACCGCCAGACTGTCGTCGGGACGATGCGCCGCCTCCAGGCTGCGCGCCACCAGCACCTGGAACAGCTCGGTTTCCGGATAGCGCCGCACGTATTCCAGCAGCCGGGGCACGGCATTGAGCGCATCGTTGGCGGCGACATGGCGCTGCATGAGCGCGCGTGCCTGGTCTTCGACCTCGCGGGCCGGGGCCTCTTCCTGCACGGCGCCGACCAGCACCTCCTCCAGCTGGGCCGCCGGAGAGGACAGGATGGGAGCGGCGGCCCTCGCCGGAGGCCGCTCCTGCCTGCGCAAACGCGATAGAAAAGTAAACATGATGGGTTTCTCGTCCTTGTGCCGGGCGCGATCAGGCGTGGTCCCGGATGGCGTAGACCACGAGCACGACCACGATCCACAGGATGAGCAGGCCCAGCAGGCCCAGCGCCGTGTCCACCCAGCGGCGGGGATATTGCGATTCGTCGGCCAGCGTCGGCTGCGATGCGATCACCGTGTAGAGCACTTGGCGGGCGGCCAGACTGCGGGCATCCTCCAGGCCCTTGAGGGCGCCGGTGTAGTACACCTCGGCAAACTGGCGCTCGGTCTCGGCCGACTCATATTCGCGCAGCAGCGAGGACAGCGTATCCGCCTTGTCCGCTCCGCGGCGCACGCTGATCTGGTGGTCATTGAGCTCGCGCAGCTGGCCCTGCAGGGCCCGCAAGCGAGCCTGGGCGCGCTCCAACGCCGGGCCGCCGTTGACCCCGCCGGCGCGCAAGGTTTCGAGCTCGGCCGCGGTGGTCGCGATATCGCCGCGCACCTTGGCGGCCAGCTGCAGATTGGCCTCGGCCTCCTTGACCGGGTCCAACACGCCGGTGCGGGCCCGCAGATCCTGGACCTTGAGCCGCGCGGCCGACAGCCGTTGTTCGGCACCGTCGACTTCAAGGCGGGCAAAATGAACGCTGTCCTCGCGCGCCTTCTTGGACATCTGGTTGACCAGTTTCTCGCTGGCCTGCAGGATGGCCTGCGATAAGCGCAAGGAATCTTCCGGGGTGAAGGCCCTGACGCGCAGGATGATGGCGCCGGTGGACATGTCGAATTGGATATCGACCATGCGGTTCCAATGCCGCCACAAGGCCTCCTCCGAGGCGTCGGCCGAGACGCGGTACCAGAAGTCGATGGCCGGCTTGGACCACATTTCCCGCAGGTCGAGCGCCTTGTCCAGTTCGCGCACGATCTGCCGCGACTTGACGTAGTCCACCACGGCAAAGGAATCGACAAACAGCTCGGCCGTCATTTCCCCGCCGCCCAGGGTGGAGTGCCCTTCCCGGCTGGCCGCCGAGGCCTGCGTCACCGTGCCGGCCCGCAAGCCGAACCGCGCCTCGGACACATATTGGTCGGCCGCGATCAGCAGCAGATAGAGCGCCAGCAGCACGCCCGGAACCGCGATCAGCAAAATGGCGGAGCTGCGCAGCCAGCGCGAAGGCCGCCGCGCAACGGTGCCCGGCAAAGCCGGGCCGCGATAGGAAGTCTCCGAAGTCGTCATAAAGGCTCAGGCTCTCTCTTACAAAAATCAGTTTTCGCTGTCCGCGGCTTCGGTCGCGGCTTCTTCGATGGCGTCGGCCGCCTGGGTGAAGCGCGCTGCGACTTCCTGCAGCTCGCCGAAGTCCTGCAGCCGGCCGTCGCGCAGAATCACGCCATGAGTGCAGAAGCGCCGCACCGTCGTGGTCGAACTGGAGGTCATCAGGATGGTCGCGCCGCGGGAACGTTCGGTGAACACCTCCAGGCACTTGCGCTTGAAATCCATGTCGCCGACGGCCAGCATTTCGTCGACCACATAGACATCGCAGGCCAAGGCCATGGACACGCCATAGGACAGGCGCGCCCGCATGCTGTTGGCATAAGTCGAGACCGGCAGGTCATAGGCCCGGCCCAGTTCCGAAAAATCCTGCACGAAGCGCTCCACGTCGGCGACATCGCAGCCATAGACGCGCGCGATGAAGCGCACGTTGTCGCGCCCCGTCATCGATGAACTGATGGCGCCGGCGAATCCCAGCGGATAGGACACGCGCGCCATGCGGTGCACCACGCCGCTGTCGGGCAGCTCCATGGCGCTGATCATGCGCAGCAAGGTCGATTTGCCGCTGCCGTTGGCGCCGAAGATGGCCACGTTCTGGCCGGCGACGAAATCGAAACTGACCCGGTCCAGCACGGCCTTCATGCCCTTCTTGGAACGGAAGGCCTTGGAGACATCGCGCAGGGCGATCACTACGGAGGCATCTTGCATCGCAATCTCCTAGCGGGTGTGCAGGCGCCGGCGCATGGCGCGCTCCAGGCACAGGCCGAGGACGGTGGACGCGACGGCCCACTCGATGAGATAGGAACGGTCCAGTGTCAGCGAACTGAAATTGGCGAAATAGCCCTCGCGGAACCACTCGATGGCATGCACCATGGGGTTGTAGACCAGCACCGCGCGCGCTTTGTCCGGCAAGGCATCGACCAGGTAGAACACCCCCGAAAGCAGATACAGCGGGCGCGTCACGGCGCTATAGAGGTGCTCCCACGACTTGAACATCATGTTCAGCACCGAGTTGATCAGCCCCACGCCGAACCCCAGCATGAAGGTGAAAAAAGCCGCGGCCGCGCAGGTCTCCAGGTTCTCCGGCAGGATCAGCTTGTCGCCCAGCATGGCCAGAAACAGCAGGATGCCGAAGACCGCGATCCAGGTGAGCCCCTGCAGGAGCGCCTTGGCGAAGATCACGTCCATATTGGTGATGGCCGGCAGGCGCAAGAGCTGCGTGTTCGAGGTGATCGCGCGCGACAGCCGCGAAGATGTGTGGCTGAACAGGAAGAAGGGCATGATGCCCGTGATGAAGAACATCTGCAGATTGCCCAGGGGCGCCTGCCGGCCCCACACGACGTAGATCGTCGACAACACGGCCACGTGCAGGATGGGCTCGATCAGCGCCCACAAATATCCCAGCCGCGTGCCGCCGAAGCGCACCCGCGTCTCGCGGTAGATCAGCGCCGCTATCACCCTGGCCTGAATGGCCAGCAACTGGGCGCTCAATGCGCCGCCCTCTGCGAATGGTTCATTTTTCTCTCCCTGTCCGGCGCGAGCGCCGTTGTGAGCTCCAGGACCGCGCCAGGCGATTGCCGTGGAAACGGGAGGGATGATACGGGCCAAAAACTCGGCCCGATATTTCAACACTTATCAAATAAAACCAAGTACGTATTTCCCGGCGGCTGATTATCTCGGGAAAAGGCGGATTTCTATAATTTTTCTATGGAACGGTGATTCCTGGACCCCTCTCCCAAGGGAGCGCCAAGTAAATCGATCCAAAGGCAATGAAAATCCAACTCCCACGGCCTCCATATGCTCAGAACCATTCTGTTAAATATTTCCCAGAAACGCGCACATAAATATGTCAGTACGTTTCAAGCATGGGAGGTGCTGCAGCGCCATGCGGATGACCCGGTGGTGCTTAATCGCATCGGCCTTTTCGACACGGCACGCCGGACACGCGGCGGCGGACGCGAGGGGGAACTGGCGCGCGCCCGCGCTACCCTCGAATGGAGCGGTGAAAACCCTGGCCTGGACCGGCGGGATTTCCTCGGGCGTGTCTCCGACTATGAGCGCCAGCAGTACGCGCTGGCCCTGGGCAGGGTGGCCCCCCAAGAGGCCGGGGGCTGGCTGCATCAATCGGAGAGCGAGATGGCGCTCGGGCTGGCTTTGGCCTGCGGCGACGCGCAGGCCGCCCAATGGCATGCGGCCGCCCTCGCTCCTCCCCGTAGGAATGATCTGAAAAAAACGAATAATTTGCGTGCAGTTGTTGCTGCGCAGCATTGCATGGCCGGCCAGCATGCCCAGGCGCGCAAGAATTTAATGTATATCCTCACAAATTCCGGCATCCAGTTACCCGCCGAGAATTCCCCTATGGCAATGGATGATTTCCTGTCGGATTCCGCCCGGGAAAACGCTGCCGGCGTCGCCGATCACGGTCTGGTAAGTGTAATCGTTTGTGCCCACAATGCGGCGCCGTATATAGACAAAGCGCTGCTATCCATTCAGCGACAGACTTATCAGAATATTGAAATAGTAGCAATTGATGACGGGTCTACGGATAACACTTTCGCACATCTGGCCACGGCGGCATCAAATAATCTGCGTATAAATACGCTGCGGATTGAAAATCGCGGGGTATATGCGGCGAGAAATATCGCATTAAGCCGGTCGCGCGGCCGTTTTATTACTTTCCTGGATGCCGACGACATCATGCTGCCCAGGCGGATAGAGCAGCAACTGCAATTGCTCATATCCGGACAGGCCCAGGCATGCACCAGCCGCTTGCTGCGCCTGACGCCCGACGGCCGGCTTGTATGCCCGCGCATCTACCCCTTCATCCGCCACAACCCCGCTTCGCTGATGATGCGTCGCGAGGTCTATGAACGCCTCGGTTCCTACGAGGAAGTGCGTTTCGGAGCAGATGATGAATACGAGCACCGTATCCGGCTTCATTGCGGGACAAGCAGCCTGCGGCGGGACGCCGCCGTCCACACCATCGCCCTGCACCACCCCGCCTCGCTGACGCAGGCCGCCGCCTCCGGGCTGAACTCCCCCGCAGGCCGGCAAGCCCGCATCCGCTATCGCGAAGACTGGGTCAGGCGCCACCTGGACCATGGCCTGTCCCGCGACAACCCCTCTTTTTCATAAGAACAAGGTCATGAACACGAGCAACGTCATCCGTCCTTCCAGTTTCGCCGCCGTGGCGGCCTTGCCCAACGAAGGCGAGCAACTGCTGGCAAGGCTGGAACAGGAACACGCCGCCCGCGTGCAGGCCGAGAAGGACCTGGCCAACGCGCGGGCCTTGCTGCGCGAAACCACACAGCAGCTGGCCAAGCAGCGCATGACGCTGACCTGGAAGTTCGGCGAGGCCGTCATCCGGGCGCGCAGCGTCATCGACTACGCGCTGCTGCCCTACACCCTCCTGCGCCTGTCGCATGCCCATCGCCGCGAACACCGGCATAACCCGGCCCCGCGCAAACCGACCGCGGCGGCCCTGCCGGCCGAGACCGCCAGCGCCATCAAGGATGCCCTGGACTACGTCAAGCGCGTGCGCAGCCCGGAGGTGCTGCTCTGGTGCTCGCGCCAGAACTGGCCTACCGAGGTGCGCAGCAAAGTCTATTGCGAGGTTGCCCGCTGGGCCCGCACCAGCTATCCGGAAATCGCCGAACAGGTCGCCCAGCAGCTGCTGGACATCGACCCCGGCGCGCCGCACAGCCGCCAGCTGGCCTTCAGCCTCTATGACGCCGGCTTGGTGACAGTATCGGCGCGCCTGCTGCACGCCGCGGCCAAGAGCGGCGTGCGCCTGAACACGGCCGAGTCCCAGCGCCATGCGCGCATCCAGGCTGCCCATGAGGTGTTGACCGCCGAGGAGACGCCCCTGCAGCCCGGCGGCCACCGCTATGACTTCACGGGCGACGGTCCCCTGGTCATTCTCGCGGCCCGCAGTCTCATGCAGCGCCGCGGCGCGAACGAAAACGCCTTGCACCGCTATGCCACCAGCCTGGCCGCGCGCGAAGGCGCGGTGCGCGTGATCAGCCTGGACACCGGCGAGGAAGAGGCGACCGACACCGACCTGCAAACGGGTTCCGAGCTGACGATCGACGGCGTGACCTACCAGGCCATCGCGCCCGAACAGGCGCGCGCGGCCCGGCTGCGCCCCGAAGCCTTTGCCGACGCCATCCTGGCTCATACCGTAGGCCAGCAGCCTCGCGCCGTGCTGGCCTGGGATGATGCGCGCTGCGGCCTGGGCGCCCAGGCGGCGGCCCATAGCCTGCGTGTGCCCTATGGCTTCATCGTGCACAGCCTGGGTTTCTTCCAGAAGACGGCCGCCAACCACACCCTGTCCGAACGCGCCCATGTGGACTTGCGCCTGCTGCGGCGCGCGCTGCGCCAGGCCGACATGGTTGCGCTGGGCTCCGGCGCGCTGGCCGAGCCGCTGCAGGCGCTGGTGCAGGCCGAGCTGCCCGCCTGCCTGCTGCCGCCCCTGCCCTTGCCGGCCGCCAATCTGCGCACTCCGCAAAGCGACGCCGCGCTCACGGGCACCTTGGCGCGCCTGCGCGGCAAGAAGGTGATCGTCTGGAGCGAGGACGATCCCCCGACCATGCTGGCCCGGGTGGTGATCGATCTCTATGCCGAGCTGGCCTTGCGCGACGCGGAGGCCGTCATGCTGGTGCTCTGCGAAGGCCGGGCGGCGGCGGCCATGCGCCAGCACGCGGTCGCCATCGGCCTGACCGAAGAGCAGGTCGTCTTCGCCCCGCCGATCACGGATGCCGTCTCGCGCGAGCAACTGCTGCGCCAGGCCCGTCTGGCGCTCTTTCCTTATTGGCCGACCAAGGCCGAGCAGGCCGCCGTGCCCGCGCCGGCCGCCCTGCTCGAAGCCATGTCGCTGGGACTTTGCCCGGCGGTCGGGCCGGTCGGCACCTATACGGATCTCGTGGACCATGGCAGGAATGGCGTGCACATCGACCTGGCCGGCTCGCCGGCGGACAGCGCGATGCAATTGCACCAGCTGCTGGGCGATGCCGCCGCGCTGGAGCAGTATGGCCGGCGCGCGCGCGAGTCGGTGCAGCAGCACATGCCCTGGCAGGCCTACGAGGAAGCCATCACCGCCATGCTGATGCAGGCGGCCACGCCCGAACCGGCCAATCCGGCGCGCCGGGCTGAACCGCGTCTGCTGCGCCTGCGCGCGCGCTGACACCCGACGGAGTTGCAACAAAGACTGATGAAACGCCGGGCGCCGCCCGCCTGAGAGGCCCAGACGCCTTGCAGAGCCGTTACGTAATCACACCCCCTGCATAAGGCAGGCGGAGGTGGCTGCGATATCTTCAACCTGCTGTTGAACAAGACGGAGTATCTCACCGTGAATATCACTACGATCGGATCCTGCCGCGTGGCCGGACCCATGGCCAAAGTCCAGGCCCAGCGCAACTTCGTGCTGGATAACCGCCTGCTGTATGGCTACACGCACAACACCAAGGAGGCCATCCAGGCCATCCGTTATATGCGTGGCGACCTGAGCATTCCCGAGAGCATATGGAAGTTCATCTCCGGCCAGCCCTATCGCGGCAGCAACCCCCGCCTGGACCACGCCAGCATTCCCACGGACGACCGGCATGTGGTGGAAATCAGCTCGACCAAGGTGCTGGAGCTCGACGGCTACCAACTGCAACTGGTGCGCTTCAAGGAAGCGCTGGCTTTCTGCCCCGACCTGCGCAAGATCTTCTTTGACCACGGCTCGGCCGATGCCCGCGCCGAGCGCCTGCGCCAGCTGCAGGCCACCGCGACCTATGCCCGCGTGCCCGCCGAGGTGCAGCACGTGCTCGCCCAGACCGTGCTGCGCACGCAGACCGCCGCGGAAATCGAAAGCGATCTCAAGCAGATCGCCCTGCTCCTGGGTCCGAATTTCGTGCTGGTCACCCACTGCAATGCCATGAACGCCCATGGCCAGCTCATCGCCGACCGCGCCAAGATGGTAGACCGCGTATCGCGCGCCTGCGCCCGCGCCGGCATCACCCTGATCGATCCGGGTTCGCTGCTGGCGGCCTATGGCCAGGACCGCGGCATGCCCGACGACGGCCGCGACACGGCGCACTACACGCCGTCTTTCGCGCGCCTGGTGGGCAAGGAAATCAGCGACAAGCTGCTCGGCGTGCAGGAAACCGCCGCCCTGCCCGAAGGCGAGGCCTCGCTGGACTGGAAGCAGAGCCTGGAACGCGCCAAGGAATACGGCCAAGCCCAGGCGTGGGACCTGGCCCTGCTCTACGCCAACCGCGCCATTGAACTCAAACCCAACGTCTCGGCGGCCTATGTGCTGCGTGCCCGCGCCATGACCGCCCTGAGCCAGGACGATGAGATTCTCGAAGCCTGGAGCGCGGCCCTGGCCATCGACGCCAATCGCAATGCCTACATCCTGCGCCAGGCCGCCGAATGCGCTTTCGACCAGGGGCAGATCCAGACCGCCCGCGAATGGGCGCAGGAATCGCTGCAGCGCGAAAGCAGCGAGAAAACCGCCATGCTGCTTGGCCGTATCCACGCCCGCCTGGGCCGCAATGCCGACGCCGAGCAAGCCTTCCGCGTCAGCGCCCAGACCTCGCCGGAGCGCTCCTTGCGCCATGCCATGCGCAGCAGCACGCCGCTCGAAGAGGCCGCCAGCATGGTCAGCGCGCTGGCCGCCACGCACGCGGTCGATGGCGCCAGCCTGCAAGGCGCGCGGGAGCAGGTGCTCAAGCGCGCCCGCCGCGAAGTCCGCCACGCCGGCCGCGCCGGCGCGCTGCTGCCCAGCCTGGGCGCCTTTTATGCGCTGCAAACGCTGGCCGGCGAGCACAAGGCCGAACTCGATGATGAAATCAACCAGGCCTATCGGCGTCTGCTCAAGGCCTATGAAAGCAACACGGAATACCGCAATAGCGAAACCGCCATCCAGCTGCTCAGCGAGCTGGCGGCGCTGACGGCGGTGGATCCGCGCTACGTCCAGCGGGCCGCCAAGCAGTTGCAGGCCGACGGGCAGGTGGACGCCGCCATCGCTTGCTGGCACCGCCTGGCCGAGGCTACGCTGCCCGGCGAATCCGAGACTGTCCTGCTGGCCGCGGCCCGCCTGGTGCAGCTGGGCGCGCATGCCGATGCGGTGGCGGTCTACCGCCGCCTGGCCAAGAGCGGCGTCCTGCAGCCCGAACAGACCAAGGCCATGATAGAAAAAAGCCTGCGCGCGCTGGCCCGCTCCATGCGGCGCCACCTGACCGACGGCGACTTGAGGGCGGCCGAACGGGAGCTCAGCGCCATCCGTTCCATCGACCCGGCCTACGCGGGCCTGGCATCCCTGCAGCGCACGCTGTCGGATGCGCACAAGCGCGAGTTCCAGGACCA
This sequence comes from Bordetella hinzii LMG 13501, assembly GCF_001548475.1. Lineage (GTDB taxonomy): Bacteria > Pseudomonadota > Gammaproteobacteria > Burkholderiales > Burkholderiaceae_B > Bordetella > Bordetella hinzii. The sequence continues at coordinate 12,978 of NZ_LRUJ01000063.1, forward strand.
GCGCCAGCAGTCCGGCGATCACAACGAAGTCATCGCCAGCGCGCGCCGCGTGATCGAGAGCAACCCTTTGGACCGCGAGGCCAACGTTGAGTTGGTGATGCAAAGCCTGCGCACCGGCAATCTCGGCGAAGGCCGCCGGCTGCTGGAGCGGTTCATGGAGAACAGCCCGGTATAGGTCT
>NZ_LRUJ01000064.1 GCF_001548475.1 Bordetella hinzii LMG 13501
GGGCGGGCAGCGCGGCGCCAGCCGGGCCGCCTGCGCGGCCGAGCGCCCGGCGCGCAGGCCGAATGCCACGGCCTCGGTGATGGCGTTGCCGGACAGGCGGTTGGCGCCGTTGGCGCCGCCGACGGCTTCGCCGGCCGCGTACAGGCCGGGCAGGTCGGTGGCCATATCGGTGTCCACGCGGATGCCGCCCATATGGTAGTGGGCGATGGGCGCGACCTCCACCATCTGGCGGGTGAGATCGATGCCGGCGGCCTCCAGCTTTTTGATGATGGGGCCGAAGGCCGCTTTCAGCGTCTCGGCGGGCACATGCAGAAAGCTCAGCCAGGCGCCGCCGGCCGGCGAGCCGCGGCCGGCCTCGACCTCCTTGAGGATGGCGTAGGTGGCCGCGTCGCGGGTCGTGGTATAGCGGCCGTCTTCGCTGCGGTTGCCGTAGCGGTCGACAAACTCCTCGCCCTGGGCGTTGAGCAGGCGGCCGCCCAGCTTGTAGCGGAAGGGGTCCCACATGATGGGATCGAAGCCGACCAGGCGCGGCGCCAGATGGCCGATGGGAAAGAACTGCACGAACTCCATGTCCAAGAGGCGCGCGCCGGCGCGCAAGGCCATGGCCAGGCCGTCGCCGCCCATGTTGAGCGAGGCGCTGTTGCGCCGGTAGAGCCGGGTCAGGCCGCCGGTGGCGATGATGGTCGCGCCGGCCTGGATGAGCACGGGATGGCCGGTGGTCAGGTGCAGGGCCAGCGCCCCTAGCACGCGCCCTTCGTGCTTGAGCAGCTCGATGATGATGAGGTCGCCCACGCGGTGGATCTCCGGACGGCGCGCCACCTGCGCGCGCAGGACCTTGGCCACCGCGGGCCCGGTGTTCAGGAAATCGACGTAGACACAGCGCGGCCGGTCATGGCCGGGCGCCTGCACCTGGGTCAGGTGTCCACCGCCGCTCGCCCAGCCCACGCCCCAGTCCTGGAGCTGGCGGATCGCGGCCACGCCGTCCTCGCACAGCACGCGCGCCAGGTCTTCATTGCACAGCCCCCGGCCGGCGGCCAGGGTGTCGCGCAGATGGTGGGTCCAGTGGTCGGGCTGCTGCTCGGCCAGGGCCGCGGCGACCGTCATCTGGGCCATGATGGTGGCCCCGCCGCGGCCGATGAGGCTGCGGTCGGCCAGCAGCACGCGGCTGCCTTGTCCGGCCGCGGCGATGGCCGCGCTCATGCCGGCGCCGCCGGCGCCGATGACCAGCACGTCGGTCTCGATGGAGTGAAGAGTTGCGTCGTTCATGATCGGGGATGGGTTTCAGGCCGCGCCGAGATAGGCGCGCTGGACAGCGGGATCGGCGGCCAGGTCGGCCGCCATGCCTTCGATGACCACATGGCCATGTTGCAGCACATAGGCGCGGTCGGCCAGCTCCAGCGCGATGCGCGCGTTCTGTTCGACCAGCAGGATGGTCTGGCCGGCCGCCTTCCAGCGGAACAGGACGTCATAGACCGTGTCCACGAAGCGCGGCGACAGGCCCATGGAGGGCTCGTCGATGCAGACCAGGCGGCCGCGCCGCAGCCAGGCACGGGCCAGGGCCAGCATCTGCTGTTCGCCGCCGGACAGGGTGCCGGCGGCCTGCGCGCGGCGCTCGGCCAGGCGCGGAAACACCTCGAACACTTCGGCCAGGTCCTGGGCGATGGCGGCTTTCTCCTTGCGGCGCGGGTAGGCGCCCAGGAGCAGGTTGTCCTGCACCGTCATCTCGGGAAAGACGCGCCGGCCTTCCGGCACGCTGGCCACGCCCAGGTCGATGACATCGGCCGGCCGCCAGCCCTGGATGTCGCGCCCGTCGAGCCGGATGCGGCCCTGGCTGGGCCGGACCAGGCCCAGCACGGACTTCAGGGTGGTGGATTTGCCCGAGGCATTGCCGCCGAGCACGGACACCACCTCGCCGGCGTGGACCGCGAGGCTGACGCCATAGAGCGCCTGCACGGCGCCGTAATGCACGTCGATGGCGTCGATGGAAAGAAGAGGAAGGGAGTCAGCCAAGATGGGCATCCGATTGGACGGGGCGCGCGCGCGTGCGCCCCAGATAGGCTTCGACCACCGCGGGCTGGTCCAGCGCATGCGCGGGTTCGCCGGTAGCCAGTATGCGGCCCTGGTTGAGCACGATGACATGGTCGGCGATGCGCCGCACCAGCGACAGCTTGTGTTCGACCACCAGGATGCCGAGCTCGGGCTGTTCGGCGCGCAGGGCCAGCAGGATATCGGTGAGCTCGGCGGTTTCGCTGGGATTCATGCCGGCGGCCGGCTCGTCCAGCAGCAGATAGCGCGGCCGGGCGGCCAGCACGCGGGCGATCTCCAGCCGCCGCCGGTTGGCGTACGAGAGACTGAAGGCCGGCTGGTCGCGGCGCGGCCAGAGCCGGTCGCCAAAGCGCTTGAGCGCGGCCTCGGCCAGGGCGTCGGCTTCCTCGCGGCGCTGGCGCCAGCCCGGCAGCAGCCCAAGCTCGCCCAGCACTTCGGTCAGCGGATCCCGCAGCCTGGGGCCGCGGGCGCGCAAGAGCTGGGCCTGGGTGCCCAGGCGCACACTGTCCCAGACCGTCAGCGCGGGAAAGACCCGCGAGGTCTGGAAACTGCGGCCCAGGCCCAGGCGGGCGATGCGCTCGGGCGGCTGGCCGTCGATGCGGCGGCCGTCCAGCCAGACCTGGCCGGCGCTGGGCCGCTCGATGCCGCTGAGCAGCTGGATCAGGGTGGACTTGCCGGCGCCATTGGGGCCGACCAGGGCCACCGCCTGGCCGCGCCGCAGGTCGAAGCTGACCTCGTCGACCGCCTTCACGCCGCTGAAATGGCGGCTCAGGCCTTCGACCCGCAGGCCTTGCTTGCCGGGCAGGGTATCGGGATGGCTCATGTCAGCGCGCTCCCAGAAGGCCGTGCGGACGCAGCCGCAGCATGATGAGCAGCGCCGCGCCGTAGGCGATCATGCGCCATTCGGCGAAGGGCCGCAGCAGTTCGGGCAGCAGGGTGAGCGCAAAGCCGGCCAGCGCCGCGCCGGTGAGATTGCCCAGGCCGCCGAGCACGGCCAGCGTGAGCAGCAGGATGGAGCCGCTCACGGTGAAGCTCTCCGGGCTGACCACGCTTTGCACATAGGCGAACAGCCCGCCGGCCGCGCCGGCCAGCGCGCCCGAGAGCGCGAAGCCGAGCAGGATGTAGCGGCGCACCGGCAGGCCGGCCGCGTGGGCCGCCAGGCGGTCTTCGCGGATGCCGCGCCAGACGCGGCCGATATTGGAGTTCAACAGGCGCTGGGCCAGCGCCAGGGCCAGCGCGCTGACGACGGCGATCAGCCCGTACTTCTGCGACAGGCTGGAGAGCACCGCATCGCCCCAGGCCGCCAGGCGCGGCGCCGGGATGCCGATAAAGCCCATGGGCCCGCGCGTCACATCCAGCCAGGTCATGAAGAGGAGATAGCCGATCTGCCCCACGGCCAGCGTGCCCAGCGCCGCGGTGTGGCCGCTCAGCTTGAGCAAGGGCAGCGCGGCCACGGCGGCCACCAGGGCGGTGATGGCGGCCGCGCCCAGCAGCGCCGCCTCGGCCGGCCAGCCATGGTTGCGCGCCAGAATGCCGACCGCGTAGGCCCCCACGCCATAGAAGGCCAGGTGGCCGATGGACAATATGCCCAGCGCGCCCGAGACCAGCGTCACGCTGGCCACCAGCAGGGCGAAGATCATGGCGTAGGCAAAGGCCTGCAGCACATAGCCGCTGTGCGTGAGCAAAGGCAAGAGGGCCAGCACGCCGCCGGCGGCCAGAAAGCCCCAGGGCGGCATCTCGATGGCGCGCACGGCGCGGCGCTGGCTGGACGAGGAGGCCAGCACGCTGGTGCTGGGCATGGCGCCGGCCGCACCGCCCGCCCCGCCCAGGGCGTCCAGCCGCCGGTCGCCCAGCAGGCCCTGCGGGCGGAACACCAGGAAGACGAGCACCAGGGTATAGGCCACCAGGTCACGGTAGCCTTCACCCACATAGGCGCTGGCCAAGGTTTCGACGATGCCCAGCAACAGGCCGCCCAGCACCGCGCCCGGCGTGCTGCTCAGCCCGCCCAGCAGCGCCGCCGCGAAGCCCTTCAGGCCATAGGGCAGCCCCATCTGTGGAAACACGCTCTTGAAGTACAGCGCCACCAGGATGCCGGACAAGGCGCCCAGCGTCCCCGCCAGGCCGAAGGCCAGCTGCTTGACCTGGGTCGTGCGTATGCCCAGCTGCGCGGCCGCGTCGCGGTCCTGGGCCGTGGCGCGCAGCGTGCGGCCCAGCCAGGAGCGCGACAGGAACCACGACAGCGCCAGCACGGACAGGGCGCCGAAGCCGAAGATCAGCAGGTCCGTGCTGGTGATATAGGCCGCGCCGAAGAAGAACGTGGCTTCTTCGAAAGGCAGCGGAAAGGACTGGCCCTCGGGCGACCAGATGATCTCGGCCAATTGCTCGATGATGAGGCTGATGGCCAGGGTCGAGAGCACGGGCGCGATGTAGGGCGCGTTTTCCAGCGGCCGCAGGGCCAGGCGTTCGAGCAGCATGCCCAGGCCGGTGACCACGCAGACCGAGAGCAGGGCGGCGGGCACCAGCGGCAGGCCCAGCACGGTCATGCCGCTGAAAGCGATGAAGGCGCCCAGCATGAAGAGGGCGCCCTGGGCGAAGTTGATGAGGTTGGAAACGCCGAAGACGAGGGAGAAGCCCAGCGCGATCAAGGCATAGACCTGGCCGATGGCCAGGCCGTTGAGGATTTGGCTGGCAAAGAGTTCTAGCATGCCGGGTAGTCCAGAAAATGACGGCGCCGGCGGGGCAGCCCGCCGGCTCGCCGATGACCAGGGGCGCGTCAGTCCTTGAGCAGTTGGAAGGCGCCGTCGCGCACCACGAGGAAGGTCGGGGCCTTCTTCACGTTGCCGTGGTCATATTGGGTCTGGCCGGTCACCCCCTCGTAGGCCGGGCCATTGGCCAGGGCGTCGCGCACGGCTTGGCCGGTCAGCGGCTGGCCCGACGCCACCACGCGGCGGATGGCGGCCACGCCCACGCCGGCGGCGTCATAGGCCAGGGCGGCGAACTGGTCGGGCAGCTTGCCGTACTTGGCCTGGTAGGCGTCGACAAACGCTTTCTTGGACGGGTCGCCCGGGAAGAAGATGCTGTGCACCACCACGCCCTCGGCGGCCTTGCCGGCCAGCTCGATGAACTTGGGCGAGGTCAGCGGAATGCCGCCGCCGGCCGGGATGTCCACGCCGGCCTGGCGCAGTTGCTGCAGGAAGATGGACGCCTCCTGGTAAGGCAGGGCCACGAAGACGCCATCGGGCTTGGCCGCCTTGATCTTGCTGATCAGCGGACGGAAATCCTTGGAACCCGGCAGCACCGCCTCGGTCAGCAGCACCTGGCCGCCGTCCTTCTCGATGGCCGCTTTGGTGGCCTTGACCGTGAACACGCCCCAGTCGTCCTGCGAATACGGGATGACGATGCGCTGCGCCTTGAGCTTTTTGTGGATGGTGTCGGCGTTGTACTGGGCCAGCACATCGTCGGTATTGTTCTGCCGGAACTGGTAGGGGCTCTGGCGGCTGTAGTCCGGATGCGAGGAAGTCGGGCTGATCTGCGGGATGCGGGCCTCGGCGAAGATGGGCGCGGCCGCCAGCGAGGCCGTGGTCGACCAGGAGCCGATGGCCAGCACCACGCCCGGCGTGGCGACGATCTTGCGCGCCACGGTGGCGGCTTCCTGCGGCGAATTGCGGTCGTCCTCGACGATGAGCCGGACCGGCCGGCCGCCGATGCCGCCCTCGGCATTGACGCCGTCCAGGTAGAGCTCGACGGCGTTCTTGAAGCTGGCGCCGTATTCGGCGAAGTTGCCTGACAGGTGCGAGAAGAAGCCGATATTGATCGGCTCGGCGGCCAGCGCGGGCGCGGCGAGCGCGGCGCCGGCGGCCAGGGCGGCGGCAAAGCGGGTAGCGGAGCGGAACATGACGATGTCCTGGAATATGTTGCAAAACAAAATCCTAAGAAATCGTCAGCGTTACCTCCACGATTTATTGCTAATAAGCAAAGGTGTCCCGCGCATAATGCCGGGCCTGCCTGCCCGGCGGCGATGGCGGATCGGGGGAGGGACTCAGGCCAGCGGCTTGAGGCCGACGCTGTAGGGCGGCGCATTGCCGCGCGCGGGGGCCTTGATCTTGAGCATGGAGCCGCCCGGCGTGTATTCGAATTCCTGGTAGGGGACTTCGAACCATTGATGGAAGCTGGTGCGCTGGAATTCCGGCACCCAGACTTTGGCGCGCCGTTCATCGCAATGGAACTCGACCTCGGTATGGTCGATGATCAACGGCCGGGCCGGGCCCAGCCGGTAGCTGGCGCGGACCTCCGCCCGCTGGACCGAGCCCGGCTGCCATTGCAGGCCGATCAAGGCCATGAAGTGCTCGATGGCCTCGGCGTCGTAGAAGGAGTTGGGCGAGCGGCCGCCGCCCTTGCTCGCCGCTTTTTGCTTGCTGTTTCTGCTCATAGCCGCCACTTTAACCGAGGCGGGGCGCCGGCGGGGCCGGCCCGGCGCCTGTATGAGCGCGATGGCCCCGGCCCGCAGGCCGGCGGCCAGCGCGGGCCGCAGATCGCAGCGGGCGCGGCCGGGCGCTCAGCTTTCCGTCACGCCGCACCATTGCGCGATGAACAGCGCGATGGACTTGGTGATCAGGCGCAGCGACTCGATATGGACGCGCTCGTCGAAACCATGGATGTCGAGTGACTTGGGGCCATAGACGAGCGTGGGCATATTGCCGTAGATGACGAAGACCCGCGCGTCCAGGTAGCCCGGCGTGGTGAAGCTCTCCAGTTCGGTCTGGAACGCCTGCCGATGGCATTGGCGCAGCGTGTTCTCGGCATCGCTGCCTTCTTCCAGCACATAGCCCTCGGCATAGAAGCCGGTGTAGGTCACGGTGGGCGGGGTGCCGCCCAGCCGGGGGTCGGCCGCCGCTTCGCGCAGGCAGGCGTCGATCTCCTCGCGCGCCTGGTCGGCCGTGGTGCCGGGATAGATGGCGGCCCGCACGTCGAATTCGCACCAGGGCGGCACGGTGGAGGGCCAGTCGCCGCCTTCGATCTTGCCAATATTGAAGTTGATGGGATGTTCGAGGTGTTCGAAATGGCGGTGGCAGTGGTGTTGGCCGTTCCACTTGGCTTCGATCTTGCGCAGGGCCTCGATGGCGGCGTAGGCGGCGTCGATGGCGTTGAAGCCATTGGCCATTTCGCGGGTGTGCGTGGGATGTCCCTGGACGCGCACCTTGAACCACAGCACGCCGACGTTGGCGCGCACCAGCATGTTTTCTTCCGGCTCGGGGATGATGACCGCATCGGCCTGGTAGCCGCGCAGCAGCGCGGCCAGGGCGCCGTTGCCGGTGCATTCTTCTTCGACCACGGACTGGAAATAGATGGGCGCGGCGGGCGCGTAGCCGGCGGCCCGCACGGCATCGTAGGCAAACAGGTTGGCGGCCAGGCCGGCCTTCATGTCGGCCGCGCCGCGTCCGTACATCCAGCCGTCGATGATGGCGGGATCCCAGGGCGAGCGGCTCCACATTTCGACCGGGCCCGTGGGCACGACGTCGATATGGCCGTTCAGGATGAGGGAGCGGCCCGTCTGCCGCTCGGGGCGGTAGCTTCCCACGACATTGAAGGCATTTTCATAGGAAACGGTGACCGGCCCGAAGCCGGGATGCGATTCGATGTCCTTGACGTCCACGCGCCAGCGGTCCATCGAGAAGCCGCGTTGACGCATGGCCTCGAACAGAAAGTCCTGGGCGGTATGCTCCTGCTCGCGCAGCGAGGGGAATCTCACCAGGTCCTGCGTGAAGGCCAGTTGGGCGTCGAAACGGGCGTCCACGGCTTCCAGGATGCGGCGGACCTGCTGCGGGCTCAGGGGGGCGGTAGGGGTACTCATGTGGGTTTCCTTCTGCGATGAAGAGGGGAATCAGGCGGCCGCGGCCCGCGGGGCATCCAGCGCCAGGCGCCGCTTGTGGCCGGCCAGGGCCCAGATGGATACGAGCGTGATGGCCGACAACACCGAGTAGAAGATCGCCAGCGGCAGCCATTGGCCCGGGTAGTGGTAGGTCAGCCAGGTGCCGGCCAGCGGCGTGAGGCCGCCGGCCACGGCGCCGCAGAGCTGGTAGGACAGCGAAATGCCGGAGTAGCGCACATGGGTGGCGAAGGCCGAGCTGATATAGCCCGCCATGGCGGAATAGATGGCGGCCATGAAGACCAGCACGATGGCGATGCCGGCGATGATGCTGAACGCGCTGCCGTGGGTGACCAGCATGAACATGGGATAGGGCGCGAGCACCGAGCAGACGGCCGAAGTGATCAGTACCCGGGTGGGGCCCAACGCATCGGCCAGCCAGGCGGCCAGGGGCTGGACCAGGAACTGGATGATGGCCACCACGAAGAGGCAGTCCAGGATCAGCGCGCGGCTCAGGCCCAGGGTCTGCGTGGTGTACGACAGCATGAAGGTGTTGGTGAAATAGATGCCGCCAATGGCGACGGTGCACACGCCCATGCACAGCAGCACGGTGCGCCACGCGGTGCGCAGGACTTCCTTGGCCGGCACCTCGGCGCGTTCCTGGCGCGCCAGCACCTGGGCGAAATCGGGCGATTCGTTGACGCCCACCCGGATGAAGTAGCCCACGATGAGCAACACCGCGCTGATCAGGAAGGGCACGCGCCAGCCCCAGCTGACGAAATCGGCCTCATCGAGCGTGGTCAGCAGGCGGAAGGCCAATAGCGAGAGAATCAGGCCGGCAGGGCTGCCCAGTTGGGCGAAGGAGGCGGCGAAGGTGCGGCGGCGCTGCGAGGCGTGTTCGCCCGCCATCAGGACCGCGCCGCCCCATTCGCCGCCCACGGCCAGGCCCTGGGCCAGGCGCAGCAGCAACAGCAGGGCGGGGGCCCACAGGCCCGCCGTCGCATAGCTGGGCAGCAGCCCGATGCCGACCGTGGCCACGCCCATGATGACCAGGGTGGCCATGAGCGCGTTCTTGCGGCCGACCCGGTCGCCCAGGTGGCCGAAGACCACGCCGCCCAGCGGGCGCGCCAGGAAGCCCGCCGCGAAGGTCCCGAAAGACGCCATCGTGCTGATAAAGGGATCGGAGGAGGGGAAGAAGACCTTGCCGAACACCAGGGCGGCCGCGGTGGCGTAGATGTAGAAGTCATACCACTCGATGGTGGTGCCGACGAAGGCGGCCGTGGCGGCGCGCACCGGCTGGCGGGCCGCGGGAGGACTTGCGGGAGCGACCATCGTTTTCTCCTTGGATGGGTCTGTTTTTTGCATCCGCGTTTATCGCTCCGCGCTGGACATTACGTCAATTTATGCTTTTTAATAATCCACTTTATTCAAAATAATGTCTGGCGCCGCCCGACGCCTTACCTTGCCCCCATCGCCATGAACACACTCCTGGACAGCCGGACCGGCGAACGCCTGGATTGGAATTTGCTGCGGACCTTCCTGGTCATCGTCCAGGAGCGCAGCATCAGCGGCGCGGCGAATAAACTGCATCTGACCCAATCGGCGGTGAGCCAGGCGCTCAAGCGGCTGGAGGATCGCCTGCAGCGCCGCCTGATCGAGCGCCACAACACCAGCTTCACCGTGACCAATGCCGGCGAGGAAGTCTGCCGCGCCGCCGAAGCCATCCATGGCTGCGTCTCCCAGCTGCTGAACGATGTCTCGCAGACCGAAGAGCAGGCCGTCGGACGCATCCATCTGCTGGTGGCCAGCCGCATCCATTCCACGGTCTATGACAATTTCTGGGCGGACTTCCATCAGCAGCATCCGCGCATCGAGGTGCAGATGGACGTGATGCCCAGCAGCGAAATCGTCGCCCTGATGCAGCAGCGCGCCGCCACGGCCGGCATCGCCCTGTGCCGCCGAATGCCCAAGCGCCTGGATCACAAGGTTTTCCTGCACCAGCGCTATGCGCTGTTCTGCGGCCGCAATCACCGCCTGTTCGGCCGGCAGGACATCCGCATCGAAGAACTGCTGGGCGAGAACTTCGTTTCCTTTGCCAGCGACGCCCTGGGCGACAGTCTCTCGCCCTTGACGATTTTCCGCGACCAGCGGGGCTTTTCGGGCCGCGTGGTGGCGTCCTCCACCCAGCATGACGAGGTCAAGCGCCTGCTGATCGCCGGCTATGGCATAGGTTGCCTGCCGGAGCACAGCGTGCGGCTCGACCTGGAGCAGGGCCGCCTGTGGCGGCTGCCGCCGGGCGAGGGCGTGTGTTCGGTCGACCTGCACCTGCTGTGGCACCGCGACGCCCATCGTACGCCGGCCGAGGCGGCCTTTCTCAAGCACTTCCGCGACTATATCGACGGCTATCCGATGAGCGAGCGGCTGGCCTCGGCCACATGAGGGCGGCCTAGCCGTAGGCGCGCCGCAGCTCCACCGCCGAGATCTTCAGCTGTCCGCGGTACTTGGTCACGGTGCGGCGCGCCACCACGATGCCGTGGCGCGCCAGTTGCTGGGTCAGGTCCACGTCCGATAGCGGCTGGGCCGGGTTCTCGGCGTCGATCAGCTCGCGGATCAGCGCCCGCACGGCGCTGGCCGAGCAGGAGCCGCCGGCCTCGGTGCCCAGTTCGCGCGAGAAGAAATGGCGGAACTCGAACAGGCCGCGCGGGGTGCTCATGTATTTGTTGGCGGTGGCGCGCGAGACGGTCGATTCGTGGATCTCCAGGTCCTCGGCGACTTCGCGCAGCATCAGGGGCCGCAGGGCGACATCGCCATAGTCGAAGAAGCGGCGCTGCCGCAGCACGATGGCCTCGGCCACGCGCTGGATGGTGGCATGGCGCTGCTCGACATTGCGCACCAGCCAGCGCGCCTCCTGCAGCTCGCGCAGCAGCGACTCGCGGTTGGCGCAATGCGCATGCTGGAACCACTCGGCATATTGCTGGTGCAGGCGGGCGCGCGGCATGGCGGCTTCGTTGACCCGCACCCGCCAGCGTTCGCCCACTTTGTCGACCAGCACATCGGGCACCACATAGGGCGTGGGCTGGTCGTCGTAGCGCAGGCCGGGCTTGGGATCGAGGCCGCGGATGAGCGCGCAGGCCTCATGCAGCGTGGCGTCGTCACTCTGCAGTTCGCGCCGCAGCGCGGGCCAATCATTGCGCGCCAGGCGCGCCAGATGCCGTTCGACGATGCGCAGGGCCAGGGCCTGGGCCGGGCCGGCCGGCATGGCGCGCAATTGCAGCAGCAGGCACTCGCGCAGATCGCGCGCGCCGATGCCCGGCGCGTGCAACTGCTGGACATGGTGCAAGGCCGTGCGCCATTCGCTTTCGTCGGGCGGCGGATCGAAGTCCTCGGGCACCGCCAGGTCTTGCAGCGGGCGGCGCAGATAGCCGTCCAGGTCCAGGGCGTCGATGAGGTAGAGGGCCAGGGTCCGGTCGCGCCGCGACAAGGGCAGGGTGGCCAGCGCCTGGACCAGGCGGTCGCGCAGGGGATCCAGGGCGGGTTCGCGCTCGAAGATGTCGCTGTCGCCCTCGGCGCGCGGCCGGGGATATTCGCCGACGTGGGCGGGCTCGGCGGCTGCCGGCGGCGGCGCGGGCGCCTCTTCCTCAGGCTCTTCGAGAAAGGGGTTGCTCGCCAGCGCATGCTGGACGGCCTGCTGGAACTCAAGCGTCGACATCTGCAGGAATTTCACCGATTGCTGCAGACGGGGGGCCAGCGCCATGCCTTGGCGCAGCTGTAGTTCCTGGCTTGCGTAGCTCAAGTCGTCCTCCGGTAGGCGAGGCTAGGGATACAGAAACCTCGCAATATCCATGCCAGGCTGCGACGCGGGGCGACGCGGGGCGACGCGGGGCGACGCGGGGCGACGCCGGGGCGGGGCGGGGGCGCGGC
>NZ_LRUJ01000065.1 GCF_001548475.1 Bordetella hinzii LMG 13501
CGCTGCGCGCCCTGGCCGTCACCACCCGCGAGCGCTCGCCGCAATTGCCCGATGTGCCGACGGTGGCCGAAGCCCCGGGTTTCAAGGGCTATGAAATCAATACCTGGAACGCCTTGCTGGCGCCCAAGGGCACGCCGCCCGAGGCCATCGCCACGCTCAATGCCGCGCTCAAGCAGGCCATGGCCTCGGACAAGCTCAAGGAGCATTTCCAGCGCGAAGGCGCCACGCCGGTCACCAGCACCCCGGCCGAGCTCGCCAGCTTCATCCAGGCCGAGCTCGCCAAATGGGCCGGGGTGGTCCAGAGCGTCAATATCCGGGTGGACTGAGGCCCGTTCAGGTGTAGAAATAGAGCTGCCGGGGGTTGTCCACCAGCAACTTCCGCAAGGCCAGGGCATCGCCGTAGGCGGGCAGGATGTCGATGAGATCGCCATCGTCGGGGATTTCGCGCACATTGGGATGGGGCCAGTCCAGCCCCCATACGGCGCGTCCTTCCGCGGCCTGGAGGATGCGGCGGGCGATGGGGATGACATCGGCGTAGGCCGGGCCGAGCGAGGCAGACAGCCGCTCGGGCCCGCTCAGCTTGATCCAGGCCCGCGGGTGTTCGAGCACGCGCAGCAGCGTCTCCAGGGCGGACGGCCCGTCTTGCACCATGACCCGTCCCATGTGGTCGATCACATAGGGCAAGGGCAGCGCGCGCAGGAAGGCCGACATGCCGGCCAGGTCTTCGGCGCGGGCATGCAGCTGGATATGCCAGCCCAGCCCGGCGATGCGCCGCGCCATGCGCATGACGGCATCCAGGTCGGCCGGCGGCCCCAGGTGAGGCATGAAGTTATAGCGCAGGCCGCGCACGCCCTGCTCATGCAGGGACTGCAGCTCGGGCAGGCCGGTGTCGTCGCCGACCAGCGCCACGCCGCGATAGCGCTGCGGATCGCGCGCGATGGCGTCCAGCATGGCGCGGTTATCCGTGCCATGGACGGTGGCCTGCACCAGCACCGCGCGCTCGACGCCCAGATGGCGGTGCAGCCGCTGCAGGGTCTCGATGGGCGCATCGGGCGGATCGTAGCGCCGCTCGGGCGCATACGGAAAGCGTGCCGCCGGGCCATAGACATGGACATGGGAATCGCAACTGCCCGGCGGCAGCGCATAGGCCGGCGCGCGCGGCGACGGATGCGGTGGGGGAACGCTCTTCATGGCCGGTCTCCTTTCGGTCTGTGGGCGCAGTATGCGGGCCGGCGCCGGCTTCGGGGTTGCGTTCGGAGGGGGCGGGCGATCGAATCGGTTTATGCCGGCGTGACCTGGCGCGCCTGGGCCTCCACCTCCTGCAGCAGGGCATGGGCGCCAGGCGAGAGCCGCGCGCCGGCGCGCACCGTCACGCCGATCTCGCGCTGCATGCCTTCAAGGGGGAAATCCAGCGCCACCAGGCCGCCGCTGGCCACTTCATAGTGCAGCTGGTGGCGCGACAGCGCGGTCAGCATGTCGGAATGCAGCAGCAGGCCGCGCAAGGTGGCCAGGTCGGCCGTCTCGACCGAGGGCTCCAGCAGGGGCTGGCCCTTGGCGCGGAAGAAATCATTCAATTGGTAGCGCAGCGGCGACGAGGCGCGCGACAGCACCCAGGGATAGGCGCGCAGGTCATCGAAACCGATGTTGCGCCGCCGTGCCAGGGGATGGCCGGCGCGCGCCAGCAGCACAATGTCTTCATGCAGCAGCACGCGCGTGCTGAGCGATTTGTCATGCAGTGGACGCAGCGCGCCGAGAATGAAATCGACCTCCGCGCTGAGCAGCCCGGCGCACAGATCGCCGTAAGGGCTTTCCAGCGTGCGCACGCGCAGGCCGGGATGGCGGGCCAGCACTTCGGCGATGGCGCGCGGCAGCACCAGGGTGCGTATCAGGGGCAGGGCGCCCACGGTCACCGTGCCTTCGATGGCGCCGTTCAGTGCCGCGACATCGGCCTCGATATTGCGCAGCTCGGCCAGCACGCGCTTGAAGCGCATGACCCAGCGTTCTCCGGCCGGGGTGGGGATCATGCCGCGCGGCGTGCGCTGGAACACGGCTTGCCCCAGGCATTGCTCCAGCCGAGAGACCGCCGCGCTGATGGCCGGCTGGGTGAGGCCTTGCAGATGGGCCACCGTCGACATGTGGTGCACATCGGCCAGCAGCGTGACGCTGGCCAGCCGCCCCGTGTGATAGAGCGCGCCGCTGGCGCCTGCCCGGCCGCCGCGCGCGCGCGCCTCCTCCATGACGGCCTCGAGCTCGGCCTGGATGCGTTCGGTGCGCACGCGCACGGTGTCGCCGGCGGCGGTCAGCAACATGCCGGTGCCCTTGCGTTCGAACAGGGACACGCCCAGCGCGGACTCCAGCCGGCTGACGGCCCGGGTCACCGCCGAGGACGCGCGGAACAACGATTCGGCGCCGCGCCGCACGCCGCCGGCGGCCACGACGGCATTGAAGACATGGAGATGATGCAGGCTCAGGGGAGGGCGGGAGTCCATGGCGGGGAGAATTCAAGGGTCATAAAAATATTAGAACGGTCATCCAGGCACAAGGCAACCCCGTTGCCCACGGGAAGCTCCATACTTCCGAAAAAAATGCATGACGGAATGGCGGGCTATGGAGACCTCTGGAAAAAATCAAACGCAGCAGGCGGTGGACTGTCTGCTCATGCGCGGCGGCACTTCGCGCGGCCCCTTTTTCAAGGCCGCCGACCTGCCGGCCGACCGCGCCAGCCGGGATGCCCTGCTGCTGGCCATCATGGGCTCGCCCGATGCGCGCCAGATCGACGGCCTGGGCGGGGCCCACCCCCTGACGAGCAAGGTGGGCATCGTCGGCCCGGGCCGCGAGCCCGGCGTGGACCTGGAGTTTCTGTTCGCCCAGGTGGCGCTGGACCAGGCCCGTGTCGACACCACCCCCAACTGCGGCAATATGTTGGCCGCGGTGGTGCCGTTCGCCCTGGAGACGGCCATGGTGTCGCCGCGCGGCGACACCAGCCGCTATCGCGTGCTGACGCTGAACACCGGCATGTTGTGCGACATCGAGGTCCAGACCCCGGACGGGCGGCTGCGCTACGACGGCACGGCGCGCATCGACGGCGTGCCGGGCACGGCCGCGCCCATCGCGATCAGTTTTCTTGACACGGCCGGTTCGGTCTGCGCCGGGCTGCTGCCCACGGGCAGCGCGCGTGACTGGCTGCGGGCGCCGGGGCTGCCGCCCATCGAAGTCACTTGCATCGACAACGGCATGCCCATGGTGCTGATGCGCGCCGCCGACCTGCAGCGGCGCGGCGACGAGAGCGTGGCCGCGCTGAACGCCGACGAGGCCTTGAAGGCGCGGCTGGAAGCCCTGCGCCTGGCCGCGGGCGAGGCGATGGGCCTGGGTGATGTGCGCGACAAGCCTTATCCCAAGATGTGTCTGCTGGCCCCGCCCGCCCACGGCGGCAGCATCGCGACGCGCTGCTTCATCCCGCATGTCTGCCATGACGCCATCGGCGTGCTGGCGGCCGTGACGGTGGCCACGGCCTGCGTGCTGCCGGCGACGGTGGCCGAGGGCCTGGCGCGCCTGCCGGGCGGCACGCGACAGCGGCTGTCCGTCGAACATCCCTCGGGCGAATTCAGCGTGGAGCTGGAACTCGACGCCGCGGGCCAGGTGGCGCGTGCCGCGCTGCTGCGCACCGCCCGTTTGTTGATGCGCGGCACGGCCTATGCGCCGCGCGCTGTTTTCGGAGAATCCGCTTGATCATCGATTGCCATGGCCATTACACGACGGCCCCGTCGGCGCTGGAAGCGTGGCGACGCCGCCAGATCGCCGGCCTGAAAGACCCCGCGTGCGCGCCGCGCGCCAGCGACCTGCGCATCAGCGACGACGAGATACGGGAGTCCATCGAGGCCAATCAATTGCGCCTCATGCGCGAGCGCGCCTGCGACCTGACGATTTTTTCGCCGCGCGCCAGCTTCATGGCGCACCACATCGGCGAGCTGTCGACCAGCCAGGCCTGGGCTGCGCTGTGCAATGAACTCTGCCATCGGGTGGCCACGCTGTTTCCCGGTCAGTTCGTGGGCGCGGCCATGCTGCCGCAATCGCCCGGCGCGCCCATCGAGACCAGCTTGGACGAGCTCAGGCGCTGCGTCGAGGACTATGGCTTCGTGGCCCTGAACCTCAACCCCGATCCCTCCGGCGGGCATTGGACCTCGCCGCCGCTGTCCGACCCGTACTGGTATCCGCTCTACGAACGCATGGTGGACTACGGCATCCCGGCCATGATCCATGTGAGCACGAGCTGCAATGCCTGCTTTCACACCACGGGCGCGCACTACCTGAACGCCGACACCACGGCCTTCATGCAATGCCTGACCTCGGACCTGTTCAAGGTGTTTCCGGACCTCAAGTTCGTCATTCCGCATGGCGGCGGCGCCGTGCCCTATCACTGGGGCCGTTTCCGCGGGCTGGCGCAGGAAATGAAAAAGCCGCCGTTGGAAGATTGGCTGCTGGACAACGTGTACTTCGATACCTGCGTCTACCACCAGCCGGGCATCGATCTGCTGGCCCGCGTCATCCCGGTCAAGAACGTGCTGTTCGCCAGCGAGATGATAGGCGCGGTGCGGGGCATCGATCCGCGGACGGGCTTTCACTACGACGATACGCGCCGCTATATCGAAGCGGCGGACCTGAGCCCGCAGGAGCGGCACATGATCTATGAAGGCAATGCGCGGCGCGTGTATCCGCGCCTGGATGCGGCGCTGGCGCGCAAAGGACTGTGATGGACGAACTGTTCAATACCCTGGGCGTGGTCAAGCGCCACATCGAACGGCCCGATCCCGCCGTGGTGCGGCGGCTGTCGGCGCATGGCGTGGCCACGGTGCACGAGGCCATGGGCCGGGTGGGGCTGCTGGACGCGGGTATCCGCCCCGTGTATGCGGGCGCGCGGCTGTGCGGCACAGCGGTGACCGTGCTGCTGCAGCCGGGCGACAACTGGATGCTGCACGTGGCGGCGGAGCAGCTGCGGCCCGGCGACGTGGTCGTGGCGGCGTGCACCAGCGACAGCCGCGACGGCTTCTTCGGCGAATTGCTGGCCACCAGTTTCCGCTCGCGCGGCGCGGTGGGCCTGGTGATCGACGGCGGGGCGCGCGACGTGGCCGAGCTGCGCGAGATGGATTTCCCGGTGTTCAGCAAGGCCATCTGCGCCAAGGGCACGGTCAAGGCCACGCTGGGCTCGGTCAATGTCCCGGTGGTCTGCGCCGGCGCCCTGGTGCGCCCCGGCGACGTGGTGCTGGCCGATGCCGATGGCGTGGTCGTGGTGCCGGCGGCCAGGGCCGCCCAAGTGGCCGACCGGGCCGACGAAAGGCTGGCCAACGAGGCGCACAAGCGCGAGCGTCTGGCCGCGGGCGAGCTCGGGCTGGACATCTACGCCATGCGCGAACCCTTGGCCAAGGCCGGCCTGCGCTACTTGGACTGAAGCGGCGCCCCATAAAACAAGGAGGAGACGATGAAACGACGCGAATTCCTGTGGACCGCGGCGCTGGGCTCGCTGGCCCTGACGCGCCTGGCGGCGGCTGCCTATCCGGAGCGGCCGTTGCGCCTGATCGTGCCGTTCGCGGCCGGCGGCAATATCGATGCGGTGGGCCGCATCATCGGCGCGGCCATCGGTCCCCAGCTGGGCGTGCCGGCCGTGGTCGAGAACAAGCCCGGCGCCGGCGGCAGCATCGGCGCCGACATGGTGGCGCGTGCGCCGGCCGACGGCTATACCCTGCTGGTGGGGTCCAACGGTCCCCTGACGGTCAATCCCTTCATCCAGGCGCAAATGCCCTATGACCCGCTGAAGGACTTCGCGGCGGTCGGCATGGTCGGCTATGTGCCTCATGTGCTGGTGGTCAATCCCCAGGTGCCGGCGCGCGACCTGGCCGAACTGGTGGCCCTGTCGCGCAAGCAAGGCATCAACGCCGGGACATCGGGCGTGGGCAGCGCCACCCACCTGACGCTGCTGCGCATCAACGCGGCCACCGGCGCCAAGCTGATCAACGTGCCCTACCGGGGCGGCGGCGCCCTGATTCCGGACTTGCTTGGCGGCAATATCGAAGCCACGGTCACCGAGTTCTCGACCGCGCTGCCGCTGCACCGCGCCGGCAAGGCGCGCATCATCGCCATCGCGGCCGATCATCGCCTGGCCCTGGCGCCGGAGCTGCCCACCCTGGCCGACGCGGGCTACCCGCAGCTGGAGGCGGCCAGCTATGTCGGGCTGCTCGCGCCGGCCGCCACGCCGGCCGAGGTGCTGGCCCGGCTGCAGAAAGCCCTGGTCCAAGGGGCCCATGATCCGTCCATCGCCGCCAAGCTCAAGGACTTCGGCGTGGAGCCGGCCACCGCCGAGCAGGAGTCCTCGGCCGGGTTCGCGGCCTTTCTGCGCGATGAATACGGCCGCTCCCAGGCGGCGGCGCAACGGGCCGGCATCAAGCCGGAATAGCTCACCGACAGGCAATGGGCGGCCGGCGGCCGCCCCTGGAGTTTCGCTTGAAAGCATTCAAGAAGCTGTATGTGCAGGTGTTGGCGGCGATCGCGCTGGCCATCGTCTTCGGTTTGCTCGACCCGCAGCACGCCAAGGCGATGAAACCCCTGGGGGAGGGCTTTATCGCCCTGCTCAAGATGATGCTGGGGCCGATCATCTTCTGCACCGTGGTGCACGGTATCGGCCACATCAAGGACTTTCGCAAACTGGGCCGGCTGGGCCTGAAGACGCTGCTCTATTTCGAGGTGGTCAGCACCTTGGCGATGGTGGTGGGCTACGGCATGGTGAGCTGGCTGCGGCCCGGCGACGGCCTGCACGCCTCGGCGCTGGCCGAGTCCGGCCATGCGGTCGACAAGGTGATACAGGCCGGCACGGCGGATTTCTCGCTCACGCATTTCCTGCTGTCCATCATCCCGCGCACCCTGGTCTCGGCGTTTGTCACCGGCGATATCCTGCCGGTGCTGTTCGTGTCGCTGCTGGCGGCGGCGGCGCTGAGCGCCACGGCCAAGCCCGATTGGGCGGTGTTCAAGCTGCTGGACGAAGTGCAGGCCCTGGTGTTCAAGATGCTGGGCTTCATCATGCGCCTGTCGCCCGTGGGCGCCTTCGGCGCGATGGCCGCCGCCGTGGGCAGCTATGGCGGCACCACCCTGGTCTATCTGCTGCGCTACATCTTGACCTATTACGCCGCGGCACTGTTCTTCGTCTTCGTGGTGCTGGGCCTGGTGGCCGCCAGCGTCGGCCTGTCCATTTTCAGGATTCTGTACGTGATCCGCGATGAGGCCGTGCTCGCCATGGGCACGGCCGCCAGCGAAGCGGCCTTCCCCCGGCTGGTGAGCAAGCTCGGGCAGGCCGGCTGCGATGAGGCCGTGGTTGGATTCGTGCTGCCCGCCGGCTACAGCTTCAACATCGACGGCGCCTGCCTGTACATGGCCTGCGGCATCGGCTTCATCGCGCAGGCCACCGATACGCCTTTGCCGCTGTCCCAGGCGCTGGCCCTGCTGGCGGTGATGCTGGTGACGTCCAAGGGCGGCGCGGGCGCCGCCGGCGGCGCGCTGGTCAAGCTGACCGCCACCCTGCAATCCACCCGGGCCCTGCCCCTGTCGGGCGTGGGGCTGCTGTTCGGCATCGACCGCGTCCTGGCCATCGCGACCTCTACCACGAATGTGATAGGCAATAGCGTCGCGGTCATGGTGCTGGCGAAGTGGGAAGGATTGTTCGACCGCCAGAAATTCAATGCCTGCGCCCGCCGCGCCGACCCCGTGCCGGCCGTCAAGACGCCCTGAGCGGCGGGCCCTGTTTTTTATCGGAGATGTCTATGTCACCCCCCAACCCTTGCATCGCCATCATCGGTTTCGGCGAAGTGGGCCCCATTTTTGCCCAGGCTCTGGCCGAGCGCGGCTGCGCGGTCGCCGTCCATGATCTCAAATCGCAGGACCCGGCCACCGCCGGCGCGATCCGGGACAAGGCCGCGCGCGCCGGCGCGCGCGTGGCCGACAGCCTGCCGGACAGCCTGCGCCAGGCGGATTGGATTTTCTCCGCCGTCACGGCCAGCCAGGCTGGCGCCGTGGCGCGCGATGCCGCCGCCCATATGCGGGCCGGCCAGGTCTTCATCGACCTGAACTCGGTCTCGCCGCGCGTCAAGCAGGAGAACTGCGCCCGCGTCCAGGCGGCGGGAGGCGACTACGTGGAGTCGGCCGTCATGGCGCCGGTGCCGCCGCAGGGCGTGCAGGTGCCCATGCTGCTGGGCGGGCGCCGCGCGCGCGAGCTTTCCGAGGCGCTCAATGCCCTGGGGATGCGCACCCAGGCCGTGGCCGACGAGGTTGGCCTGGCCTCGGCCATCAAGCTGTGCCGCAGCATCATGATCAAGGGTCACGAGGCCTTGTGCCTGCAGTCCATGCAGGCGGCGCTGCATTTCGGCGTCGACGGCCGCGTGCTGGCGTCGCTGGCGGCCACCTTCCCCGGCGTGGGCTGGGACAAAGGCTATGAAGCGTACCTGATCGGCCGTGTCGCCGAGCACGGACAGCGGCGTTCGGAGGAAATGCGCGAGGCCGCGGCCATGCTGGATGAGCTGGGCCTGGACGCCAGCCTGGCCCACGCCATTGCCGATGTGCAGCAGGCTTTCGCCCAGCGCGGCCGGGGCTGGCTGGGCGAACTCGACGACAAGGGCGCCCTGCCAGGCTGGCGGGCGCTGCTGGCCTAGCGCTCAGGCCGGCAGCATGCGGCGGCCGGCGTAAACGGCCGCCGCGCCCAGTTCGCGCTCGATGCGCAGCAGCCGGTTGTACTTGGCGGTGCGGTCGGCGCGCGAGAGCGAGCCGGCCTTGATCAGCCCGCAATTGGCGGCCACGGCCAGGTCGGCGATGCTGTCGTCTTCGGTCTCGCCCGAGCGGTGCGACATCACGACGGCGTAGCCCGCGCGCTGCGCCATGCGCAGCACGCGCCAGGTTTCGCTCAGCGTTCCGATCTGGTTCATCTTCACCAGGATGGCATTGCCCACGTCCTGCGCGATGCCGTCGGCCAGGCGCCGCGGATGGGTACAGAAGACATCGTCGCCCACCAGCAGGCAGCGCCGGTCCATCACCTGGCCCAGCAGGCGCCAGCCTTCGATGTCGTCCTCGGCCATGCCGTCCTCGATGGACAGGATGGGGTAGCTGCGGGTGAGGGCGCGCAGATAGCTGGCCTGGTCTTCGGCGCTGCGCGCGACGCCTTCGCCGGCATAGCGGTAGCGGCCATCGTGGTAGAGCTCGCTGGCCGCCGGATCCAGGGCCAGCGCCATGTCCTGGCCGGCGCGCAGACCGGCCCGTTCGATGGCGGCCATGATGAAATCCAGCGCCTCGGGCGCGGCGCGCAGTGCGGGGGCGAAGCCGCCCTCGTCGCCGACGTTGACCGAGTGCCCGGCGCGCTTGAGGGCATCGCGCAAGGTGTGGAAGACCTCGGTGCCCATGCGCAAGGCTTCGGCGAAACTGTCCGCGCCCACCGGCAGGATCATGAATTCCTGGAAGTCCAGCGGATTGTCGGCATGAGCGCCCCCATTGATGATGTTGATCATGGGCACGGGCAGCACCTGGGCCTGGATGCCGCCGACATGGCGCCACAGCGGCAGCGATTGGCCGGCCGCGGCCGCGCGGGCCACGGCCAGCGACACCCCCAGCAGGGCGTTGGCGCCCAGGCGGCTTTTATCGGGGCTGCCGTCCAGCTCGATCATGCGCTCGTCGATCTCGGCCTGCCGCCAGGCCGGCAGGCCCAGCAGCGCTTCGCGCAACAGCGTGTTGACAGCGCGCACCGCGCCCAGCACGCCCCGGCCCAGATAGCGCGCCGCATCGCCGTCGCGGCGTTCGAGGGCTTCATGCCGGCCGGTCGAGGCGCCCGAGGGCACCAGGGCGCGCCCGGACGCGCCGCCCTCCAGGCGGACCTCGACCTCCACGGTGGGGTTGCCCCGGCTGTCCAGGGCTTCATGGGCCCGGATGTCGACGATCTGCATCGCTTGACTCCTATATGTCAGATAATTGGATGGATCCTCGCGCTTGGGATGGCGCCAGGAGATTGTTCTCACTGTCATGCTAGGGAAACCGGCCGCCGCGATAAATGCAGTTTTCTCGCCGTGTGTCAGTTTTTTTGACGGAGTCATGTCATGCGTTCCCTGCCTTCCCTGGCCGCGCTGCGCGCCTTCGAGGCCATTGCCCGCAGCGGCTCGGTGACCCGGGCCGCCGAAGAACTGTGCCGCAGCCACGGCGCGGTCAGCCGCTACCTGCACCTGCTGCAGGAGCAGGCGGGGGTGGCGCTGTTCGACAAGAGCGGCACGGGCCTGAAGCTCACGCAGGCCGGCGGCGAGTTCTATGTCGCCGTGCGCGGCGCCTTCGAGCAGCTGGAGCAGGCCTATGAGCGGCTGGGCCGGCATTCCCGCGGGCCGGGCCTGCACGTGGCCTGCAGCGCCACCTTCGCGATGCGCTGGCTGGTGCCGCAGCTGGCGGACTTCTACCGTGGGCATCCCGACATCCGCATCCGCTTGTCCATGACCTCGGCGCGCGAGATCCGCAACGAAGGCGCCGATCTGCTGCTGGCCTGGGATCTGTCGGCCTATGCGGAGGCCGACCGGCGGCGCGCCCTGGTGCTGGCGCCGGTGAGGTTCGCGGCCGTGTGCAGCCGGGCCTGCGCGCGCCGCCCGGCCGCGCGGCGCGCCCGCATCGAGCATGAGTACACCTCCAGCGCCTGGGACCGCTGGCGGGCGGGCGGCGGCAAGGATGTCGCCCAGGGCGAGCGCCTGGCTTTTCCGCACACCCATCTGTGTATCGAGGCCGCGCTGTCCGGCCTGGGCGTGGCCCTGGTCGAGCAGCGCCTGATCGCGCGGGAGCTGCAGGACGGCAGCCTGGTGGCGCCTTTCGGCGCCGTCACCTTCGACGGCGGCCTGTGCGCCTTGCCCGCGTCGGGCCGGCCGCTGCCGGCCCAGGGCGAGATCTTCCTGGCCTGGCTGGGCCGCGCCCTGGGCGGCGGGATTCAGGCCGCGTAGGCGCGGGCGGGCGCGGCCAGGCGCAAGGCCAGCGCGCCCAGGGCGGCGGCGGTGGCCAGCAGGGTCACGCCCGTCCAGCCCCAGCGGGCCAGCATGATGCTGCCCAGCGCGCCGCCGGCCGCCATGCCGATGAAGACGCTCACCATCAGCACGGCGTTCAGGCGGCTGCGGGCGGCCGGCTCGATGCTGTAGACCATGCTCTGGTGGGCGATCAGCGCCATTTGTATGCCGAGGTCGAAACCCAGGGTGGCCAGGGCGATGAGCCACAGGCCGGCGGTGCCCGGCAGCCAGGGCAGGGCGAGCATGGCGGCGAAGGACAGCGCCGTCAGGCCGGCGCCCAGGCGGCCGACCGCCGCCGGGC
>NZ_LRUJ01000066.1 GCF_001548475.1 Bordetella hinzii LMG 13501
TTCCCGCTGGCCCCGCCGATATTGATGGCGGCATCATTGCCCAGCACCTGGGCCGACAACATGGTCAGGGCCTCGCACTGCGTGGGATTGACCTTGCCCGGCATGATGGAGCTGCCCGGCTCGTTCTCGGGGATGCGGATCTCGCCCAGGCCCGAGCGCGGGCCGCTGGCCAGCCAGCGCACGTCGTTGGCGATCTTCATCGCGCCGGCGGCCAGGGTCTTGAGCGCGCCATGCGCGAACAGCAGCGCTTCGTGCGAAGCCAGGGCCTGGAACTTGTTGGGTGCCGACACAAAGGCCACGCCCGTGTCGTGCGCCAGCGCGGCCGAGACCTTGGCGCTGAACTCGGGATGGGCGTTCAGGCCCGTACCCACCGCCGTGCCGCCAATGGCCAGCTGATGCAAGCCGGGCAGGGTCGCGCGGATCTGCGCCTCGGCCAGGTCGAGCTGGGCGACCCAGCCCGAGATCTCCTGGCCCAGCGTCAGCGGCGTGGCGTCCTGCAAGTGGGTGCGCCCGATCTTGACGATGTCATAGAAGGCCGCGCTTTTCTGGGCCAGCGTGGCCCGCAGCGCCTTCAGCGCAGGCAGCAGATGATGCTCGATCTGCACCGCCGCCGCCACATGCATGGCCGTCGGGAAGGTGTCGTTGGACGACTGGCCGCGATTGACGTGATCGTTGGGATGCACTTTGCGGTCCTCGCCGCGCACGCCGCCCAGGATCTCCGAGGCGCGGTTGGCCAGCACCTCGTTCATATTCATATTGCTCTGCGTGCCCGAGCCCGTCTGCCAGACCGACAGCGGAAATTCATCCGGCCACTTGCCGGCGATGACTTCATCGGCCGCGGCGATGATGGCCTTGGCGATGGCGGGATCCAGCTCGCCCAGGTCGGCGTTGACCTGGGCGGCGGCGCGCTTGAGCTGGGCCATGGCCGTCACCAGCGGGACCGGCATTCTTTCGGTCGAGATCGCGAAAAAATGCAGCGAACGCTGCGTCTGGGCACCCCAGAGATGATCGTCGGGGACTTCGATGGGGCCGAAAGTGTCTTTTTCGGTGCGGGTCTTCATGGATCACGGCTCCGTAACAACGAAAGCGTCCCGCCGGGCCTGCCCGGCAAAGGACAATGAGAATCACTATCAAATCGAAAGCGTAGCAGAAAGATCGCCCTTCCTATAATCCGACTCACCAATCCGTTTTTACCACCTGGCCCTCCCCATGTCCGTTCCCCTCGCCCGCCTTGAATTGCACCTGCCCGACGAACATGCCACCGACGCGCTGGCCGGACAGCTCGCGCCGCTGCTCAACGGCGGCCAGGGGCCGGCCGGGGGACGGATACACCTTCGTGGCGACCTCGGCGCGGGGAAAACCGCCTTCGCCCGCGCACTGTTGCGCGCAAGCGGCATCAAGGGCCGGATCAAAAGTCCGACCTATGCCCTGCTTGAATCCTATAAAGTTTCTAACTTATACTTCTATCACTTTGATTTTTATAGACTTAGTGATACGCGCGAATGGTTGGACGCTGGATTCCGCGATTTATTGCGTGACGATGCGGTCGTCCTGATCGAATGGCCCGAACGTGCCGGGGAGTTTTTACCGGTGCCGGATCTGGAGATCGCCCTGCTCCATGGCGAGCAAGGACGGGATGCCACCTTGACCGCCTACACCGCCCGAGGACAAACATGGTTGAACGCGATTGTCCCTCCGACAGCGGCGCCCTCCCGCCACGCGCCGCCACGCGCCGACGCCTGATCAGCGTCGCGGCGACCCTGCTCGTATTGCCCGTCGTGCCGCGGCTGGCACAGGCCGCCACCATTCTCGCGGTGCGCACCTGGCCGGCCGAGGAATACACCCGCGTCACGCTCGAACTCGACCGTGAACTCAAGGCCGAGCAATTCACCCTCGAGAACCCCCATCGCCTGGTGGTCGATATCGAGGGCCTCACGACCAACGCGGCGCTGAACGACCTCATCGCCAAGGTCAGGCCCGACGATCCGTACATCCAAGGCCTGCGCGTGGCGCAGAACCGTCCCAATGTCGTGCGCCTGGTCTTCGACCTCAAGCAGGCCGTGGCGCCCCAGGTCTTCACCCTCAAGCCGGTGGGCGACTACCAATACCGCCTGGTGCTGGACCTTTATCCCAAGATCGCCCAGGATCCGCTGGTCGCCATCCTGAACAAATCGTCCGCGCCCGACGTCGACGATCCGCTGGCGCGCGTCCTGGACGAGATCGCGCGCAACCAGCCGACGCCGGCCCCCGCGCCGCTGGCGCGCGGCCAGGAGCCCGCCCCGGCGCTGCCCGTGCCCACGCCCAAGCCCGCCACGCCCACGCCGGCCCCAGGGCGCGCGCGGCGGCGCATGCTCACCATCGCGCTCGATCCTGGCCATGGCGGCGAAGATCCGGGCGCCATCGGCGCCTCGGGCCTGCGCGAAAAAGACGTGGTGCTGCGCATCGCGCGCCGCCTGAAGACCCTCATCGACGCCCAGCCCGCCATGCGCGCCTACCTGACGCGCGATGACGATTATTTCGTGCCGCTGCACGTCCGCGTGCAAAAAGCCCGCCGCGTGCGCGCCGACCTGTTCGTCTCCATCCATGCCGATGCCTGGATCAAGCCCACGGCCAACGGCTCCTCGGTGTTCGCGCTCTCCGAGCGCGGCGCCTCCAGCACCCAGGCGCGCTGGCTGGCCGACAAGGAAAACGCCGCCGACCTGATCGGCGGCGTCAATCTCGGCAGCCACGACCGCCAGGTCGCCAAGGTGCTGCTCGACCTGTCCACCACGGCGCAGATCAATGACTCGCTCAAGGTCGGCACGGCCTTCCTGGACGAGATCAAGAAGATCAACCGCCTGCACAAGAACCGCGTCGAACAGGCGGGCTTCGCGGTGCTCAAGGCCCCGGACATCCCGTCCATCCTGGTCGAGACGGCCTTCATCAGCAACCCCGAAGAAGAAGCCAAGCTGCGCAGCAACGCGCACCTGGACAAACTGGCGCAGGCCATGCTGACCGGCATCGACCGCTACTTCACGGCCAACCCGCCCCTGGCCCGCGTCGGCGACGTCAGCTGAAGCGCCAGCACCCAGTCACATCGATCCACCCCCAGGGGTGGATTTTTTTTGGCCGGCGACCTCGATGGCGCCCGCGGGCGGCGCCGGCCATGCCGGTATTTATTCGGATATCTGCGGTCCAGGGACGCGAGGCGCGGCCATCGCCATTATCTTTCTCCGGCGCGAGCCTGCACGCCGGCCGCCAACCGACCCTCCCTGACGCCCAATCAATGAACAAGCATTGCTATCGCCTGCGCGTTCACCGTCGCACAGGCCAGTTGACACCCGTCGCGGAAATCCACACTGGCGCCTCCCGAGGCGGCACGCGCCGGCCGCGTCCCCGCCGCGCCCTTTCCTCCCTGTCCCTGGCGAGCCTGCTACTGGCGCCGCTGGCGTCCGCCCAGATCGTCCCCGCCGACAGACAGGCAAACATGGTCACGGTCGCGCCCAACGGCGTGCCCGTCATCAATATCGCGGCGCCGGACGCACGCGGACTGTCCCACAACCGCTTCTCGCATCTTGACGTCCCGCAGCCCGGCGTCGTCTTCAACAACAGCAAGTCAGATGGCCGGTCGCAGCTGGCCGGCTACATCCTCAAGAACCCCCGGCTGGGCGGCGGCCCGCAGGCCACCAGCATCCTGGCCGAAGTCACCTCGCCGGGGCCCGCATCCCGGCTTGGCGGCGCGCTCGAAGTCTTCGGCCAGCGAAGCCAGCTCATCATCGCCAATCCCAATGGCATCAGCGTCAACGGCCTGTCCACCATCAATACCCACGCGCTCACGCTGT
Organism: Bordetella hinzii LMG 13501; assembly: GCF_001548475.1. GTDB lineage: Bacteria > Pseudomonadota > Gammaproteobacteria > Burkholderiales > Burkholderiaceae_B > Bordetella > Bordetella hinzii. The sequence continues at coordinate 3,822 of NZ_LRUJ01000066.1, forward strand.
CGACCGGATCGACGCAAGGCGCGGAGGCCGGGTCGCTCCATACACGGCGGGGCCGGATCGACATCGAGTCCGACGGCGTCAACACGGATGGCCTGGCCAGCTTTGATCTCATCGCCCAGCGCATAAACATCGAGGGGCCGATCGGCCCCTTGCGGTCGGCGATGCCGGCCCGGATAGGCGTGCATGCCGGCACGAGCCGGCATGACCTGAACGACGGGCGCATCGTGCCCCAGCCCTCGGCCGCGTCTTCGCGCCCGGCCATCAGCGCCAGCGCGCTGGGCGCCATGCACGGCGCCCACATCCGCCTGGAGGTCACCGATAGCGGCGCCGGCGTACGCCTCCAGGGCGCCCTGCTGTCCTCGAGCGATATCACGATCCGCGCCGACGGCGCGGTGCTGCTCGCCCAAAGCGCCGCCCGGCGCGACACCCTGGTCGCGGCCGGCTCGGATGTCCGCCTGGCCGAAGCCGGCGGCATCCTCACCGGGCAGGCCCTCAAGATCACCACGCCAGGCCGGATCCAGACCGGCGGCAAGATACAGGCTGGCACGCTGCAGGTCCAGGCGGCCTCGCTGTCCCAGACCGCGGGCCTGATTGACGTCCAGGGCGGGCCGGGCCAACTCGCCGCCAAGGTCGCGCTCAACGGCGCCTATCACGTCGGCGCGGCCCGCGCCGGCCTGCAGGTGCGCAGAGGCGATGCCCGCATCCGGGCCGCCACCCTGGACAACCTCGGCCTGATCACGACGGTCGACGGCAAACTGGAACTCCAGACCGCCGATACCCTGCTCAACCGCGGCCGCATCGAGGCCGGCAGCCTGCTGGCGTTGGCCACGCAAGGCGCCATGACCAACACAGGCCGGCTGCAAGGCGGCAACCTCGAGCTCCACGCCGGCACGCTCTCGAACACGGGCCGGATCGAGGCTGCCGACGACCTCGATATCGAGGCGGCCGGCTATCGCAACAGCGCGCACATCGGCGGCAAGCGCGTGCGGGTCCGGACCGGCACCGAACTGGTGCTCGACAACCCCGCGCCGCTTGCCACCGAAGCGCTCACCCTCGCCGCGCCCAAGATCATCGTGCTCGCCGAGCTGGCCACGCCGGCCAGCCTGGTGCTTCAGGGGGGCGATGGCGGCATCGACAACCATGCCGCCATCGCATCGGCCGGCGGCATCCTGCTGCGAACGCAGGGCGATATCCGCAACCACGACGGCGCCCTGATCTGGGCCGGCGCCCGTCTTGGCCTGCAGGGCCGATCCATTTTCAATGGCCTGCATGGCCTCATCCACAGCGAAGAGGACATGTCCATCAAGGCCAGCCGGCTGCTGCGCAACCATGCTGGCCGCATCAACAGCCGCCAGGCCATGTTGCTGGAAACCCCGCTGCTGGAAAATCTCTCGCGCCTCTCGGGCAAGGTGAGCGTCGATACCAGCCCGGGGAGCGGACATGCGTGGTTTCCGGAAGTCAAGAAACGCCATCACCTGCGCATCGTCAGCATGCGAATCGGTAAGCTGAACACCGGCCGGGCCGTGTCTTCCCTCCACCTCGAGCAAGGCGTCATCCACGCCGGGAAGAACATGGATATCACGCCCTCCGGAGAGGGCCCGGGCAAGGTACACAATGAGGGCAGGCTGACGGCTGACGGCGTACAGCGCATTCATGCGGACGTCCGTAACGCCTCGCTCTCCCAGGCCATGACGCTGACGGATTACTTCAAACACCTACCCGGCCCGCAGGTGTGGGCCCAAGACAACCTGGCCGTCCTCAACCCGCTCACACAGCACTTCCCCACGCTGTACGACCTGCTCGACCACATTTTCGAGCACTACGAATATGAAAAAGACGCGGGCTGGACCCCGATATTTGTTGCCTACAAATATAAACACAGCTGGCTGAGCGACAGCCTGGCCGGCGGCGACCTCCAGCATGCGCCCCTGCTGGCCAAGGCTCTGGGTCTTGCGCTCGGCGGAGACTGGCGCGGCCTGAGCGACACGGACCGCGCGCGGCGCTGGGCGGAGTTCAAGGCGGGCCGGCGAGGCCAGGACCTGCCCTTCTACCCCGCCCAGCCGACCGTGCTCGGCGGACGCCTCGGCACCGACATCCAAGGCAGGGTCGCCAACGGCGAGCACGTCGCCGATGTCCAGGCCAGCCCTGTGGATCCGGCGCTGCAACAGGCGGTCGCCGACGCGCAAAAGCAATGGCGCCGAGGCCCGCCCGGGGAGCCCGCCCCGGAGGCGGCCGAGCCCGCGGAGCAGGACGCGGGCAGGCCGCAAGACCCTGCGGCCCCCCGGGCGTCGCCGGCCGGACCGGCCCGCAAGAATGCGCAAGAGGAGCCTTCCCGTAAACATGCCGGGCAGCAAGGGGCTGGCGACCGCCGCCAGGCCGATGCCGAGGCGCATGACCGGGAATTCCAGCAGGCCCTGGACGACACCCTGTCCAATGCCTTTCTCTTCCGGCGCGGATCGGAACACCCGACCACGACGCCCGCGCCCTACTACGAAACCCGGATCCGCTTTGTCGATCAAACGCAGTTCTACGGATCGGCCTACTTCTTCGAGAAAATAGGCTACATCCCGCAGCAAGGGGTCTACGTCAGCGGCGACAACTATTTCGACAGCACCCTGATCCGACGCGAGGCCGAACGCCTGATGGGCGCCCAGACCCAGCGCCGCGTCTACCAGGACGACGTGCGCCAACTCATGGACAATGCGTCCGCCGCTCATGCGACCCTGGGCCTGGTCGTGGGCCAGGCCCCCACCCCAGCCCAGCTGGCGCAATTGCGCGACGACATCGTCTGGTATGTCTGGCACGATATCGACGGGCAGCGTGTCCTGATGCCCAAGGTCTACCTCAGCGAAGCCACGCGACAGGCGACGGCCACCCAGAAAGCGGCGGGCGGCGCGGCGATCGTCTCGGCCGGCGACATACGGATAAACGGCGGATCCATCGATCAAAAGAACGCGCTGATCGAAGGACGCAATGTCCTGCTGGGCGCCCGGGACGATATCCGGGTCGCCAACAGCCACGGCGTTCTGGGCGGTCTGCGCGCGGACCATCAATTGACGGCGCAGGCGCGGGACATCCACGTGCAAGGCGGTGTGCTGTCCGCCGAGAACATCACACTGGACGCCCGCCGCGACCTGACCATCATCGTCGGCAAGACCGCCGATGCCGAGGGCAGCGCAAGAAGAGACGCGGCCAGCCGGGTACAGGCCGCTGACCAACTGGAACTGCGCGCGGGCGAGCAGATCAACTCCCTGGGAGCCCAGCTGGCGGGCCAGACCGTGGCCCTGGTGGCCGGGCATGTCAATCTGGGCGAGATCCGCGAGCACAGCGGCACGTTCGCGCAAACGTCCCGGACGGGCTTTCTCAGCTACGCCATCGACACCCAGGCCTCCACGAGGGACCAGGGCAAGGGCACGACCCTCCAGGCCGGCAAGCTCCTGCTCGACGTCAAAGGCGATATGGCGATGCTGGGCGGCCAGATCCAGGCCACGCACACCGAAGGAAAAATCGGCGGCAACCTGGTGTTGGCCGCCACGACCGAGCACCAGACCTCCCGGCAGGAGCACGACAGTTTCCAGCTGGTCGCCAATGGCCGCGCCGGCGCCGGCGGCAAGGAAGCCAGTTTTTCCGTGGGTACGCTCTCCCCCGTGCAGACGCAGGCCGGCGATGGCCAGATGGCCGGCGCCGAACTCAAGACCGGCGTGCAGATCGCTCACCGCCGGGCCGCTCAACGCGCGGCCCGGCATCACAACGCCGCGTTCAATCTCGGAGACGGCCGCCTGGACATCGGCGGCGTATTCGACCTGGGCGGGGCGGATATCAACGCGGATCGCGCCGAAGTCCCGGCCGCGAACGCCGGAGAGCTCGACATCCGCGCGGCCCGGATCGAAAGCAGCAAGTACCTCGACACTTCCGAACAGCACGAAGAAAGCTGGAGCCTCTTCATCGGCAGCAAGTCCAATGCCAACTCCTCCATCCTGGACGTCGCGACCCATGCCAGCGTCGCCGCGCAGCAGGCCGCCGCGGGTCGCGAGATCGACCCCGCCTTGATGGCCGCGCAGGTGGCCGGCGATGTGTCCAACCTGCTGCTCAACGATACCGGCGAACTCGCCACGGGAGTGGGCGCCGAATTCAACTACAACCGCTCGAGCCGCCACAGGGCCGCCGAGAACACCAGCAAGATCGGCGGCAGCATCCGGTTGCTCGCCACCCAGGGCGATATCAATCTGGCGGGCGTTCAGTTCAGCGGCGGCGCCCGGGTCGATCTGGAATCGGCGGGCGGCATCACGATGCGCGCGGCCAAGACCACCGAGACTGCCTCCGGCGAGCAACACCACATCAGCGTCTACCGGAACGCGACCTCCAGCTGCAATGCCGTGCAGGGCTCCTGCGGCGCCGGCATCAATACCGCGCTGGCCGGCGCGCACAGCTTCGACGAGCGCCACAGCGTGGAACACGTCCACGGCCGTCTGCAAGCGCGTGAGGTCCGCGTCAAGACCCGGGGGGACCTCCAACTGTCCGGCGCGCGGATCGAGGCGGCCCGGAACGCCGATATCGACGTCGGCGGCAAGCTCCGGATTCAGACGGTGCAGGATATTCATCGCAGCTCCACCACCGGCGGAAACTGGAATCTTTCCCTGGGCGCCGCCGTGAATAATCGGACGATAGGTACGCTCACGGGAAATATCGGGGCAACCGTGCGCCATGAGCATGACCATTCTGCGCTGGCCGCCCAGATCGCCGGCATCGACGCCGGCGGCAGACTGGGCATGACGGTCAAGGGCGACGCGACATTGATCGGCGGCGCCCTCACGGCGCGAGGGCCCGGCTCGCTGCTTGACATCCAAGGCAGGCTCGACGCGCGCGAGGTCAAGGATTATCGCGATCACGACGGCGGCTATTCCGGCGGCTCTGTCGGCATTTCCGCCAGCACCAGCCTGACCAGCGGTTCGATCTCCGGAGGACGCATCGCCGGCGAGCAGCTGGCCTCGACCGTGCATGGCACCATCGATATCGGCCAAAGAACGGGACGCGGACAACTGCAGGCCGGCGGCGGCGTCAGCGGCACACTCAACCAAGATGCCGGCAAGGTCCGCAGCGTCGAACAAGACCGGAAGTGGGCCCAGAGCGACATCTCGATCACGCTCTCCAAGCTGGACCTGGGTGGCAAGAAGGCCAAGCAGCAACGCGAGAAAGGCGATCTGGATGGTCCGTTGGCCACAGATTTTCAACACACCCGATTCGGCAGGATCAGCGCCCTCGACGACAGCAGGCCCGCCACCAAGGCGCCCCACGCGCCGGCCTCGCCCCAGGAAACCGCTGGCCCTGCGACGAAGGCCCCGTATGGCCGACGTCTCATTGTTCTCGCCGACGACAGCGAAGAGGTCCGACAGGCAGGGCAGCGCCTGCTGAAAAAACATCCGCAACACGCCACATTGCTGCGCGCCGACCAACTCGCCGGGCCGCCCGGGATCACCGCGCCCGGGCCTGCCAAGATACAGATCGTAGGGCATGGCAAAACCGGCAAGGACGGCCCCAAGGTGGGAGACCATACCCCGGCGGAACTGGCCCGGCTCATCGCGCCCCTGCAAAGCGCGCAGGGCACCAAGGTCACCCTTGTCTCCTGCCACTCGGGCGCTTGCCCGGGCCAGGATGCCAGCAGCCAGTTGCAGCGCCTGCTTCCCCAAGCGCAAGTCAAGGGCTATGCCGGCCGGATCGACGTCAATCCCCAGGGCCGCAAGCAAGCCGTCGCCACGGGCGGCCTGCAAGACAAGGAGAGCACGCCCCGCAATTCCGACACAGCTGCGGCCGAGCTGATTGTCAACAAGGGGGTCGCGATCAGCCACATGCCGGGCGCCAGGCAATTGGTCGTGGCCGGCCACGGCGGCTGGAAAGAAAAGACTCGCGAAAAGACTTTCCTGCGGCGCCAACAGGGTGATGGGTATTTCGAGCTTCCGGCCCGGACACGGCTGGACTTCTACACGCCCGATGGCGAAGCCGCCAAGGGCACTTCCGCCTATGATGAAATCCGGCGCCGTCCGCAGGACGCGGCACTGGGCCTGCAGCCCAAGCTGCCGCTGGACGACGACACACTGGGCCAACTGGCCGCTTCGCGCAATACCAGCCTGGAGACGATCAAGGCCGAAATGCTGCGCTATGCCGTCGGCCGCATGGATAGCATCGAAGGCGCGCAGCAGGCCAAGAATTACGCCGTGTACCCCCACGAGGAAATGGGCCTGGCCTTCCTGAAGCAACATCACCAGGACGGCGGCAACCCTTTGCTGGATCTCGCCATCGTCACGGACCCGCGTCACAAGGTCCACCTGAGCACGATCCTCGAGGTCGCCGCGAAGGCCGGTCACCAATACGACGTCGTCCATTACACGCCTTGCCGTGTCTGCCGCGATGGCAAGGCCAAGGCGACGGACTTCGCGCTCGGCGCACCCGTGCCCGCCGCCGCCTCAACGCCGTCCGGCGACGCACCGGCTCCCAAGGCGCGCCGTGCCGGCCGCGACGGCCAGGGCACGGTCGTGCCGGCGGGCAGCAGCCATACGGCAGCGCAAGCGACCCCGTCACGCGCGGCGGGCTCGCCGCAAGCGGCCGTCGCCGCGCCGTCGAAGCGCTATGACTTCCGCATCGTGGGATATCAAGAAGACGATGCACGCGGCGCCGAGGCGGCCCGCAGGCTATTTGGCAAGCATCCCGACAACGCCATGCTGGTCCGCTTCGATCAGGAGGGCGATTTCACGGTCGCGCAGCGTTCGCCGGAAACGCCGGCGGGCGTGGCCAAGCTGCAATTGGTGGGCCATCACAGGGACGGGCTGGGCCCGAACCTCGGCGGCGCCAACGGCCGCCTGCTGGCCGAACAGGTCAGGGCACTGGATCATGCCTATGGCGGCAGGCTCGAGTTCGGCAAGATCACGCTGGTCGGCTGCAATACGGGCGCCTGCCTCGATAGCGGACTCCACGAAGCCTTCCGCCACTCGCTGCCCCATGCCCTGCGCCACCGGACGGTGGGCTACGACGGCCTCATCGATGTCACGCCGGACGGCCGCAAGGTCTCCGTGACCGAAGGCGGCCTGGGGCCTAAGCGCCTTCCCGCCCGGGCCACGGCGGCCGCGGCCCCCTCGCCTGCCGCCCCATCCGCCGCCCCATCCGCCGCCAGAACCCGGCCGGCCGCC
>NZ_LRUJ01000067.1 GCF_001548475.1 Bordetella hinzii LMG 13501
GCTGAACCGCCTCTAGCGCCTCTTGCGCGCTCAAGCAATATCCCGCAACATCGGCCGGTCGATAGACAGACCGGAGCCGGAAACATGTTCATGGAAGCGCAAGCCGACCCGATCCTCCCGAAAGAGGATTACAAGGCATGCGAGCGCCGCCTGCGCACGGCTCTGCTCAAGGCGCAATACGACCGCCTGAACCGGGCCGACCGGACACTGCTGATCGTCGTGGCCGGCATCGATGGCGCGGGCAAGGGGCAGACCATCAACCTGCTCAATGACTGGATGGATCCGCGCCATATCCATACGCTGGCCTTCGGCGAGCCCGACGAGATCGAATCCGAGTTTCCGCCGTATTGGCGCTACTGGAACGCCATGCCGCCCAAGGGCGAGACGGGCATCGTCTTCGGCTCCTGGTATGTGCCGCTGCTGCGAGAGTGCTATCGCAAGAAAGCCCGGCCCGAACGGGTGGAAGCGCTGGCGGCCCAGATACGCCGCTTCGAAGGCATGCTGACCACCGAAGGCGTCCAGATCGTCAAGCTCTGGTATCACTTGTCCGCCAAGGCGCAGGCCGATCGCATCAAGCGGCTGAACGCCAGCCCGGAAACCTCGTGGCAGGTGTCGCCCGACGACTACCAGGTGGCCAAGAAATACGGCCGCATCTGCGACGCCGCGCACATCGCCCTGGCGCACACCGACGCCGACCACGCGCCCTGGGTCGTCATCCCCAGCGCCGATGACAATCTGCGCGTGGTGCGCACGGCCGAAACCGTGCTGGCCACCATGAAGCGGCGGGCCATTCCGCTGGTCGCGCACGCCGGCCTGGACCGCCCCCGCCCGGGGCCGGTGGCCGACCGGCTGGCCGGGCTGGACTACGAGGCGCGCGAAGACAAACAGGACTACGAAAGCGAACTCGGCCTGCTGCAGGGCCGCCTCGCGCGCGCGGTGCGCAGCGAAAAATTCCGCCAGCGCTCGCTCGTGCTGGCTTTCGAGGGCCAGGATGCCGCCGGCAAGGGCGGCGCCATCCAGCGCGTGGTGCAGGCCCTGGACGCCCGGCAATACGACATCACGCCCATCGCCGCGCCGCTGCCCCACGAGCTGGCCCGGCCCTATCTCTGGCGCTTCTGGCGCCATATGCCGCGCCAGAACCGCATCGCCATCTTCGACCGCAGCTGGTATGGCCGCGTGCTGGTCGAACGGGTCGAGAAACTCACGGCGCCCGGTCTTTGGCGCCGCGCCTACGCCGAGATCAATGATTTCGAGCGCCAGCTCACCGACAACGGCGCCATCGTCATCAAGTTCTGGCTGGCCATCACGCAGGACGTGCAGCTCGAGCGCTTCAAGGAGCGCGAAAAAACGCCCTTCAAGCGCTACAAGATCACCCCGGACGATTGGCGCAACCGCAAGAAGTGGCAAGAATACGCACAGGCGGCCAACGAAATGCTGGCCCGCACCGATCTGCCCCACGCCCCCTGGTATCCGATACCAGCCAATGACAAACGCTACGCGCGCCTGCAGGTGCTGCGCCACATCGTCGAAACCCTTGAACAACAACTCTAGGGCCCGTCCCTGGACCTTTCTGGAAGAGATACATCATGAGCTCGCTTGATATCCGCCCCGTCTCCCCGGCTGACTTCGACGTCTGGCTGCCCTTGTGGAAGGGCTACCAGGCCTTCTACAACGTCGACATCGCCGATGCGGTCACCCGCGTGACCTGGGAGCGCTTCCTGGATCCCGCCCAGCCCATGCACGCCGCGCTGGCCTATGACAACGGCCGGGCCATCGGCATGGTGCACTGGATCTACCACCGCTCCACCTGGACCGCGGGCGACTATGTCTATCTCCAGGATCTGTTCGTGGCCCAGGATGTGCGCGGCAAGGGCGCCGGCCGCGCGCTGATCGAGCATGTCTACCGCGACGCCGAAGCCAATAACGCCGCGCGCGTCTACTGGCTCACCCATGAAACCAATCACACCGCCATGCAGCTGTACGACCGCATCGCGGACCGCTCCGGTTTCATCCAGTATCGCAAGGTGCTGGCTTGAGCACTCGCGATCCGCACTGCCCCTTGTGCCAGACCGAGGGCGGCGAACGGCTGTGGCAAGGCCCGCATCTGCGCGTCGTCGACGCGCAGGATCCCGACTATCCCGGCTTCACGCGGGTCATCTGGAACGCCCATCTGCCCGAGATGACCAGCCTGTCCACGCATGGCCGGGACCTGCTCATGCGCGCGGTCTACGCCATCGAGCAGGCGCAGCGCGACACCCTGCAGCCCGACAAGGTCAATCTTGCCTCGCTGGGCAATATGGTCCCGCACCTGCATTGGCATGTGATCCCGCGCTGGCGCGAAGACCGCCACTTTCCCAACGCCGTCTGGGCGCCGCCGCGCTTTGCCGCCGGGGCCGAGCCAGCCGATTTCCTGGCCCGGCGCGAAGCGGTGCGCGCGCGCCTGCAGCGCTACCGGGACCGGCTCGACGAGGTCATGAACGCCCTGCTCTGGCACTGATATCGGCACAAAAGCCCGTAACCTCGTCGTATTTCCTCGGAAAATCTCATTTTGTCCGAGTCGTTCAGCTAGAATTCAGCTAATTTCCCGCTGATCCAAGGGCGGCCCCACAGGCCGCCCTTGTCCTTTATCAAAGCGAACGCCGTGTCCCATTCCCGCCCCAAGTCCTTTCTGCACGCTTTTTTTGCATCCGAGGCCCTGGGCGGCTACATCCTGATGCTGGCCGCCCTGCTGGCGCTCTGGGCAGCCAACTCGGCCTGGGCGCCGGACTATTTCGGCCTGCTGGGCACCAAGCTGGGCTTTCACATCGGCCCGGTCATGCTGCGCGAGAGCGTGCAGCACTGGATCAACGACGGCCTGATGGCCATCTTCTTCCTGCTGGTGGGCCTAGAGATCAAGCGCGAAATGCTGGATGGCCAATTGCGCGGCCTGTCGCGCATCGTGCTGCCCGGGGTGGCGGCGGCCGGCGGCATGCTGGCCCCGGCCCTGATCTATCTGGCCGTCAACGCCGGCAACCCGCAAGGGCTGCGCGGCTGGGCCATTCCGGCGGCCACCGACATCGCTTTCGCGCTGGGCATCCTGGCGCTGCTGGGCAGCCGCGTGCCCACGTCGCTCAAGATCTTCCTCACCGCGCTGGCCATTCTCGATGACCTCGGCGCCATCGTCATCATCGCCCTCTTCTACACCGCCCAGCTCAATGGCTTCGCGCTGTCCATGGCGGCGGCCCTGCTCCTGTGCCTGGTCGTCATCAATCGCCTGGGCGTGGTGGCGCTGCTGCCCTACCTGGCCATCGGGGTGCTGCTCTGGTTCTTCGTGCTCAAGTCCGGCGTGCACGCCACCCTGGCGGGGGTCGCGCTGGCGCTGACCATCCCCCTGCGCCGCCATGGCGATCCCTCGCCGCTGCACAGGCTCGAACACGCCCTGCATCGCCCGGTGGCGCTGGTCATCGTGCCTATCTTCGGCTTTGCCAACGCCGGCGTGTCCTTCGCCGGGCTCGGGCTGGACGCGCTCACCGCGCCCGTGCCCCTGGGCATCGCGCTCGGGCTGTTCCTGGGCAAGCAACTGGGCGTCTTCGGTTTCTCCTGGCTGGCCATCCGGCTGGGCATCGCCAGCCTGCCGCGCCAGGCCAGCTACCGCCAGCTCTACGGCGTGGCGCTGCTGTGCGGCATCGGATTCACCATGAGCCTGTTCATCGGCGCGCTGGCCTTCGACAGCCCGGACGCCATCGACGCCACCAAGATCGGCGTGCTGGCCGGCACGCTGTGCTCGGCCATCGCCGGCTATCTGCTGCTCCGCTCAGGCGGCCGCCCCGTCGACACCCAGGCCGGCCATTAGCCGGCGCGCGGCCAAGCGGGCCTCGACCATGCTCTGGACCACCACGAACGGGAAGTCAAAGGCCCGCGTCATTTTCTCGGCCTGCTTGCTCGCGCGCTCATAGCCCGAGATATCGGGCTTGACCGCCACATAACCCCGGCTGGCCCGGCGGATGCGGTGCATGTTCTCGGTCTGCCATTGCACCATGCGCTTGCGGTCCTCGTGCGCGATGGGGGCATCCAGGTCCAGGGTCACCAACACGAAGGGCTCGGGGCTGGCCACCAGTTGCTCCATCTCGCGCACCCAGGCCTCGGCGTAGCCTTGCGGGGCGCCATGATGCCGCGTCAGCACCAGGGGAAATTGCGTCAGATCGTGATATTGAAAAAGCACGGGGTTCATTCAAAGACTCCTTTGATCGCGTCGCGGCACCGCGCGCAACGCCCATACAGCGACAGGCTGTAACTCTCCAATGCGAAGCCATGCCGGCGCGCGATGCGCCGGGCCTGTTCGGCAATGGCGGCATCGCTGCTCTCTGCCACCGCGCCGCAGCCGGTGCACACGAGATGGTCGTGGCGGCCCTTGGCGGCCAGCTCAAACACGCTGGTCTGCGCATCGAACTGGCTGCGGGCCAGCAGGCCGGCATGAGCCAGCTGGCCCAGCACGCGATAGACGGTCGCCAGGCCGATATCCACGCGCTCGCCCAGCAACTGCCGATAGACGTCGGCCGCGCTCATGTGGCGGTCCGGATAGCGCTGGAATATGTCCAGGATCTTCAAGCGCGGATAGGTCGCCTTCATGCCGGCGCCGTGCAAGGGGGACTGGTCCATCGGGGCTCTCCTGATAATGCCAACTTAATGAGAATGATGTACATTTTCATCCCGGAGCACTAACGAAAAGCCGTCAACAACTTGCGCAAAACCGCCAACCTGTCTTTGCCGCCCGATCCGCAATGGCTGCTTGAGCCTCACCACGTCCTGAGCGAGCGCCAACCGCGGGGCATGGAGGTGCTGCCGCACTCTCATCTCGACGGCATGTTCCTGCTGGTGCAAGAAGGCCTGATGCTGCTGCATAGCGGCGGCGCTTTCACCTCGCTGGCCCCCGGCCGGCTGGGCTGGATCCCGCCGGGCGTGCAACTGCAGGCACGCTGGTTTGGCCGCGCGCGCGGCACCGCCATGTTCGTGCGCGCGCATGCCTGCGCCAGGCTGCCGCCGCGCACCTGCAGCTGGCAGGCCACCGCGCTCATCGAAGCGCTGTTTCTGCGGCTGGCCCAATGCGCCACGCTGGCCGACGGCCACGCCCGCGGCCTGTTCGAGGTCATGACCGAGGAACTGCGCCTGAGCGAAACCGAGCGCCTGTCTCTGCCCTTGCCGCATGACGAGCGTCTGCGCGACCTGGCGCATGCCTTGCTGGCCGCGCCCGACGATGCGCGCGGCATCGACGCCTGGGCGCGGGCCTTCAATATGTCGGAGCGCACGCTGATGCGGCGTTTTCGCGCCGAGACCGGCGTCACCCTGGGCCAATGGCGCGCCCAGGCCCGCATGCTGCGGGCGCTGGAACTGCTGGCCCAGGGCGAGCCGGTCACCCAGGTGGCGCTGGCCGTCGGCTATGAAAGCACCAGCGCCTTCATCGGCATCTTCCGCGAGCAGTTCGGCGTGACGCCCAGCCGCTACGCGGCTAGCGGCGGTTGAAGACCACCAGCAAGGCCGAGCCGACCAGGATGGCCGTCACGGCCAACATCACCGCCACAAAACCCATATCGAACGCTTCCTTGGCCGCCGCCACCCATTGCCGCCCGGCCTCGGCAGGCAGCCGGCCGGCCGCCAGCAAGGCCTCGTCCAGGCTGCCGCGCGCGGCCGCGGGCATGGCGCCCGGCAGGGTCCGCGCATAGACACCGGACAGCAAAGACCCCATCAGCGTCACGCCGAGCGCGCCGCCCAGTTCATACGACACTTCCTCGATGGAGGCGGCCATGCCGGCGCGGTCGGCCGGCGCGCTTTGCATGATGGTGCCGGAGGCGGCGGTCATGGTCGCGCCGATGCCCAGCCCCATCAGCGCCAGGGCGCTCACCTGCGCGGCCAGGGATCCCTCGTAGACCAGCAGATAGGCGCCCGCGCCCAGACCTGAGAGCAGCAAGGCGCCGGCCAGCATGCGGCGCTCGCCGGCGCGCGGCAGCATCCAGCCGGCCAGCGGCCCGGACACAAAGGCCGCCACCGGCAAAGGCAGGAGGTAGACCGCTGCCTGCAGCGGCGAGAAGTCCAGCACCAGCTGCAAGCGCTGGGTAAACACCAGCTCCATGCCCAGCAAGGCGGCGGCGGCGAAGACGGCCGCCGCCACCGCCGAGCAGAAAGTGCGGTTGCGGAACAGGCTGAAATCGATCAAAGGATGGGCCATGCGGCGCTGGCGGCGCCCAAACACCCACAACATGCCCAGGCCGGCCAGCGCGGCGGCGGCCGCCGCGGCCAGCGAAGGCTCGGGCTTGCCCAGTTCCTTGAGGGCATACGCCGACAGCACCAGGCCGGCCATGACCTGCAGCGAGCCCTTCAGGTCCCAGGGCGTGCCGCCCAGGCCAGCCCCGCGCGGGATGAAACGCCAGGCCAGCGGCAGGGCCAGCAGCACGATGGGCACATTGACCAGGAAGACCGAGCCCCACCAGAAGTGCTCCAGCAGAAAGCCGCCCAGCACCGGTCCGACCGCCGCGCCGCCCGAGGCCACGGACGCCCACACGCCGATCGCCATGGCGCGCTCGCGCGCATCGATGAACGTCAGGCGGATGATGGACAGGGTGGCCGGCATCATCATGGCCGCGCCCAGCGCCAGCAGGACGCGCGCGGCGATGAGCGCGGCCGCGCCGGGCGCATAGGCGGCCGCCAGAGAAGCCACGCCAAAGACCGCCAGGCCGGCCATGAACATGCGCTTGTGGCCCAGGCGGTCGCCCAGCGTGCCCATGCCGGGCAGCAGGCCGGCCACCACCAGGCCGTAGACGTTCAGGATCCAGAGCTTGGCCGATGCCGAAACGGCCAGGTCGTGGGTCAAGCGGGGCAATGCCGTGTAGAGCACGGTCATGTCCACCACAATCAAGAGCAGGGCCGTGGACACCACGGCCAATACCAGCCAGCGGCTGCGGTCGGCGGTGTTGCGAGACATCATGATTCACTCCCGCCGATATTGTGTATCTACCCACTTGGGAGTTACAAGTTAAATACCATCAATTAAATTGATATATCGGCCGACATGGATTGGACACTGGAACAGATGCGGCACTTCGTCGCGGCGGCCGAGACCGGCTCGTTCTCGGCCGCCGCGCGGCGCCTGGGGCGGGCGCAATCGGCCGTCAGCACGGCCATCGCCCTGCTGGAAGCGGACCTGGGCATCTCCCTCTTTGACCGCGGCAAGCGCCATCCCGTGCTGACCGAAGCCGGCGAAGTCCTGTTGGTGGAGGCCCGCCAGTTGCTGCGCCAGGCCGCGGGCCTGCAGCAGCGCGCCCTGTCCTTTTCGGCGGGCCAGCAGGCCCGGCTGGGCCTGGCCGTGGACGAGGCCCTGCCCGACCTGGTGATGGATGCGCTGCTCGATGAGCTGTCGCGGCGCTTTCCGGCGCTGGAACTCACCCTGTTGTCGGGCACGGCCAGCGAAGTGGCCGACTATGTCGAGCGCGGGCGCGCCTCGCTGGGCCTCCATTTCGATCGCGGCGAACTGCCCGCCACGCTGGTCCATCGCCACCTCGGCAGCGTGCTGCAGGGCATTTACGTGGGCCGCGAACATCCCCTGGCCGGGCAAAACGGGATCGGCACCCAGGATCTGGCCCGCCATCGGCAGCTGGTGATGCAAATGGACGACCGGGTGGATATGATCCTGAGCCCGACCACTTGGCGCGCCGACAGTTTCTACAACATCGCCGCCATGGTGGCCGACAACCTGGGCTGGGCCATCCTGCCGCTGAATATCGCCGAATACCACGGCTACCGCAGCCATTTGGTGCAGGCGCCCTGCCGCGACCTCAGCCTGCCGCCCCTGGGCTTGCGCGCGCTCTGGCGGCAGGGCAGCGTGCCGGGCCCGGTCGCCCTGTGGGTCCAGCAGCGCATGGATGAACTGCTGCACCGAGACTGAAGGAGAACATCATCGCCATAGGTATCCTGGCCGCGCTGGCCGACGAAATCCGCGACCTCATCGAGGCCATGGCGCCTGGCGCCCAGGTGCATCGCATCGGCATGCGCGACTATCACCATGGCCTGCTGCACGGCCATGAATGCGTGATTGCGCTCACGCGCGTGGGCAAGGCCGCGGCAGCGGCCACCACGGCCACGCTGCTGCAGCGCTTCGAGATCGACCGCGTCATATTCACCGGCGTGGCCGGCGGGCTTCATGCCGAGGTCCAAGTGGGGGACGTGGTGATCGGCACCGAGGCCCTGCAGCATGACATGGACGCCCGCCCGCTCTTTCCGCGCTACGAACTGCCGCTGCTGGGGCTGGCGCGCCTGCAGGCCGATGCCGAGCTCAGCCGCCAGCTGGCCCACTGCGCCGAACGCTTCCTGCGGGGGCGCGCCAGCCGCGTGCACCGAGGCCTGATCGCCACCGGCGACCGCTTCGTCGGCGACGCCGATACCGGACGGGGCCTGCGCGCCAGCCTGCCCGATGCCCTATGCGTGGAGATGGAAGGCGCCGCCGTGGCCCAGGTCTGCCATGAGTTCGGCGTGCCCTGGGCGGTCCTGCGCACCATCTCCGACCATGCCGACCCGCACGCCGACATCGACTTCCTGCAATTCCTGCGCGAGGTGGCCAGCGTCTATTCCAGCGGCATCCTGAGCCACTATCTGCGGACCTGGCCGCTGGCCCGCTGAGGCTTGTGCCACAATCGCCGCCATGGCTATCGATAATCGCTTGCTTCCCCACGCCCTGGCCGCCCAGGTGGCCGGATTGCCCGCCGAGTGGGCCCAGGTTCTCGCCGCGCCGCGCGTGGCCCTCGCCCTGGACGGCGTCATCCGCCACGTCGAGGCGCGGCTGGCCGAAGGCGCAACCATCTACCCGGCCACGCCGCTGCGCGCCCTGTCGGCGCTTGCGCCCTCCGAGGTGCGCGTGGTCATCCTCGGCCAGGACCCCTACCACGGCCCGGGCCAGGCCCAGGGCCTGGCTTTTTCGGTGCCCGACGACTGCAAGTGCCCGCCCAGTCTGCGCAATATCTTCAAGGAAATCGGGCGCGACTATGCGCTGTCCGGCACACCGGGCCATGACCTGAGCCCGTGGGTCGAACAGGGCGTGCTGCTGTTGAACACCTCGCTGACGGTCGAGGACGGCCAGCCCGGGTCGCACGCCAAAAAAGGCTGGGAGACCGTCACCGACGCCATCTTCGCCCGCGTGGCCCAGGATCCGGCGCCCAAGGCCTTCCTGCTCTGGGGCGCGCATGCGCAGGCCAAGACCGCCCTGCTGCCGCCCGGCCATCCGCATCTCGTGCTGACCGCCAACCACCCTTCGCCGCTGTCGGCGACCCGGCCTCCGGCCCCGTTTATTGGCTGCGGACACTTCCGGCTGACCAATGATTGGCTGGCAAAACAAGGTCAAACCCTGATTGACTGGACGAGAACTTTCAAAAAAAACCCCCATCAAGCCGAATTTCGGTTATGATCGCCGCACTGCACCAATAGATTCGGCATTTTTCTTTCGCCTTTAGGCGCCCTGCAGTCGATGCCCGTGACGGGCCCCATGCCGAACTTCATCGATTCCTGACCTCTTTCCTTTCGCCCCGCAGGCCGCTGTCCGATGCCTGCAATCCGCGCACGGTTGATTCGGTCGGCACGATGCTTCCATCAACCGCTGCCTGGTTCCGGGGCTGATTTCCTTTGCCCGCTGCCCATGCCTCTGCGCCGCCCTGCGCGGCAAGGAAACGTTATGTCTTTCGAAGACCTGGGCCTGTCGCCCAGCATTCTCTCCGCCCTGCAAACCGCTGGTTTCACCGAGCCCACCCCGGTGCAAGCCGCCGCGATTCCGCGCGCCCTGGCCGGCGCCGACCTCATGGTCTCATCGCAGACGGGCAGCGGCAAGACCGCCGCCTTCATGCTGCCGGCCCTGAACCGCGTCGCCGGCCTGTCGCCCAACAAGGGCGTGGGCGTGCAGATCCTGGTGCTCACCCCGACCCGCGAACTGGCGCTGCAAGTCGCCGACGCCACCGCGACCTACGGCGCCAACCTGCCGGGCCTGCGCGCCACCACCGTGGTGGGCGGCGTGCCTTACGGCGCCCAGCTCAAGGCCCTGTCGCGCCGCGTCGACGTGCTGGTGGCCACGCCCGGCCGCCTCATCGACCACCTGAAGGCCGGCCGTGTCAAGCTGAGCACTGTGCACACCCTGGTGCTCGACGAAGCCGACCGCATGCTGGACATGGGCTTCATCGAAGATATCGAGACCATCATCGAGCGTCTGCCCGAAAGCCGTCAGACGCTGTTGTTCTCGGCCACCCTGGACGGCAGTGTCGCCCGCCTGGCCGAAAAGATGATGCGCGAACCCGAACGCATCGAGATCGCCGGCCACCGCGACAAGCACGCCAACATCACGCAAAGCCTGCTGTACGCCGACGACGCCTCGCACAAGATGCGCCTGCTGGACCATCTGCTGCGCGACACGCGCCTGGACCAGGCCATCGTCTTCACCGCCACCAAGCGCGGCGCCGATGACCTGGCCGACCGGCTGGCCGAACAAGGCTTCGCCGCCGCGGCCCTGCACGGCGACATGAACCAGCGCCAGCGCACCCGCACGCTGACCCAGCTGCAGCGGGGCCAGGTGCGCGTGCTGGTGGCGACCGACGTGGCCGCCCGCGGCATCGACGTGCAAGGCATCAGCCACGCCGTGAACTTCGATCTGCCCCTGCAGGCCGAGGACTACGTCCACCGCATCGGCCGCACCGGCCGCGCCGGCCGCGATGGCCTGGCCTACACGCTGGCCGTGCACTCCGAGCGCCACAAGGTCCGCCGCATCGAACACTACATCGGCCAGACCATCACGCCCGAAACCATCGCCGGCCTGGAGCCCCAGCGCAGCCCGCGCCCGGGCAATGGCCCGCGCTTCGGCGGCAACAAGCGTCCTGGCGAGCGCCGCTACGGCGACCGTCCCCAGCGCGACTTCGGCGATCGTCCCCAGCGCAGCTTCGGCGATCGC
>NZ_LRUJ01000068.1 GCF_001548475.1 Bordetella hinzii LMG 13501
GGGTCGAGTACCCCTTTGTCGTGCTGACGCCGGACGGCGAGGAAGAGATCGCCGCCCTGGTGCGCGCCTGTATCGAGCTGGGGCTGACCATCGTGCCGCGAGGCGGCGGCACCGGCTACACGGGCGGCGCCATCCCGCTGACCTGGAAGTCGGCGGTCATCAATACCGAGAAGTTCGACCAGATCAGCGAGGTCGAGCTGACGCGCCTGCCCGGCCGCGATGACCAGGTGGGCGTGATCGCCACCGGCGCCGGCGTGGTCACCAAGCGCGTGGCCGAGGCGGCCGAGCGCGGCGGCTTCGTGTTCGCCGTGGACCCGACCTCGGCCGAGGCCTCCTGCGTGGGCGGCAATATCGCCATGAACGCCGGCGGCAAGAAGGCCGTGCTCTGGGGCACGGCCCTGGACAACCTGGCCTGGTGGCGCATGGTGGATCCGGACGGCAATTGGCTGGAAGTCACGCGCCTGGACCACAACATGGGCAAGATCCACGACGTGGAGACGGCGCGTTTCGAGGTCAAATGCTTCGACGGCGCGGCCCGGCCGGGCGAGAAGCTGCTGCGCACCGAGATCCTGGAGATCCCAGGCCGCGTCTTCCGCAAGGAAGGCCTGGGCAAGGATGTGACCGACAAATTCCTGGCGGGCCTGCCGGGGGTGCAGAAAGAAGGCTGCGACGGCCTGATCACGTCGGCGCGCTGGGTGGTGCACCGCATGCCGCGCCATACGCGCACGGTCTGTATGGAGTTCTTCGGCCAGGCGCGCGATGCGATCCCGTCCATCGTCGAGGTCAAGGGCTACCTGGACGGCGAGGGCCGCCAGCGCGGCGCCATCCTGGCCGGCCTGGAGCACCTGGACGAGCGCTATCTGCGCGCGGTCGGCTATGCCACCAAGAGCAAGCGCGGCGTGTTGCCCAAGATGGTGCTGATCGGC
Source organism: Bordetella hinzii LMG 13501 (assembly GCF_001548475.1). GTDB lineage: Bacteria > Pseudomonadota > Gammaproteobacteria > Burkholderiales > Burkholderiaceae_B > Bordetella > Bordetella hinzii. The sequence continues at coordinate 927 of NZ_LRUJ01000068.1, forward strand.
GATATCGTGGGCGACGATGAAGACGCGGTGGCCGCGGCCGCCAGCGAAGTGGTGCGCCTGGCCAATACCCGCCATGGCGAGGGCTTTGTCGCCGTCAGCGCCGAGGCCCGCAAGAAATTCTGGGCCGACCGCTCGCGCACGGCGGCCATCGCCCGCCATACCAACGCCTTCAAGATCAATGAAGACGTGGTGATCCCGCTCAACCGCATGGGCGAGTACACGGACCACATCGAACGCATCAATATCGAGCTGTCCACGCGCAACAAGCTGCGCCTGCTGGACGCGCTGGACGAGTACCTCGCCCAGCCCCTGCCCGTGGGCAAGCCCGAGGACGCCGAGGACGCCGCGCTCACGCGCGCCGAGGTGCTGGCCGAGCGCACCCAGCAGGCCATGGCGCTGCTGGCGGGCGCGCGCCGCCGCTGGCAATGGCTGCTGGACCATCTGGACCTGCCCCTGGCCGAAGCCGGGCCGCATCTGGCGGATATCGGCCTGGACGGCATGGCCGAGGCATTCGGTGCCCGGCTGCGGAACCAGCCGCAGGCGCGGGTGTTCGACGTCGTGCAAGACCGCACGGTGCGCGTCTCGTGGAAGACCGAGGTGCTGGCCGGGCTGCAGGGCATTTTCTCGGGCGCGGCGGCCAAGCCCATCCTGGACGAAATCAAGAACATCCACGCGCGCGTGCTCAAGAGCCGGGTTTTCGTGGCGCTGCATATGCACGCCGGCGACGGCAACGTGCATACCAATCTGCCGGTCAACTCCGACGACTACGGCATGCTGCGCGAGGCGCACGAGGCGGTCGACCGCATCATGCAGATCGCGCGCGACCTGGACGGCGTGATCTCGGGCGAGCACGGCATCGGCCTGACCAAGTACGAGTTCCTCACCGAGGAGGAACTGGCGCCCTTCCAGGCCTACAAGCGCCGCGTCGATCCGAACGGCCATTTCAATGCCGGCAAGCTCATGCCCGGCGCCGACCTGCGCCACGCCTGGACGCCTAGCTTCAACCTGATGGGCCATGAGTCGCTCATCATGAAGCAAAGCGACATCGGCGCGATTTCGGAGTCGGTCAAGGACTGTCTGCGCTGCGGCAAGTGCAAGCCGGTGTGCGCCACTCATGTGCCGCGCGCCAACCTGCTGTACTCGCCGCGCAACAAGATCCTGGCGACGTCGCTGCTGGTCGAGGCCTTCCTCTACGAGGAGCAGACGCGCCGTGGCGTGAGCCTGCGCCATTGGGAGGAGTTCGAGGACGTGGCCGACCATTGCACGGTCTGCCACAAGTGCTATACGCCTTGCCCCGTCGACATCGATTTCGGCGACGTCTCGATGAATATGCGCGCGCTCCTGCGCCGCATGGGCCGCAAGTCCTTCAATCCGGGCACGGCCGCGGCCATGTTCTTCCTGAATGCCAAGGATCCGGCGACCATCAACGCCACCCGCAAGGCCATGGTGGGCGTGGGCTACAAGGTCCAGCGGGCCGCGCATGACCTGCTGGCCAGCGTGGCCCGCAAGCAGACCGAGCATCCGCCGGCCACGGTGGGCAAGCCGGCGCTGCGCGAGCAGGTGGTTCACTTCATCAACAAGAAGATGCCGGGCGGCCTGCCCAAGCAGACCGCGCGCAAGCTGCTGGATATCGAAGACGCCAACTACGTGCCCATCATCCGGGATCCCAAGAGCACGACGGCCGATACCGAGGCGGTGTTCTATTTCCCGGGCTGCGGTTCGGAGCGCCTGTTCTCGCAGGTGGGCCTGGCCACCCAAGCCATGCTGTGGCATGCGGGCGTGCAGACGGTGCTGCCGCCAGGCTATCTGTGCTGCGGCTATCCGCAGCGCGGCAACGGCATGACCGACAAGGCCGAGCAGATCATCACGGACAACCGCGTGCTGTTCCACCGGGTGGCCAATACGCTGAATTATCTGGACATCAAGACCGTGGTGGTGAGCTGCGGCACCTGTTATGACCAGCTCGCCGGCTATGAATTCGACAAGATCTTCCCGGGCTGCCGCCTGATCGACATCCACGAATACCTGCTCGAAAAAGGCATCAAGCTCGATGGCGTGCAGGGCGTGCGCTACATGTACCACGATCCCTGTCATACGCCCATGAAGCTGCAGGATCCGATGAAGACGGTCCGCTCCCTCGTGGGGGACCAGGCGGTCAAGAGCGACCGCTGCTGCGGCGAGTCCGGCACGCTGGCGGTCAGCCGCCCCGACATCTCGACGCAGGTGCGGTTCCGCAAGCAGGAAGAACTGCTCAAGGGCAGCGCGGCCGTGCGCGCCGATGGCTTTGACGGCGACGTCAAGGTGTTGACGTCCTGCCCGTCCTGCCTGCAGGGCCTGTCGCGCTACCAGGGCGACACCGGCCTGGACGCGGACTACATCGTGGTGGAGATGGCGCGCCACATCCTGGGCGAGAGCTGGATGGAAGACTATGTGCGCCGCGCCAATACGGGCGGCATCGAGCGCGTGCTGGTCTAGCCGCCGCCCGGGCCGCCCCAGGTGGGCGCGGTGGGCGTCGCGCTGCCGCGGCGGTTTCGCGCGGCGGCATGAATTCATTGATATCGCCGTGGACGCCCGCGTGGATCGCGGGCTGCCCGTGCGCGCGGAAGCACAGCCGCGTCGTGCTGGCCGGCACGCATGGCGATTCTCCGGGCAGGCGGCTGGCGCGGCCGCTGAAAAGGCCGCCCTGGGCGCAGATGAGCCGCTGATCGGCGCGGCCGTGCGGGAGGGCTGTACCGATAGGTCCGCGAGTGTCCCCGGGGCGAGGCGGGGGCGGGCCGCGCCCTTTTTGCGGGCGAAACGGCTTTTTGTGTTTCAATATTTGACTCCCTTCCTTGCAACAGTCTTTCATGCCGTTGGAACCGACCTTGCCCGTCAAAGCGCCAGCCACGATTCCCTATTTCCTCCAGGAGCAGATCCGCGAGCTGATCATCGATGGCACGTTCAGGCCCGGCCAGCCCCTGCGCGAGCAGGAGCTCGAGCAGCGCTTCGGCACCAGCCGCAGCCCGATCAGAGAGGCCTTGCGCCTGCTGGAGCTCACCGGCCTGGTGGCGCACATGCAGCGCAAGGGATTCCGCGTCAGGCGTTATACGGAAACCGAGATCCGGCACATCTATGCGTTGCGCGCTGAACTGGCGGCCTACGGCCTGAGGCAGCTGGACGGTGTGATTTCTGACGAATTGTTGCGTGAGCTGCGGACCTGCGACCAGGAGATGGCGCGCGCGTACGCTGCCCAGGATATCCGCGGCTACGCGGACTTCCTGCGCCGTTTCTACCTGGCGGGTGTGCGGTACGCCGGCAATACGCCGCTGGAAGACACGCTGACGCGGCTATACGAGCAGGTCGAGCCCATGCGCTACATCTTCTTGCGCCATGCCCTGGCCGACCTGGCGTATGACACGTTTCACCGTGAAGTGCTGCGGGCCCTGGAGGCCGGCGAAGCCTTGCGGGCGGCCGAAGCCGCGCGCGACCATGTCCAGCGCCACCTGCCGGGCATCGTGCGCGCCTATGATGAGGCGGCGGCCGAAGCCGGCGTGCACTGAAGCAAGTCCCGCTGAAGCCGGTTCAGGCCCGCGGCGCGCCCACGGCGATGCCGGCCGCCTTCAAGGCCTGGCGGATGGCGCCCGCGAACAGCACGGCATTGGGCTGGTCGCCATGGATGCACAGTGTGTCGGCGGCCAGCGGCACGGTCTTGCCGCTGACGCTGGTCACGCTGCCCTGCTGCACCATCTGCAATACCTGGGCCACCGCCTGGTCGGCCTCGGTGATCATGGCGCCAGGCTGCGTGCGCGGGGTAAGGCTGCCGTCGTCCTGGTAGGAGCGGTCGGCGAAGACCTCCTGCGCGGTGGCCAGGCCCAGGGCCCGCGCCTCGCTGATCCAATGGCTGCCGGCCAGGCCGTACAGGATGAGCTGGCGGTCCACGTCGCGCACCGCCGTGCAGATGGCGCGTGCCAGCGCGGCGTCCTTGGCGGCCATGTTGTAGAGCGCGCCGTGGGCCTTGACGTGATGCAGGCGGGCGCCCTGCGTGGCGGCCACGCCGGCCAGGGCACCGACCTGGTAGACCACCATGTCATAGGCTTCCTGCGCGCTGATCTGCATGACGCGGCGTCCGAAGCCGCCCAGGTCCGGCAGGCTGGGATGCGCGCCGATGGCCACCCCGTTGGCCAGCGCCAGCGCGACGGTCTTGCGCATGGTGCCGGGGTCGCCGCCATGGAAACCACAGGCAATATTGGCCGAACTCACCAGCGGCAGCACGGCCGCATCATTGCCCATGGGCCAGGCGCCATAGCTCTCGCCCATGTCGCAGTTCAGATCCAGGGTCTTGCTCATGTTCGGGCCTCCTTCAGGGCGATCGACTGCAAGAGCGGGTCGCGCAGGGCTTGCAGGCGGGCATGCAGTTCGTCGAAGGCGCGTGCCCGCGCGCTGTCCAGCGCCTGGGCCTGCTCCAGTTCGATCATGGAAAAACGGACTTCCTCGCCGGGCAGGCGCTGTGCCAGCGCGGGCAGGTCGACGCTGGCGACCTGGGCCAGCTTGGGATAGCCGCCCGTCGTCTGGCGGTCGGCCATCAGCACGATGGCCTCGCCGCCGGCCGGCACCTGTATGGTGCCAAAGCAGGTGGCTTCGGACAGGATCTGGCGCGGCCGGTCCATGAGCAAGGGCGGGCCCTGCAGGCGGTAGCCCATGCGGTCGGATTGGGCGCTGATGCGGAAAGGCTGGGCCAGGAAAGCGCTGCGGGCGCGGTCAGAGAATTCGTCCCAGTGCGGGCCGGGCAGCACCCTCAGCGTGTCGCGCGCGAACGTGCGCAGGGTGGCGGGCAGATAGATGCGCGTGTCCCACAGCGCCTGGGCCAGCGGGTCGAGCACCTCGGGCTCGGCGCGCAGGGGCCGCGCCAGGCCGATGCGGTCGTCCTTGCGCAGCGCGCGCCCGTGCCAGCCGCCGAAGCCGCTGCGCAGGTAGGTGCTGCCGCTTTCCATGACCGGCTCCAGCGCGAAGCCGCCATAGACCGCCAGGTAGGCGCGCGCGCCCAGCGCCGGCGCGCCGAAGGCCAGGATGGCGCCGGGCCGCGCGATCAGCGGGCGGTTCAGCGCCAGCGGCTTGCCGTCCAGCGTGGCGCCCAGGTCGGCGCCGGCCACGGCGAAGCAGGCCGCGCTGTCAAAGCGCAGGGTGGGGCCGGTGAGTGTGATTTCGAGCGTGGCGACCTGGGTGTTGTTGCCGGCCAGCAGATTGGCCAGCTGGTGGGCGCGCTCGTCCATGGCGCCGGCCACGGGGATGCCCTGGTGCTGGTAGCCATACCGTCCTTCGTCCTGGAAGGTCGACAGCATGCCGGGCTTCAGTACGGTGATGCTCATGACTGCTCCGCGCGCAGGCGGTCGAAGGCGGCCTCATCGATGGGCACGAAGCGGATGCGGTCGCCTGGCTGCAGCAGCGAGGCCGGTTCGCGCGCCGGATCGAACAGGGTGAGCGGCGTGGCGCCGATGATGCTCCAGCCGCCGGGCAGGCGGCTGGGATAGATCACGGTCTGGCGGTTGGCGATGGCCACCGAGCCGGCCGGCACCTCGGTGCGCGGCGAATCGCGCCGAGGCAGGTTCAGGCGCGCATCATGCACGCCGATATAGCTGTGCCCGGGCGCGAAGCCCAGCATATAGACCATGCTGCCGGGCTGGCCGTGCAGCGCGATGACTTCGTCTTCGGACAGCCCGCAGGCGCGCGCGACCTCGGCCAGGTCGGGGCCGTGCCTGCCGCCATAGCAGACGGGCACTTCCACTTCGCGGCTGGCCAGCGTGTCGGTGGCGATGCCCTGGGCCAGCAGTTCACGCACGCGCGCGGCCAGTTCGGCAAACAGCGGGCCGCCCTGGGGCAGCGGCCGGTAGTGCACGGCAACCGTGGTGAACGAAGGCACCACATCCACCACGCCGGGCCAGCGCGCCAGGCGGATCTGGCGGGCCAGTCCCAGGCAGAGCCGGCCGGTGGCTTCGGCGATGCTGTCGCCCAGGATGACCAGCAGGCAGCGGTCACCCTGGGGTTGGATGCGCCAGTCGGGATGACCGGGAGCGGCTTCTTGAGTCTCGGACAACGGCAATCCTGCTGAGCGGCAAGGGCTTACTTGGCGAACAGCGACTCGATATTCTTGAAGGCCTTGAACTCCAGGGCGTTGCCCGACGGATCCAGGAAGAACATGGTCGCCTGCTCGCCGACTTCACCCTTGAAACGGATGTAGGGCTCGATGACGAAATCGGTGCCGGCATCGGTCAGTTTCTTGGCCATGGCCTCCCATTGTTCCATCGAGAGCACCACGCCGAAGTGACGCACCGGCACGTTATGCGAGTCTACGGCATTGGTGGCGTTTGCGCCGCATTCGCCCGGGGCCAAGTGGGCCACGATCTGGTGGCCGTAGAAATTGAAGTCGATCCACTCGGGCGAGCTGCGACCTTCCGGACAGCCCAGCAGTTCACCATAGAACTTGCGGGCTTCGGCCAGGTCGCGGACCGGGAAAGCAAGGTGGAAAGGGGGGATGGCGGTCGTCATGATGGCGTTTCCAGGGCAAGGCAGCGGCAGCGCTGCGACAGAGCTAGTTTACGTATTGTTTTTTTGATCGAAAAACGATATTTTTTGAGACTTACAATCAAAAAAATTGATGCTTGTCCTCGGGTGTATATACGTCCCTTATTATGTTGCGGGAATTCAAGACCTTTGTCGCCGTGGCGCGCGACGGCACGTTCACCGGCGCGGGACGCCAGCTGGGGCTGACCCAGTCGGCGGTCAGCGCCCAGATCCGCCGTCTGGAAGATCATCTCGGCGTGACCCTGTTCGACCGCAGCGGCAAGGCGGCGGTGCTCAATGCCCATGGCCGCGAACTGCTGCCCCAGGCCGAAGAGCTGCTGGCCCTGGCCGAGGGCATGGTCAACCAGGCCGGCGGCCGCGTGAGCGGCGTCTTGCGCATCGGAGCCATCGCGTCGGTGCAGCAGGACCTGCTGGTGCATGCGCTCAAGCCGTTCCGGGCGGCCTATCCCGATGTGAGGGTGCGGGTGGTCCCGGGGGTGTCGCTGTCGCTGCTGGGCCAGGTCGATGCCGGCGAGGTCGACCTCGTGGTGCTGATCCGGCCGCCGTTCACGCTGCCGCCCGAGCTGGCCTGGAAGGTGCTGTTGCGAGAGCCCATGGTGCTGGCGGTCAACGCGCGCATGCCTCACAGGCCCTGGCGCGAGGTGCTGGAGAGCGAGCCCTTCATCCGCTATGACCGCTCGTCTTTCGGCGGCCGCCTGGTGGACCGCTTTCTGCGGCGCCACCGGGTGGCGGTGCACGAGGCGGTGGAGCTGGACGAGATCGACGCCTTGGCCAATCTGGTGCGCGAAGGCCTGGGCGTCGCGCTGCTGCCGCGCACCCGCCGCCTGGATGGCAGGGGCCTGCGCCTGATGGATCTCGGCGAGCCGGATTTCGTGCGCGAGATCGGCGTGGTTGGTCGCCTGTCGCGCTCGCCGCTGCTGGAAAAAATGGTGGACTGCCTGGGGCAGGCCTCCCTGGGGCAGGCCTCCCTGGGGCAGGCCTCCCTGGGGCAGGCCGGACCCGAAGGCCCGGCCGCCGGGCTTATAGACGGTCGCAGCGCACCGTGATGGGGTGGTTGCGCAGCGCGCTCATCACGGTGTCATCCACCGTGCCATCGACGTCCGTGACAACATAGCCGATCTGGCCCCGCGTCTGCAGCGTTTGGCTGACGATGTTCAGGCCGTGCTCGGCCAGCAGGTTGTCCAGCGTGCCGAGAGCGCCCGGCGCATTGCGGTGCACATGCAGGATGCGCGCCGCGCCCGCCGGTTCGACATAGGCCAGCTCCGGGAAATTGACCGCCGTCTTGGTGGTGCCGGCCTTGAGGAAGCGCACGAGTTTTTCCGCCACCTCGCGGCCGATATTTTCCTGGGATTCCTGGGTGCTGCCGCCGATGTGCGGCGTGAGGATGACGTTGGGCAGGCCGATGAGCGGGCTGGCCAAGGGTTCGTCCGGGCCCTTGGGCTCGGTCGGGAAGACATCCAGCGCCGCGCCGGCCAGATGGCCTGCGCGCAGCGAGGCATCCAGGGCCTCGATGTCGACCACCGTGCCGCGCGACGCATTGATCAGGATGGCGCCCCGGCGCATTTGCGCCAGCGTTTCCGCATTGATGATGTTCTCGGTGCTCTTGCCGCCGGGCACGTGCAGCGTCACGACATCGGACTGGGCCAGCAGCTCGCCCAGCGAAGCCGCCGCCCGGGCATTGCCCAGCGGCAGCTTGGCCTCGACGTCGAAATACACCACGCGCATGCCGATGGCTTCGGCCAGCGTGCTGATCTGCGAGCCGATGTTGCCGTAGCCGACGATGCCCAGCGTCTTGCCGCGGGCTTCGAACGCGCCGGCGGCGCTCTTGTCCCAGTGCCCCTGGTGCACGCGCAGATTCTTTTCAGGAATGCGGCGCAGCAGCAGGATGGCTTCGCCCAGCACCAGCTCGGCCACCGAGCGGGTATTGGAGAAGGGCGCATTGAACACCGGCACGCCGCGCTTCATGGCGGCGTCGACGTCCACCTGGTTGGTGCCGATGCAAAAGCAGCCGATCACGCGGATGTCGGGAAATTCGGCCAGCAGCTCGGCATCGAGATGGGTACGAGAGCGGATCCCAACCACTTCGGCGCCGCGCAGGGCGGCGCGCAGCTGCTCGGCGGGCAGGGCCGTGCTGTGCGTGGCGATGTCGGAGTAGCCGGCGGCTTCGAAGACCGCGCGGGCGCTGGGATGGACGTTCTCGAAAAATACGATTTGAGCCATGGATGCTTGCCGTCAGGAAAGGGTGCCCCGGGCGTTGTCCCGGAACCGGCGCCAGCGGGCACCGGCTCCCCCATTGTGGCCCAAATTCATGCTGCAGGCGCACAATCCCTTGGCGCCAGTGTGGCCTCGCCCCTGCCTCAGCGCACGGCGCGCCAGACGCTGGCGCTGCCATCGGCCTGCACCAGCAGCACGTCATAGGGATCACGCCGCCC
>NZ_LRUJ01000069.1 GCF_001548475.1 Bordetella hinzii LMG 13501
CGGCGGCCGTGCCCGCCGCGGCGGTGCTGGCGCCCGTGGCGGCGCCGGCCGTGGTGCCCGCGCCCGGGGTGGCCGGCGGCGTGGTCGCCTGGCGCTGCGTGGTGACGTTGGAAGACTGGCGGCCGACGCTGGAGCCGCCACCCGCGCGGCGCGCCTCCGCGTCAAAAGACGCGGTGATCAGCGCGGCGCCGGAGACGGCGATCAGCGCCGCGGCCAGCACTCGGGAAAGGCCAAACTTGATGGACATGACGATAATGCTCCTCGTGTATGCGCCCGCCCCACAGGAGCGAGGCGGCAGGCTTGCCTGCCGTCAATTCTTACAGAAAACTGAACAGCCTTAAGAATAACGGACAAGATCGTCCGCCACAAGTTCCCGGGAGGCACCCCCGCGCGGGGCCCGGGACAGGCGTTCAGCTCAGGCGCACCCCTTCGTGCAGGGCAGCCACGCCGGCGGTCAGGTTGAAGTACTGCACCCGATCCAGGCCGGCGGCGCGCATCATGTCGGCCAGGGTGTCCTGATCGGGATGCATGCGGATGGATTCGGCCAGGTAGCGATAGCTCGCCTCGTCATTGGCGACCTTTTTGCCCAGCCAGGGGAGCACGTTGAAGGAATACCAGTCGTAGGCGGGCGCCAGGGGCTTGGCGACCCGCGAAAACTCCAGGACCAGCAACTTGCCGCCGGGCTTGAGCACCCGTGTCATTTCCGCCAGGGCCCTGTCTTTGTGGGTCATGTTGCGCAGGCCGAAGGCCACGCTCACACGGTCGAAATAGCCGTCCGGGAACGGCAATTTTTCGGCGTCGCAGACGGCCAGCGGCAGGATCAGGCCGCCATCGGTCAGCCGGTCGCGGCCCACGCGCAGCATGGAATCATTGATATCGGTGAGCCAGACCTCGCCCGTGGGCCCGGCCCGCTTGGCGAAGGCCCGGGCCAGGTCGCCCGTGCCGCCCGCGATGTCCAGCACCTTCATGCCGGGCCGCACGGCGGCGCGGCCGATGGTGAAGGCTTTCCAGACGCGGTGCAGGCCGGCCGACATCAGGTCGTTCATGACGTCATACCGCGAGGCGACCGAATGGAAGACTTCGGCCACTTTGCGCGCTTTGTCGCCCTCGGGCACGGACTGGAAGCCGAAATGGGTGCTGCCGGAGGGGGACGGATCGGAAGAAGAGGAAGGCTTTTGCATGGTGAAATCCCGGGATATGGTCCAATGGTAGCCGATTGGCGCAGGCGATCCGGCCTTGGATCCGGTCACATACCTGAAATATTGCGGCCATACTATGGCAACGTTCGCGCCACCAGGCGCCCCGCTGCGTACCCATCCCTATGTCTAGCACTATTCTTGTCGTCGAAGACGAACCCGCCATCCAGGAACTGATCGCGGTCAACCTCTCTTTCGCCGGCCACAAGGTCTTGCGTGCTTTCGACGCCGAACAGGCCCAGACCCTGATCCGCGCCGAGCTACCCGATCTCATCCTGCTGGACTGGATGCTGCCCGGCATGTCCGGCCTGTCGCTGGCCCGCAAGCTGCGCGACGACGAACGCACCCGCAACGTGCCCGTCATCATGCTCACGGCCAAGGGCGCGGAGCAGGACAAGGTGGACGGACTCGAAGCCGGCGCCGACGACTACATCACCAAGCCCTTCTCGCCCAAGGAGCTGATGGCGCGCATCAAGGCGGTGCTGCGCCGCCGCGCGCCCCAACTCACCGACGACATCATCGATGTCAGCGGCCTGAAACTCGACCCCGTCACCCATCGCCTCTCGGGCAATGCCCAGCCCCTGCAGATCGGGCCGACCGAGTTCCGCCTGCTGCACTTCTTCATGACCCATCCCGAGCGCGTGTTCTCGCGCTCGCAGCTGCTGGACCAGGTATGGGGCGACCATGTCTTCGTCGAGGAGCGCACCGTCGACGTCCATATCCGCCGCCTGCGCAAGGCGCTGGAACCCAGCGGCCACGACGCGCACGTCGAGACTGTGCGCGGCAGCGGCTATCGGTTTACGTCCCAGGTGCCGGCGCGGTAAAACCCTTCCACGATGATCTGGCTGCGCACGCTTTCGCTGATTGCCCTGTGGGGGGTGCTCAGCCTGTTGCTCCATGGCCTGGCGGGCTCGCCGGCGGGCTGGGTACTCTTTTCCGTCGCCATGATGGGCATGGTGCTGTGGCGCAGTTGGCGCCTGCAGCGCGTATCGGCCTGGGCGCATGACCCCGATTCGGCGCCGCCGGCCGGCGTGGGCCCCTGGGAAGACATCCTCGCCCCGCTCTACCGCTACACCCGCGCCCGGCGCCGCGAGCTGGCCGAGCTGCAGGAGACCATGCAAGGCATGCTGGCGGCCGCCCAGGCGCTGCCCGACGGCGTGGTGACCCTCAACGAAGACTTCCAGATCGAGTGGGGCAACCGCATGGCGCGCCGCCACCTGAGTCTGCGCCTGCCCGCCGACCGGGGCCAGAACCTGCTGAACCTGCTGCGCGCGCCCGAGTTCGTGGCCTACGCGCATCGCGGCGTCTGGCCCGAGCCCATCCTGGTGCGGCTGGGCCAGACCGGCCAGGAGCGCGTCATGATGATCCAGCTGGCCACCTATGCCTCCAACCGCCGGCTGCTGATATCGCGCGACGTGACCCAGATCGAAAAGCTGGAGACCACCCGGCGCGATTTCGTCGCCAACGTCTCGCATGAGCTGCGCACCCCGCTCACGGTGCTGGCGGGTTTTCTCGAAACCCTGCACGACATGCCGGCCGAGGCCCTGGGCGAAGAGCAGCGCGGCCAATACCTGGCCATGATGCTGGAGCAGGCGCAGCGCATGCAGGCCATCGTCGAAGACCTGCTCACCCTTTCCACGCTGGAATCCTCGCCCGGGTCCGACCCGGTGGCCGTCAGCATCTCCGCGCTGCTGCAGACCGCGCGCCAGCAGGTCGAGGCGCTGTCCGGCGGCCGGCATGTCTTTGATTGGCATATCGATCCCGACCTGGACGTGCTGGGCAACGGCACGGAGCTGGCCTCGGCCCTGTCCAACCTGCTGACCAATGCCGTGCGCTACACCCCCGAGGGCGGACATATCACCGTGCGCTGGGAGGCCGCGCCCGACGGCGGCGCGCGCTATAGCGTGCGCGACACCGGCATCGGCATCCCGGCGCGCCATCTGCCGCGCCTGACCGAGCGTTTCTACCGGGTGGACCGCGGCCGCTCGCGCGCCGTGGGCGGCACCGGCCTGGGGCTTGCCATCACCAAGCACATCGCCCTGCGCCACGACGCCGAGCTGCTGATCGAAAGCGAACCCGGCAAGGGCAGCACCTTCTCGCTGCTCTTCCCGCCTGACCGCGTGGTGCCGGCCGAGGCAGCCTGAATACACGCCGGATGGCGGATAATGGCCCATCCGCCATCATCCGCCTGCCGCCATGCGCATTCTTGTCATCGAGGACGAGCCCAAGCTGGCCGAATACCTGCACAAGGGACTGTCCGAACAGAACCATGTGGTCGATCTCTCGCATGACGGGATAGACGGCTGCCACCTGGCCATCGAAGGCGATTACGACGTGGTCATCCTCGATGTGATGCTGCCCGGCCAGGATGGCTTCAGCGTGCTGCGCCAACTGCGCGCGCGCCGGGGCACGCCAGTGCTCATGCTCACCGCGCGCGACCGCGTGGAGGACCGCGTGCGCGGCCTGGAGGGCGGCGCCGACGACTACCTGGTCAAACCGTTCGCCTTTTCCGAACTGCTGGCGCGGGTGCATGCGCTGCAGCGCCGCGGCCGCGCGCAGGAGCCCACCCTGCTGCGCCTGGACGATCTCGAACTCGATCTGGCCAGCCGCAAGGCCCAGCGCGCCCGTCAGCGCCTGGACCTGACGGCCAAGGAGTTCACGCTGCTGGCGCTCCTGCTGCGCCGCCAGGGCCAGGTGCTGTCGCGCGCCACGCTGGCCGAACAGGTCTGGGACATGAATTTCGACAGCGACACCAATGTGATCGAAGTCGCCATCCGGCGCCTGCGCGGCAAGATCGACGATCCTTTCGAGCGCAAACTGCTGCACACCGTGCGCGGCATGGGCTATGTGCTGGAGCGCCGCGATTGAAGGCGCCGTCCCTGCAACTGCGGCTGACGCTGGCGCTGGGCGCCATCGCCCTCCTGGTTTCCCTGGTCGCGGGCCTGACGCTGTACTGGGCCTTGCAGCGCGAGGTGCGGCGCCAGGAAGTGACCGAGGCGGCCGGCAAGGCCGAGCTCATCGCCCACCTGGCCGGCATGCAGCCCGGCTCGCTGACCGAACTGCGCGCCAACCTGGACGGCATGACCGCCGGCCACGGCAATCTCTCGGTCTGGATCGAGGCCGGCGGCCGCCTGATCTATGGCGACGCCGCGCCCCGGGTCCGCCGCCAGGCCGGCCATGAAATCGAGATCCAGACGCCGGAAGGCGCCCACCTGCACGGGGTGCAGCTGCCACTGGATGCGCATGGCCTGGCTGGCGGACGCCTGACCGTGGCGGTGGGCACGGGCGCGGGCAGCCAGTTTCTCTACGCCTATGGCAGCGCGCTGCTGCTCATCTGCGCGCTATGGGTGGGCCTGACCGTCGTCCTGTCGGCCTGGGCCGTGCGGCGCACGCTGGCGCCGATGCGGCGCTTATCCGCGCAGGCGGCCAGCATCGGCCCCGATCATCCCGAGCGGCGCCTGCCGCTGGCCGGCATCGACCGCGAGGTCCAGGACCTGGCCGCGGCCTTCAACCGCGCGCTGGAGCGCCTGCAGCTGGCCTATCAGCAGATGGAGGGTTTCAATGCCAATGTGGCCCATGAATTGCGCACCCCGCTGGCCACGCTGATCAACGGCGCCCAGCTGGCGCTGTCCTCGCCCCGCAGCCACGCCGAGCTGCGCGAGACCCTGTCCTCCAGCCTCGAAGAACTGGAAGACATGAAGACGCTGATCAACGACATGCTCTTCCTGGCGCGCGCCGACAGCGGCGAACGGGCCGGCGACGCCGCGCCCGTGGACCTGGCCCAGGAGGCCAGGCGCGTGGCCGAGTTTTTCGAACCCGCGCTGGAGAGGCTGCATCTGGACGTGCAGGGCCAGGCCGAGGCGCGCGCCAACGCCAACCTGCTCAGGCGCGCGCTGGTCAACCTGGTGGCCAATGCCGTCCGCGCCACGCCGCCGGGCGGCACGATCCGCATCGTCTGCGAAACCCTGCCCGGCGGCGCGGCCCGGATCTCCGTGCGCAATCCCGGCCCACCCATCGCCCCGGCCGATCTGCCGCATATCTTCGAGCGCTTTTACCGCGCCGACGCGGGCCAACGCCGGCGCGGCGAAGGCCATGGCCTGGGCTTGGCCATCGTGCGCGCCATCGCCATCATGCACGGCGGACAGGTCCACGCCAGCAGCGGCGAGCACGGCACCGACATCGGCCTGACGCTGGGGCCGGCCGGACAGGCCGCCAGATAACAGAATCGTAATATGGGCGACAGGCTGGGGTCAGAGCGCCCTGGCTAGAGTGGAGGCTCGTCATTTCGGATGGGTCACCCATGAAGCCAGCCCTCGGCGCGCTCGCGCTCGCCTTTGTTCCCCTGCTCTCCCAAGCCGCGCCCGGCCAGGGCCATATGGACCACACGAATATGGCGGGCATGAACCACGCTTCGGCCGATATCGGGCAAGCGGCCAGGAACCCCACGCGCACGATCCAGGTCGACATGGGCGACAACATGCGTTTCACGCCCGACCGCATCACCGTCAAACCGGGCGAGACCGTACGCCTGGTGGTAAAGAACAGCGGCCAGATCCGCCATGAGTTCGTGCTGGGCACATCGGCCGATCTGCAGGCCCACTACCAGATGATGCTGCAGCAGCCGGACATGCCTCACCATGGCATGGGCAATTCGGTTTCGCTGGAAGCTGGCCAGACCGGCGAGCTGGTCTGGCGCTTTCCCCGGCAGGGCGAGGTCGCCTTCGGCTGCCTGGAAGCCGGCCACTACCCCGCCGGCATGCACGGCACGGTGAAGGTGCAATGAGCCCCGTCGATTCTGGCCGCCGGCGCTTTGTGCGCGGGTTGGCCGCCGGCGGCGCCCTGCTGGGCGCGGGCTTGCGGCCCGCCTTCTCGGCAGCGGCCCCGGCGCCAGCCGAATTGCACGGCACCGAATTCCATCTCGACATCGATGAGACGCCGGTCAATTTCACCGGCCGTCCGCGCATCGCCACCACGGTCAATGGCAGCGTGCCGGCGCCGGTGTTGCATTGGCGCGAAGGCGACGAGGTGACGCTGCATGTGCGCAACCGCCTGGCCGAATCCACCTCCATCCATTGGCACGGGATCTTGCTACCCACCGGGATGGACGGCGTGCCGGGACTGAGTTTTCCCGGCATCGCGCCGGGCGAGACCTTCACCTACCGCTTCCGCCTGCGCCAAAGCGGCACGTATTGGTATCACAGCCACTCGGGTTTCCAGGAGCAGACCGGCCTGTACGGCGCCATCGTGGTGCAGCCGCGCCGGCGCGATCCCGTGGCCAGCGAGCGCGACTACACCGTGCTGCTTTCCGACTGGACCGACGAAGACCCCATGCAGGTTTTCCACAAGCTCAAGGCCATGCCGGATTACTACAACAATATCCAGCCCAGCCTGCAAAGCCTGCGGCGCGATGCGCGACGCATGGGCTGGCGCGAAGCGCTGTCCGAACGGCTGATGTGGGAACAGATGCGCATGAACCCCACGGACCTGGCCGATGTCTCGGGCGCCACCTATACCTACCTGCTCAATGGACGCACGCCCGCGGGCAATTGGACCGGCTTGTTCACGCCCGGCGAACGGGTGCGCCTGCGCCTGATCAATGGTTCGGCCATGAGCTATTTCGATGTGCGCCTGCCCGGCCTGAAGATGACGGTGGTCAGCGCCGATGGCCAGGATGTGCGGCCGGTGACGGTCGATGAGCTGCGCATCGGCGTGGCCGAGACCTATGACGTCATCGTCCAGCCCAAAGAAGCGCGAGCCTATACCCTGTTTGCGCAATCCATCGACCGCTCGGGCTACGCCCGGGGCACGCTGGCGCCACGGGCCGGCATGCAGGCCGAGGTGCCGGCCGTCGACGAAGTGCAGGTGCTGTCCATGCAGGACATGGGCATGGACCACGCCGCCATGGGCCATGGCGCGGCGCCGGCGATGGACCACGGCCAGATGGACCACGGCGCGATGAACCACGCGCCGGCCGGCGGCGGCATGATCGCCGCGGCCCATGCGCATGCGGCCGGCGATGGCGTGGCCAACAGCATGGTGCCCGACATGATCAGCACGCGCCTGGACGACCCCGGCCCCGGCCTGCGCGGCAATGGCCGCCGCGTGCTGACCTATGCCGACCTGTATTCGATCATCGAACCGGCCGACAACCGGCCGCCCAGCCGCGAGATCGAGCTGCACCTGACGGGCAACATGGACCGCTATATGTGGTCCTTCAACGGCAAGACCTTCACCGAGGCCGAGCCCATCGTGCTCAAGCATGGCGAGCGCGTGCGCTTCGTGCTGGTCAACGACACGATGATGTTGCACCCCATCCATCTGCATGGCCTGTGGAGCGACCTGGAGTCTCCCGAGGGCCGGTTCCAGGTGCGCAAGCACACCATCACCGTGCTGCCCGCACAGCGCATCAGCTACCGCGTGAGCGCCGATGCGCGCGGCAACTGGGCCTATCACTGCCATCTGCTGTATCACATGGAAGCGGGCATGTTCCGCGCCGTGGTCGTGGAGTAAGCCATGAAGACCGCCTTGTCCGGCCTCGCGCTGGCCACCTTCTGCACCGCGGCCCTGGCGCAGCCCGCCGGCCACGCGGGCCATGCCATGCCCGCCGCCAGCCATGCTATGCCTGGCGGCGACGCGCCCCCCGTGGGCACCCTGCCGTCCAGCGATGGCGCCAGCGGACGGCGCTATGACGAGTACGGCATCCATCCGCACATGCTCGACGATGCCGTGACCTGGCGGCTCGGGTTCGAGAAGTTCGGCCTGGCCCAGCTGCGCGACGACACCAGCGCGGCCCAATGGGACGGCCAATTCTGGATCGGCACCGACCGCGACAAACTCGTGGTCGAAAGCGAGGGCGAAAAAGCCGCGGGCCGCTCCGCCGCGTTTGCCCAGGCCTTCTGGAGCCGTGCCGTCAGTCCCTATTGGGATCTGCAGCTGGGCGCGCGGCGCGACTTCGGCAGCGAGGCCGCGCGCAATTGGGCCGCGCTCGGCCTGGCCGGCGCCTTGCCGTACAACATCGAGACGCAGCTCACCGCCTATGCCGGCAGCTCAGGCCGCACGGCCCTGCGGCTGAAGGCCGAGTATGATTTCCTGGTCACGCAAAAGCTGGTGTTCACGCCCGAAGTCGAAGCCATGGCCTATGGCAAGGCCGACCGGCAGCGCGAGACCGGATCCGGCCTGGCCCAGGGCAGCCTGAGCCTGCAATTGCGTTACGAGGTCACGCGCCGGTTCGCGCCCTATGTCGGCGTGTCATTCAGCCGCAAGTTCGGCAACACGGCAAGCATGGCGCGCGACGCCGGGCAAAGCGTGTCGGATCGCGCCTGGCTGATGGGCGTGCGTTTCTGGTTCTAGGAGGCCTGCGATGACATCACCTTCCCCCGCGCGCCGCCGCCTGGCTGGCGCCGCCCTGCTACTGCCCCTCTTCGCGCCGCTGGCCGCGCGCGCTGCCCAGGACCCGGTCATCGAAGTCTGGAAGACGCCCGCCTGCGGCTGCTGCGGCGCCTGGCTGGACCATCTGCGCGCATCCGGCCTGCGGGTGGAGGCGCGCGACGTCGCCGACACCGCGCCCATACGCCAGCGTGCGGGGCTGGCGCCGCAATTTGCCTCTTGCCACACCGGCCTGGCGGCGGGCTACGCCATCGAGGGCCATGTGCCGGCCGAGGATATCCGGCGCCTGCTGCAAGTCCGGCCGCGGGCGGTCGGACTGGCCGTGCCCGGCATGCCGGTGGGCACCCCGGGCATGGACGATCCGGTCTACGGC
>NZ_LRUJ01000070.1 GCF_001548475.1 Bordetella hinzii LMG 13501
CGTCGTCGCCAAGATCATCGCCTAAGCTGCACCCCATCACGAAGGCGGCCTGGCCGCTTGCCGCCGACCGCCTTCGTTTTTCGTTCTTTAGGAAACGCCATGAAAAACCAAAAGATCCGCATCCGTCTGAAGGCTTTCGATTACAAACTGATCGATCAGTCCGCAGCGGAAATCGTTGACACCGCCAAGCGTACCGGCGCTGTCGTCCGCGGTCCGGTTCCCCTGCCCACGCGCATCCGTCGCTACGACGTGCTGCGTTCGCCGCACGTCAACAAGACGTCGCGCGACCAGTTCGAAATCCGCACCCATCAGCGCCTGATGGACATCGTGGATCCGACCGACAAGACCGTCGACGCTCTGATGCGTCTGGACCTGCCGGCCGGCGTGGACGTCGAGATCGCTCTGCAGTAAGCAAGGCTGTCGGGTCCCCGGACCCGCAAATGGCCGCACTTCATCGAAGTGCGGCCATTTTGTTTTTGCGGCCGGCTCATCCGGCCCGGTTTTCATCGCTGTCGCGTTCGGCACACAAGCAGGCCCGATGGCGCTAAGTGCTTGTGCCAGCTGCAAAAAACGTGCTAATATGCGAAGCTTGCCATTTTGTGGCAAGAGAAACTATGGCGTCGAACGACGCCTGGTTCTTTGTCCTGTAGGGTGAGGGCCGTTACCCTTTGCCTGATTAGCCCCGACCAATCGCAGTCGGGAATGGAGAAAACAATGTCGAATACGACGCCCACGCCCGCCGCCCATCGGCTGGGTCTGGTGGGTCGCAAGGTCGGCATGACCCGCATTTTTACCGAGGAAGGCGAGTCCATCCCGGTCACTGTGCTGGACGTGTCCAACAACCGCGTGACCCAAGTCAAGTCCCTGGAATCCGACGGCTACGCCGCCATCCAAGTGACTTATGGCAATCGCCGCGCCTCGCGCGTGACCAAGGCCGAGGCCGGTCACTTCGCCAAGGCTGGCGCTGAAGCCGGCAGCATCCTGAAGGAATTCCGTCTCGATCCCGCCCGCGCCGCCGAATTCGCGGCTGGCTCGGTCATCGCCGTGGAATCCGTCTTCGAAGCCGGCCAACAGGTCGACGTCACGGGCACCACGATCGGTAAGGGCTTTGCCGGTACCATCAAGCGCCACAACTTCGGCTCGCAACGTGCCTCGCACGGTAACTCGCGCTCGCACCGCGTGCCTGGCTCCATCGGCCAAGCACAGGATCCGGGCCGCATCTTCCCCGGCAAGCGCATGGCTGGCCACCTGGGCGATGTGACCCGTACGGTTCAGAACCTCGACGTCGTTCGCGTCGACGCTGAGCGCGGCCTGCTGATGGTCAAGGGCGCTGTCCCTGGCCACGCTGGTGGCGATGTCATCGTGCGTCCGGCAGTCAAGGCGCCGGCCAAGAAGGGGGCGTAAGTAAATGGATCTCAAGCTCCTGAACGACCAAGGTCAGGCCGCCACGTTTAGCGCGCCCGACACCGTCTTCGGCCGCGACTTCAACGAAGCGCTGGTGCACCAGATCGTTGTTGCCTTCCAGGCCAACGCTCGCAGCGGCAACCGCGCCCAGAAGGACCGCGCTGAAGTCAAGCACTCCACCAAGAAGCCCTGGCGCCAGAAGGGTACCGGCCGCGCTCGCGCCGGTATGACCTCGTCGCCGCTGTGGCGTGGGGGTGGTCGCACGTTCCCGAATTCGCCTGAAGAGAACTTCAGCCAGAAGGTCAACAAGAAGATGTACCGTGCCGGGATCCGCTCGATCCTGTCGCAGCTGGCTCGTGAAGACCGCATCGCCGTGGTGGACACCTTCTCGCTCGAATCGCCCAAGACCAAGCTGGCTGCCGCCAAGCTGAAGACCCTGGGCCTGGATTCCGTGCTGATCATCACCGACACGGTGGATGAAAATGTTTACCTCGCCACTCGCAACCTGCCGCACGTTGCCGTGGTCGAGCCCCGCTATGCCGATCCGCTGTCGCTGATCCACTACAAGAAAGTGCTGATCACCAAGCCGGCCATCGCGCAACTCGAGGAGATGCTCGGATGAACGCCGAACGCTTGATGCAAGTCATTCTCGCGCCGGTCGTGACTGAAAAAGCCACGTTCGTCGCCGAGAAGAACCAGCAAATCGCTTTCCGTGTGGTGGCCGACGCTACCAAGCCGGAGATCAAGGCTGCCGTCGAACTGCTCTTCAAGGTGCAGGTCGAAGCCGTGCAGGTCCTCAACCGTAAGGGCAAAGTCAAGCGCTTTGGCCGTTTCGTTGGCCGCCGCCGCAATGAGCGCAAGGCCTACGTCTCGCTCAAGGATGGCCAGGAAATCGACTTTGCGGAGGTGAAGTAAATGGCCCTCGTTAAAGTTAAGCCGACCTCGGCTGGCCGCCGTGGCATGGTGAAGGTCGTCAGCCCCAAGCTGCACAAGGGCGCGCCTCACGCCGCCCTGCTCGAAAAGAAGACCCGTGGTTCGGGCCGTAACAACAACGGTCACATCACGGTTCGCCATCGTGGCGGTGGCCACAAGCAGCACTACCGTGTTGTCGACTTCCGTCGCAACAAGGACGGTATCCCTGCGAAGGTTGAGCGTCTGGAATATGACCCCAACCGCACGGCTCACATCGCCCTGCTGTGCTACGCCGACGGCGAGCGTCGCTACATCATCGCTCCGCGCGGCCTGGAAGTGGGCGCCACGCTGATCTCGGGCATCGAAGCCCCGATCCGCGCCGGCAACACGCTGCCGATCCGCAACATCCCGGTGGGTACGACGATTCACTGCATCGAGATGATCCCCGGCAAGGGCGCTCAGATGGTCCGTTCGGCCGGCGCTTCCGCCGTGCTGATGGCCCGCGAAGGCACCTACGCCCAGGTCCGTCTGCGCTCTGGTGAAGTGCGCCGCGTGCACATCGAGTGCCGCGCCACCATCGGTGAAGTCGGTAACGAAGAACACAGCCTGCGCCAAATCGGTAAGGCCGGTGCCATGCGCTGGCGTGGCATCCGCCCGACGGTCCGTGGCGTCGCCATGAACCCGATCGACCACCCGCACGGTGGTGGTGAGGGCCGCACTGGCGAAGCTCGCGAGCCGGTCAGCCCGTGGGGCACTCCGTCGAAGGGTTACAAGACCCGTCGCAACAAGCGGACGAACAATATGATCGTCCAACGGCGCAAGCGCAAGTAAGAGGCGAACACTATGTCACGTTCGATCAAGAAAGGCCCGTTTGTCGACGCGCACCTGATCAAGAAGGTGGAAGCGGCCGTGACGGGCAAAGACAAGAAGCCGATCAAAACCTGGTCGCGCCGTTCCACGATCCTGCCCGAGTTCATCGGTCTGACGATCGCTGTGCACAATGGCCGCCAGCACGTTCCCGTTTATATCAACGAGAACATGGTCGGTCACAAGCTTGGCGAGTTCGCCTTGACCCGCACGTTCAAGGGTCACGCCGCGGACAAGAAGGCGAAGAGGTAAGCGATGGAAACTACTGCCATTATCCGTGGGGTTCACATCTCGGCCCAGAAGACCCGTCTGGTCGCGGATCTGATCCGCGGCAAGTCGGTCGCCCAGGCGCTGAACATCCTCAACTTCTCGCCGAAGAAGGCTGCCGGCATCCTGAAGAAGGCTGTCGAGTCCGCCATCGCCAATGCCGAACACAACGACGGCGCCGACATCGACGAGCTGAAGGTCACCACGATTTACGTGGACAAGGCTCAATCGATGAAGCGTTTCTCGGCTCGCGCCAAGGGCCGTGGCAACCGTATCGAGAAGCAGACCTGCCACATCACGGTCAAGGTCGGAGCTTAAGGAGTCAAGATGGGTCAGAAAATTCACCCCACTGGGTTCCGTCTCGCGGTCACCCGTAACTGGTCCTCGCGTTGGTACGCTGACGACAAGGCTTTCGGCGGCATGCTGGCCGAAGACATCCGCGTGCGCGAATACCTGAAGAAGAAGCTCAAGAGCGCTTCGGTCGGTCGCGTGGTCATCGAGCGTCCCGCCAAGAATGCCCGCATCACCGTCTACTCGGCTCGTCCGGGCGTGGTGATCGGCAAGCGCGGCGAAGACATCGAAAGCCTGAAGGCTGATCTGCAGCGTCTGATGGGCGTGCCCGTGCACGTCAACATCGAGGAAATCCGCAAGCCGGAAACCGACGCGCAGCTGATCGCCGACTCGATCGCCCAGCAGCTCGAAAAGCGCATCATGTTCCGCCGCGCCATGAAGCGCGCCATGCAGAACGCCATGCGTCTGGGCGCCCAGGGCATCAAGATCATGAGCTCGGGCCGTCTGAACGGTATCGAAATCGCTCGCACCGAGTGGTATCGCGAAGGCCGCGTGCCGCTTCACACGCTGAAGGCGAACATCGACTACGGCACCTCCGAAGCCCACACCACCTATGGTGTGATCGGCATCAAGGTGTGGGTCTACAAGGGCGACATGCTGGCCAATGGCGAGCTGCCCCCTGAAACCGCCGCCCCGCGTGAAGAAGAGCGTCGTCCGCGTCGCGCCCCCCGTGGCGACCGTCCGGATGGTGCCCGCAACGGCCGTCCGGGTGGTCGTGGTCGTGGTCCCCGCAAGGCGGACGCGGCTCCGGCGCCTGAAGGAGAATAACAATGCTGCAACCGTCTCGCAGAAAGTATCGCAAAGAGCAGAAAGGCCGCAACACCGGCCTGGCGACTCGCGGCACCAACGTGTCCTTCGGCGAATTCGGCCTGAAGGCCACCGGCCGTGGCCGTCTGACCGCCCGTCAGATCGAAGCCGCTCGTCGTGCCATCAACCGTCACATCAAGCGTGGCGGCCGTATCTGGATTCGTATCTTCCCGGATAAGCCGATCTCGCAAAAGCCGGCTGAAGTCCGGATGGGTAACGGTAAAGGCAACCCCGAGTACTGGGTCGCGGAAATCCAGCCCGGCAAGGTGCTCTACGAAATGGAAGGGGTCAGCGAAGAGCTGGCGCGCGAAGCGTTCCGCTTGGCCGCCGCCAAGCTGCCGATCTCGACCACGTTCGTTGCGCGTCATATCGGTGCTTAAGGAGTACAAATATGAAAGCTAGCGAACTCCGTTCGAAAGACGCCGCCGAGCTGGGCAAAGAGCTCGAAAGCCTGCTGAAGGCGCAATTTGGTCTGCGCATGCAGAAGGCTACGCAGCAGCTTGCCAACACCAGCCAGCTGCGCAACGTGCGTCGCGATATCGCGCGTGTGCGTACCTTGCTGACCCAGAAGGCAGGGAAATAAACATGAGCGAAACGCAAAACACCCAGGTTACCAAGCGCCAGCGCACGCTGGTCGGCAAGGTCGTCAGCAACAAGATGGACAAGACTGTCGTCGTGCTCGTCGAGCGCCGCGTCAAGCACCCCATCTACGGCAAGATCGTCATGCGCTCGGCCAAGTACAAGGCCCATGACGAAACCAACCAGTACAACGAAGGCGATACCGTCGAAATCGCGGAAGGCCGCCCCATCTCGCGCTCCAAGGCGTGGCGTGTGGTGCGTCTGGTCGAAGCGGCGCGCATCATCTAAGTTGTGCCTTCGCGGCGTTCCGGGGCCCGCTCCGGGATGCACGCGGAAAAAAAAACGGCAGGGATTGCTCCCTGCCGTTTTTTTTTGCCCGTCCGGCCGGGGCTGCGCCGCGCTCAGCGCCGCAGTTTGCCGGCGATGCCGCCGGGGAAGTAATACACCGACAGCACGAAGAGCACGCCGAGCCACAGCAGCCAGCGGTCGGGCTCGAACAGCGGCGCGATGAAGCCGATGGCCGAGACGGATTCGTGGAGGACATGCAGGCCATCCTGCAGATAGCTTTGCGCAAAGACGAACAGGGTCGCGCCCAGCACCGCGCCATACATCGTGCCCATGCCGCCGATGACCAGCATCAGCAGGATGTTGAGCATGATCTCGAAGGACAGGGTGGTGTCCGGACCGTTGTAGCGCAGCCAGAGCGCATATAGCGCGCCCGCCACGGTGGCAAAAAGCGCCGCCAGCACGTTGGACGCGCTGCGATAGAGCACGGTGGGATAGCCGATGGCCTCGGCGCGGAAGGCGTTCTCGCGGATGGCCTGCAGCACTCGCCCGAAAGGCGAATTGACGATGCGCAGCAACAGCAGGAAGAGCACCAGCGTGGCCAGGAAAATCAGGTAGTAGGTGATGATGCGCCCGTCGATGTTCAGGCCCAGCACTGGCTGGGAGAAGGCCTTGTAGGCCGGTCGCAGTATTTGCGGCACTTTGAAATTCAAGCCATCCTCGCCGCCTGTCAACCAGGACAGCTGCGAGCTGAGCGTCTGGAAGGCCGCGGCGACCGCCAAGGTGATCATGGCGTAGAAGATGGCCCGCACCCGCAGGCTGGCCAGGCCGATCAACAGGGCAAACAGCAGGGACAGGGCCAAGGCGACGAGCAGGCCCAGGCCTATGGCTGTCCAGCCCGGCTCCATGCGCGTGCTGGCGATGGCCACGCCGTAGGCGCCGATGCCAAAGAACATCGTGTGCGCGAAACTGACGATGCCGGTGTAGCCCAGCAGCAGGTCGTAGCTGGCCACCAGCACGATGAAGATCAGGATCTTGGCCGCCACGGCCAGGGCGCGGGGGCCGGGAAAGGCAAACGGCGCCACGGCCAGCAGCACCAGTATGAGGATGAGCAGCAGGGCCAGGAGCCGGCTGCGGGGTGGATCGCCGGAGAGTAATGACATGGCGCTAACGCGGTTGCGCAACAGGGTAGACGCCTTGCGGCCGCCACAGCAGGACGGCGACCATCAGGGCGATATTGGAGAAGAGGGCGGCCTTGGGCAGCAGGAATCCCGTGTAGTTGGCCATCAGGCCGACCAGCAGCGCGCCGATGAGGCAGCCGGCCGTCGAACCCAGGCCGCCTATCATGATGACGATGAAGATCAGCACATTGACCTGGGCCCCGAGCTGCGGCACCACGGACTGTTGATACAGGCCCCAAAGCACGCCGCCCAGTCCGGCCAGCATGGAGCCGGCCACAAACACGGCCACGAAAAGATGCCGGATGCGGTAGCCGAGGCTTTCTACCATTTCGCGGTCTTCGACGCCGGCGCGTATCAGCAGCCCCAGCTTGCTGCGATTGAGCACCCAGAGCAGCAGGGCCAGCACGATGAGACCGATCGCCAAGGCCAGCAGGCGGAACTTCTCGATAGCCGCATCGCCCAGCAGCAGCGCGCCGCGCAAAGCCTCAGGCAGGGTGAGCGCGATAGTCTGCGGGCCCCAGATCATTTTTATGAGTTCTTCGCCGATGATCATGCCGCCCATGGTGATGAGGATCTGCTTCAGATGCTGCCCGTAGACGGGCCGCACGATCACACGCTCGAACACCGCGCCTATCGCGCCGGCCACCAGCATGCCGACGATCATGGCCGGCAGGATGGCGCCCAGATTGGCCAGCAGGCTGGGGTTGTCCGTCCAGCCGCCCATCAGCGACAGCACCGTGGTCGCCATATAGGCGCCGATGGCAATGAACAGGCCGTGGCCGAAATTGAGCACGTCCATCAGGCCGAAGACCAGGGTCATGCCGGAGGCCACGATGAAGATGATCATGCCCATGGCCAGGCCGGCCACGGTAAGCGTGAGCCAGGTGGACCAGGAGCCCACCAGCGGCAGGGCCAGCAGGGCCAGGCCCAACACCAGCAGGGCAGGCAGGTAGTCGCGGCGCGCGGCCGGCAGGCTGCCATCGGCGGCGGAAATCGCGGCATTCATTGGTGACTCCCCAGGGACAGGCCCAGCAGGCGTTGTTGCAGGGCTTCATCGCCGGCCAGTTCGGCCATGCCGCCGGCATGCACCACACGCCCGTCGTCCATGACGGCGACGTGGTCGCCCAGCTGGCGGGCGAAGCCGAAGTTCTGCTCGACCAGCAAGATGGTCGTGCCGCTGCGCTTGAGTTCGACAAAGGCGGCGATCATGTTCTGCACGATGGCCGGCGCCAGGCCCTTGCTGGGCTCATCGACGATAAGCAGCCGCCGGGGCTCGATGATGGCGCGCGCCACCGCCAGCATCTGCTTTTGCCCGCCGGACAGGTTGCCGGCCTGATAGAGCCAGAATTTGCGCAGGGCTGGAAAGAATCCGAATATCCACTCCAGCCGGGCGCTGTCCAGGTCCCGGGCACGGCGGGCCTGGCGCGCGGCCAGCAGGATGTTTTCCTTGACCGACAGTCCGGCGAAGATACCCATGTTCTCGGGTACATAGGCGATGCCGCGGCGCGCCATGTCGGCCGGCAGGGCCTTGACCGGGCTGCCCTCGAAGTCCAGGACGCCCTGC
>NZ_LRUJ01000071.1 GCF_001548475.1 Bordetella hinzii LMG 13501
CCGGCCGCCCAGGGCCGCGCGCCGCTGTGGACGCCGCCGGGCGCGCCCGCCTCGCCGGCTCCCGCCGCGCCCGGCGGCCCTGTCCAGGGCGGCCAGCCCGCTTCTTCCGTCCCGGCTTCGGCGGCCCCTGCGGCCGCCCCCGCCTCCTCCACTTCCGCTCCGGCTCCAGCCACCGCGCACACCTCGTCCGCGCAAGGCGCGCAGCCCGCCGCCTTGCCGTCGCCGGCGGTGTTTGCGCAGGCGCTGCGGCAGAGCCTGCAGACCAGCGGCCTGTTCTACGAGTCCCATCTGACCGACATGGTCTATGGGCAGCGCCAGCCCGAGACCTTGCGCGCCGAGCCGCAGGCCTCCTTGCCGCGCGCGCCCCAGATCACCGCGCCGCCGCCTTCGCTACCGGCGCCGGCCAGCCCCTCGCCCACCTCCTCGGCCGTGCTCACCCTCAGCGCCCAGGCCGACACCGGCCCGCCGCCGGCGCCGGGCACGCCCATCGGCGGCCTGCATCCGGACACCAATGCCCTGGTCCGCCAGCAACTGGAGATCCTCGCCAACAGCGTAGTGCATTGGCAGGGCCAGCCCTGGCCCGGCGCCGAGATGGACTGGGAGGTCCGCCGCGACCCTTATGGCGAATCGCCGCAGGATCCGGATAGCCATTGGGCCACGCGGCTGACGCTGCGCCTGCCTCGCCTGGGCGAGGTCGAGGCCCGCCTGTCGCTGGCCGGCTCGCAGCTGGTGCTGCAATTGACCGCGCCGCAAAGCGCCGGCGAACTGAACCGCGAATCCGAAGCGTTGCGCCAGCAGCTGACCCGCGCCGGGCTGACCCTGAGCGACCTGACCGTGCAGGCCATGGCCCCCTCGCCGTTTCCGCCGCCTGATTTCCTGCTTCCCGAAGTATGAGCTCGTCTGACGACACTCCTCGCACGACCGCGGTCGCGCTAAGCTATGACGAAAGCGACAGCGCGCCGCGCGTCGTGGCCAAGGGCTATGGCCAGTTGGCTGACACCATCGTGCGCACGGCCAAAGAGCATGGCCTCTACGTGCACGAATCGCCCGAACTGGTTGGACTGTTGATGCAAGTGGACCTGGATTCTCACATCCCGCCGCAGCTGTACACCGCGGTCGCTGAACTGCTCGCCTGGCTGTATCGCCTCGAGGCCCGCGCCCTGCCCGATATGGCGGGGGAGCCGCATGCCTAGCCCGTCCACCGCCCAGGCCTTGTTCCACACCGAATTGCTGCGTGACCCGCGGCAGATCGCGGACATCCTCCGATACGCGATACAGCCCGGCAATGAAACCCTGGCCCGCGATGGCCAGGGCCGCAGCTGGCCCGTCAAATTGCTGGGCACGGATTGGCAAGCCGGCATCCTGTTCTGGCGCCCGCAGGATCCCGGACAGGCCGCCGCCATGCCCGGCGGGCCGCAATTCCTCAGCGGATCGCTACCCGTCGAACTGCTGGTCTCGGTCGATGACGGCAGTCATCTGCAATTCCAGGCAGGCCGGCCCATCGTGCTCAATTTCCCCGACGCCAGCTTGAGCATGGTCACGGAGTTCCCCCTGCTGCTGCGCCGCGACACCCCCCTGGACACCCCGGCCTGAAGCCGGGATCAGATCGACATCGACGAGATTTCTTTATAGGCCGCGACCAGCCGGTTGCGGACCTGCACCGCCGTCTGGAAGCCCAGGCTGGCTTTCTGCAGGTCGATCATCACATCATTGAGCGAGACTTCCGGCGCGCCCAGCTCGAAAGCCTTGGCCTGCGCGGTCGCGGCGTTCTGGGCATTGGAGACTTTACGGATCGAATTCTGCAGCTCGGCGGCAAAGCTGGCGGGCACGGCCGCCGGCGACAGCTCCGCCGGACCGGCCTGGCCACTCTGCGCGGCGCGCACCACGGCGCGCATCTGCTGCAACATGTTTTCGATACCGGAGACGCCGGAAACCGCCATATTCAATCCTTGCTCGGTCTGGACACGATAGGCCGACAGGCTAGCAGCCGCCGCGCGCGGGCATAGCGCCTAAAAAGCGCCAAAAAACGGCGCACTTCCCCGCTTGCGGCGGGGCCGCGCACATAGGGGACAAATAACGCCAAAAAACGCTCGTTTTCATCGATTGGGATTGCCGGGCGGCCAGCCATAATCCAGCCTCCCATAGCCATAGTGTGCAACTTGCCTATCCCGCCCATGTTGTCCTCCCATCCGCTCCGCGCAGCCTGCGGGAGCCGCCAATGAACCAGCAAGCGACGCTGAGCACCTCCCTGCTGGCCAGGTTCCCGTTTCTGGAAAAAGTGCGCGCCCTGCCCAAGCCGGTTTTGCTGGGCGGCGCGGCGGCCCTGGTCGCCCTCATCGTGGCCGCGGCGCTCTGGAGCCGGGAGCCGGACTACAAGGTGCTGTTCTCCAACCTGGATGATCGCGACGGCGGCGCCATCGTCACGGCCCTGGGCCAGATGAACGTGCCCTACCGCTTCAGCGACAACGGCGCGGCCATCCTGGTGCCGGGCAGCCGTGTCTACGATGCGCGCATGCAGCTGGCCAGCCAGGGCCTGCCGCGCGGCGGCTCGGTCGGTTTCGAACTGATGGACAATGCGCGCTTCGGCGCCAGCCAGTTCGCCGAACAGATCAATTACCAGCGCGGCCTGGAAGGCGAGCTGGCCCGTTCCATCGAAGCCATGCACTCGGTGCAGCATGCCCGCGTCCACCTGGCGCTGCCGCGCCAGTCGCTGTTCGTGCGCGACCGGCAGCCGCCCACCGCCTCGGTGCTGTTGAATCTGCATCCGGGCCGCAGCCTGGCCGACGCCCAGGTCTCGGCCATCTCCTGGCTGGTGGCCTCCAGCGTTCCCGACCTCACCGCCGACAACGTCTCCATCGTCGACCAGAACGGCCGCCTGCTGTCGGCGCCCGCCGGCGAAGGCCGGGGCATGGACGCCGACCAGATGCGCTTCGTGCGCGAGGTCGAGCAGCGCACGGTCGAACGCATCCTCACCATCCTGAATCCCCTGGTCGGGCCGGGCAATGTCCATGCCCAGGCCAGCGCCGAAGTCGACTTCGCCCGCCGCGAGGAGACCTCGGAAACCTACCGTCCCAACCAGGAGCCGGGCCAGGCCGCCGTGCGCAGCCAGCAGACCAGCGATTCGCGCCAGGTGGGCGTGAACCCGGCCGTCGGCGTGCCCGGCGCCCTGAGCAATCAACCGCCCGCCGGCGTCCAGGCCCCGCTGACCACGCCCGCCGCCCAACCGCAACGGCCCCAGCAGCAACAACAGCCCCAGCAACCGGGCACGGCCGGCACGCAGCAAGCGCATCAACAGCCGCCGGGCACCGAGCGCCGCGACGCCACGACCAATTACGAAGTCGACCGCACCATCAGCCATGTCAAGCAGCCCGTGGGCCAGCTCAAGCGCCTGTCGGTCGCGGTGGTAGTCAACCATCTGCCAGGCAAGGACGGCGAGCCCCAGGCGCTGCCGCCCGAGGAACTCAACAAGCTGACCAACCTGGTGCGCGAAGCCATGGGCTACTCGGAGTCGCGCGGCGACTCCCTGAACGTGGTCAACAGCCAGTTCAACGACACGCCGCCCACGGTGCCGATGTGGCGCGATCCCGAACTGATCGCCATGCTCAAGACGGCGCTGGGCTGGGTCTTCGGCCTGCTGATCGTCTTCTGGCTGTATCGCAAGATCCGCCCGGTCGTCACCGACTACTTCTACCCGCAAGTCGATCCCGAGGAGGCCGCCGCCGCGCGCGCCGAGGCCGAGCGCGAAGCGCTGGCCACCGCCCGCGCCAAGGAGGTCAACCGCTACGAAGACAACCTGCAACGCGCCCGCGATATGGCCACCAAGGATCCGCGCGCCGTTGCCATGGTCCTGCGCGCCTGGATGACGAAAGATGAAAAGTGATGCAAAGCCGCTGGACGGCATGACCCGCAGCGCGGTGCTCCTGATGTCGCTGGGCGAGGACGCCGCCGCCGAAGTCTTCAAGTACCTGACCGCGCGCGAGGTGCAGCAGGTCGGCGCGGCCATGGCCACGCTCAAGCAGGTCACGCGGGGCGATGTGGCCGGCGTGCTGGAGGAATTCCGCCAGGAGGCCGATCAGTTCATGGCCGTGACCCTGGGCTCGGACGATTACATCCGCACCGTGCTGACCAAGGCGCTGGGCAGCGACCGCGCCGCCGGCTTGATCGAGGACATCCTCGAAGCCGGCGAAGGCGGCAGCGGCATCGACGCGCTGAACTGGCTGGACCCGCACACCGTGGCCGAGCTCATCGGCGACGAGCATCCGCAGATCATCGCCACCATCCTGGTCCACCTGGAGCGCGACCGCGCCGCCGGCGTGCTGAGCATGCTGACCGACCGCCTGCGCAACGACGTGATGCTGCGCATCGCCACGTTCGGCGGCGTGCAGCCGGCCGCGCTGTCCGAGCTGACCGAGGTCCTCAACTCGGTGCTGGCCGGCCAGGGCGCCAAACGCAGCAAGATGGGCGGCGTGCGCACGGCCGCCGAGATCCTGAACATGATGAACTCGAACCAGGAAGAAGCCGTGGTCGAGAGCCTGCGCGAGCGCGATGCCGACTTGGCGCAGAAGATCGTCGACGAGATGTTCGTCTTCGACAACCTCATCGACGTGGAGGATCGCGGCATCCAGCTCATCCTCAAGGAAATCGACAACGACACGCTCATGGTCGCGCTCAAGGGCGCCACCGAGGAGCTGCGCTCCAAGTTCCTGCGCAATATGTCCAGCCGCGCGGCCGAAATGCTGCGCGAAGATCTCGACGCGCAAGGGCCGATCCGCATGTCCAAGGTCGAGGGCGAGCAGAAGAAGATCCTGCAGATCGCCCGCCGTCTGGCCGAAAGCGGCCAGATCACGCTGGGCAATCAGGGCGACGACGCCTATGTCTGAATTGCCGGCCTACGATGCCCTGAGCAGCGACGCCTGGCGCCGCTGGCAGATGGTGTCGTTCGACGCCCCCGAGCCCGAGCCCGAACCGGTGGCGCCGCCTCCGGTGGATCCGGGCCCGGATCCGGAAACGCTCAAGCGCCAATGGCGCGCCGAGGCCGAGGCGCAGGGCCGCGAGGCGGGCTATGCGCAAGGCCACGAGGCCGGTCTGGCCGCCGGCCATCAGGCGGGCCACGAACAAGGCTGGCAGGCGGGTCACGAGGCCGGATATGCGGCCGGCCTGGCCGAAGGCCGCGAACAGGCGCGCCAGGAAGGCTTGCAATTGGCGGCGCTGTCCACGGCCGCCGCCGCGTCGCTGGGCCAGCTGGAAGAAAAAATGGGGCAGGCGCTCGTGACCCTGGCCCTGGACATCGCGGGCCAGATCCTGCGCACCACCCTGGCCGAACAGCCCGAGAGCATGCTGCACGCCGTACGCGAGGTGCTGCATACGCCGCCGCCCGGCCAGGGCGGCGTACTGCGCCTCTGGGTCCACCCGCAAGACCTGGAGCTGGTGCGGCTGCATCTGGCCGATGAACTGCGCGACGGCAACTGGCGCGTGCTGGCCGACGAGTCCATCCGCCGCGGCGGCTGCCGGGCCGAATCGCCGTTCGGCGACATCGACGCGACCCTGCAGACACGCTGGCGCCGCGTGGCGGCCTCGCTGGGCCGCGCCACCGCCTGGGAGGAAAGCGCGTGAGCGCCCCGGCCATCGACCGCTGGCAGACACAGCTGCAGATCGGCTCGATCCGCGCGGCCTCGACCGAGCCCGCGCTGGCTACCGGACGCATCACGCGGGCCACGGGCCTGGTGTTGCATGCCACCGGGCTGCGGCTGCCGGTGGGCGCGGCCTGCCGCATCGAGATCGCGCGCGGACACGACCATTGGGCCGATGCCGAAGTCGTCGGCTTCGACGGCCACACCCTTTATCTGATGCCGCAGGCCGATATTTCCGGCCTGCCGCCGGGCGCGCGGGTCATGCCCGCCGAGCCGGCCGTGCAAAGACCGGTCCCCCTGCCCCGCAAGGCCGAACTCAATGGCAACGCCAAGCCGCAGCTGGGCCGCCACCTGCCGGTGGGCAATGCGCTGCTGGGCCGCGTGGTCGATGGCGCCGGACGCCCGCTCGACGGCCTGGGTCCCTTGACCGGGGCCGACCTGGCCCCGCTGTCGGCCCAACCCATCAATCCGCTGTCGCGCGCGCCGATCGACGCCGTGCTGGACGTGGGCGTGCGGGCCATCAACGGCCTGCTCACCGTGGGCCGCGGCCAGCGCATGGGCCTGTTCGCCGGTTCGGGCGTGGGCAAGAGCGTGCTGCTGGGCATGATGGCCCGCTACACGCGCGCCGACGTCATCGTGGTGGGCCTCATCGGCGAGCGGGGCCGGGAAGTCAAGGAATTTATCGAGCACAACCTGGGCGCCGACGGCCTGGCCCGCTCGGTCGTGGTGGCCGCGCCCGCCGACGTCTCGCCGCTGCTGCGCCTGCAGGGCGCGGCCTACGCGACCCGCCTGGCCGAGCATTTCCGTGATCAGGGGCTGGATGTGCTGCTCATCATGGATTCGCTTACCCGCTACGCCATGGCGCAGCGCGAGATCGCCCTGGCCATCGGCGAGCCGCCGGCCACCAAGGGCTACCCGCCCTCGGTCTTCGCCAAGCTGCCGGCCCTGGTGGAGCGCACCGGCATGGGCGCCCCCGGCCCCAACGGCAAGGCCGGGTCGATCACGGCCTTCTATACCGTGCTGACCGAGGGCGATGACCAGCAGGACCCGATCGCCGACGCGGCGCGCGCCATCCTGGACGGCCATGTCGTGCTTTCGCGCACCCTGGCCGAAGCGGGGCATTACCCGGCCATCGATATCGAGGCTTCGATATCTCGCGCCATGACCTCGCTCATCACGCCGCAGCAATTCAGTATGGTGCGCCGTTTCAAGCAGATGCTGTCGCGCTATCAGCGCAACCGCGACCTCATTTCCGTCGGCGCCTATGTCGCTGGCGCCGACCCGCAGCTCGACGAAGCCATCGCGCGCTATCCGCGCCTGGAGGCCTATCTGCAGCAGGATATCGGCGAGAACGTCAGCTACGGCGACGCCGTGGAAATCCTGCGCGCCACTTTCGCCCTGGGAGACGTCCATGCCTAGCCAATTGCCCCTGGACATGCTGATCGGCCTGGCCAAGGAGAGCACGGACGAGGCGGCCCGCGAACTGGGCCGGCTCAACGCCGAGCGCAGCAATGCCGAGCGCCAGCTCAGCATGCTGCACGACTACCGCCAGGACTATCTCAAGCGCCTGCAGGACGCGATGGTGGCCGGCATGTCGGCCGCCGACTGCCACAACTACCAGCGCTTCATCGGCACGCTGGACGACGCCATCAGCCAGCAGACCCATGTGCTGCACAACGCCGATATGCAGCTGATGCAGGGGCGGCTGAACTGGCAGCGCGAAAAGCGCAAGCTCAATTCCTTCGACACCCTGGCCGAGCGCGACGCCCGCAGCCGCGCCTTGACCGAGGCGCGCCGCGAACAGCGCGCCAATGACGAAATCTCGGCTCGCCTGGTCCGCCGCCAGGCCGGCATGTAATCCACGGAACGCCGCCATGATGAGTCCTTCCGCCATGACCCTTCCCTTCACGAACGCCACTTCGTCCACGCCCCTGCCCACGGCCGGCGTGACGGCGACCAGCGAGGGCGGCAGCAGCTTTGCCAAGGTCCTCAAGCAACAGGGCGACGACACCCCGGCGCCGGCCAAGCCCGCCGCCCAGGGCAAGGACAAGGACAGGCCGGCCGCCCGCGCCGATGCGCCAAAGCCGCCTGCCCAGCCCGCGAGCCCGCCGGCCAAGCCGGCCCAGGCGGCCGGGCAGGACAGCGAAGCCGGCCCCGAAGAAGCGGATCTCCGGCAGGCCGAAGCCGCCGCCGCGCTGGCCCTGGCCCAGGCGGTGCCGGCCCTGCCCCCCGCGCCCACGCTGCCGCAGCAGGCGCTGGAGATCGCCGCGCAGGTCGCCGAGGTCCAGGCGCGCGTGGCCGCCGCCAATGCCGCCCCG
>NZ_LRUJ01000072.1 GCF_001548475.1 Bordetella hinzii LMG 13501
GTGGTGGAGGTAAGCGGGATCGAACCGCTGACCTCTTGCATGCCATGCAAGCGCTCTCCCAGCTGAGCTATACCCCCAAGCCCACAATACGCGGCGCAACCGGAGGTTCTCGCCTTTGTCTTGCGTCGTTCGGTGAACGGGGGCGAATTATGCACGATTTTTAAAAAGCGTGCAGCGCCCCGTGAAATCAGCCCCGCCGCCAGCGCCAGGGCGCGCGCAGCGGCCACTGGTATTGCGTGCCGAGAATGCGCGGCGCCAGCGCGAAGGCGCAGCCCAGCGCCACCAGGGCGCCAGCCACCACGTCGGTGAGAAAGTGATCGCGGTTGATGACGCGGCTGAGGGCCACCAGGGCGGCCAGCGTCAACACGGGCCAGCGCCAGCGCGGCGCGACGATGGCGATCACGCCCGCGACCGCGAAGGCGGCCTGGGTGTGGCTGGACGGAAAGGAGTCGAAAGGCTTGCCGGCGAAGAACCCGCCCAGGCCGTAGAAGCCATGGTCGAACAGTTCTTCCGGGCGGGCGCGCGCCACCGCGCGCTTGAGCAGCCACGTGACGATGCCGCCGGCCGACAGGGTGGCGAGCAGCAGCAGCGAGCCGCGGGCGATGCGGTCAAAGCCGGCCTCGAAACGGCAGTGCCAGCCGCGCGCCAGGCCGTTGAGCGACCAGATGTACAGGCCCAGGCCGGCCAGGACGTACAGCCCCGGGTCGCCCAGCCGGCCAATGCGGTCGAACAGCGTGTTCAGGCCGGTGGGCACATTGGCATCCAGCCAGAGCGCGAGCGGGCGGTCCAGCCACAGCGTGCAGGCCAGCGCCACGACCACCAGCAAGACCAGGCTGAGCTTGCCGCGGATGGGGCGCAGGGGAGGGGAGAGCGGAACACCAGTCGTCATTGCCGGAGGTATCAGAATTAAAGGGGGCCACTGCCTGGGGCGTGGCGGCGGACAATAGTAATGGGCGCAGCCTGCGCGACAAAGACGATTTACTGTGTAAAACGGTAAAATCAGCAGTTTCCCTAATCTACTTTGATAACGTCCCCGGGATCTACACCCGTCACGGCGTCCGCCCATGCAAGAAACCACGCTCAAGCGCGCAGGCGCACCGCTCGCCACGCCCGCCACGCCCGCGGCCCCCGCCGCCGGCGGCAAGATCTACATCCGCACCTTCGGCTGCCAGATGAACGAGTACGACTCCGACAAAATGGTCGACGTGCTCCGCGAAGACCAGGGTCTGGAAGTCACCGACAATCCTGAAGAAGCCGACGTCATTCTCTTTAACACCTGTTCGGTGCGCGAGAAGGCGCAAGAAAAAGTCTTCTCCGACCTGGGCCGCGTGCAGCACCTGAAGAAACTCAATCCGCGCCTGGTGATCGGCGTGGGCGGCTGCGTGGCCAGCCAGGAGGGCGAGGCCATCGTCAAGCGCGCGCCCTATGTGGACGTGGTCTTCGGCCCGCAGACCCTGCACCGCCTGCCCGAGCTGATCCGACGCCGGCGAGACGAGGGGGTGTCGCAGGTCGATATCAGCTTCCCCGAGATCGAGAAGTTCGACAATATGCCGCCTTCGCGCGTCGAGGGGGCCACGGCCTTCGTGTCCATCATGGAAGGCTGCAGCAAGTATTGCAGCTTCTGCGTGGTGCCCTACACGCGCGGCGAAGAGGTGTCGCGCCCCTTCGAGGACGTGCTTACCGAGGTGGCCGACCTGGCCGACCAGGGCGTGCGCGAAGTGACGCTGCTGGGCCAGAACGTCAACGCCTACCGCGGCCGCATCGAGGGCAGCGACGAGATCGCCGATTTCGCCATGTTGCTGGAATATGTGCACGAGATCCCCGGCATCGAGCGCATCCGCTACACGACCTCGCATCCCAAGGAAATGACCCAGCGCATGGTCGAGGCCTATGCCCGCCTGCCCAAGCTGGTGTCTTTCCTGCACCTGCCCGTGCAGGCCGGCAGCGACCGCGTGCTGGCCGCCATGAAACGCGGCTATACCGCGCTGGAGTTCAAGTCGGTCGTGCGCAAGCTGCGCGCCGCGCGTCCCAATCTGACGCTTTCTTCCGATTTCATCGTGGGCTTCCCCGGCGAAACCGAGGAAGACTTCCAGAAGACGCTCAAGCTCATCGCCGATGTGGGCTTCGATACCTCGTTTTCTTTCGTGTATTCGCGCCGCCCGGGCACGCCGGCGGCCGACCTGCACGACGACACGCCCCAGGAGGTCAAGCTCAAGCGCCTGCAGCAGCTGCAGGCATTGATCAACGAGCAGGCCGCCGCCATTGCCCAGGGCATGGTGGGCACGCGCCAGCGCCTGCTGGTCGAAGGCCCGTCGCGGCGCGATCCCAACGAACTCATGGGCCGCACCGAGAACAACCGTATCGTCAATTTCGAAGGGCCCGCGCGCCTGGTCGGCAACATGGTGGATGTCATCATCACGCAGGCCTTCACCAATTCGCTTCGCGGCCGCGTGGTCAGCACCGAAGACAGCGACCAAGGAGCAGCATGAGCATCCCGCGCAGCCGCCGCCGCAGCATGCCCGTCATCGTCAACCTCGATGGCGACAATGTCCACCTGTCCAATCTCTGCGGTCCGCTGGACGAGAATCTGCGGCAACTGGCCGACGGCATGGGCGTGAAGCTCTCGCGCCGCGGCAGCCGGGTCACCATCGAAGGCGAGCAGGCCGAATTGGCCGGCCGGGCGCTGCGCCGCTTCTACGAGCAGGCCACGCACCGCGCGCTGTCGGTGGACGACATCCAGCTGGGGCTGGTCGAGATCGGCGTGGGGCGCCGTGTCGAGGTCCAGGAAGATCCGCGCGAGCTCGATGCCACGCTGCCGCCGGTCGATGACGAGAGCGACGGCATCGCCCTGCGCACGCGGCGCACCGACCTGCGCCCGCGCACGCCGCGCCAGCGCGACTACCTGAACAACATCCTCAAGCACGACATCACCTTCGGCATCGGGCCGGCCGGCACCGGCAAGACCTGGCTCGCCGTGGCCTGCGCCATCGACGCCATGGAGCGCGATACCGTGCAGCGCCTGGTGCTGACGCGCCCGGCCGTGGAGGCCGGCGAGCGCCTGGGCTTTCTGCCCGGCGACCTGGCCCAGAAGGTCGACCCCTATCTGCGGCCGCTCTATGACGCCCTCTATGACCTGATGGGCTTCGAGCGCGTGCAGCGCCTGTTCGAGAAGCAGAGTATAGAGATCGCGCCGCTGGCCTATATGCGCGGCCGCACGCTCAACCATGCTTTCGTGATCCTGGACGAGGCGCAGAACACCACGCCCGAGCAGATGAAGATGTTCCTGACCCGCATCGGGTTCGGCAGCAAGGCCGTGATCACGGGCGATCCGTCGCAGATCGACCTGCCGCGCGGACAGCAAAGCGGGCTGGCGCATGCCGTCAAGGTGCTGGCCGACGTGCAGGGCATCGCCACCACGCGCTTCACCAGCCGCGATGTGGTGCGCCATCCGCTGGTGGCGCGCATCGTCGATGCCTACGATCAGGCCGAACAGAATGACAACGCCTGATCCCGGCCTGGCCCTGGCCGTGCAATATGCGGTGGACGAACCGCGCTTGCCGCGCTGGCGGCTGCGCCGCTGGGCGGGCTATGCGCTGGCCGGCGCCGCGGCCGACGGGCGGGTGGCGTTCTCGTCCGCCGAGCTCAACATCCGCCTGGTCGGCCAGGCCGAAGGGCGCCGGCTCAACGCGGAATTCCGGGGACGCGACTACGCCACCAATGTGCTGACTTTCGAGTACGGCGTGGACCCGCTGGGCACCGCGCGCGGCGATATCGTCATCTGCGTGCCGGTGCTGGCCCGCGAAGCCCGCGAGCAGAAAAAAACCTTTGACCATCATGCCGCCCACCTCTGTATCCACGGGGTGCTGCACGCGCTGGGCTACGACCATATCAAGGCGCGCGAAGCCCGGCGCATGGAGGGGTTGGAGACGGCCATCCTGGCGCGCATGGGTATTTCCGACCCCTATCAGGCTTGATGCCGGCCCGTGTTGGCCGGATTTTCTCCGCAAAAACCCGTATATGGCGGCATATTGCCGCCATATTACAGCCCCAACTTGCATGGCCAGGGGGGGTATCGGTTATGCTGACCCTTTCGTTACGAGTCCGTTTGGACAATGCCTGACCCATACCCTGCTGCCGATTCTCCGGCTTCCACGCACAAATCCTCCAAATCCCTGCTGGACCGCGTTCTCTCGCTGGTCCGGCGCGAGCCAGAAGACCGCGAAGGCATCAAGACCTTCCTGGATGCCGCCCACGACAGGGCGCTTCTTGATGCCGAGTCCTACACCATGATCAAGGGGGCGCTGGCCGTCTCCGAGCGCACCGTCGCCGACATCATGGTGCCGCGCTCGCGGATGGACCTGCTGGACGTCTCCCAACCCCTGCAGCAACTGCTGGCCACCATCGTCGAGACCGCGCATTCGCGCTTTCCCGTCTACGAAGATGACCGCGACAACATCCTGGGCATCCTGCTGGCCAAGGATCTGCTGCGCTATATGCTGGACCCCTCCATCGAGCTGCGTTCGCTGATCCGCCCGGCGATCTTCATTCCCGAGGCCAAGCGCCTCAATGTGCTGCTGCGCGAGTTCCGCTCGGCGCGCAACCACATCGCCATCGTGATTGACGAGCATGGCGGCATCTCCGGCCTGGTCACCATGGAAGACGTGCTCGAGCAGATCGTCGGCGACATCGAGGACGAGTTCGACGAAGACGAGGAAGAATCCATCTTCCCCGAAGGCGAGAACCAGTGGCGCATGCTGGCCTCGACCGAGATCAGCCACTTCAACGATACCTTCTCCACCCAGCTGCCGGACGACGAGTACGACAGCGTCGGCGGTTGGCTGGGCGGCAAGCTCGGGCGCATCCCGCGCCGGGGCGATACGGCCGAGTTTGGCGGTTTCCAGTTCGAGGTCATCCGCGCCGACCCCCGCCGCGCCCTGTGGCTGCGGGTGCGGCGCGCGCCCCAGCCGGCGCGGACGGACGCCGCCGAATGAGGCGCGGGCTGACGGGCGCCCGGCTGCCGGGCGCCGGCGTGCTGGCCGCGGCGGGCGCCTTGCATGCCTTGAGTTTCGCGCCCGGCCCCTTGCCGTCCTGGTCGCTGGCCTGGGTGCAGGTGCTCATGCTGGCCGTGGCCGCGCATGCCGTGCTGCAAGCGCCCAGCCGCCGCGCCGCCTGGACGCGCGGCTGGGGCTTCGCCAGTGTCAGTTTCACCGTCGGGCTGTACTGGCTCTATGTCAGCATGCACGATTACGGCGGCATGGCCGCGCCGCTGGCCGCGGCCGGTGTCGTGGCCCTGTCGGTCTTTCTTGCCGTCTTCCCGGCCACCGCTGGCTGGCTGGCGCGCAGCATCTGCCCGCCGCAGGCCGCGGCTTCGCTGTGGCGCGCGAGCTGGGTGGCCCTGGTCTGGGCGGCCTGCTGGACGCTGTTCGAGTGGCTGCGCGCCACCGTCATGACGGGTTTCCCCTGGCTGAACATCGGCTATGGCGTCGTGGACAGCCCCATCGCGGGCTGGGGGCCCGTCCTGGGCGTGCACGGCATGGCCTTCATCACCGCCTTCGCAGCGGCCGCCATCGCCAGCCTCAAGGGCGCCGGCAGCGCGCGCCAGGCCCTGGCCGCCGGCCTGGCCATCGTCCTGGTATTGGCCGGCGGGCTGCTCGGCCTGGTGTCATGGTCGCGCCCGCAGGGCCAGCCGCTGAACCTGCGCCTGGTGCAGGGCAATGTCGAGCAATCGCAGAAATTCGATCCCGCCCTGATGGAGGCCGGCCTGCTGCGCCATCTCGAACTGGCCGCGCTGCCCGGTCAGCCCGGCACGCCCGGCGCCGATCTCATCATCCTGCCCGAGACGGTGCTGCCTGTTTTCCAGGACCAGCTGGCGCCCGAGGTCTGGGAGGCCTGGAAGACCATCGCGGCCCGCCAGTCCGCCACGATCGCCATGGGCGTGCCGCTGCGCCAGCGCGATGCGGACGGGCGCACGCGCTACACCAATAGCGTCATGGGTTTCGACGCCCGCACGCCGCTGGCCGACCTGCGCGCCGGCACCACCGCCATGCGCTACGACAAACAGCATCTGGTGCCCTGGGGCGAGTTCGTGCCGCCGGGTTTCCGCTGGTTCGTGGACATGCTGGACATCCCGCTGGGCGATTTCGACCGGGGGCCGGCCTATCAGCGGCCCTTCGCGGTGGGCGACCAGCGCATCGCCTTCAACATCTGCTACGAAGACCTCTTCGGCCCCGAACTGCTGCCCGCCCTCTATCCCGACGGCCAGGGCCAGGGCGGAGCCACCATTCTGGCCAACGTCAGCAACCTGGGCTGGTTCGGCAATACCTGGGCCTTGCGCCAGCATATGCAGATCGGCCGCCTGCGCAGCATCGAGACCGCCCGTCCCATGGTCACGGCCACCAATACCGGCATCACCGCGGCCATCGACGCGCGCGGCCGCGTGGCGGCGCAATTGCCCACCCACCAGCCCGGCGTGCTGCCGGTGACGGTGCAGGGCATGACGGGCTTGACGCCCTATGCGCGCTTTGGTGACAAACTGGCCTTGCTCATCGTCGGCGTGGTGCTGATCGCCGCTGCCGCGCGGGTCCGCAGGCGCCGCTAGCGCAGAAAATCGGCCGGGGTCGGCAGGCGGTCGGCCGGCGGCTGCAGCGGGCCGCTGCCGGCCCCGGAATCGGCCAGGGCGTCGGCGATCAGCTGCAAGGCCTCGTCATCCAACTCCAGCGTGGCCGCGCCCAGCCACCCATCCACCTGGGCGGGGCTGCGCGCGCCGACGATGGCGCCGCTTACGCCCGGCCAGGCCAGCGTCCACGCAATGGCGATGGCGCCCACGGTCGTGCCGTGGCGCTCGGCCAGCGGCCGCAAGGTTTCGGCCAGGGCCAGGTTGCGCGCCAGCCGGGGCGGCAGGAACTCCGCATCGCGCGAACGCCAGTCATTGGACGGC
The DNA here is from genome assembly GCF_001548475.1 of Bordetella hinzii LMG 13501. GTDB lineage: Bacteria > Pseudomonadota > Gammaproteobacteria > Burkholderiales > Burkholderiaceae_B > Bordetella > Bordetella hinzii. The sequence continues at coordinate 6,938 of NZ_LRUJ01000072.1, forward strand.
AGCCGGCGCGTGTCGCTGAACGTGCCCGATAACAGCCCGGATTGCATGGGGCTGTAGACGATGACGCCGGTCTGGCGCGATTCGCACCAGGGCAGCAGATCGGCGCCCGCTTCGCGGCGGATGAGCGAGAAGGGCGGCTGCAGGGCGTCGACATGGCCGATGGCCTCGGCCGCCTGGACCTGCGCCAAGCCATGGTTGGACAGGCCGATCGCGCGCACCTTGCCGTCGCGCTGGAAGTCCAGCAGGGCCTGCCAATACACCTCCAGCGGCGTGCCGTCGCCGGCTGGCCAGTGCATCTGGTAGAGATCGATGCATTCGACGCCCAGCCGCCGCAGCGAACCCTCCAGCTCGCGCCGCAGGCTGTCGGGCTGGGCGATGCCATACGCCTGGCCCTCCCGGGTGGCCAGGCCGCCCTTGGAAAACACATAAGGCCGGGACGAAGGCGGCATCTGCGCCAGCGCCTGGCGCACGATGGTTTCGGCATGTCCCTGGCCATAGCTGGCGGCGGTGTCTATCCAGTTGATGCCGCGGTCCACGGCGTGGCGGATGGCGCGGATGGATTCGCCATCGTCCTGCTCGCCCCAGGCATAGGCCCAGGCCGTGCCGCCGATGGCCGATGTGCCCAGGCCCACGCGCGACAGCGCCATGCCGGTCCTGCCCAGCGCCCGTGTCGGAAAGGATGTCTTGGCCATCGTGGCTTCCTTCATCTCCAGCGATGGCCCACTCTAGCATGCCTCCCTTTTTTTAAAATTTTTTGCGGCTGGCTTGCACAGCCCCGGAAACTCGTGCATAATCTCGTTTCTTCGCGGTTGACACGAAAGTGACAGCAGCGAAGGTGCTGGAAACCATGGGGGTATAGCTCAGCTGGGAGAGCGCTTGCATGGCATGCAAGAGGTCAGCGGTTCGATCCCGCTTACCTCCACCAA
>NZ_LRUJ01000073.1 GCF_001548475.1 Bordetella hinzii LMG 13501
GCCGCGCTGCAGGAGCAATCGCAGCACCTGGCCGAGGCGGTGGCGGTGTTCAAGATCAACACCGGCGAGGTGATCGATGTGGCCACGCCGACCTTGACCGGCGGCTACCAGGCGCCGATGGTGGCGCAGAACTGAGCCATTCCAACGATCCAGCCGGTCTGGATCCCCCCCGCGGTCCGCGCAGCCGGACCGGCTTTTTTTCCCGCGACGATCCGGCTTGTCCGGATCGTTTTTTCCTTCAGGAAGCGCGCGGGGTCGCAAGGCAGAAGACAGGAGACTAGGCAGTGCGCGTCAACCTACCCATTTACGATGTCGAAACCCGTCTGCGCGAGGATCAGTATCTGATATCCCGCACGGACACCAAGGGGCGCATCGTCTATGCCAACCCGGCGTTCGTCGAGGTCAGCGGTTTCGATCGCGAAGAATTGATGGGCAAGGCCCACAACATCGTGCGCCATCCCGATATGCCGGCCGAGGCCTATGAAGACCTCTGGCGCACATTGCAGGCCGGCCGCTCATGGCTGGGCGTGGTGAAGAACCGCCGCAAGGATGGCGGCTATTACTGGGTGCTGGCCAATGCCACCCCCATCTTCGAGGACGGCGAGGTGGTGGCCTATTCATCGGTGCGCGTGCGGCCCACCGACGAGCAGATCGAAGAGGCCGAGGTGCATTATGAGCAATTGCGCCAAGGACGGGCGCGCGGCTGGCGTATCGAAGGCGGGCAGATCGTACCCACGGGCTGGCGCGGCTTGCTGTCGCGCCTGGGCCAGCCGCTGCGCCGCGGCGCCGGCCCGCAGATGTTGCGCGCGGCGCTGCTGTCCAGCCTGCTTTTCGGCGGCCTGGCCGCCTGGCTGCTCGAAAGCCGGTGGCAGGGCCTGGACCCGCTGCAGGCCGGCCTGGGCGTAGCCGGCGCCCTGGCGGGCGTCGGGCTCATCGGCCTGGCGCAGTGGCGCGTCTGGCGCAATGTGCTGCGGCCTTTGCGCGAGGCCGCCGACATGGCGCGCCAAGTCGCCGCGGGCAACCTGACCAGCCAGGTGTTCGCCGACACCAAGGACGAGGTGGGCAATCTGGCGTTTTCGCTGGATGTGATGCGCAAGAGCCTGATCGGCATCGCGCGCGACGTGTATGCGGGCATCGCCGGCACGACGCATGCCGCCATGGGCATTTCGCAGGGCAACCAGGAGCTTTCGCGGCGCACCAGCGATCAAAGCGCATCGCTGCAGAGCACCGCGGCCAGCATGCAGCAGCTGACCTCGACGGTGCGCCAGAACGCCGACCATGCGCGCCAGGCCAACGACCTGGCCGCCAGCAGCATGGACGTGGCGCGGCGCGGCGGCGACGCGGTCGACCAGGTGGTGCACACCATGCACGGCATCTCCGACAGCTCGCGCCGCATCGCCGACATCGTCACCATCATCGAGGGCATCGCCTTCCAGACCAATATCCTGGCGCTCAACGCGGCGGTCGAGGCCGCCCGCGCGGGCGAGTCGGGCAAGGGTTTTGCCGTGGTGGCGGGCGAAGTGCGCAGCCTGGCGCAGAAGAGCGCCCAGGCCGCCCGCGAGATCAAGGACCTGATCAGCGAATCCGTGGACCGCGTCACCGAGGGGTCTTCGCAGGCCGAGCAGGCCGGCGCGACCATGCAGGAAATTGTCGACGCCGTGCGCCGCGTGACCGATATCATCGGCGAGATCTCGGTGGCCTCGCAACAGCAGGCCAGCGGCATCGAGCAGATGGAGCAGGCCGTGGCCGAGATGGATGGCATGACGGAGAAGAACAGCGCCCTGGTGCAACAGCTGGGCACGGCCGTCTCGCAGCTGGGCGGCCAGTCGTCGGCCCTGCGCGAGACCATCCAGGTCTTCCGCCTGGCAAGCGAGAGCGCGGACAGGCGCCTGGCGCATCGCGCCGAAGAGGTGGCCTGACGGGAGCGCCGCCCGCCTCAGCGGGTGGCAAAGCCCTGCGCCACGTCGCTCATGGTCTGCAGGCCGCGCTGGAAGAGGGCCTCCAGGAAAGGGCCGGCGTGCGGCAGCACCACGGCCAACACCAGCAGGCCGACGGTCAGCATGATGGGGAAGCCCACGGCGAAGACGGTCAGCTGGGGAGCCGCGCGGTTGAGGATGCCCATGGCCAGGTTGATGGTCAGCAGCGCGCAGACCAGGGGCAGGGACAGCAGCAGCCCGGAGACGAAGACGGTGCCGCTCCACTGGATCAGCACGCCCAGGCCATTGCGGTCCAGCACGGCGGGTGTCAGGGGCAGCACATCGAAGCTGCGCACCAGGGCGGCCAGCATCAGCAGATGCCCATCCAGCGCCAGGAAGACCAGCATGGCGATGATGTTCAGGAAACGGGACAGCACGGCGGTGTTGGCGCCGGTGGCCGGATCGAAGAAGGAGGCGAAGGACAGGCCCATCTGCAGGCCGACGTACTCGCCGGCGGTCTGCACGGCGGCGAACACCACGCGCATGGCGAAGCCCATGGCCACGCCGATCAGCACCTGCTGCGCCAGCAGCAGCAGCCCTTCATAGCTGCTGGGCGAGACCGTGGGCATGGGCGGCAGTCCCGGGGCGATGGCCGCCGCAAGGACGAAGGGCAAGCCTATCTTGACCTTGACCGGGATGGTCGACTCGGAGAACAGCGGCGAGGCGCCCACCAGCGCCAGGATGCGTATGAACGGCCAGAGAAACTGCCCCATCCAGCCATTGAGCTGATCGATGGTGAAGCTGAACACGGCCTTCAGGAAATCAGCATGGGAATGCCGCTGATGAGCTGCCGGATGTAGTCGACCAGCAGTTCGATCAGCCAGGGGCCCAGCAGCACCAGCACCCCGCACATCGCCAGCAGCTTGGGGATGAAGGACAGGGTCATTTCATTGATCTGCGTGGCCGCCTGGAAAACGCTGATGACCAGGCCCACCACCAGTGTCACCAGCAATAGCGGTCCGGCCAGCGCCAGGGCGATCTTCATGGCCTGGTAGGCCATGGTCATGACGGTTTCCGCGGTCATCGCTGCCAGCCTCCTGTCATTGATAGAAGCTCTGGGCCAGCGAGCCCAGCAGCAGGTTCCAGCCATCGGCCAGCACGAAAAGCATGAGCTTGAAGGGCAGGGAGACGGTCACCGGCGGCACCATCATCATGCCCAGCGCCATCAGCACGCTGGCCACCACCAGGTCGATGATGAGAAAGGGGATGAAGATGGTGAAGCCGATCTGGAAGGCGGTCTTCAGTTCGCTGGTGATGAAGGCCGGGATCAGGATGCGCATCGGTACCTTGGAGGGATCCTCGATCTTGGGCATGTTGGCCAGGTTGGCGAACAAGGAAAGATCGTTCTCGCGCGTCTGGTGCAGCATGAAGGTGTGCAGCGGCGCGCCGGCCCGCTCGACCGCCGTTTCGAACGGGATGCTGCCGGCCGACAGCGGCTGGTAGGCCTCGGTATAGATTTTGTCGAACACCGGCGACATGGTGTAGAAGGTCAGGAAGAGCGCGATGCCGACCAAAACATGGTTGGGAGGCGACATGGCCGTGCCCATGGCGCTGCGCAGCAGGCCCAGCACGATGATGATGCGGGTGAAACCCGTCATCATCAGCAGCGCGGCCGGCAGGAAGGACAGCGAGGTCATCAGCAGCAGGGTCTGCATGCTGAGCGAATAGGTCTGCGAACCGTCGGCGCCGGGCGTGGCGGTCAGGGCGGGCAGGGTGGCCTGGGCGATGGCGCCATCCGGCCACAATGACAGGGAGGCGATGGCCGCGATCCCCAGCAGGGGCAGGCTCGTGCGTAGGGCGGGCTTCATGAGTGGCAAAACGGCGGGCTCAGCGGCGCTTGAGCGCGTGGCCGAGCTTGTGCGCGAAAGTGGCGGTCTCGGGCGCGGGGGCTTCGCCGGCGGGGAGGGTGTGCAAGGTGGTGATCTGGCCGGGCGTCACGCCCAGCACCAGCCAGGTCTTGTCGACCTCGATGACGACCACGCTCTGGCGCGGTCCCAGCGCCTGCGCGGCCACCTGGCGCAGCACCGCGCCCTGGGCGCGCTGGCCCATGCCGGCGCGCCGGGCCAGCCAGCCGGCGGCGAGGATGGCCGCCAGGACCAGCAGCAGGCCGATCACCACGCGCAGGAGGCTGGCTTCGTTCATGGCGCTTCAGCGGCGGTTGTTCAGGCGGTTGATGCGCTCGGAGGGCGTGATGATGTCGGTCAGGCGGATGCCGTACTTGTCCTCGACCACCACCACTTCGCCTTGGGCGATCAGGTAGCCATTGACGAAGATGTCCATCGGTTCGCCGGCCAGGCCGTCGAGCTCCACCACCGAGCCCTGGCCCAGCTGCAGCAGGTTCTTGATGGTCAGGCGCGTGCGGCCCAGTTCGACCGTCAGCTGGACGGGCACGTCCATGATGAGGTCGATGTCGGCCCCGCCGGCGTTTTCCTTGCTGGTCAGCGGCTTGAACACCGTCTGGGCGGCGGATTGAGGCGCAGGCGCAGCGGCGGGCGCGGCCGGGGCGGCGGCGTTCTGCTCGGCCATGGCGCTGGCCCAGTCGTCCTGGCCGCGCAGACCGTCGGCCTGGGTGGGCGGCGCGTTGCGGGATTGTTCGGCGAGCGCGTCGGCCCAGTCGTCGGCCGCGCTGGAGGGTGCGCTGGCGCCGGTCTGGTCGGGCCGCTCGTTCGTGTCAGTCATGGTCGGGGGCCTCGTTGGAGTCGTCTTGATTGAGCATGTTCTGTACGCGCAGGGCGTACTGGCCGTTGAAGACGCCGTAGCTGCATTCCATCAGCGGTACGCCGTCCACGTGGGCGGTAACGGTTTGCGGGATCTCGATCGGCAGGATGTCGCCCACCTTGAGCTGGGTGAGCGCGCCGATCGAGGAGGGGATGCGGGCGAATTCGGCCACCAGGTCCACGTCGGCGCTGCGCACCTGGCGCGAGAGCTGCTGGGACCAGCGCTGGTCGACTTCCTCGAGCGCCGAATCCTGCAGCGGGCGCGTGAGCAGATCGCGCACCGGCTCGATCATGGAGTAGGGCAGGCAGATGTTCAGGTCGCCGCCCGTGGCGCCGAACTCGATATGGAAGGAAGACACCACCACCACTTCGTTGTCGCCGGTGATGCTGGCGAATTTGGTGTGCATCTCCGAACGCACATATTCGAACTCGATGGGATACACCGGATCCCAGGACTTGCCGTAGCTCTCCAGCGTCAGGTTGAGCAGGCGGCGGATGATGCGCTGCTCGGTCGTGGTGAAATCACGGCCCTCGACGCGGGTGTGATAGCGCCCGTCGCCGCCGAACAGGCTGTCGATCACCAAGAAGACCAGACTGGGGTCGTAGGTGAACAGCGCCGTGCCGCGCAGCGGCTTCATCTGGATCATGTTCAGATTGCTGGGCACCGGCAGATTGCGCTCGAAATCCGCGTACTTCAGGATCTTGATCGAGCCGACGGTGATGTCGGCGCTGCGCCGCATGAAGTTCAGCAGCACATGGCGCATATTGCGCGCGAAGCGCTCGTTGATGAGCTCCAGCGTCTGCATGCGCCGGCGCACGACGCGGTCCGGCGAACTCAGGTCATAGGCGCGCGTGCCGTCCTGCTCTTCGGGGCGGCTTTGTTTATCGTCGCTCTCGCCGGTGACGCCGGCCAGCAGCGCATCGACTTCATCCTGAGAAAGAAATGCCTCGTAGGCCATGCTTATTGCACCACGAACGCCGTGAAGAGCACATCGGTCACGAACTGACCGTCGGGCAGGGGCGAGAAGGGTTTGTTGACGGCCGCCTGCAGGGTCTTGGCCATGGCTTGCTTGCCGTCCAGCGTCTGCACCGATTGCGGCGTCTGCGACGACAGGATCATCAGGATGCGGTTGCGCACCTCCGGCATATAGCGTTCGATGCGTTGGCGCGATTGATCGTCGCTCACGCGCAGCGTCAGGCCCACATGCATGATGCGCTCGGCGTCGGCGTCGTGCAGCGTGACCGTGAAAGCTTCCAGCGGGATGAAAATCGGCGCGGGCACCACGGCCGGCTGGGCGGGCGAGGGCACGAATGTCGTCGGCGCGGCGCCCGCGGTCTGGCCGACGCCGAGCTGCACGGCCGCCTGCAGCTGTTGCTGCTGGTAGCGGGACATGAAATACCAGGTTCCCGCCACGCTGGCCACGACCACGAGCAGAAGGACCAGCAGCGCCAGCAAGGGGCGCAGCAGCTTGCCGGCGCCACCGGCAGCGCTACGGACAGCAGGCATGGCGGGAGATTTGGAAGTGGCCATCGTTTAAAGAGTTCGGGCTCGGGTTCGGGTTATCGGGATGGGATGATTCTGCCCCAAGTCTCGCGCGCCCAGGCACGCGAAAAACAGGGCGAAAGCGGGGTATCTCAGCCTATTGCTGCGCGGCGTGGACAGGGGTTCAGGCGTAGGTGTTGACCAGTCCGTCATGGGCCTGGGCGCGCGGGGCGGGGGCCGTCTCGCGTTCGGGCGAACCCTGGGCATAGCCGCCGTCCTGGCGTTGGCCGCCGGCGGCATTGCCCGAAGATTGCCCATTGGGCTGGCCGCCCATGGCCTGCTGGCCCTGGTCGCCGACATGGGTCTGGCCGAGCGAAATCCCCGCCTGCGACAAGGCCTGCTGCAACTGCGGCAGCGCCGACTCCACGGCCTGGCGCACGGCGGCATGGGCCGACACGAAACTGGCGCTGGCCACGCCGTCATTCAGGCTCAGCGTGACACGCAGCGGCCCGAGGTCGGGCGGGTCCAGGCGCAGCTCGGCGGTATGGCTGCCCTGGGCCAGGTTCTGGCTGAACGTCACGACCTGGCGGCTCAGTTCCTGGCCCCATTGCGTGGCGCCTACGGGCGTGCTGACCTGAAGGGCGGGTGCGGCCGGCGCCATATCGGCGGCAGCCGCTTGGCGCGGCGTGGGCAGCGTCAGGGCGGCCAGCGGTTCGGCGGCGGGCGCGGCGGCGGCTTCGGCGGCCGCCAGCCTGGGGGCCTCTTCCTGCGTGGCCGGCAGCTCCACGTGGTGGGGTTGGGCGGCCGGGCTGGCCGTCGCTTGCGCGGCAAGCGCATGCAGGGGCGCGGCGGGCTCGCGGC
>NZ_LRUJ01000074.1 GCF_001548475.1 Bordetella hinzii LMG 13501
GGGTTGGGTTTGACCGGCCAATCGCCCTCGGCGGCGTGCAGGTCGGTGTGGCAGACGCCCGAGGCCTGGATGGCGACCTGGATCTGGCCGGGACCGGGCATGGGGATGGGAGCGTCCTCGATCACGAGGGGTTTGCCGAACTCGCGGACCACCGCGGCCTTCATGGTTTTTGCCATTGCCGTTCTCCTGTGTGCGCCCGCGCAAGGAAAAGGGGGAGGACCAGCTCCCGGACACGCGGGATACCTTGTGACTGTATCGCACCAGGGGCGCCGGCGCCTTGCGTATCGTCAAAGGCCCGGCGCCTGGCGGCAATCGGCCGCCAGGCGCCGGACAGGCAAGGCCGGATCAGCCGACCAGGCGGGCCAGTTCGGCGCCGGGTTCTTCGGCGCGCATGAAGGCTTCGCCGACGAGAAAGGCATGCACGCCGTTCTTGCGCATGAGCTGGACATCCTCCGGCGTGAGGATGCCGCTTTCGGTGACCACGCGCTTGCCGGCCGGGATGCGCGGCAGCAGGTTCAGCGTGTTTTCCAGCTTGGTCTCGAAGGTGCGCAGGTTGCGGTTGTTGATGCCCAGCAGCGGGGTCTTCATTGACAGCGCCACATCCAGTTCCCGTTCGCCATGGACTTCGACCAGGACGTCCATGCCCAGGTCCAGCGCCAGGGCTTCGTAGTCGCGCAGCTGGGAGGGCGTGAGCGCGGCCACGATGAGCAGCACGCAGTCCGCGCCCATCGCCCGCGCCGAGATGATCTGGTAGGGATCGATGATGAAGTCCTTGCGCAGCACCGGCAGCGGGCAGGCCGCGCGCGCGCGGCGCAGGTTGTCGTGCGAACCCTGGAAGAAATGCACATCGGTCAGCACCGACAGGCAGGCCGCGCCATGCACGGCATAGGAGGCCGCGATCTCGGCGGGATCGAAGTTCTCGCGCAGCACGCCCTTGGAGGGCGAGGCTTTCTTGATCTCGGCGATCACGCCGGCCTTGCCCTGCGCGATCTTGTCCTCGATGGCCTGGGCAAAGCCGCGCACGTCCTGGCGGGCCTGCGCTTCGCGCAGCAGCTCGGCCTCGCTGCGCAACTGGCGAGCGGTCGCGACTTCCTCGACCTTGACGGCGAGGATCTTCGCAAGAATGTCGTTCATTTTGAAAATTTCCGGGTGTATGCGCAGAATTCTTCCAACTTGGCGCGCGCCGCGCCGTTGGCGATCGTTTCAAAAGCCAGCGCCAACGCCGACTCGATGCTCTCGGCCTTGTTGCCGGCGTAGATGGCCAGGCCGGCGTTCAATGCGACGATATCACGGGCCGTCCCTTCCACATTATCCAATGCTTCGATGACAAGTTCACGCGATTGTTCGCGATTGGACACCTTGATACTGCGATTGGACATCATGGATAGCCCGTAGTCTTCCGGATGGATCTCGTATTCGCGTACGACGCCATCCTTGAGCTCGCCGACCAGGGTGGCCGCGCCCAGCGAAGCCTCGTCCATGCCGTCTTTGCCGTGCACCACCAGCACATGGCGCGAACCCAGGCGCTCCAGCACCCGCACCTGGATGCCCACCAGGTCGGGGTGGAACACGCCCATCAGCTGGTTGGCCGCGCCGGCCGGGTTGGTCAGCGGCCCCAGGATATTGAAGATGGTGCGCACGGCAAGCTCCTTGCGCACGGCGGCGACGTTCTTCATGGCGCCATGATGCGCCGGCGCGAACATGAAGCCGATGCCGGTGGCCTGGATGCATTCGGCGACCTCCTCGGGCGCCAGCTGCAGGTTCGCCCCCAGGGCCTCCAGCACGTCGGCGCTGCCCGAGGACGAGGAGGCGCTGCGGTTGCCATGCTTGGCGATGGGCACGCCGGCCGCCGCGGCCACGAACATGGCCGTGGTGGAGATATTGAACGTGTGGCTGCCGTCGCCGCCCGTGCCGCACATATCCAGCAGGTCCTGCGGATTGGGCGTGACGACCGGCGTGGCGAATTCGCGCATGACCTGGGCCGCGGCCGTGATCTCGCCCACGGTTTCCTTCTTGACGCGCAGGCCCATCAACAGCGCGCTGGCAATCTGCGGCGACATCTCGCCGCGCATCAGCATGCGCATCAGATGCAGCATCTCGTCGTGGAAGATCTCGCGGTGCTCGATGCAGCGGGTCAAGGCCTCGGCGGGAGAAATCGTCATGGTGGGTCCCCTTGTTCTAGATATTCAGGAAGTTGCGCAGCATGTCATGACCATGCTCGCTGAGCACGGATTCAGGATGGAACTGTACGCCGTACAGCGGCAGGGTTTTATGACGCACCCCCATGATGTCGCCGTCGGGCGCGGTGGCGGTCACCTCCAGCACGTCCGGCAGCGTGTCCGGGGCGATGGTCAGCGAGTTGTAGCGGATGACCGTATAGGGCGAAGGCAGGCCCTGGAAGATATCGGTGCCGGCATGGCTGACCTGCACGGTCTTGCCATGCATGATGGTCTGGGCGCGGACAATGTCGCCGCCATAGGCCGCGCCGATGGCCTGGTGGCCGAGGCAGACGCCCAGGATGGGCAGCTTGCCGGCGAATTCGCGGATCAGCGGCACCGAGATGCCGGCCTCGGCCGGCGAGCAGGGGCCGGGCGAGACGCAGATGCGGTCCGGCGCCATCGCGGCGATCTCTTCGAGGGTGATCTGGTCATTGCGCGCCACGCGCACGTCTTCGCCGAGTTCGCCGAAGTACTGCACCAGGTTGTAGGTAAAGGAATCGTAGTTGTCGATCATCAGCAGCATGGCTGGGCAACCTCAGGAGAATGAAGGGCGGAACACCCGGTATACATACGGGCTCTGGGATCGTCGGTTCAGATGGGATCGTCCAGGCCGTGCTGCACCTGTTCGGCCGCGCGCAGCACGGCGCGCGCCTTGGCCTCGGTCTCGGCCCATTCCAGCTCGGGCACGGAATCGGCCACGACACCGGCGGCGGCCTGCACGAACAGCGTGCCGTTCTTGATGACGCCGGTACGGATGGCGATGGCCACGTCCATCTCGCCGCCATAGCTCAGGTAGCCGGCCGCGCCGCCATAGATGCCGCGGCGCACGGGCTCCAGTTCGTCGATGATCTCCATGGCGCGCACCTTGGGCGCGCCGGTCAGCGTGCCGGCCGGGAATGCCGCGCGCAGCACGTCCATGCTGCTCATGCCGGGATTGAGGTTGCCGGTCACGTTGGAAACCAGGTGCATCACGTGCGAGTAGCGCTCGATGGCCATGGTGTCGCTCACCTTGACCGAGCCGACCTCGGCCACGCGGCCCACATCGTTGCGCGCCAGGTCGATCAGCATGACGTGCTCGGCGATTTCCTTGGGATCGGCGCGCAGCTCGGCGGCCAGGGCCAGGTCTTCCTCGGGCGTGGCGCCGCGCTTGCGGGTGCCGGCCAGCGGGCGGATGGTGATCTGCGACTTGGGCTGGCCGTCTTCCTTGACCTGCTCCTGGCGCACCAGGATTTCCGGCGAAGCGCCCACGACCTGGAAGTCGCCGAAATTCCAGAAATACATATAGGGCGAGGGGTTCAGCGAGCGCAGCGAGCGGTACAGCGACAGCGGCGCGTCGCGGAAGGGCTTGGCGATCACCTGGCCGACCTGCACCTGCATCAGGTCGCCCGCGGCGATGTACTCCTTGGCGCGCCGCACGGCGGCCAGGTAGTCCTCCTTGGCGAAGTCGCGGCGCTCCTCGGTCTGCATGCTGGCGTGGCTGTACGGGATGTCCACCGGCTTGCGCAGTCGGGCGCGCAGCTCCAGCAGGCGTTCCTGGGCGCGGTTGTAGGCTTCCGGCTGGCCCGGGTCGGCATAGACCATGAGATAGGTGCGGCCGGCCAGGTTGTCGACGATGACCAGCTCATCGACGTGCAGCAGCATGATGTCCGGCGTGCCGCCGTCCATGCCGTCCGGGAAGGGCTTGACCGCCGGTCCCAGGCGCGGCTCGATATGGCGCACGGTGTCATAGCCGAAGTAGCCGGCCAGGCCGCCGCAGAAGCGCGGCATGCCCGGGCGCAGCGCCACCTTGAAGCGCGCCTGGTATTGCTCGATGAAGGCCAGCGGGTCGCCCTCATGCGTTTCGACGATCTCGCCGTCGCGCAGCACCTCGGTCTGCCGGCCGCTGGCGCGGATGACGGTGTGCGCCGGCAGGCCGATGAAGGAGTAGCGCCCGAAACGCTCGCCGCCGACCACGGACTCCATCAGGCAGCTCATGCGGCCGTTCTGCGGCCCGGCGTGGGCCAGCTTCAGGTAGATGGCCAGCGGCGTGTCGAGGTCGGCATAGGTTTCGGCGACCAGCGGGATGCGGTTATAGCCTTGGGCGGCGAGGGCTTTGAATTCAAGTTCGGTCATGTCGGGTCTCGTAGGGGGTGGGGACCAGGCACGCAACAAAAAAGCCCGGTCCTTGGCGGTTCCGGGCTTGGCTTTGGGCACTATCGCGGCGCGCGCGTCTAGGGCCGGGGAGAGATCATCGCCACCCGGAAGACAAACGCCACCAACGCCACGAGGCGTTGCGCATTTGGGTCAGGGAGCGAGTGTTCATCGGCTATGGCGAGGGCTGAAAAATGGTGCCGGGGCAGTGGCGTCAGAGCGGCCGGCCGCGTTCGGCGTGGCGCGCGATCCAGGCTGCTGCCTCGACGAGCGAGTCAACTATACCATCGACATCGAGCGAACGCACGTCCATGCCCTCGTTGTAACCATAAGGCACGGCCAGCACCGCCGTGCCGGCGCTGCGCCCGGCCTGGGCATCGTTGACCGAATCGCCGATGGTCACCGATTCGCGCGGCGTCACGCCCAGCTGTCCGCAGGCATGCAGCACCTGGTCGGGATCGGGCTTGCGCCGCGCGCAGGTGTCGCCGCAGACCACCACGTCGAAAAAGCCCGCCAGGCCAGTGCGCTGCAGCAGCGGCAGGGTGAACTCGGTCGGCTTGTTGGTCACCACGGCCAGCTTCAGGTCCATCTCGCGCATGAGCTTGAGCCCTTCGATCACGCCGTCGAAGACGCGGGCGCGGTCGCCGTTGACCAGGTGATAGTGGCGATGGAAGGACTCGCGTCCCTTGGCAAATAGGGCGTCCTCCACCTCGCCGCCGTCGCGGCTGGCCGCCAGCGTGCGGCGCACCAGGTTATCCACCCCCTTGCCCACGAAGGTGGCGAGCACATCGTCGCGCAGCGGCGGCATGTCCAGTTCGACGCGCATGGCGTTGGCCGCCATGGCGAGATCGGGGATCGAGTCGAGCAGGGTGCCGTCCAGGTCCAGCAAGGCGGCGCGATAGCGATTCATAGGGCTTCTCTCGGCTCAGGCGGCCAGGGTTTCGCCGCGCGCGATCTCATCGCGCAGGGCCTTGATGACGGCGGTGTAGTCGGGCTTGCCGAAAATGGCCGAGCCCGCGACAAAGGTGTCGGCGCCGGCGCGGCGGATCTCGGCGATGTTATCGGTTTTCACGCCGCCGTCGACTTCCAGCAGGATGGGCTGGCCGCCCGCCTGGGTCCAGGCGTCGATGCGGGCGCGCGCCTCGCGCAGCTTGGCCAGGGTGGACGGGATGAAGGCCTGGCCGCCGAAACCGGGGTTGACCGACATCAGCAGCACGACATCCAGCTTGTCCATCACGTAATCCATATACGAAAGCGGCGTGGCCGGATTGAAGACCAGGCCGGCTTTACAGCCGCTGTCGCGGATCAGGCCCAGGGTGCGGTCCACATGGCGGCTGGCCTCGGGATGGAAGGTGATGATGTCGGCGCCGGCCTTGGCGAACAGCGGAACGATGTCGTCGACCGGCTCGACCATGAGATGGACGTCGATGGGGACCTGCACATGGGGACGGATGGCGGCGCACACCATGGGCCCGATGGTCAGGTTGGGCACGTAGTGGTTGTCCATCACGTCGAAGTGAATCCAGTCGGCGCCGGCGGCGACGACGTTGCGGACTTCCTCGCCCAGGCGGGCGAAGTCGGCGGATAGAATGCTGGGAGCGATGCGGGTGGTGGCCGGGGCGGACATGGTGTTCGGGGTATCCAAGGGCATAATGTGCAATTATTGCAGTTTGGCGCCCAGGCTTGCGTTACCGGTTGGTGTAGACGCCCTGGTCCGCCCGTATCGTATTGTCGAGTGCCAAACCGGGAAAGGCCTGTGAAACCCTACGATCTGACCGTATCCGTGACTCCGCGTTTCGTGCCGGAGCAGTCCGATCCCAGTCAACAGCAGTACGTTTTCGCCTACACGGTGCGCATCACCAATACCGGCGCGCATCCGGCCCAGGTCATCAGCCGCCACTGGATCATCAGCGACGGCAATCAGCGCGTGCAGGAAGTCCGCGGCCTGGGCGTGGTCGGGCAGCAGCCGTTGCTGGCGCCGGGCGAAACCTTCGAATACACCAGCGGCTGTCCGCTGCCGACCCCGGTCGGCACGATGCGGGGCACCTATCACTGCGTCGGCGAGAACGGCATCCCGTTCGAGGTGCCGATCGCCGAGTTCGTGCTCGCCATGCCCCGCACCCTGCACTGACCTCACCCGTCTTCATGAAACGTCTACTTTGCCTGTCCCTGCTGTCGGCGCTGCTGGCAGCCTGTTCCACCACAACGGAAATCCCGCCCGAAAGCGGCGGGCCCGGCGGCGCGCCGGTGGCCGAGGGGCCGCTGGTCGTGCCCCCGCTGTCGGCCCTGCCCGATACGCCGGCGCGCAGCCTGGCCGGCCGCTACCAGCGCGCCGCCTGGAACGAACTGCCCGGTTGGGAAAGCGATGACCTGTCGCGCCTGTGGCCGCTGGTGCTGCGCAACTGCAAGGGCCTGATGCGCCCGACCTCGGGCAACCTGGCGGCGCCGGCGCGCGCCACGCCGCGCGCCTGGCAGCCCGTCTGCGCCGCGGCCGCTGACCCGGCGCGCGCG
>NZ_LRUJ01000075.1 GCF_001548475.1 Bordetella hinzii LMG 13501
CGGCGGCGGCCGTGGGCGCGCCGGGCGCCATGGGCGCGGCCAGGTTGCCGCGCAGGGCGGCCAGGCCGTTCTGCGCGGCGGGCGCGGGGCCCGTGGCCCTGAGCGCCGAGACCACGCCGGCATGGGTGTCGCCCGAGAGCTGGCTCAAGGCCTGGCCGAGGGCGGCGGCGTCGGTGCTCAGCATGACGGTGCGCCACACCTCATGGCTGTCCGGCAGGCCTTCGATGCTGCCGGCCACCGCGCGCTGGTTGGCGGTGAGCGCCAGGCTGGCCAGGCTGAGGTCATTGCGCTGCAGGGTGAGCGTGACGTCGTTGCCGTCGCCGCCACGGGTATCGACCGAGGCGTTCATGAAAAGCAGGGGATTGTTCAGGCGGGCGAACTCGCCCACGACGGCGCCCGGACTCTGTTTGGCGATGAGGGTGTAGGGGCCGGTCCGGGGCTTCCAGCTGGCCGCGTCATCGGGCGACAGGCGCAGGTCCAGCGTGGCGCCGGCGATGTCCACGCCGCCGGAGACGGCCAGGCGGTCGTGGTCGGAGGGGGTGGCGTCGATGCGCAGCGTGCCGCGGTTGACGTAGTCGCCCACGATGGTCTGGGTGCCGATGGGGCTGCCGGGCGAGTGGACGGCGCCGGCCTGGACCGTGGTCGAGCCGAGGGTGCCGGTGCCGCCGAGCAGGGTGCCGTCGCGGGCCGTGAGGGTGCCTCCCAGACGGGCCGCGTCGCCCAGCCACAGGCCGCCCGCGGCCAGCGTGGCCGCGCCGCGGTAGGCGCTGCTATCGGCGGTGAGGGTGAGCAGGCCCGCGCCGCGCTTGATGAGGGCGCCGCTGCCCGAGAGCGCGCCTTGCAGCGTGAAGTCATGCGGCAGATCCAGGGCGCCGCCGGCGGCTTGCACTTCGATGGCGCGCGCCGAGACGGCGTAGCCGGCGTCGGCGATGCGCAGCGTGCCGCCGTTGAGCGTGAGGCCGCCCGAGCCGAGGTTGGCCTCGCGCGAGACCGCCAGCACGCCGCCGGAGATGCGGGTGCCGCCGGCATAGTCGTTGGCGCCGGCGAGCACCAGCGTGCCGCCTTCGGTCTTGTCGATGCCGCCGGCTCCACCGATGGCCGTGGCGATGGTGGCGGTATTGCCGCCGAGCACGCGGATCTCGCTGCCGCCGGCCTGGGTCAGCAGGCGGCCGTTGCCTTGCAGGCGATAGCCGTCGGCCACGAATTGCAGGCCGGCGAAGGAGGGGCTGCCCTGCACGTCGATGCGGGCGCCGCCGTTCTGCATGAAGACGGCGTGATTGCCCGCCCAGGCCACGGGCAGGTCGCCACCGTCATTGGTCCAGTCCTGCGTGCTGGTGTTCCAGACGCCGTTGCCGCCCGTCCAGGTCTGCAGCAGGTTGCTGCCCACGGTGCCGATGCGCAGGTCGATGCTGCCGGGCAGGTTCTGCACGATGCGGTACTGGCCGGCATCCAAGTGGGACGCCCCGAGGACCAGCCCGCCGCCCGAGAGGGCGCCGCCGTAGCGGATGAGGCGGTAATAGCCCAGGCCGCCGGCGCTGTCGTCCAGGTTGAGCGTGCCGTTGAGCGACAAGTCGCCGTCGACTTGCAGGTGGCTGCCGGCGCCGGGGGCCGAGGGGGTGCCGGGCGCGCCGAGCTGGTAGTCCAGCGCCGCGCCGGCGGCCAGGGAGAGGTTGCCGGCGATATGCAGGCTGCCCAGCCCGCTGGGCGCGAGGCGGCCGCCGCTGGCCACGGTGGTCGAGCCCACGGTGCCGTTGCCGGCCAGGCGCGCGCCGCTGGCCACTTGGAGGGCCGAGCCGCTGATGGCGCCATCGACGGCCAGGGTGCCGGCCGAGACGGTGGTCGGGCCGGTGTAGTGGCTGGTGCCCGACAGGGTGAGGGTGCCGGCGCCCAGCTTGGTGAGCGAGCCGTCGCCGTCCAGGGCGCCGGCGAAGTGGCTGTCGAGGTCGCCCGCGCCCACGGTGAGGGCGGCCGAGCCGAGCCGGACCTCGCCCGCGCCGTCCAGGGTGGTCAGGGTCTGGTCGTAGCCGTTGAAGTCCATGAGCGCGCCATTGGCCACGGTCAGGCCGCCGGTGCCCAGGACCTGGCCGCGGCCGGCGGTAAGCGTGCCGCTTTCGATGGAGGTGCCGCCGGAGTAGAGATTGGCGCCGCTGAGCGTGAAGTTGCCCGTGCCCTGCTTGATGAGGCTGCCGGTGCCGGTGATGGCGCCGGACAGGGTGGTGCTGGTGTTGTCGGCGCCGGTGCGCAGCGTGGCCGCTCCCAGCTGCACATTGCCGGCGCCGGCCAGGGACTTGAGGGTCTGGCTGTAGCCGTTGAGCGCCAGCGTGGCGCCGCCGGCGAGGGTGACGGCCGAGGCGCCCAGGGCATTGACGGCCTGGGCGGACAGGGCGCCGGCGGCCAGGGCCAGGGTGCCGGTGAAGGCGCTGCTGCCCTGCTCCAGGAACAGGGTGCCGGTGCCCAGCTTGCTCAGACTGCCATTGCCGGACAGGTGGCCGTTCAGGTGGAAGTCGCCGGCCAGGTCCAGCGCGCCATTGCCCGCGCCCACGGTGAGGTCGCGGGCGGTGCTGCCATAGCCGGTGTTGCTCACGCGCAAGGTGCCGCCATTGAGCGTCACGCCGCCGATGCCCAGGCCCAGGTTGGCATCGCTGGAGACGGACAGCACGCCGCCCGAGACGGTGGTGCCGCCGGTATAGCCATTGGCCCCCGAGAGCACCAGCGTGCCGCCCTCGGTCTTGTTCAGGCCGCCACTGCCTTGGATAGCGGTGGCGATGGCGGCGGTGTTGCCGGCCAGCACGCGGACCTCGCTGCCGCCGGCGTCCGTGGTCAGCGCGGCGGCGCCGGCCAGTTGCCAGCCGTCGCTGACGAACTGCAAGCCCTTGAAGCTGGCGGCGTTGTCCACGGAGACGGTGCCGGCCGTGCCCATGAAAACGGCGTGATTGCCGGCCCAGGCCACGGGGGTCTGCCCGCCATCGTTGAACCACTGGGCGCCGGCCGTGGTCCAGCTGCCGCCGGCGCCTTGCCAGGTCTGCAAGGCGTTGTCGCCCAGGGTGGTGACCTTCAGGTCGATATTGCCGGGCACGTTCTGCACGGTGGTGAACTGCGCGGGCAGATAGCCGACGGGCGTGTTGCCGATGGTCAAGCCATTGCCCGAGAGCGCGCCGCCATAGCTGATGAGGCGGTAGTAGCCGATGAGGTCGCTGGCGCTCGAGGCCAGGTTGAGCGTGCCGTCGAGCGACAGGTCGCCCGCGACCCGCAGCCCGCTGCTGGCCCCAGGCGCGGCCGGCGTGCCGGGCGCGCCCAGCACGACGTTCAGGCGCGAACCCTGCTCCAGCGTCAGAGCGCCGTTGACGGTCAGCACGCTGCCGGCGCTGCCCGGCGCCAGGATGCCGCCGGCTTTCACCGTGGTGGCGCTGACGACGCCTTCGCCGGCCAGCGTCCCGCCGGCATAGACGGTGACGCTGCTGGATCTGGCGATGGACCCGTCCACGCGCAGCGTGCCGCCAAGCACGCCGGTATTGCCTGAGTAGGTGTTGTCGCCCGACAGCGTCAGGGTGCCGGTGTTTGTCTTGAACAGGGCGCCGCCGGTGCCCGCCAGCACGCCCGTGAACTGGGTGCTGTTACTGTCGCCTACGTTCAGCGGGGCCGAGCCCAGATCGAGCACGCCGCCGCCGGCCAGCGAGGAGACGCTGTATATGCCTGCCGGGTCAAGATAGGCCGAGGCGCCGGCATCGATCCGCAGCGCCCCGGGGGCAAGGGCGGCCGAGTTCAGGAACAGGAGCGAGCCCTGCTGGACATGGGTCGTGCCGACGTAGTCGCTCGTGCCGGCCAGCGACACGACGCCGCCGCCTTGCTTGACGAAGTTTCCCGTGCCGGTCAGCCGGCCGAAAAAAATGGTGGAGCCGGTGGTGTTGGTGGTCAGCGTCGCGCCGCCCAGGGCGACGGTGCCGGTGCCCAGGAAATCGCCGACGGTTTGTGAATAAGCCCCCAGGTCAAGCACGGCGGGCGAGCCCACCGCCAGGCTGCCACGGCCCAGGGTATTGGCCGCGCCGGCGGCCAGGGTGCCTGCCAGGATGTAGGTCATGCCGGTGTAGTCGTTGGCGCCCGTGAGGGTGAGCTTGCCCGTGCCGGTCTTGGTCAGACGGCCCGTGCCGCTGATAATGCCGCCGAAGGTGGAGTCCTGGTTGCTGCCTCCCACGGTCAGCACGGCATCGTTCACCGCGACCCGGCCGTCGCCGGCCAGGCGGCCGACCGTGGCTTCGTAGCCATTGAGATCCAGGATGGCGCCGTCGGCCACGGAGACGCTGTTCGCGCCCGTGACCATCGCCTGCGAGCTGCCCAGTTTGAGGGTGCCGGCCAGGACGCCGACCGCGCCGGTCGAGTCGATGCGATTGACCGTGAGCGTGCCTGTGCCCAGCTTGCTGAGATCGCCCGTGCCGTTGAGCTGGCTGGTGATCGTGACTTGATGCCCGTTGGTGTCGAACAGCAGGCCGCCGCCGGTCAGCTGCGTCTGGGCGGCGCCGATATTGGACAGAAAATCCGTGCTGTCCTGCGTGGCCTTGAGGATGCCGCCATTGAAATCGAGCGCGGCATCGGCGCCATGCAGGATGATGCCGCCTGTCTCCAGCACCCCGCGCGCGGTGCTGTCGCCCTGGAGCGAGATCGTGCTCTTGCCGGTCCCGCCGCCGCTGCCCAGTTCGACCTGGCGGGCCGTGACGGTGCCGCCATTGGCAATGGTGAGCGAGCTTTGGCGACCGCCTTGCGGGTTCATCAGGAGCCCGGTGCTCGCCTCCCAGCGGCTGCCCGCGTCGCTGACCATGACACTGCCGTCGCCCGCAAGGCCGACGACGCCGCGGGCGCTGGTGGCGGTGCCGCCGCTATCGATGACGAGCGAGCCGGTGTTGGTGTAGCCGATATAGGCGAAGTTGCTCAGCCAGGAGCTGCCGCCGCCGATCTTCACGCTGCCGGTGCCGGCGACACCGATATTGGCGTCGTGCGTTTCCAGCATGGCGCCGTTGCGCAATTCCACGCCGGCATTGGCGGCCGTGCCCACGCTCAGCTTGCCGGACGGGGCGATCAGCGATCCGCCGTCCAGCGCCAGCGTGCCGCGGTCGACGACGATCTCTCCGTTGACCTGGTTGGTCCGGGTCAGCGTCAGGCGGCCCGTGCCCGCATGGGTCAGGCCGCCGCTGCCCGCGATGCTGCCGCCAAAGATCAGGTCGGCGTCCTGGCCGAAGATCAATTGGCTATCGCCGGAGATCTGGCCGCTGGCGCTGGCCCAGGTGGAACCGGCATCGCCGATCTGCAGCGCGCCCAGCCCCACCGCCGCTATCGAGCCGTTGTAGGCGGAAAGATCCCCGTTCAGGATGGTCGTGCCGATGGTGTTGATCGTGACCTTGCCATTGCCCGTGAGGCCGGGCCGGAAGACATAGCTGGCATCCGCCTGGGTGAGGAAGATGTTGCCGTTGTTGGTCAGGCGGTCCAGCCCATTGAAGGCGGCGCCATACAAGGCCACGCCCACGCGCAGCGTGCCGTTGGGATTGATCGTGAAACTGGCGCCGGGCTGGAAGTTGATGGCCGCGGCGCCATTGGTGGTCGTGCCAATGGAAAGTTCGCCACTGCCGCCCGTCGCCGAACTGCTGCTATAGCCGCCCAGGATCAGGTTCTTGCCGATGACGATCGTGGAATCCACCATGTCGATTTTGCCGGCGCCGCCCGCGCCGCCCAGCCCCTCGCCGCGGCCGCCCGCCGAACCGCCCACCAGCAGGGTGTCCCCCACACTGAGAGAGGTGCCGTCAAGCAGGGTCAGCGTTCCATCGCCGCCCGCGCCGCCATTACCGATGTATCCGCCGCCGCCCCCGCCGCCGCCCACCAGCGCCGAACCCAGGATAGAGACATCGGATCTGGACAGCGTGAGCGAGCCGGCTGTGCCGCTGCCGCCGTTGGAGGCGCCGCCGCCGCCCCCGCCGCCGCCGACGCCGAGCACGTCGGTGCTCGCATGGCCGCTGGTCAACATGGCCCCGGACGAGGTCCTGGCGCCGCCGCCGCCATAGCCGGCCGCCGGCTGCGTCGCCCCGGTCACCAGTTCCGTCAATGGTTGCGAACTGCCGCCTTGGCCGATAGGTTCCCATCCGGCGCCTCCGTTGGCGCCCAGCCCGCCGCCGCCGCCGGTGTATATCGCGGACATGCCGCCGCCGCCGCCGCCCAGGCCGGCGCTGCCGCCTGTTTGGGGCGCGCCGCCCGCGCCGCCGCCCGCGCCCGGACTGCTGCCGCCTGTCGGGGCC
>NZ_LRUJ01000076.1 GCF_001548475.1 Bordetella hinzii LMG 13501
TGTTTTTCTTTGCCGCAAAACAAAACCCCGTAAGCGCAGGGCTTACGGGGTTTTGAGCAATAAAAGCCTGACGATGACCTACTTTCACAGACGAATGTCCACTATCATCGGCGCGAAGGCGTTTCACTGTCCTGTTCGGGATGGGAAGGAGTGGGGCCACCTTGCTATGGTCGTCAGGCGTAACCGGCTAAGCGGTTGACGCGATGTCAACGGCTTGAATTTGGAAGAAGCAGCAACTGCGGGTTGCGTTGATGTATGTTCAGACGGCACTGGCGCGATCTGGCCAGCAATCGTATATGTAAGACTAAAGAGTTATAGGATCAAGCCGCACGGGCAATTAGTATCGGTTAGCTTAACGCATTACTGCGCTTCCACACCCGACCTATCAACGTCCTGGTCTTGAACGACCCTTCAGGGGGATCGAGTCCCCGGGATACCTAATCTTCAGACGAGTTTCCCGCTTAGATGCCTTCAGCGGTTATCTCTTCCGTACTTAGCTACCCGGCAATGCCATTGGCATGACAACCGGTACACCAGAGGTACGTCCACTCCGGTCCTCTCGTACTAGGAGCAGGCTCCGTCAAGTATCCAACGCCCACGGCAGATAGGGACCAAACTGTCTCACGACGTTTTAAACCCAGCTCACGTACCTCTTTAAATGGCGAACAGCCATACCCTTGGGACCGGCTACAGCCCCAGGATGAGATGAGCCGACATCGAGGTGCCAAACACCGCCGTCGATATGAACTCTTGGGCGGTATCAGCCTGTTATCCCCAGAGTACCTTTTATCCGTTGAGCGATGGCCCTTCCATTCAGAACCACCGGATCACTATGTCCTGCTTTCGCACCTGTTCGACTTGTCAGTCTCACAGTCAAGCACGCTTATGCCATTGCACTATCAGCACGATTTCCGACCGTACCTAGCGTACCTTCGAGCTCCTCCGTTACACTTTGGGAGGAGACCGCCCCAGTCAAACTGCCCACCATGCACTGTCCCCGATCCGGATAACGGACCAAGGTTAGAACCGCAAACAAACCAGGGTGGTATTTCAAGGTCGGCTCCCTCGAATCTGGCGACTCGAGTTCTGCGCCTCCCACCTATCCTACACAGGCCGGTTCACAGTCCAATGCAAAGCTACAGTAAAGGTTCATGGGGTCTTTCCGTCTAGCCGCGGGTAGATTGCATCATCACAAACACTTCAACTTCGCTGAGTCTCGGGAGGAGACAGTGTGGCCATCGTTACGCCATTCGTGCAGGTCGGAACTTACCCGACAAGGAATTTCGCTACCTTAGGACCGTTATAGTTACGGCCGCCGTTTACCGGGGCTTCGATCAAGAGCTTGCACCCCATCACTTAACCTTCCGGCACCGGGCAGGCGTCACACCCTATACGTCGACTTTCGTCTTTGCAGAGTGCTGTGTTTTTAATAAACAGTCGCAGCCACCGATTCTCTGCGACCCCATCATGCTCAGCGCGCAGGCGCCTCACACTACCGGGGCATACCTTCTCCCGAAGTTACGGTATCAATTTGCCGAGTTCCTTCTCCCGAGTTCTCTCAAGCGCCTTGGAATATTCATCCCGTCCACCTGTGTCGGTTTGCGGTACGGTCTCGTACAGCTGAAGCTTAGAGGCTTTTCTTGGAACCACTTCCAATCACTTCGCGAGACATGCTCGCTCGAGCCACACCCTTGATTTACGCGCCCGGATTTGCCTAAGCGCCATCTTCAATGCAGCAACAGGGACATCCAACACCCTGATGATCTTCCGCGATCCGTCCCCCCATCGCACTGTACGACGGTGCTGGAATATTAACCAGCTTCCCATCAGCTACGCATCTCTGCCTCGCCTTAGGGGCCGACTCACCCTGCGCCGATGAACGTTGCGCAGGAAACCTTGGACTTACGGCGAGGGGGCTTTTCACCCCCTTTATCGCTACTCATGTCAGCATTCGCACTTCTGATACCTCCAGCAGCCTTCACAAGCCACCTTCGCAGGCTTACAGAACGCTCTCCTACCGCGTGTACAAAGTACACACCCGCAGCTTCGGTTTATCGCTTAGCCCCGTTACATCTTCCGCGCAGGACGACTCGATCAGTGAGCTATTACGCTTTCTTTAAAGGATGGCTGCTTCTAAGCCAACCTCCTGACTGTCTATGCCTTCCCACTTCGTTTCCCACTTAGCGATAATTTGGGACCTTAGCTGGCGGTCTGGGTTGTTTCCCTCTTGAGTCCGGACGTTAGCACCCGGTGCTCTGTCTCCCAAGCTGTACTTGCGGGTATTCGGAGTTTGCCATGGTTTGGTAAGTCGCCATGACCCCCTAGCCATAACAGTGCTCTACCCCCCGCAGTAATACTTGAGGCACTACCTAAATAGTTTTCGGAGAGAACCAGCTATTTCCAGATTTGTTTAGCCTTTCACCCCTATCCACAGCTCATCCCCTAGTTTTTCAACACTAGTGGGTTCGGTCCTCCAGCACGTGTTACCGTGCCTTCAACCTGGCCATGGGTAGATCATCTGGTTTCGGGTCTACACCCAGCGACTAGACGCCCTATTCGGACTCGCTTTCGCTACGCCTTCCCTATTCGGTTAAGCTCGCCACTGAATGTAAGTCGCTGACCCATTATACAAAAGGTACGCCGTCACCCCACAAGGAGGCTCCGACTGTTTGTATGCATACGGTTTCAGGATCTATTTCACTCCCCTTCCGGGGTTCTTTTCGCCTTTCCCTCACGGTACTGGTTCACTATCGGTCGATCACGAGTATTTAGCCTTGGAGGATGGTCCCCCCATCTTCAGACAGGATTTCACGTGTCCCGCCCTACTTCTCTTACGCCTAGTTCCACTACCCGCATTTCGTCTACAGGACTATCACCTGCTACGGTCAGACTTTCCAGACTGTTCGACTATACGGATAGCTAAATCGTAAAGGCTCTTCCGATTTCGCTCGCCACTACTTTCGGAATCTCGGTTGATTTCTTTTCCTCGAGCTACTGAGATGTTTCAGTTCACCCGGTTCGCCTCCACTGGCCTATGTATTCAGCCAGGGATACTGCTTGCGCAGTGGGTTTCCCCATTCGGACATCTACGGATCAATGCTTGTTTGCCAGCTCCCCGTAGCTTTTCGCAGGCTACCACGTCCTTCTTCGCCTGTGATCGCCAAGGCATCCACCATATGCACTTAGTCGCTTGATCCTATAACACTTGAGTCTTATAGGACGCTGAACATTTCGCGTTTGTGCCGTTCTTAAGTTCAAAAGCTCTGATCAAACTTCGATCAGCTTGAGACTTGGAACATAATCATGCAATCACAACCCGTATCTATCTTCATCAAGCCCTCGGCTTGACTACTCGATAAACACTTTACGTTGTGCTTCTTCCAAATTGTTAAAGAACAAAATATAGCTGTCAGGCCTAAACCTAACGATTAAGACTGCTCGCAACCTTAATCGTTACCCTCAGACTTCCAAACCCCTCCCGCAAGACTGGTGGAGGTGAACGGGATCGAACCGATGACATCCTGCTTGCAAAGCAGGCGCTCTCCCAGCTGAGCTACACCCCCGTTTCATGCGTGGTGGGTCTGGTTGGATTCGAACCAACGACCCCCGCCTTATCAAGACGGTGCTCTAACCGACTGAGCTACAGACCCCAGACTCTCAAAATCTTGCCGGATCTGTTCGATCCTTCCAGCAGCTATATTCCAACAACCGATAAGCGTGGACACTTGACGCGAGCACTTAGCTCTTAAAGGAGGTGATCCAGCCGCACCTTCCGATACGGCTACCTTGTTACGACTTCACCCCAGTCATGAATCCTACCGTGGTAATCGCCCCCCTTGCGGTTAGGCTAACTACTTCTGGTAAAACCCACTCCCATGGTGTGACGGGCGGTGTGTACAAGACCCGGGAACGTATTCACCGCGACATGCTGATCCGCGATTACTAGCGATTCCGACTTCACGCAGTCGAGTTGCAGACTGCGATCCGGACTACGATCGGGTTTCTGGGATTGGCTCCCCCTCGCGGGTTGGCGACCCTCTGTCCCGACCATTGTATGACGTGTGAAGCCCTACCCATAAGGGCCATGAGGACTTGACGTCATCCCCACCTTCCTCCGGTTTGTCACCGGCAGTCTCATTAGAGTGCCCTTTCGTAGCAACTAATGACAAGGGTTGCGCTCGTTGCGGGACTTAACCCAACATCTCACGACACGAGCTGACGACAGCCATGCAGCACCTGTGTTCCGGTTCTCTTGCGAGCACTCCCAAATCTCTTCGGGATTCCAGACATGTCAAGGGTAGGTAAGGTTTTTCGCGTTGCATCGAATTAATCCACATCATCCACCGCTTGTGCGGGTCCCCGTCAATTCCTTTGAGTTTTAATCTTGCGACCGTACTCCCCAGGCGGTCAACTTCACGCGTTAGCTGCGCTACCAAGGCCCGAAGGCCCCAACAGCTAGTTGACATCGTTTAGGGCGTGGACTACCAGGGTATCTAATCCTGTTTGCTCCCCACGCTTTCGTGCATGAGCGTCAGTGTTATCCCAGGAGGCTGCCTTCGCCATCGGTGTTCCTCCGCATATCTACGCATTTCACTGCTACACGCGGAATTCCACCTCCCTCTGACACACTCTAGCCCGGTAGTTAAAAATGCAGTTCCAAAGTTAAGCTCTGGGATTTCACATCTTTCTTTCCGAACCGCCTGCGCACGCTTTACGCCCAGTAATTCCGATTAACGCTTGCACCCTACGTATTACCGCGGCTGCTGGCACGTAGTTAGCCGGTGCTTATTCTGCAGGTACCGTCAGTTGCGCAAGATATTAGCCTGCGCCGTTTCTTTCCTGCCAAAAGTGCTTTACAACCCGAAGGCCTTCATCGCACACGCGGGATGGCTGGATCAGGGTTGCCCCCATTGTCCAAAATTCCCCACTGCTGCCTCCCGTAGGAGTCTGGGCCGTGTCTCAGTCCCAGTGTGGCTGGTCGTCCTCTCAAACCAGCTACGGATCGTCGCCTTGGTGAGCCGTTACCCCACCAACTAGCTAATCCGATATCGGCCGCTCCAATAGTGCGAGGCCCGAAGGTCCCCCGCTTTCCCCCGTAGGGCGTATGCGGTATTAGCTACGCTTTCGCGTAGTTATCCCCCGCTACTGGGCACGTTCCGATACATTACTCACCCGTTCGCCACTCGCCACCAGGCCGAAGCCCGTGCTGCCGTCCGACTTGCATGTGTAAAGCATCCCGCCAGCGTTCAATCTGAGCCAGGATCAAACTCTTCAGTTCAATCTCTGTGTTGCGCCGTCAGTATCACCCAACGACGACTTTCGCTTGCTCAAAGGAAGTGAGGTGATAGTTTCGAAAAACTAAACCTGACTTCTGTCTATGAGCACTTGATAGTTTCGCTTCCCGGCCAGGCCTAAACCCAGCCGTTGCGCACTCACACCAAGTGCCCACACTTATCGGTTGTTCAATTGTTAAAGAGCGGTACTGCTAAAAACTTCTGCCTTCTGCTTCCAACTCCTCGCAACCTACAGCGTTTGTCGCTGTCTGTCGCTGCGTCGTTGTCAGCAGCAGAGAAACGAGATTGTGAAGAAGTTTTTTGTGTTTGTCAACTCAGCCTCGCTTTTTTTCGCGTCGCTCACAAAGTCGCCTTCGTTCGCGCTGGCCGGGTCAACTCACCCTTCCTCAGAGACTCCCGCCTCCCGGTCACCCTCACCTGCCCAGGGCAACCTTGCTTAGCGGCTAGCGAAACCTCTGCATCGCAGATCAGGGTTAACCCTGCTCGTTTCGTTAACTGCCAAGCCCGAAACTATAACACAACTTTTGCAGATCATGCAACCAACGCTGCCTTATTTCCACTCCGCCGTGCAACACTGGAATCCCGGCCGGCCTACGCCTTGACCTCCCTCCCCGTG
>NZ_LRUJ01000077.1 GCF_001548475.1 Bordetella hinzii LMG 13501
CCGGCTCCGGGCGTGGCGGGTGGCGCGGCGGTGCCCGGCACGGGCACGGCGCCAGGTGCCGCGGCCTCCGGCAGCGCGCCGGGCCCGAATGCCGGCGGCGTGGCCGGACAGACCGGGCAGCCGGCAGCGCCAGCCGCTGATGCGGGCAGCAACAAGGCCGCCGCAAACAAGCCCGCCGACGCCAGCGGCCTGCCCGCCTGGCTGGCCGACAACCTGCTGGCCATCGTGACCGCGGTGCTGGCCTTGCTGGTGCTCATCATCGCCTTGGCGCTGCGGCGGGCAGGCACCCGCCGCGACGAGGACAACGAAGAAAGCCCCTATTCGGAGGCGCCGCGCCTGGACAACGAAGCCCTGAACAAGCGGCTGCACACCATCAATCTAGACCTGGACCAGCCGCCCTCGGACGAGCCAGGAAGCCGGACCTGATTTTTTCATGACACGCATTGCATTGGGGCTGTCCTATGACGGCTCCAGTTGGCAGGGTTGGCAAACCCAGCCGCACGGCCAGACCGTGCAAGACACGCTGGAAACCGCCCTGGGCCAGTTTGCCGGCACCGGAGCGGCCCTGCCCACCGTGTGCGCGGGGCGCACCGACACCGGCGTGCATGCGGCCATGCAAGTGGTGCACCTGGACACCGCGCTGGCCCGCCGGCCCGAGTCCTGGGTGCGCGGCGTGAACGCCTTCTTGCCGCCCAGCATTTCCGTACATTGGGCCCGCGAAGTCCCCGACGATTTCCATGCCCGCTTTTCGGCGCGCTCGCGCAGCTATGTCTACCTGCTTTGGCGCGGCAGGGTGCGCCCGGCCTTGTGGGCCGGGAGAGCGGGATGGTGCTTCCAGCCCCTGGACGTGGCGGCCATGCGCCAGGCGGCGCAGGCGCTGCTGGGCGAGCACGATTACTCCAGCTTCCGTTCATCGCAGTGCCAGGCGCGGCACCCGGTGCGCACCATGACGCGCCTGGATATCGCCGAGCGCGGCGACTTCCTGGTCTTCAGCCTGCAGGCCAATGCCTTCCTGCACCACATGGTGCGCAACATCATGGGCGCCTTGCTCCAGATCGGACAGGGCCGTCAGCCCGTGGCGTGGATGGCCGAACTGCTGGCCGCGCGGGACCGGCGCCAGGGCGCGCCCACCTTCGCCCCTGACGGCCTCTATCTCTCGGCCATCGAGTATCCGCGGGCCTTCGCGCTCGAGGATCTGGATGGCGGCGGCGCCTTCCTGGCGCCGTTCACCTCGGCCTTCGATTCCTGAGGAGAGAGCCATGCAACGCCGTTCCTTCCTCAAGCGAGCCGTGATCGGGGCAGGGGGCGCGGCGGTCGCCGCGCCGGTGTTCGCGCAGGACGCGCCGGTGCTGCACTGGCGCCTGGCCTCGGGCTTTCCCCGCGAGGCCGACGTCATCTACGGCGGGGGCGAAGACTTCGCCAAATACCTGGGCCAAGCCACCGGCGGCAAATTCTCCATCCAGGTCTTCCCGGCGGTCCTGAACGTGCTGCAGGCCGTGGGCGACGCCAGCGTCGAATGCGGACACACCGCGTCCTCCTATTACTACGACATCGATCCCGCGCTGTGCTTTGACGGCGCCGTCCCCTTCGGCCTGAACACGCGCCAGATGAATGCCTGGATGCGCCAAGGCGATGGCCTGACGCTGCTGCGCGAGCGCTTCCGCCGGCACGGCATCATCAATTTCCCCTGCGGCTATACCGGCGCGCAGATGGGCGGCTGGTTCCGCCGGGAAATCAAGACCGCCGCCGATTTCAAAGGCCTGAAACTGCGGGCCAGCCCCTTTGCCGGCGCCGTGCTCGCCCGCCTTGGCGCCCAGCCCCAGCCTATCCCGGGCGCCGGCATCCGCGCCGCGCTCGAAGCGGGCAGCATCGACGCCGCCGAATGGATAGGTCCCTACGACGACGAAAAACTGGGCCTGCACAAAGCCGCGCCCAATTACTATTTCCCCGGCTGGTGGGAAGGCACGCTGCAGGCCTCGCTCTATATCAACCTCGACGCCTACGAAGCCCTGCCCAAGACCTACCAGGCCGCCATCGCCCAGGCCAGCGCCGCGGCCACCCAGGACATGATCGCCCGCTACGACGCCGAAAATCCTGCGGCGCTGCGCCGCCTGGTCGGTGACGGCGCCCAGCTCAAAGCCTTCCCCGTGCCCGTGCTCCAGGCCTGCCAGGCCGAAACCATCGAGCTATGCAACGTGCTGGCCACGCAAGACCCCGCGTTCAAACAGCTCCAGGACAGCATGACGGCCTTTCGCGACAAGACCATCCCCTGGCTGCGCCTGGCCGAAGGCAGTTACGACGGCTTCATGAGCGCGCCGGCCTCCCGCTAGCGGCATCAAGTAAGCTGTAGGCATCGCCACAACGGAAATACAGGTAGCACCCATGCGAACGCGCGTCAAAATCTGCGGCTTGACCCGCGAAGCCGACATCGCCCAGGCGGTCGAGGCCGGGGCCGATGCCATCGGCTTCGTGTGCTATGCAGGCAGCAAACGCTACGTCGACCTCAAGCGCGCCGCGCAACTGCGCCGCGAAATCCCGGCCTTTGTCAGCGTCGTCACGCTCTTCGTCAACCCCAGCGACGACGACGTCCGCGCCGTGCTCGACCACGTCGGCCCCGACCTGCTGCAATTCCACGGCGACGAAAGCCCCGAAGACTGCGAGCGCCATGGCCACCGCTTTCTGCGCGCCTTTCGTGTGGGCGGCCCAGGCCTGGACACCCCCGAAGCCGTCGCGGCCGCCTGCCGGCCCTACCGCCATGCCGCGGGCTGGCTGTTCGACAGCTACAGCGCCGGCTTTGGCGGCAGCGGGCTGACCTTCGATCACGCCCTGCTGGCCGGCGTGCAGGCCGATCCTCACGGCCGTCCCATCATCCTGGCCGGCGGCCTCAACCCCGCCAACATCGAACAGGCCATCCGCCTCGTCCGCCCCTGGGCCGTCGACGTCAGCAGCGGCGTGGAGTCCGCTCCTGGCCTGAAGACCGCAGACAAAGTCAGCGCCTTCATCCGGTCAGTAAAAAAAGTGGACGATGACTTGCACGCCTAAAAAAACATCTATATAATTCTTTTTCTTCGCTGAACGAACGTAGCGCCGCAAAACAAGCGGCAAAACACAGCGAAGCAGATACCGAATTTAGGCGGTTAGCTCAGATGGTTAGAGCGCCACGTTGACATCGTGGAGGTCGTTGGTTCGATTCCAATACCGCCTACCAAGAATTACTGCAAGTGCTGCCCAGCAGTGCCAAGAAAAGCCCGCTAAGCCTATGAGCCAGCGGGCTTTTTTGCATTTGTCTTGCCCAGCGTTGCCAAGTGGTGGCAACCCTAAGCAACGTCGCTAAGTGGGTACAGGATCGGGTACGGCTCAATTTTTATTGGGTATACCGTCCTGCCCCGACTGCGTGCATTGATCCAGGAAGTCGGACCACCACTGCATCAGCTGGCGCCGCTCGTCCAAATACGTCGCGTGATTGTATGCGCGCTGGATCTTGTCCTTCTCTTTGTGCGCCAGTTGCTGCTCTATTACCTCGGGACGGAACCCGCTGCGCTCGTTCATGATGGTGCTGGTCAGGCCGCGGAACCCGTGGCCCGTCTGCCGGTCCTCGAAGCCCATGATCTTCAGCGCCTTGTTGATTGTCTCGGCGCTCATGGGCGTGGTGTCCGGGCGGCGAATCCCCGGGAACATGTATCGGTGGCCGCCGGTATACTGCTGCAGTTTATCCAGGAGCTCCAGCACCTGCCGTGACAGCGGGATCATGTGGGGATCCCCGGTGAGCTTCGTCATGACCGTGCCCTTCATCCGCTGTGGCGGAATCATCCATAGGCCTCCGTCGCGGCGCACCTCAGCCCATTCCCCCAGCGGAGTTCATTGGTGCGCGGAAAGGTCCGCATCATGATCATGATGGCCAGCCGCGTCTTGGGCCGACCGTGGTAATTCTCCACCCTGCGCAGCAACTCGGGCAGTGTGCCTATGTCCACGTGCGGAAAGTGTCTCACGGGCGGCTTCTCGTCGAGGAAGTCCAGCAGGCCGGGTGTGACGTCGGCCCTGACGCGGCCGGTGCCGGCGGCATAACGGAACACCGAGCCGATCGCACTTAGCACGCGCTCGGCCATATCGCGCGCACCCCGTGCCTGTACGACCAGCATCGCGTCGAGCACCATCTTCCCCGTGATGCTGTCTATGCGCGCGCGCCCGAAGTGCGGGTATGCGTTCGCCTTGAGCGCGTTCTCCATCCGCGAGTAGTAGGCCTCGCTCCACCCCTTTCGGCGCAGTGTCAGCCATTCTTCGGCGGTCACCTGGAAGGCGTCCGGCGGCAGGCCGTCGTCGCGGGGGGGGGGGGGGGGGGGGGCGGCCG
>NZ_LRUJ01000078.1 GCF_001548475.1 Bordetella hinzii LMG 13501
CGACACGTCCATCGCCACCGGCCTGGGCGATGACCATATCACCCTGACCCGGACCGAGGGCCAGGGCAGCCTGTGGATCGACGCTGGCGAGGGCGCCAATAGCCTCCTGCTTTCCGAGACGGTTCAGCACGGCGCCAGCACGCTCCTGACCGGCGCCGGCCAGGATCTCATCACACTGGACCGCGCGGATTTCCTGGGCCATCTGCGGCTGGAGTCGGGGGCGGGCGACGACAAGATCTGGATGTCGCGGATCCTGCTTGGCGCCGGCGCCACCGTACTGGGCGGCGAGGGCGATGATTACCTCTATCTGTCGGCGCGGGCGCTGGCCGGCGGCATCACGCTTTCGGGCGGCGCGGGCAACGACCTCATCGTGCTGGACCAGCTGCCTTCGCTCACCAGCCAATCGGGCGGGCAGACCGACCGTGTCGATGTCGACGGCGGCCTGGGCGACAACCGCATCATCGTCAATCTGGCCGAGCTGCCGACCTCCATCCTCATCAACGTCCACAATAGCGATGGACAGGGGCAGGAGAATCTGGCTGGCGTCAATACGCTGACCCTCAACGGCACCACGGCGGACGAGACCTTCCTGGTGCGCGCGAACTTCGTGGCCAAGCTCACGCCGCAGGGCGCGGGCTATGCCAACGAGGTGCAGCGCGTGAACTACGACCGCAGCAGCACGGGCGGGCTGCGCCTGAATGCGGTGGACGGCGGCAATCGTTTCTATATCGACGACACCGGCACGCAGCTGACCATCGACGGCGGCCTGGGCAGCGACCCGGACAAGCAGAACGAGTTCCAGATCGGCCAGCTCTTCGGGCTGGACCGTCTGCCGCCCAGCGTGGCGGCGGGCGACGAGGTCGATACCGTGCGCACCACGCAAGGCTATCTGTCGCCGGGCAACAGCCACGGGATGACGATCTACGGCGCCGAGAACAGCGTCAACGTCTTCCGCGTCTACAGCAATGCCGCGCCCCTGGCGCTGTACGGCGGCAAGCGCGACGATGCCTTCATGGTCTATGCCTTCAAGCAGGAGGCGCCGCAGGCCGGCGGCACGCGCGGCTACGTGCTCAATGGGCCGTTGAATATCGACGGCGGCGAGGGCATGAATACCTACACGTTGCTGGGCACCGAAGAGGACGACGCCTTCGTGCTGACGCAGGAAGGCATACGCGGCGCCGGCCTGAACACCAGCTACCAGAACATCCAGCGCGTGAACCTGGATGCGCGCGAGGGCAACGATCATATCTATGTGCTGTCCACGCGCAGCAATGTGATCACCACGCTGATCGGCGGCAGTGGCAGCAATACCTTCGACCTGTCGGGCGACGTCGAGCGCAATACCATCGTCTCGGGCCGCGCCGGCTCGCGCGATGTGCTGGACGGCCAGCAGCCGGTGGTCATCGCCACCCAGCCCGGCCAGCTGGACGCCGCGGGCGGCAACACGCTGGCGCTGTCGGTCAGCCTGGACGCCGGCATCCTGCCGCGTCCGGCCAGCGGCCAGGCCTATGTGTCGCTGACCAGCGCCATGCTGGCCTCGGCCCTGTACGGCTCGCTGGCCCAGGGCGCCGGCCTGTCGCCGGCCGACGGCCTGGCCGCCGCGCTGCAGGGCATGCAGGGCCGGGGCCTGCTGCTGTCGACCGACGGCGGCCAGACCTGGCACGAGAGCGTGGTGCTGGCCTTCGAGGCCAATGGCGTCGGGGCCCAGGCCTGGGATGCGATCCAGCAGGTGCTGGTCAAGGTGGAGGACGGCGCCGGTATCGGCCTGCCGCCGCTCAGCCTGGCCGGCCGCGACCTGCAGCTGTCGGCCACGCTGCTGACCACGCTGCCCGGCCTGCATGATGTGGCCCTGCCGCCCATCATCGTGCCGGTGGCGGATCCCGGCTATGCCGGCCCCGCCAATGAGCCGGGCAAGGTGCGCGCCCCGCGCGCCACCGACCAGCCGGTCATCAGCGTCGATCCGGCCACGGGCATCAGCTATGCCAACTATCCGGACCAGCCGCATGATGTGTCGGGCATCCAGGGCAGCCTGCTCATCGAGGGCGGGACGCTGGACCAGCCGGATTACGACGGCAGCCTGCGCGCCGCCGTGATCCTGCCCGGCGAGACCGATGCCGGCCTGGGCGCGCGCCGCACCGGCGCGGCGCCGGCCGAGCCGGCCAACAATCGCATCCGCCTGTTCGACGATGGTACGGTGACCGGCCAGGCCGGCATGCAGGATCAGGCCGAGCAGATGAGCGGCCTGGGCCAGCGGTACAACCTACCGCAGGCGGGCGATTTCGGCCGCATCACCGGCCTGGGCATGACGCCGGGCCTGGGTTCGGCGGCCGGCAGCATCCTGCAGGCCAGCGAAGCCGGCCTGCACGCCTATGACCAGGGTATCGTTTTCCATGGTGTGCAATCGGTGAACACCATGCTGGGCCAGGGCGACGATGTCTTTACCGTGCGCCATGCCCCGGTGGGGACCGTCACCCTGGTGCAGGGCGGGGGCGGCAACAATACCCTGGTGGCCGAGGGCAGCACCGTGGGCGGCGCCGATCGTCCGGTGCTGCTGTTCGGTTCGACCAGCCAGGATGACCGCTACTACACCGCCACGCCCGGCCAGCGCCAGGCCGGCCAGGCCCTGCGTTTCGGCCAGGCGGGCAACAATGTGCTGGATGCGCGCGGCACGACGCAGGGCGTGATCCTCTATGGCGGGGCCGGCGACGACATCCTCTACGGCGGCCTGGGCAACGACTTGCTCGCCGGCGGCGGCGGCAGCAATACCATCCATGCCGGCCAGGGCAACAACATCGTGTTCGGCAATGCCGGCCTGAACATCAGCCTGGACATTCCCATGGACCTGGCCAGTTCGCCGGACCTGCGCACGCTCCAGGCGCTGACCCTGGTGCTCACGCCCGACCAGGCGGCCGGGCTGGCGGTGGGCGTTTCGGCCGACCGCCTGGCCGCGGGCGGCAACACCATCACGGCAGGCGACGGCAACAACATCGTGTTCGCCAATTTCGGCCGCATCGTCACGGTGGCGCCGGTCAACTATCTGCGCGACCGGGGCGACTTCATCGACCCGGCCGCGCCGGGCGGCCAGGCGCGCTATCTGTCAGGCGCCGGCCTGGTGGCCATCGAAACCCTCAATGTGGCCGCCAGCGGCGGCAACAGTATTTCGGTGGGCAGCGGCCGCAACGTGCTCATGGGCGGCATGGGCGATGACAGCATCCGCGCCGCGGGCGGCTTCAACCTGATTGCCGGCAACGCGGCGCAGGCCCTGTTCACGGCGGCCGGGCATATCCTGTCCTTCACGTCGGCCTATCCTTCCGAGGGGGGCAACAACACGCTCTACAACAATGGCGAGGGTGTGATGATCGGCGGCGTGGGCAACGACGTGCTGGAAAGCGGCGCGGGCTCGAATGTCATGTTCGGCGACAATGGCCGGGTGGTCTTCGTCAACGACCGCTTCAGCCTGATCGAGACCCTCGACATCGCCTACGGCGGCAATGACATTCTGCTCGCCGGCACGGGCGGCAACTATATGCTGGGCGGGCGAGGCTCCGATTTCTTCCGCGGCAGCCTGGCCAAGGATGTGATCGTGGGCGATTTCGCCGGCATCTACCTCGATCCGGCGAGCGGCCGCATCGTCAACCTGACGCGCTTCGGCCTGGGCGGCAACACGCCCGACCTGCTGACCCGCTCCATGGAGGAGTTGTACTCCTGGCCCGGGACGCTGGGCCAGGTGGCGCATCCGGTCTTCGAACCCTCGTCCTCGCCGCGCTGGAGTGTCATGGGCCTGTTCGGCCGCGGCATGGCGGCCGGCGACAGCATCAGCATGGCCGCCGGCCGCCCCGACATCGTCATCGAACGCCACGATGGCAGTATTTCGGACTATGCTTCGGGCGGCGAACCGCGGGACGACGTGTTCATGCGCAATGACTTGAGCACCCAGGACGGCGGCCAGAGCTACGCACCGGCGGCGCCGGACGCGCCGGCCGGGACGCCCGAGGAGGCCGGCGATCCCGCGGCCGCCGGCGGCGCGGCCCAGCCGCCAG
>NZ_LRUJ01000079.1 GCF_001548475.1 Bordetella hinzii LMG 13501
ATACCGCCAGTAGCGTGCCCGCCATGCCGGCCAGCACCATGGCAGAAGGCCGGTCGCCCAGCACGCCGATAGCGAACAGGACCGGCAGGGCCGCCCCGACCAGCGCCGCCAAGGGCAGCACCAGGCTGATCTTGCCGCAGCGCATGCCTCGGTAGAGAAACATGATGGCCACCGCGCTGCCCAGGCCGGACAGCCCGCCCCACCCCAGGTCGTCCAGCGCCGGGCGCCCGCCCAGCAGGGGCGCCAGACACAGCAGCGCCAGGCTGCCGACCCACTGCACGCGGCACGCCAGCGCGATCGGCGGCACCTCGCGCGCCGCGCGGCCGCCCGCGAAATCAACAATGCCGTATGCCGCCGCCGACAACAGGGCCAGCAGACTTGCCATGACGCCTCCCGGAACGCGGCCATGCGGGGCCGCGGGGCAGGAAGACAGCAAGGATCGGTCCCGCCCGCCAGGGGCCGATTTGGAAACTCAATGTTTCAAAACTGGCCTGGATGCCGGGTAATTGCCGGAAATTACCCGAAATAGCCGGCAAAATATCCTACACTCGGGGCCGGGGAACAACATCCTGCGGATGGGTTGTTCCTTTTTTTTGCACCGGCATTTTGCGGTGCCAACCCCAGTATGGAGATCTCTCGGATGAAAAAGACGTTGCTCGCAACGGCGCTGGGCCTGTCATTGGCCGGCATGGCACAGGCAGACACGTCAGTCACTCTCTATGGTGTCATCGACACCGGCATTGGCTACAACAAAATCAAGGGCCCGGGCTTTGACGGCAGCCGCGCGGGCATGATCAACGGCATCCAGGAAGGCTCGCGCTGGGGCTTGCGCGGCGCCGAAGACCTCGGCGACGGCCTGCGCGCCACCTTCAAACTCGAAAGCGGCTTTGACTCCGGCAACGGCAGCCGCGCCCAGGGCGACCGCATGTTCGGGCGCCAGGCCACCGTCGGCCTGGCCAACGACGCCTGGGGTTCGCTGGAATTCGGCCGCCAGGCCACGGTGGGCTCGAACTACCTGGCCGACATCGACCCCTTCTACACCAGCTATACCCAGGCCAACATCGGCACCGGTTTCAGCGCGGCCAACACCATGCGCTGGGACAACATGGTCATGTACAAGACCCCCTCGTTCAACGGCTTCGAGCTGGGCGTGGGCTATTCCTTCAATGTCGACGACAACAACAGCGACCAGACGGGCTTCCGCACGGCCGACAACACGCGCGGCATCACCGCCGGCCTGCGCTATCTGCAAGGCCCGCTGAACGTCACGCTGACCTATGACCAGCTGAACGGCGCCAGCCGCTCCAGCATCGACAACGGCGCCACGCCGCGCCAGTACGCCGTGGGCCTGAGCTACGACTTCGAGGTCGTCAAGCTGGCCGCCGCCTACGGGCGCACGACGGATGGCTGGTTCGTCGGCCAGGACCTGCCCAGCGGCACGCCCTACAGCGATGAGTTCGGCAGCTACCGCTTCGAGGACGGCTTCAAGGCCAACGCCTATATGGTGGGCGCCACCATGCCGGTCGGCGGCGCGGGCAGCCTGTTCGGCTCCTGGCAGATGGTGGATCCGTCCAACGACCGCCTGACCGGCGGCGACGAGAAGATGAACGTCTTCAGCCTGGGCTACACCTATGACCTGTCCAAGCGCACCGGTCTGTATGCCTATGCCTCCTACGCCAAGAACTATGCCTTCATCGACGATCTGAAGAGCACGGCGGTGGGCGTGGGCTTGCGCCACCGCTTCTGATCCCTCGCGCGCGAGCCATGCCGGAGGATGCCGCGAGGCATCCTCTTTTTTTCAGCGCGAGTCCGGCAGCCCGCGCGCGTGCCGCGCCAATAGCGCGTCCAGCTGGTTGGCGAAGGCCTTGCGGTCGGCCTGGCTGAAGGCGGCCGGCCCGCCGGTGTCCACGCCGCTGGCGCGCAGTTCTTCCATCATGTCGCGCATGGCCAGGCGCTCGCGTATGGTTTCGGGCGAATAGCGCTCGCCGCGCGGGTTGATCGCCATGGCGCCCTTGGCCAGCACATCGGCGGCCAGCGGGATATCGCCGGTGATGACCAGGTCGCCGGCGGCGGCATGCCGGGCGATATGCGCGTCGGCCACGTCAAAGCCGCGCGGCACCTGCACGGCGCGGATCCAGGGCGAGGGCGGCGTGCGCAGCATCTGGTTGGCCACCAGCGTCAGCGGCAGCTGCCAGCGCTGGGCAGCGCGGTAGAGAATGTCCTTGATGACGGCCGGACAGGCGTCCGCATCGACCCAGATATGCATGGACGGTCAGGCGTCCAGCGCTTTTTGCAGCAGCTCGGCGACGATGTCGTTGGTCGAGACGCCGCGTTCCTGGGCCAGCGCCCGCAGGCGGTCGGCCTGGGCCTGGGGCAGCTTGAGCGCGAAGGGCACCAGG
The DNA here is from genome assembly GCF_001548475.1 of Bordetella hinzii LMG 13501. Lineage (GTDB taxonomy): Bacteria > Pseudomonadota > Gammaproteobacteria > Burkholderiales > Burkholderiaceae_B > Bordetella > Bordetella hinzii. The sequence continues at coordinate 2,400 of NZ_LRUJ01000079.1, forward strand.
CCGGCCGCCTGGTCCAGCTTGCGCTGCTCGCGCCGGTCGGGCGCCTGGCCGGCGCCGAAGCGCCCGGGCGTGCCGGCCTGGCGCAGCTGGCCGGCCAGCTTCAGGGCCTTGTTCTTTTCGAGGTCGTACTTGTTCATGAGGGATTCCTGTTCGGGGTGCGCCATCATAGCCTTGCGGGCGCGCCCCGGCCCGGTCACCGCGCGAACCGCCCGGCCGCCTGGGCGATCACCGCCAGCTTCTGCTGGGCGATGCCGGCCGAGCAGATCGGGTTGTCGGCAAAGGTGGCAAAGCCGCAATCCGGATGCAACAGCAGCCGGTCGCGCCCGAACAGGCCGACGCCGCGCTCGATGCGGGCGGCCACGGCCGTTTCGGATTCGATGGCCGGGTCTTTCTGGTTGACCACGCCGATGCCGATGCGGGCATGATCGGGCAGGGCCTTGAGCATGGCCACGTCGCCGGCGCGGGGCGTGCACATTTCCAGCAGATAGGCGCCCACGCGCACCTGTGCGAGCGTGGGCAGCAGGGGCGCATAATCGCCCGACAGCGCCACGCTTTCATCCGGTGTCCAATTGCCCCGGCAGACATGCAGGGCGGTGCGCTCCTGCGGCATGCCATCGAGCACGGCATTGAGCAGGTCACGCGCGAAGGCCAGCTCCTGTTCGGGCGCCAACGATTCGGACAACGCGCCGCACATGAAGCTGCGCTTGTTCTTGGCGCCGGAGAACACCACCTCGGACAGCACGGGCTCGTCCAATTGCACCAGGGCCGCGCCGGCGTCCAGCAGTTCGGCCAGTTCCTCGCGCAGCACGCGCACGATGTCGGCCGCCAGGGTTTCGCGGCTGTCGTAGGCGCGGTCGGAGATGCACTCCATCCACATGGTGCGCGTCAGCAGATAGGGGCCCGGCAAGGCCACCTTGACGGGCTTGCCCGTGACCGACCGCGCAAAATCGACCTCATGCGCCACCAGCGGGCGCGAGCGCGCCAGTCGCCCGAAGACGGCCGGATGCCTGACCTCGCCGGCCGGGATGTCGAGCGCGCGCAGCTCGGCGGCGAACGCCTCGGGGTCGTCGACCAGGGGCAGCAGATCGGTCAGCGGAATCAGCTGGCAGTTGTCCAGCCGCGAGGCCACGAAGCTGGCATAGCTGTCGCGGCGTTGTTCGCCATCGGTGATCATGTCCACGCCGGCCTTCTCCTGCGCGGCGATGGCCAGGCGCACGGCATCGTCGGCCGTCTCCTGGAAGGCCGCCTCGGGCAGGCGGCCCTGCACATGGGCGTGCATGGCCTCTATCATCCAGCGCGGCCGGGGCCAGCTGCCCATGCCGGTGACGGCCAGCGGCGGCAGGGGCGGCGCGGCAATGCGCTGGCGCGGCGCCTGGCGGGGTTCGGCCGGGCCGCGTTCGGCCGGG
>NZ_LRUJ01000080.1 GCF_001548475.1 Bordetella hinzii LMG 13501
GCAACTGCCCCGCCTGGCCACGCGCCCGGCCGCCAAGACCGCCGCGGCGGAAGGGGCGGCCACGCGCCGCGCCGCCCGCCGCCCGGCGCCGGCCAATGGCCAAGCTCAAACCGATGGCGCCGCGCGTCCCGGCCGCAAGGCGGCCGCGGATGATGATTGGGAGTCCTTTTAACCCGTCCGGGGGACGGGGAGGCTGTCCGGGGCCCGGCCGCCGAAGGCGGCGGGCATGACAATCACCGGACCCGCAAGGGTCCGGACTCAGGGTGGAAGGATTCGTCAAAATGTTAGCAAACTTGAAAGTTCGTACTGGGCTGTTGCTGGCGTTGTTGATCCTGGCGCTGATGGGGCTGTTCGCCACTGGATTGGGTTGGAACGCCACACATAAAGCCGATGAAGCCCTGGACATGCTGGACAGCCTCAGCGTTCAGCAGAATGTATTGATCAAGGACGCCTACAGCCAGATGCTGCGCGCCACCGTGCGCGCGGACATCGCCGCCGCGCAGCGCGCCGCGGGCGACGCGGCCGGGGCGGCGCAGAACGCCAACACCGTGCGCGAGCTCAATGCCGATGCCGCGCGCAAGATGGAGGCCTTCCAGGCCATCCCCAAGCACAACGACGAAGGCCGCCGGATGGAGGCCGAGGTCATGGGCAGCTTCAAGGCCTTTGTGTCTGCCCTGGGCGAGATGATGTCGGCGCTGGACCGAGGCGACAACGCCGCCTATCTGGATCTCAAGAACCAGAAGGCGGCCGCGGCCAGCGGGGCGTTCGCCGCCAAGCAGCAGGAATTTTCCGACCGTATCCAGAAGATGAGCGCCCGGACGCTGGCCGATGTGCGCCAGGCTTCCCACATCATGATGATGCTCTATGCGGCCATGATCGTGCTGATGGCGATCATTGTGGTGTCGGCCTTTGTCTATATGACCCGCGCCGTCGTGCGGCCCTTGCAGCGCGTGGGCGAGCACTTCGAGAGGATCGCCTCGGGCGACCTGACCGGGCGCATCGAAGCCCGCAGCAATAATGAGATCGGCCAGCTGTTCGCCGCGCTCAGGCGCATGCAGGAAAGCCTGACGCGCACGGTGTCGTCGGTGCGCCGGGGCGTGGACGAGATCAATGTGGGCGCGCGCGAGATCGCGGCGGGCAACACCGACCTGTCCAGCCGCACCGAAGAACAGGCCGCCTCGCTGGAAGAGACGGCCGCGTCGATGGAGCAGCTGGCCTCGACGGTCAAGCAGAACGCGGACAATGCGCGCCAGGCCAATCAGCTGGCGGCCAGCGCCTCGGATGTGGCCGAACGCGGCGGCGCCGTGGTGTCCGAAGTGGTGCAGACCATGGAAGGGATTTCAGCCAGCTCGCGCAAGATCTCGGAGATTGTGTCGGTGATCGACGGGATCGCCTTCCAGACCAATATCCTGGCGCTGAACGCGGCGGTGGAAGCGGCGCGGGCGGGCGAGCAAGGCAAGGGTTTCGCGGTGGTGGCCGGCGAGGTGCGCACCCTGGCGCAGCGCAGCGCGCAGGCGGCCAAGGAGATCAAGAGCCTGATCGAGGATTCGGTGGACAAGGTGGCGGCGGGGTCCCAGCAAGTGGGCCGGGCCGGGGACACCATGCAGGAGATCGTGGCCTCGGTCAAGCGCGTGACCGACATCATGGGAGAAATCGCCGCCGCCTCGCAGGAGCAGTCCAGCGGTATCGACCAGGTCAACCGTGCGGTCACGCAGATGGACGAGGTCACGCAGCAGAACGCCGCCCTGGTCGAGGAGGCGGCGGCCGCCGCCGGTTCGATGCAGGAGCAATCGCAGCGCCTGGCCGAGGCGGTGGCGGTGTTCAAGATCCATGCCGGCGAGGTCATCGATGTCAGCGCCGCGCGCCTGGCGTCGGTCCGGCCCAAGGCGGTGGCCGCCGAAGCCATGCCGGACAAGGCCGAACCGCCGCCGGCCGCGCCGGTGGCGCCGGCGCGCCGCCTGGCCGCGGCGGACGGCGCCACCG
>NZ_LRUJ01000081.1 GCF_001548475.1 Bordetella hinzii LMG 13501
GCCCCTGGCCGCGCGGCGCCTGGCCGCGCAGTCCGACAGCCCCGTGCCGGCCTGGCTGGCCGGCATGGCCGAGAGCCTGGCCGCCGGCCGCGCGCCCGACGTCGGCACCCTGGCCGAGGCGCTGGAGAAGCTGCCGGCCGCCGAGTGGCTGGCCACCTTGCAGCGCTTCTTCACCGACCTGAACCTGGCCGTCCACGGCGCCGCCGCGCGGTATTTTCCCAGCCTGGCCCAGCCTCTGGGCGCCATCGCCGCCCGCGCCCGGCCGGCGCCCCTGGCCGAGACCGGCCGCTGGCTCACCCGCCAGCGCGCCCTGGCCGGGCATCCCCTGAATGCTAAGCTTTTCGCCCATGCCGCCTTGCAGCGCGTGGTGCTATCCTGCCAAGGCTAGGCCTGCGCATTTTTCCGCCATGTATGTAGATTCCCATTGCCATTTGAATTTTCCGGAGCTGGCCTCCGAGCTGCCCGCCGTGCTGGACCGCATGGCGGCCAACCAGGTCACCCATGCGCTGGTGGTCAGCGTCAACATGCCGGAGTGGCCCGGCCTGATGGAACTTGTCCGCCCGCATGGCAATTTATGGGCCTCGGTGGGCGTGCACCCTGACTACGAGGACACGCCAGACCCGGAGCCCGAGGAGCTGCTGCGGCTGGCGCAGGACCCCAAGGTCGTCGCCATTGGCGAGACCGGGCTGGACTACTACCGGCTGAGCGAACCGCTGGATTGGCAGCGCGAGCGCTTCCGCCGCCATATCCGGGCGGCCCGCCAGGCGCGGTTGCCGCTCATCATCCACACCCGCAACTCGGCCGAGGATACGGTGCGCATTCTCAAGGAAGAGGGCGCCGAGGAAGTCGGCGGGGTGATGCACTGTTTTACCGAGACCTGGGACATGGCCCAGGCCGCGATGGACCTGAATTTCCATATTTCGCTGTCGGGCATCGTCACCTTCAAGAACGCCGGCATCGTGCACGAGGTCGGGCGCAATATGCCGCTGGACCGCCTGCTGATCGAAACCGACGCGCCCTATCTGGCGCCGGTGCCTTATCGCGGCAAGCTCAATGACCCGTCCAAGGTCATCCATGTGGCCGAGAAGATCGCCGAGCTGCAGGGGCGTGCGGTGGCCGAGATCGCTCATGCCTCGACGGAAAATTTTTTCAAGCTTTTCAGCAAGATAGAGCGATAAATAAAAGTAATTTCTCTTGTTTTTAAGGAGCCGGGCATGCGGGCGAGGATCAAGATGGCCGCCGTGGCGGCGCAGGCGTTGATGGCCCTGAGCCTGGCCGGCCCGCCAGCGGCGGGGGCGGCCGAGGTGCCCAAGAACTGGTGGTTCTATGTGCACAATGACCGGCCGGCGGAGCTGAAAGCCTTGTTGGCCCGGGGCGCCGATCCCAATGTGCGCTTCAAGAACGGGCAGCCGGCCATCATGCGCGCGGTGGTCGACAACGCCTGGGAAGTGTTCGACGTGCTGGCGGCCGACCGCCGCACCGACGTCAATATCCAGAATCCCGCCGGCGAAACCCCACTGATGTATCTGGCGCTGGCTGGGCAGACGGAGCGGGCGCGCAAACTCATCGCGCGCGGTGCCGAGGTCAACCGGCTGGGGTGGACGCCCTTGCACTATGCGGCTTCCAAGGGCCAGGTGGACACCGCCAAGCTGCTGCTGTCCCAAGGCGCGATGGTCAACGCGCCGTCCTCGGAGGGCCGCACGCCGCTCATGATGGCGGGGTATTCCGGCAACCGGGCCATGGTGCAGTTGCTGCTGGACGCCGGCGCGGATCCGACCACCCAGGACCTGAAGGGTCAGACGGCGGCCGATTGGGCGCTGGCCGGCAAATGGGGCAGCCTGTCCCAGGAGTTGCAGCGCGTCTCGGAGGCGGCCTGGCAGGCCCGGGAGGCCCAGCGCGGCGGTTCGGCCGCGGGCG
>NZ_LRUJ01000082.1 GCF_001548475.1 Bordetella hinzii LMG 13501
CATCGCCGCCGGCGCCCGGCCGCGCCACCCGCCGAGCCGCCGCGGCCGGCGGCAGCCCGGCGGGGCGCCGATGAGGATTGGGAATCGTTTTAAACCGACCGGCCCTCCGGGGCCGGCAATGAGGGCGGACAAGCCCTCGGGAGTGGGATGCCGTGTTCAAACTGATGATGTCCTGGTGCCTGACCCTGCTGCTGCTTGGTGGCTGCGCGGTCTCGGGGCATAACTTCGACGGGGGCAAGTTGTCCACCCTCACGCCGGGGCAAAGCAGCCTGGACGACGCGGCGCGGGCGCTCGGCGCCTTGCCCGACCAGATCTACAACCGGCCCGACGGCAGCCGGGTGGCGTTGTGGCGCTCCCATATCACGTTTTTGACCGACGGCTTCTACAGCAGGAAAGAGGCCCTGTTGCAGTTCGGGCCGGATGGCCGTCTGGTCAGGCTGTTGGATACCACCAACATCCTGCTAGAGCCCTGGGAGCGGGACAAGCTCCTCGGGCCACCACCGCCGCAGACCGCTGCGGTCTCGGGCACCGCCGCTACCGCGGCGCCCGAGGTAGAACTCATCGTGATCCCAGGGCCCGGAGAGAAACCGGCTCGTTAATCACGTCCGCCGCTAGACCGCTACCGTTCGGAACGGTCGGCCATCGCCCATGCCTTCCCTGAGGCCGGTGCGGTGGCTTGCTCATTTTGTCGCTTTATCAGAAGGACGGGGAAGTTAATGGAAACCAGTTTCGAATCCGAGGCCAAGCCGACCAAGACCAAGAAGCGGTCGCGACCCTCAAAACAGAAGCAGAAGCGTTCGTTTTCCTTGCGCAATGCGCATGTCGGCACCCTGTTGTTGTGCCTGCTGGGCTTTTTCGCCCTTTTGATCGCCGCCTTGGGCGCGATGGCGGCATACTTTCTGCAGCAGAATTACCAGGCCGTGCAGCAGATCAACGATCTGACGGACCGCGCCAAGCAGGTCGAAATCATCAACAGCGACATGCTGCGCGCCCGCGTCTCCCTGATGGTGGCGGCGCGCCATCTGCAGGAGTCCGGCTGGGGCAGCGGCGAGAACGCGGGCCAGGCCGCCACCAAGACACTGAAGGACGCCACCGACCTGCTCAACGGGGTGCGCAACCGCTTCAGCGATTTCCAGAAGAATATGCTGGAGGACGATACCGGCCGCCAGCTGTCCATGAATCTCGTGCGCCGCTATCGCTCGTATATCGATGACGGCGTGGACACCATGGTCGAAGCCCTGCGCAGTGAGGACTACTCCACCTTCTATATGGTGAATAACGAGTACGGCACGCCGCGCAGCGCGGCCTTCATCGAGGCCATCGGCGAGTTCTCCAAATATATCGACCAGCAGCAGGACGCGACCATCGACTATGCGCGCAAGAGTTTCGAAAGCGCCATCATCGCCGTGATCGGCGCGGTGGTGCTGGCGCTGGTGCTGATGGTGCTGTCGCGTATCGTCTTCGGCCGCCTGGTCGTGCGCCCCTTGCTGGAAGCCGGGCAGCATTTTGACCGGATTGCCGGCGGCGACCTGACGGCGCGGGTGGAGGTGCGCAACAGCAATGAGATCGGCCAGCTGTTCGCGGCGCTCAAGCGCATGCAGGAGAGCCTGACGCGCACGGTCTCCACCGTGCGCCGGGGCGTGGACGAGATCAATGTGGGCGCGCGCGAGATCGCGGCAGG
>NZ_LRUJ01000083.1 GCF_001548475.1 Bordetella hinzii LMG 13501
ATGGCAAAAGGCAAGTTTGAACGTACCAAGCCGCACGTGAACGTGGGTACGATTGGTCACGTTGACCACGGCAAAACGACGTTGACGGCGGCGATCACGACGGTGCTGTCGACGAAGTTCGGTGGCGAAGCCAAGGGCTACGACCAGATTGACGCGGCGCCGGAAGAGAAGGCGCGCGGCATCACGATCAACACGGCTCACGTTGAGTACGAGACGGAGTCGCGTCACTACGCGCACGTTGACTGCCCGGGCCACGCTGACTACGTGAAGAACATGATCACGGGCGCGGCGCAGATGGACGGCGCGATCCTGGTGGTGTCGGCGGCTGACGGTCCGATGCCGCAGACGCGCGAGCACATTCTGCTGAGCCGCCAGGTTGGCGTGCCGTACATCATTGTCTTCCTGAACAAGGCGGACATGGTTGACGACGCCGAGCTGCTCGAGCTGGTGGAGATGGAAGTCCGCGAACTGCTGTCGAAGTACGACTTCCCGGGCGATGACACGCCGATCGTCAAGGGTTCGGCCAAGCTGGCGCTGGAAGGCGACAAGGGCGAACTGGGCGAGCAGGCGATTCTGGCGCTGGCCGCGGCGCTGGACTCGTACATTCCGACGCCTGAGCGGGCGGTGGATGGCGCGTTCCTGATGCCGGTGGAAGACGTGTTCTCGATTTCTGGCCGCGGCACCGTGGTGACCGGCCGTATCGAGCGCGGTGTGGTGAAGGTTGGCGAAGAAATCGAAATCGTGGGCATCAAGCCGACGGTGAAGACGACGTGCACGGGCGTGGAAATGTTCCGCAAGCTGCTGGACCAAGGTCAAGCGGGCGACAACGTGGGCATTCTGCTGCGCGGCACCAAGCGCGAAGACGTCGAGCGTGGCCAAGTGCTGGCCAAGCCGGGTTCGATCACGCCGCACACGGAGTTCACCGCCGAGGTGTACATTCTGTCCAAGGAAGAGGGCGGGCGTCACACGCCGTTCTTCAACGGCTATCGTCCGCAGTTCTACTTCCGCACGACGGACGTGACGGGCACGATCGACCTGCCCAAGGACAAGGAAATGGTCCTGCCGGGTGACAACGTGACGATGACGGTCAAGCTGCTGGCCCCGATCGCCATGGAAGAAGGTCTGCGCTTCGCTATCCGCGAAGGCGGCCGTACCGTTGGCGCCGG
>NZ_LRUJ01000084.1 GCF_001548475.1 Bordetella hinzii LMG 13501
CCGCTGGTCAAGGCCAGCGAGACCATAGGCGCGGTGCTCAAGCGCGGCGACATCGTGATCTACGAATCGACCGTCTACCCGGGCGCGACCGAAGAAGACTGCGTGCCGGTGCTCGAACGGGTCTCGGGCCTGAAGTACAACGTCGATTTCTTCGCCGGCTACAGCCCCGAGCGCATCAACCCGGGCGACAAGGCGCACCGCGTCTCGACCATCAAGAAAGTGACTTCGGGCTCGACTCCGGAAGTCGCCGAGCTGGTCGACCAGCTCTACCAGGAAATCATCGTCGCCGGCACGCACAAGGCCTCCAGCATCCGCGTGGCCGAGGCCGCCAAGGTGATCGAGAACACGCAGCGCGACGTGAACATCGCCCTCATCAACGAGCTGGCGCTGATCTTCAACCGGATGGGCATCGACACCGAGGCGGTGCTGCAGGCGGCCGGCACGAAGTGGAACTTCCTGCCTTTCCGTCCGGGCCTGGTGGGCGGGCACTGCATCGGCGTGGATCCCTACTACCTGACGCACAAGGCGCAATCCATCGGCTACCACCCGGAGATCATCCTGGCCGGCCGCCGGCTGAACGACTCCATGGGCGGCTATGTGGTGTCGCAGCTGGTCAAGTGCATGACCAAGAAGCGGCTGCACGTGCAGGGCGCCAAGGTGCTGGTCATGGGCCTGACCTTCAAGGAAAACTGCCCGGACCTGCGCAACACGCGCGTGGTCGACATCATCAAGGAGCTGGGCGAGTACAGCGTGGATGTGGACGTCTACGACCCCTGGGTCGATGCCGAAGAGGCCAAGCACGAGTACGGCATCACGCCGATCGCCCAGCCGGCCGAGGGCAGCTACGACGCCATCA
>NZ_LRUJ01000085.1 GCF_001548475.1 Bordetella hinzii LMG 13501
GCTTTCCGCTACACCGCGCGCGGCAACCTGGTGGGCGTGATCTCCAACGGCACCGCCGTGCTGGGCCTGGGCAATATCGGCGCGCTGGCCTCCAAGCCCGTCATGGAAGGCAAGGCCGTGCTGTTCAAGAAGTTCGCCGGCTTGGACGTCTTCGACATCGAGATCAACGAAACCGATCCCGACAAGCTGGTCGAGATCATCGCCGGCCTGGAGCCCACCTTCGGCGGCATCAACCTCGAGGACATCAAGGCGCCCGAGTGCTTTACCGTCGAGCGCAAGCTGCGCGAACGGATGAAGATCCCCGTCTTTCACGACGACCAGCATGGCACGGCCATCACCGTGTGCGCGGCCTTCATCAACGGCCTGAAGGTCGTGGGCAAGGACATCAAGAAGGTCAAGGTCGTGACCTCGGGCGCCGGCGCCGCCGCCCTGGCCTGCCTGGACCTCATGGTCGACCTGGGCCTGCCGGTGGAGAACATCTGGGTGACCGATATCGAGGGCGTGGTCTACGAAGGCCGCACCACCTTGATGGATCCGGACAAGGCGCGCTTCGCGCAAAAGACCGAGGCGCGCAAGCTGGCCGACGTGATCGGCGACGCGGATGTGTTCCTGGGCCTGTCGGCCGGCGGCGTGCTCAAGCCCGAGATGGTGGCCGCCATGGCCGCGCG
>NZ_LRUJ01000086.1 GCF_001548475.1 Bordetella hinzii LMG 13501
GGCGGCGGCCGCCGCCTCCTCGACCAGGGCGGCATTCTGCTGCGTGACCTCGTCCATCTGCGTGACCGCGCGGTTGACCTGCTCGATGCCGCTGGACTGCTCTTCCGAGGCCGCCGAGATCTCGCCCATGATGTCGGTCACGCGCTTGACCGAGGCCACGATCTCCTGCATGGTCGCCCCGGCGCGCTCGACCTGCTGCGAGCCCGCCGCCACCTTGCCCACCGAATCCTCGATCAGCGTCTTGATCTCCTTGGCCGCCTGCGCGCTGCGCTGCGCCAGCGAACGCACTTCGCCGGCCACCACCGCGAAACCCTTGCCCTGCTCGCCCGCCCGCGCCGCTTCCACCGCCGCGTTCAACGCCAGGATATTGGTCTGGAACGCGATCCCGTCGATCACCGACACGATCTCAGAAATCTTGCGCGAGCTGGCCGAAATCCCTTCCATGGTCTGCACCACTTCCGAGACCGCCGAGCCGCCGCGTTCGGCCACATCCGAGGCGCTGGCCGCCAGCTGATTCGCCTGGCGCGCATTGTCCGCGTTCTGCTTGACCGTCGAGGCCAGCTCTTCCATCGACGCGGCCGTCTCCTCCAGCG
>NZ_LRUJ01000087.1 GCF_001548475.1 Bordetella hinzii LMG 13501
CATGAGTTCGTGGATCGCCCTGTTCGCGCCGGCCGGCACCCCCGCGCCCGTGGTCAAGAAACTGTCGGACGCGGTGGGCCGCATCATGGCCGACCCGGAGCTGGTCAAGTCGCTCGAAAGCACCGGCGCGCGCGTCGAGTACCGCGACCAGGCCAGCTTCGAGAAGTTCTTCCGCCAGGACGTGGACAACTTCGCGCGCATCATCCGCGACGCGAAGATCACCGCCAAGTAAGGACGCGCGGCCGCCCGCGCCGGGCGGCCTACTTCAGGTAGCGGGCCTCGATCTCGCGCATGTGCGCATCGCCCTGCAGGGCGATGATCTCCTTGACCGTGGGCAGGCCGCCATCGGCCTGGCCGATGCCCTGGTCGCGGCGGATCTGCGCGAAGACCTCGCGCATGGCGCCCACGGCGGCGCGGATGGCGTGGTTGCCGTAGATGACCACGCCCACCTTGCCCAGCGCGGCGATATCCCGCTCGCCCAGCTGCGGGTACGCGGTGGGCACCAGCACCAGCGGCTTGCGGCCCGGCCAGGCGGCGACGAAGGC